>NZ_UPHT01000016.1 GCF_900566085.1 Mycobacterium attenuatum
TCATCACCGGCACCAAACCAGCACACGACACGAGATTGTCATCATCGAACACCGCCGACGAGGGCGCGAACCTGTGACACACTCTCACCGAAAGTGCCTTTCTTGAGCTGGACGATTGTTGTCTGGAAACTCCAATCATCCCAGGTCAAAAGGCACTTTCCTCATCTCGACACCCGAAACGAACCCAATCCATCCGTGGATCGAGGCTAAAGCAACCAGGCCCGCGGTGAGCGCGCCGACGGTCGTTATCGACACCGATAACCTCGATAAAACCGAAGCGTTCCTGTCCCGGACGTATGCCACGATGCGTGTCGGCGCCCGCCCTGATCCCCCGACCCGGCTGTATGTCCGCCGCGGTGTGCTCGGTCCGGTCAGCCTCGACGAGGTTCGGCTTAGCTATGACATTGGCTGGACTGCCGCTCCATTGGGCAAGGTTCGCCTGAGCCGGGTGCTGTCAGGGACAGTTCACCAATGCCTGCCCGACGGATCGATGGACTCCTACGGCCCGTACGACGCCATGATCATGGGCCTACCCGACCGCCCGTTCACCGGACGCTGTGTTCACTCGCACTTCGACCTGGTCCTGGTCGAGCCCTTGCTGCTACAGCGCGTGGCCGCTACCGAGCCAAGCCGCTATCCCACACCTGTACGGCTGACGGGCCACCGCCCCGTATCCCCGGCCGCGTGCCGACGGATCAACCACACGATCGAATATTTGTGGGCGCTGGCGTGCGATGAGTCGTCTGTTGCGGAATCACCCCTCGTCGTGGCCACCGCCGCCGACCATTTGGCAGCCACTTTGCTCAGCGCTTTCCCCAACACCGCGCTGGCCGATCCCACCATCGAAGATCGCCGCGACAGCACACCGACCCTGCTGCGCCGAGCGGTCGCCTATGTCGACGAAAACGCTCACAGCGATATCTGCCTGACCGCGATCGCGGAGGCCATCTACGTGACTCCGCGGGCGCTGCAATACATGTTCCGCAAGCACATGGATTGCACACCGATGGAATATGTTCGGCGAGTTCGCTTGCATGGCGCTCACCAGCAACTGCTCACCAGCACCCGGACCGAGACCACCGTGGCCGAGATCGCGCGGCGCTGGGGCTTTGACCACGCCAGCCGGTTCGCGGTGTATTACCGTGCGGCCTACGGCCGCAGTCCGCATCAAACTCTGCGTAGCTAAGAGCCTGCGTTGTACGGCGAAGATCTGGGACGTCGATTCCCAATCGCTCGCGGCATCCCACCGTAATCGTTATTGGACAACGAATCCGTTCGTTGGCCAATTGCGGCAGATCAACTGTAATTTCGGCCGACAACCAGTCGTGACGGGCGTATCGTCGGCGGACGTGGCCAGCGATAGGAGGCGGCGCGGCTTAGGCGTCGGGGTCCCTGAAACTGGCGCTCACAACGGCTCTTCCGACCTTGGCGCCGATGAGCGCGACGATCTGGTCGGCGATGCCGCGGCAGTGCGCCGGGCATACGATGCTCTTCCGCTGATCGTGGGCTCCTTTGAGGGGCCGCAGCACAAGCTGGTGACAGGCAATGCGGCGTTTCGTGCGTACTATCCGCGAGGCGTGTCTGGCGTACCGATCGAAGAGCTTGCCCCGGAACTGAGCGGCCCGGGATTGATCGACTACGACCACATCTATCGGTCCGGGAAGTCCCTCAGCGTGTCCGACTTTCGTCTGCACGTTGACCTAGACGGGTTGGGGCTAAAAGAGCACTACCTCAATATCACTGCGGTCCCGCAACTTTCGGCGCGCGGCGAGGTGGTCGGAGTGGTATTTGTGGCCGCGGACACTACCAAGCAGGTGGTTGAGCGGTTGACTGCCGAGCAGCGAGCCCGGGAGATGGCCGGTCGATATGAGTCGTTGCGCGACTCGGCCTCGGTAATGCAACGTGCGCTGTTGTCCCCGCAGCTGCCGGTGCTACCCGGGGCCGACCTCGCCGCGGCGTATCTGGTGGCAACCGAAGACACCGCTGCGGGAGGCGACTGGTTCGACGCAATCCCCACCTCCGATGGATCGCTGATGCTGGTGGTAGGCGACGTGGTTGGTCACGGCGTAGCCGCGGCCGCGGTGATGGCTCAACTGCGTACCGCGACCCGAATATTCCTCAGCGGCGCAACTGATATTGCGTCGGCGCTGCGGGCTGTCGACGACTTCGCCGCCGACATCGCCGGCGCCAAGTCGGCAACAATCTGCGTGGTAGCGCTGAACACTACAACCGGTGATGCGCAGTACTGCACGGCTGGCCACCCACCACCACTGGTCATTGATGCGCACGGCATGCCACGGTATCTCGAACCCACCGGCGCCGGCCCGCTCGGCAGCGGGTGTGGGTTTCCCGTCCGCACCACACACCTTGCACTCGGCGATGTGGTGCTCCTTTACACCGACGGAATCATCGAACGTCCCGGGCTGCCTTCGGCTCACCGCAGCACCGAACTGGCCGAGGTGACAGCGAGGGTCCTTCGCGGACAAGCGTTTCCGCTCGACACCGGGCAGCGTGCGGTCGAGCGGGTTTGTTCGCACACAGTGGAGCTACTCGTCCGCGCCACCGGCTACAGCGATGACATCACCTTGCTAGCCGCCCAACGCCGGATCCCGCCGCTGCCGTTGCACGCGACGATGCGCGCGGACTACAAGGCCGAGCGCGCCATCCGAAATCAGCTGCGCCAGTGGCTTGTCACGCTGGGAGCTGACCAGACCAGCGGCCAACCCCTAGAACAGGCCGTCAGCGAATTCGTGGCCAACGCCGCCGAGCATGCCTATGTCGACCAGGTTTGCGGGACGCTGCACATCGATGCGGTTCTGGGCGATGACGGGCGGGTTCGGGTCGCCGTCACTGACCACGGCGTTTGGAGGCAGCCGTCAACCCCGGCCGACAACCGCGGACGGGGCCTCGCGCTTGCGCACATGCTGATCCCCGACACCGTGGTCACCCATGACAATCACGGAACGACAGTGACCTCGACGCACCGGTTAACCCATTCGGCGCATATCGTTACCGACCCGCGACAAGGCCCGGGCGTCCCTGCCGCTGCGCCATCGACGACCTTCGACGTCGGTATCACCGACGACGGGTACGTCATCGTCGTCGGCGATGTCGACACCCATGCCGCGTCCACCTTGGCCGGATTCCTCGCGACGACATCCCGCGCGGGCACCCAGGAACTGCGCGTGGACCTCAGCGCGGTAACCCATCTGGGCTCAGCCGCGGTCAGCGTGCTGTTCGAAGCCACCGAGCGCGCAGCGCGCCACGACACCACGGTCACGCTGGTCGCACCCCCGGGCGCAGCTGCTCACCACGTGCTGTCGCTGGTCGGCCTGCCGATCACCGTCCAACCGAACGCCGAGCTGTAGCACTCGGGGCGCATCTTCTGCGACGATCCACCGCGACCGCGACCGCCGTAGCCGAAGGCCCAGCGCCAGCTCCCGACCCCCACCGTGGTGGTGCGTGTTGGGGCCAGTCGCGTGCGGTAAACACCGACCTGTGGGTCGCGAGTAGCGTGGCCGCCGTGGACTACCCGTCGGCATATCTTGAGCAGACCCGGGCATTTGGCGACCTCATCCGTAACGTCGACCAATCGACGCCGGTGCCGACCTGCCCGGGATGGAATCTGGGGCAGCTGTTCCGCCACGTCGGGCGCGGGGACCGCTGGGCGGCACAGATCGTGCGCGATCGGCTGGACAACTTCTTGGACCCGCGCAGTGTCGAAGAGGGCAAGCCCCCAGCGGATCTCGATGGCGCGATCAGCTGGCTGCGTGGCGGCGCACAGCGTCTCGTCGATGCGGTCGAGCAGACTGGAGCGCAAACCCCGGTGTGGACGTTCCTCGGTCAGCGCCCCGCGGGCTGGTGGATCCGGCGCCGGCTGCACGAGGTGGCGGTGCACCGGGCCGACGCCGCGAACGCCGTCGGGGGCGAATTCACACTCGAGCCGGATATCGCGGCCGACGGGATCAGCGAATTCTTGGAGCGGATCGTCGTCCAGGCGGGCGGCGACGGGGCGGCCCCTCCGCTCGAGGGGAGCGACACTTTACATTTGCACGCCACCGATCCGGGCCTTGGTGCCGCCGGTGAATGGACCATCGTCGTCGACAATGGCCGGATTTCCTGGTCGCACCAGCACGGCAAGGGGACCGTGGCGCTGCGCGGCCGCGCCGCCGAACTGCTGCTGGCGATGGCGCGCCGAGTTCCGGTCGCCGACACCGGTATCGAGGTGTTCGGCGACGATGCCGTGTGGCGGAATTGGCTGGACCGCACGCCTCTTTAGACTGGCAGACCATGACGACGTCGGAAATCGCTACGGTGCTGGCTTGGCATGACGCATTGAATGCCGGTGATATTGAGATGTTGGTGTCGTTGTCAAGCGACGACATCGACATCGGTGACGCGCACGGGGCGGTGCAGGGTCATGAGTCGTTGCGCCGGTGGGCTGATTCGGTGACGACGACGGTCGAGCCGGGGCAGATGTACGTGCACGAGGGGGTGGTGGTTGTCGAACAGCAGTTGGTGGACCGCGACGATGTCAGGTCCGTCAAGACGGTCGCATCGGCGTTCCGCGTGGTCCAAGACCACGTGACCGCAGTCTTTCGGCACGGCGACTTGGCGGCGGCGCTGGCGGCTACCGAACTCACCGAGGAGGACTCGGTCGATTGAGGAGCTGCTGATGCGTGGAATCATCTTGGCCGGTGGTTCGGGAACTCGCCTGTACCCGATCACCAGGGGTATCAGCAAGCAGTTGTTGCCGGTCTATGACAAGCCGATGATCTACTACCCGTTGACCACTTTGATGATGGCCGGCATCCGTGACATCGAACTGATCACAACCCCGCACGATGCGCCCGGTTTTCACCGCCTGCTCGGCGACGGCAGGCACTTAGGGGTCAATATCAGTTACGCCACCCAGAATCGTCCCGAGGGACTGGCACAGGCATTTGTCATCTGCGCTGATCACATCGGCAACGATTCAGTGGCACTTGTGTTGGGGGACAACATCTTTTACGGACCCGGTCTGGGCACCAGTTTGACCAGGTTCCAATCCGTCAGTGGTGGCGCGATTTTCGCCTATTGGGTGGCCAACCCATCGGCCTACGGGGTGGTCGAGTTCAGTGACGAGGGCATGGCGGTGTCGCTGGAAGAAAAGCCGGCCACGCCGAAATCGCATTATGCGGTGCCGGGGTTGTACTTCTATGACAACGACGTGGTGGAAATCGCAAGGGGTTTGACGAAATCCGCGCGTGGCGAGTATGAGATCACCGAGGTCAACCAGTTCTATCTCGATCAGGGTCGGTTGGCGGTGGAGGTGCTGGCCCGCGGGACGGCGTGGTTGGATACCGGCACCTTTGACTCGCTGCTGGATGCCGCCGACTTCGTCCGGACGCTGGAACGCCGGCAGGGACTCAAGGTCAGCATCCCTGAGGAAGTGGCGTGGCGGTTGGGCTGGATCGACGACGAGCAACTGGAACGCCACGCCCGCAGCCTGACCAAATCCGGCTACGGCAGCTACTTGCTGGACCTGTTGGAGCGCAACTAATTCAGCGAGTTTGGCCGGTAGCGGCGGCGAGCTTCGGCGACTCCTCCTTGCGTGAGGACGGCTGTCGATCTGTTGGGTTCAGGCGGTACGCAGTTGCCCCCTCTGAGCGACAACCTCAGGCGCGCGACGGATTTTGTCGCGCGTAGTCGGGCAACGTGTTGACGAGTCAAGCAACGCCCCCCGAGCTCCGTGTGAGCGCGATTTTGTAACCCGTCGTAGGGTCCCCGGCGCTCGGCGCGATCCCGCACGCTAGGAGCGCCCCGGCCAAGCCAGCGCCCGGTCTCCCAAACATGCACGCCATGGCGTACTGTTTACACAACATATATTGTAGAAAATAGATTGGCGCGAGATGACCGACCAAGCCCCCGATGTCCGAAGCTTTCCTGGCGAGCGTCGCAGCGCGGTCATGCATGTTGATTCGCCGGGAACGGCTACCGCCGCGCGCGTCGATGCAGAGCTGGACCTTGGCTACCGCGCCGAGTTGCGCCTTGCTGAGAAGATTGTCAACCCCGAGACCTGGGCCGGCGGTATAGAAGACAAGCGGGCGATCGCTCCACGCCTGCGCGTCGGTCGTGACAGGTGGCTGAACCTACTGTGGTTGATTCCCATCGGGTTTGCCCTGCTGGTCGCGGCTGTCGCAGTGGGCAAAGGGCTGCACAACATGCCGGCCGTCCAGGCGTTCATCCAGCGATATCCCGGCACCGATGTCCCGTCCGGTGTGGGCCGGGCATTCCCGCGTGGGTGGGCTGGTCGCACTTCTTCAACCTGTTCTTGATGATGTTCATCATCCGCTCCGGAATCCAGATCCTGTGCGATCATCCGCGGCTCTATTTCAGTCGCAATGCCACGCCGGGCAAGGACGAGTGGTTGCGCGTGGCAAAGCCGGTGCCGGATGACCCGCTGTGGACGGCCAAGGATGATTCAGTTGCCCTGCCCCGTCAGCTGGGATTGCCCGGAATTCGGCATTCCATTGGGCTGGCGCGGTGGTGGCACCTCGGCATCGACGTCTTGTGGCTGCTCAACGGCGCGGTCTTCTATGCGCTGCTGTTCGCCACCGGTCAATGGCGGCACATCGTGCCTACCAGCTGGGACGTCTTTCCCAACGCCGCGTCGGTAGCAATTCAATACCTGTCGTTGAGCTGGCCGGTAGACAACACATGGGTGGCGTATAACGCGTTGCAGCTGCTGGCGTACTTCACCACCGTGTTCATCGCCGCACCGCTCGCCTTTATCACCGGTCTCGGAATGTCGCCGGCCCTGTCAATGCGTTTCACCATGCTCAGTAAGCGCTTGAGCATTCAGGCCGCGCGCTCGCTGCATTTTCTGGTGCTGGTGTATTTCCTGTTCTTCATCCTCGTCCACGTCACGCTGGTCTTCGCCACCGAGGCGTTGCGCAATCTCAACCACATGTTCGCCGCCCGCGACGACAACGGGTGGGTCGGATTCTGGATCTTCGCGGCAGCAATGGTCGTGGTGGCCATCGGATGGGTGATTGCCACGCCGTTGACATTTCGGCATCCGCGGACGGTGCAGCGAGTCGGGTATGCGCTCATCGGTCCGCTGCAGCGGCTATTCGAGTACGCCAACCCGAAGCCTGGCGCGTTCACCGAAAAGGACATCTCGCCCTACTTCTGGCACAACGGCACCTACCCGGAATCGGTTGAGTACAAACAGCTCGAGAAAAACAATTTCGTGGATTGGCGACTGCGGGTCTACGGTCTCGTCGAGAACCCCACCGAGTTCTCGCTGGCGAACTTGCGCGACCTGCCCTACCACGAACAGATCACCCAGCATTTCTGCATTCAGGGCTGGTCGGGCGTGGCGAAATGGGGTGGCGTGTCGATGCGGACGATCATGGACATCGTCAAACCGCTGCCCGAGGCCAACTGGGTGGTGTTCTACTCACTGGGGCCCGGCGCCGACGGCGGGATCTACTACGTGGCTCATCCGATCCGGCAGATGAGCCACCACTTGACCATGCTGGCCTACGACATGAACGGCGAACCGGTGAGTTATGGTCACGGCGCGCCGCTGCGGCTGCGTAACGAACTGCAGCACGGCTTTCGACATGTGAAGTGGCTCAAGGGCATCGAGTTTGTCGCGCATTACTCCGAACTCGGTAGCGGCTACGGCGGCTACAACGAAGACCATGAATTCTTCGGGCGTCATCAGACCATTTAGGGCAACCGGAGTCAGCGGGCCGGACCGCGGACTCAGCCGGTTTGGCGGGTGATCAAGGCGTCGAGTTCTGCTGCGTCCGTGCCCGTTAGCCGCCGGTGCATGGCCCAGGCGATCCTGGCGCCCTGGACCTTCGCGTGCTCGGCGATGGGCCCCTGAAACATTTCGTCGACTGTGTAGTTCCACATCGTCAACCAGCGGACAAAATGACTGCTACTCAACGGTGTTCGTCGGTGGACATCCCGATGGGCGTGCAGTGCGCTGCCCCGGTAGAGACCAGCTCGAAACAGCACGGTCTCCCAGAAATCGGCCATCACCGGGATGTGCATTTCCAGACCTTTGCTGCGCAACTCGCCGAACGGCGCGGCCAGCACGTCGTCGGTCATCACCCGGCCGTAGAACCTGCGCAAGAGCGCCTCTATATCCGTGCGATCGCTGATATCTGCGACGGCGTTACCCGGCAGCGTCAGTAACTCAGTCATGGCCGGTGACCCGCACAAGACAGAGTTCCGGTTGGACGAACGGCTCGAGTTCGGCCCTCATTGCTGACCGCGATGCAGCCGAATCACCCTCGTTTTCAGCCCAATTCGCGAGAAGGCCCTGCAGCAATCCCTGGTGCAGGGCGCAGCTCACTTCCGGGTGGGCGCGGGCGAGTTCCCGCACGGGGCAGCTATGCAGATGAATCGTCTGGTGCCTGGCCCTCGTCGATCCCGCGGCAGGTTGCAACTCAGGGCCGAATCCCATCCGGTCGAACACCCTGGCGATCAGTGCTGCGCGTATCGCGAGTTCCGCAGGCTGCCCGGGTTGATTCGAAGTATTTTGCGGGGCAATGTCTTCACGCGTCGAGTCGTTGGCTATCCGCTCTGCCCATCGTCGGCCGGCTGCTTGGGCACGGCGACGGCGCTTGTCGGTGGTGTCTCCCAGTTCCAGTGCCAGTATCTCGGCCAGGGTTCGATAGCCGAGCCGCTCGCGCACCGCAAGGTAACCGGTGCGGGGACGGCCCACGCTGGGCCGCGCGAGCCGGGTACGTTCGACGATTCCATCGCTGCACAACGCGTCGAGGTGAAAACGCACCGTGGTCGGATGCAGTCCGGTCTGGGCGGCGAGTTCGGCCGCGTCCACCGCCTCGGCGTGTTGGCGCACCAACTCGAGGATTCGTTGACGTTGACGTTGCTGGCCCATGCGGTGTGGTGGTCCGCTCGCCGGCGTCTTCTTGTCGTCCACGCCCAGTGGCCTCCCATCGCTTTGTGCACAAGTCTATTTAAAGGACATTATCCCTTAATATAGCGCGGACCGCCAACGGCGCGCCTAGCCGGTCTCATCACGGCGTGAAGCCGTTTTGGCAGGGCCTGGCGCAGGATAGGCGCTCCTGCGCATTCAACGTTTCAGCTGGCTAGACTTGTGAAGCCGAGATCCGGCCGCTTGAATCGACGGACATGCCATGAGCAGAGCCAACCATCCTCGGGTTGCGCAGATGGTGCATCAGGCACACATCGTGATGTCTCTTCTTGACGAACAGGTTCGCCGGATGAGCGCCGAATCCTTTACCGCGGCACACCATACGGGTGCGGTCGAGGTGAGTCTCAACGGTCACCGGCGCATGACCGGTCTGTACATCGATCCCGGCGTGATGGGCCTGGGCGCTCAGGAATTGGCTAGCATGATCAACGAAACCATTGCCGGGGCAAGCGATTACGTTGCCGAGTGGGTGGGTGCCGACGTCGCAGACCTCGAAGATCGCGTCGCGGAGGCCCTGGCGGTGTTGCGGGCTCTGCCGCCGCCCGGGTAGCGCGTCACGACACCCAGATGCGGGGATGTTCCCGGTGCGCCGAAGGCGCTTCCAGCTGGTAGGCGCCGCCGGAGTCACGCGCGTAGGGGAAGATCAGGCCGATCGCCGCGCCCTCGCGGTGCTCGATACTGATCTCGATACCGTCCTGGTTCGCCTCGGTCAGTCTGACGTTCACCGCGACCGCCGCCGCCCGTAGGCTGTCTTTCAAGTCGGTGAGCGCGCGCCACTGTGTGGCGATCTGCTCGGCTATCGGCAGCTCAGAACCGCGGGGGTAGTTAGGTGCAATGGCCTGACGTTCGCCGCCGTTGGACACCGCAAGGGCGAACGGCAGGAACTCACCGGCGTTGGCAACCTGATCGAGCGCGAATCCGGTTGCAGCGTCCACCAACTCGTCGAGGTCGGCTTGTGCTTCTTCCGTCACGCTGTCTCGCCAACCGGCCATAGCTCGCCATCTCCGCTTCGTTCTAGTCGCGTGTGGACCGCCTGTGACAGTAGTCTGCGGATACTAGTCTTTTCGAGGGGTGGTCAGCATGGCGGCCGAGGAGCTTCGCGTCTACTGTGCAGAGCTGGCTCATGCAGCAAGGGCCACGACACGCGCGGCGGACGAAATCGATGGCCTGCGGGGCAGGCTGGGCGGCCGAATGAACGAGCTGGCGGGCACCTGGACCGGCCGAGCAGCCAGCGCCTATCTGGACGTCTGGGCCGAGATCGACGACGAGTGCGGCCAGATGCTCGACGACCTGCGCTGGATCGGGGAATCGTTGGCCGCTGCCGCCGCCGGCTACGCGCAGATGGAGCACACCGCGTCCGACGCGTTCGGCGGCATCAGACCTGCCGGCGCGGTTGACGGGCGCTGATCATGGCGCGACGCACCGTCAACGAGGACGAGTTGGTCGACGCCGCCGACGCGATGCGGCAGTTTTGCCTGGTGATGAAGGATCGTCTCAACGGGATAGCCACCGAATTGCTTGGCTTGCAACATAATTGGGAAGGCGTGGCGTTCGAAGCATTTCTGGAGCGGGTGCAGCACTGGCAGGGCTGGGCGGACGAGATGAGTGAGGTGGTTTTCGACATGCACCTCAACGCGCACATCGCGCATCGCAACTATGTGCATAACGCGGAGGTCAACACCGCGATGTGGGGCGGTTAACCCTGGTTGAGGTGAGGGCGGATCGCCGCGGGGCTGTTCTTGGGAGTGTTGCTAGGCCCGTATTCCGAGGGGATGGCCGTGACGCGCAGCGACGCCGGGAAGGGATCGGGGAGTGCGGCGAGTTGGCCGCGGTCGGTGGGTTCCTCGGTCGGCGCGTATAGAGCGCCCTCGTCGTAGTAGGTGGTGTGTTCGGGCGGCAGGTAATCGCGGACCAGTGGCAGGTAGTCGTTGCCCAGCCAGGTCCACCAGACGGGGTTGGCCGGCAGACCCAGGATCCCGCCGGGTCCGCGCAGTGAGCCGCTCAGATCCCAGCTGGTGTCTGTGGGTCCGGACAGTTTGTGGTTGCGTAGCACTTCGCCGGTGGCCAGCACGCTGCCGCGCCGGCGGGCGTACTCGACGAAGAAGCGCCGCACGGTGTTGCGCCACGGCGGGTCGTCCAACGGCTGGGCCACCATTTTGATGCTGTCAATCAGGATGCCGTCCCAAATATTCGGATACAGCCCGCCCTCGATACACGGCAGGGTGGGCTTGAACCACACACACTCGGGTCCAAAGCTGGCAATGAATTGGTCGTCCCCATCGCGATCCAGCCGATACCGCAGCGGGTAGACGTCGCCGAAGCGACGTGGCAACGCCTCGGGCAGAAACTTTCTTGCCAGCTCCAGCCACAGCGTTGCTGCGTTGGGCGCCGATTCCGGTGAGTACCAATGCAAGTCAAGGACGCGGATCAGCTCCGAACCGGGCGAGGCGATTTGGCGTGGCCTTTTCGCGCCGAGAATGTCCTCGGTCTGCTCGTCGACCGCCACGCCCCCTGCGGCCTGGGCCAACGCTTTGGCGAACCGCCGGGCGGGCCGCACTTCGGTCGGGTCGCTGCCCTCGATGACGATCTGCCAGCTGGTGGTCGGGTCCAGGACATGCGGCACCACGTCGTCTGGCACGTCCTCGGGCTCGATCTCGTGTGGCCCGAAGACGGTGAACGAGTACTTTTCGTGCTTGCCGCGCAACACGGTGACTTCATGGTCGCCGCTGTCGCCGACCGACAGCCCGGGAATGGATGCGACGATCTCTTCCAGCTGCTCGTCGTCGATGCTGGACGCGGCGTAGACGGTCAGGTCATAGGACAATCGTGTCAGCCCTTCTCTCGCCCGAAATCACCGAAACCCAGGTTGCCATACAATCGATCCGCTAACGCGGGAGGTGGGCGGGGCGGCCATGACTGACGTTGACCCGGAATTGTTCTACGACGCAGCCGCGGCCTACACGGAGAACAGCGACCACGCCGCCGCAGCGCTGCGCAAGCTGGCCGGGGTGGAGGCCGCCCGAGCGGCCGGAACCCACGGGGTGGGCCCGCAATGGGGGAGTTCCTACGACGTCGCGGCCGAGGAGGCCGGCCAGGTCGCTTACCGGTTGGTCAACGTGTTTCACAATTTGGGTAGCCTGCTACGCCAAAACGGCATCAACCACGACCAAACCGAAGAAGCCTCGACCCTCAACCAACGCGATGCCTATGGCGCGCCGATCACCCCGCCGGGTGAATCCGCCGGCACCTTCATCGACGCGGCGGTGGCCGTGAGTTCGGTGGCCGGCGGTGGCGATCCCGAACCGCCGCACTGGAACCTGGTTGCCGACGGCATCGTGGACGGCTGGCCCGACGGGCATCCCGATCGTGCGCTGGCGGCCTCGGCGGCCTGGGAAACCTTCGGCCACGACCTCGTTCGCATCGACGATCAACCCGGCCCCGAAGAGCAACGGCTGATCGTCGACGTGGAGGCCGCCGAGATTGCGCCGCTGGTCGACCGGCTGGAGGAGGCGCGCGGTGTCAACACCGATATCGCCGGCGCTTGTGGCGATTTGTCGCGTGCGGCAAAGGACTACGGCAACGAGCTGAAGTCCGTCAAAGACGACATGGCCTTCGTCGTCAACCAGTTGTATTGGCTGATAATCATTCTCGACGGCTACCCTCCGGCGCTGCATCGGCTGATCGGGCCGATCAAGGAGATGTTCATCGCCGCGGCAGTCACCCAAATCAACGGGCTCAACACGGTGCTGCGCGCCACCGCGACCGCGTCGATGACCGATTTGACGGCGGCCGGCAGCGCGATGGGCACGGCATTGCCCGCGGTGAAGCGACTGTTGGATCTGGTGCCGCGTCGGGTCGATCCGACGCCGACGCAACGGGTTAACGACAACCGCCGCAAAGGCCGTCGCGCCGAGGACATCGCCGGCATCGACCAGACGAAGAAGGTGCCGATTCGTGTGACGGACCCGGAGACCGGCGCAAAAAGAACCCGGATCCCAGACGAAATCGACGAGCGAAACCATGTCATGCGGGAGGTCAAGAACGTCAAGAAGCTTGCAGCCACTCAGCAGCTGCGTGATATGGCGCAGTGGGCGCGCGACAACGGCTACAAGCTGGTCATCGTGGTCGACAAAGGACGGACGGACCGCGGAAATGTGGAGCAAACATTGGAAAGCAATTACAAGGGGTTGGATGTGGTGATTGACGACAGTAAGAACTTGTCATGAGGTCGCCAGGGGAGCCCGATACGTGGCCAGAATCCGAGCAGGCGATGAAGGCTGAGCTGGATGCCGTCGGCATCCCGGAAGACACCATCTGGGAGCTCGTCAATTCCCGCTACGACTACCCGCAGGCGGTGCCGATCATGGTGGAGTGGCTGCAGCACCTCGACGAACGCATCCCACCCGACGAGGACCGCCGTGCCTGGCGGCTCGGCTTGATCCGCAACCTCATCACCAAGAACGCCAAGGGTAACCGCGCCGCCGCCGACATCTTGTTCCACCAGTTCGACATCGACCCACCGCTGAGCAACGTGGAATTGGAAGTTACCGGCTTTGCGCTGGCTCAAGTGTGTGACCGCTCGGACTTTCCGCGGGTGGCAGCGTTGATCCGTTCCGAGCGCGATTTTCCGACAAAATCAGACTTGGTGCGTTGGCTGGGGCAGTTCAAGACCGAGGAGGCCAAGCAGCTGGTGGTCAGTCAATTGCGGGACCCGGGAACGCGGAGCGATGCGATGGCGGCTCTGGTGCGCCAGCGCGCCACCGGGGTACGTGAGGAGGTCGCAAAGTACCTCAACGACCAACACGAGTATTGGCGCAAGGAAGCGCAAAAGACTCTCGCCAAACTGCCCCCGGACTAGGCCGGCAGGTTGCTGTTGATTGCGCCGTTGGCCGACTTGCGGGAGGCGCGTGGTGTCGACACCGATCGTCGGTGGTTGTGACGACTTGTCATGCGCGGCAACGGATTACCTGACGTAGCCTTAAGTCATCTTGACAAAGGACACCCGGAAGCCGGAAGTGTGGAGCAAACCTTGGAAGGCCAGTACAAGGGGTTGGATGTGGTGATTGACGACAGTAAGAACTTGTCATGAAGGAGAAGTATGGTCCCGACCCCGCGACCTGGCCGGAGTACCGGCGGGCGATGAAGCGGGAGCTGGATGCCGCCGGCATTGCCGAAGACACCATCTTTCAGCTGGTCAATTCCCGCTACGACTACCCGCAGGCGGTGCCGATCATGGTCGACTGGCTACAGCACCTCGACGAACGTGTCCCACCTAACGAGGATCGTCGCGCCTGGCGGCTCGGCCTGATTCGCAACCTGATTACCAAGAACGCCAAGGGTAACCGCGCCGCTGCCGACATTTTGTTTCACCAGTTCGATATCGATCCGCCGCTGAGCAACGTGGAATTGGAAGTTACCGGCTTTGCGCTGGCTCAAGTGTGTGACCGCTCGGACTTTCCGCGGGTGGCAGCGTTGATCCGTTCCGAGCGCGATTTTCCGACAAAATCAGACTTGGTGCGTTGGCTGGGGCAGTTCAAGACCGAGGAGGCCAAGCAGCTGGTGGTCAGTCAATTGCGGGACCCGGGAACGCGGAGCGATGCGATGGCGGCTCTGGTGCGCCAGCGCGCCACCGGGGTACGTGAGGAGGTCGCAAAGTACCTCAACGACCAACACGAGTATTGGCGCAAGGAAGCGCAAAAGACTCTCGACAAACTGCCCCCGGACTAGGCCGGTGCGCACGCTGCGGCACCACTACACGTCGTCGGCATCGCAACGGCCGGACGCTGCCCGGTAGGTAGCGACGCCGACCCGACGATCGATGGGGACACGTGACTCTGGGACTTCCGTGGCGGCAGCGCGATCCGGCGACAACTGGAGCTAAAGCCCCGGTTGCCCGGGCTGGCCGAACAGCAGCCCACCGGAGCCGGGATTGCCTGGGGTGCCGCTAATGAGTGTCGCGGCGTTGCCGCCGTTGCCGCCGTTGCCGATCAGCTGGGCATTGCCGCCGTTACCACCAGTGGCGATGCTGACGCTGTTCGCTCCGGGCACCCCGACGTTGCCACCGCCGCCACCGTTGCCGATCAGAGCGGCTTGGCCGCCATTGCCGCCGTTGCCGCCCTCGCCGCCGCCGCCGAAGCTTTCGAAGCCGGATCCGCCAGTGCCGCCGGCCCCGCCGTTACCGAACAGCCTTCCGCCGGTCCCGCCGGCGCCGCCGTTACCACCCGTGGCGGTGGCACCGCCGGTGGTGGTGTCGGCAAAGGCGGCACCACCAATACCACCGACTCCGCCGATGCCGAACAGCGTGCCGCCGGTTCCACCGGCGCCACCGGCGCCGCCCGTGGCGGTGGCGTTGTTTGTGTCGACGTAGCCAAGGCCGCCGGCACCGCCGGCTCCGCCAATCCCGAATAGGCCGGCGTCGCCGCCATTGCCGCCCTGACCTCCCGTGATGAACAACGGAGAGTTGGTAAGGTTGCCTGCCCCGCCGGCGCCGCCGTCACCGCCGGCACCGAAGATCAGGCCGCCGCGACCGCCGTCACCGCCGGACCCGCCGAATCCACCCCCGGCAGACCCCACTCCGCCGACCCCACCAGTACCGCCCGAGCCGAAGAACCCAGCGTGGCCACCGGTACCGCCGGACCCGCCGATGCTCTCCAGGGAGTTGCCACCGGACCCGCCGGTGCCACCGGTGCCACCAAACAAGCCCGCGTTGCCGCCGTCGCCGCCGGACCCGCCGGCAGCCGCGCCGCCCAGCCCGCCGGCGCCGCCACCGCCGCCGTTGCCGAGGAGCCAACCGCCGGATCCGCCGTGGCCGCCGTTGCCGCCGCCGAACTGCAAACCGGCGCTGCCTACACCGCCGCCGCCGCCGACGCCGCCATTGCCGATCAGCCCGGCGCTGCCGCCGTTGCCGCCGATTCCCCCGTTGGCGTTGCCGAATCCGCCTGCGCCGCCGGCGCCGCCGGTGCCGTATAGCAGCCCGCCGGTGCCGCCGATGCCGCCGTTCCCGCCGCTGTTCAGCGAGCCGCTGCCACCGCCGCCACCCACGCCACCATTACCGAACAGTCCGGCGGCCCCGCCGTTGCCACCCTGCCCGCCGGACACCCCGGATTGGCCGGATCCGCCGTTACCTCCGTCGCCGATCAGCCAGCCGCCGGCCCCGCCAGCTTGCCCGGTTCCCGGTGCCCCGTTGGCGCCGTTGCCGATCAGTGGGCGCCCGGTCAACACCTGGCTGATTCCGTTCAGCGGGTCCAGGAGGATGCTTTGGGCCGCGTTGGTTGCTTCGGCGGCCGCGTACGAGCCGGCGTTGACGTTCAAAGCCTGCACGAACTGGTTATGAAACGCCGCTGCCTGCGCGCTCAGCGCCTGGTAGGCCTGGCCGTGAAAGCCGAACAGCGCTGCGATAGCGGCTGAGACCTCGTCGGCTCCGGCCGCGAGCACCGCAGTGGTTGCACCCGCCGCAGCGGCGTTGGCCTCGCTGAGCACCGACCCAATACCGGCAACGTCCGACGCAGCCGCCGCCAATGCCTCTGGCGCCACGATAAGAAACGACATCGACTCTCCCGACTGCTCAAAGCCGATGCATGACGGCTGGATCGTCTACTCACCATCGACTAATTGGTCTGCATCGTATGCGGGTCGTGGGCCGGTTACGGTGGCTTTCGACAAAGATTATTCGCGCGGACAACGGTCGTTTGGGGCAGTATTCGTGCGCAGTGCCCCGGCCCTTTTGCGTCCGAGGTGCTGGACTCCAGCGCCGGGACCTACTGCCGGTAGCTGACCAGAAAGTTACCCAGCCGCTCGATTGCGGCCGTGAGGTCGCGCGCCCAGGGCAACGTGACGATGCGCAGGTGGTCCGGCTCCGGCCAATTGAATCCGGTGCCCTGGGTGATCAAGATCTTCTCCGACAGCAGCAGGTCCAGGACAAGTTGCTCGTCGTCGGCGATGTCATAGACCTCGGGATCCAGCCTGGGAAACACATAAAGCGCCCCGTCCGGCTTGACGCAGGATACGCCGGGAATCTCGTTGAGCTTGGTCCAGGCGACATCGCGCTGCTCGAGTAGCCGGCCGCCGGGCAGCACAAGGTCCTCGATGCTTTGATGTCCACCCAGTGCGACTTGAATTCCGTGCTGCGCAGGAACATTCGGGCACAACCGCATGTTTGCCAGTAAACTGATCCCCTCGATGAAGCTGCTGGCATGGTCTTTGGGCCCGGTGATCGCCAACCAGCCGGCCCGGTATCCGGCGACCCGGTATGCCTTGGACAAGCCGTTGAAGGTCAGGCACAACAGATCGTGGGCGAGCGAGGCCACGCTGATGTGCTTGGCGTCGTCGTAGAGGATCTTGTCGTAGATTTCGTCGGCGAGCAGCAACAGCTGGTGCTTGCGCGCCAGTTCGACCATCTGAGTGAGGATTTCGCGGCTGTAGACAGCCCCGGTCGGGTTGTTCGGGTTGATCACCACCAGGGCTTTGGTGCGCTCGGTGATCTTGGATTCCAGGTCGGCAATGTCAGGTTGCCAATTCTGGGTCTCGTCGCAGAGGTAGTGCACGGGCGTACCGCCGGCCAGCGAGGTCGACGCCGTCCACAGGGGGTAGTCCGGTGAGGGGATCAGCACCTGGTCGCCGTTGTCCAGGAGAGCCTGCAAGGTCATGGTGATCAGCTCGGACACCCCGTTGCCCAGGTAGACGTCGTCGACGTCGAATCGGGGGAAGCCGTCGACCAGCTCATAGCGGGTGACCACCGCGCGCCGAGCCGACAGGATGCCCTGGGAGTCGGAGTACCCCTGGGCGTAGGGCAGTGCTTGGATCATGTCGCGCATGATCACGTCGGGCGCTTCAAAACCGAACGGTGCCGGGTTGCCGATGTTGAGCTTGAGGATGCGGTGACCTTCGGCTTCCAGCCGGGCAGCGTGTTGGTGTACCGGTCCGCGGATTTCGTACAGGACGTCCTGAAGCTTGGACGATTGCGCGAAAGTACGCTGCCGGTGGTGTGCGGAGGCGTGCCAGGGCAGCTGGTGGGTAGTCACGTCATCCATGGTCTCATCGCTGTCCAGCGATATTTGCTGACAGGTGTCAAACCGTGATCAGCGCTTACCCGGTGGACGGGCGCCGCGTGCGATACCCAGTCCCTTGACGGGCGCTGCGGGGGGAGCCGCAGGGGGGGGCGTGTCAGCATCGGCCGGGGCGGCGGACTCGGGCTCCAGTTTCATCTCCGGTTCCGCGGGGGCGGCCGGCTCGGACGTCGCCGCCGCTGGGGTGGCCTTCTTTGCTCCCGGCCGCTTGGCGCCAGCGGCGATCCCCAGGCCCTTCACCGGCGCCGTGGGGGGTGCTTCGGCCTCGGGTGTCGTGCTGGGCTGCGCCGCAGGGGCGGTCGCTGCCGGGGCGGCCTTCTTGGCGCCGGGCCGCTTTGCTCCGGCCGCCATGCCGAGGCCCTTGGCCGGGGCGGCAGGTGCCGCTTCAGGTGCCTTGGCGGTTTCTTTGTCGGCGCCAGCCGCGGGGGCTGCCTTCTTGACGCCGGGCCGCTTCGCTCCGCCGGCTATACCCAGTCCTTTGGCCGGAGCGGCCGGCGCAGTAGCCGTCGCAGCCTCGGTCGGTGCCTTAGCCGGTGCCTTAGCCGGTGTCTTCGCCGCAGCGGTCGGTGCGGCGGCCTTCGGCGCGGGCTTCTTCTGGGTCTTCTCAGCTTTCTCCTCGGCTTCTTTGGCCGCAGTGCCTTTCGCCGGAAGTTTCACCGCGTCGCGATCGAGCGACCCGAGCAACACCTGGGCCACGTCGAGCACCTCAACGCCGCTGCGCCCGGCTTCTTCCTGTCGGTCGTTGACGCCGTCGGTCACCATGACCCGGCAGAACGGACAGCCGGTGGCGATGGTGGTGGCGTTGGTGGCGAGCGCCTCGTCGACGCGCTCATGGTTGATCCGTTTGCCGATGTGCTCTTCCATCCACATGCGGGCACCGCCCGCGCCGCAGCAGAAGCTGCGCTCGGCGTGGCGCGGCATCTCGGTGAGATTGGCGCCGGCGAGGCCGATCAACTCGCGCGGCGCCTCGTACACCTTGTTGTGCCGGCCCAGGTAGCACGGGTCGTGATAGGTGATGTCTTGAGAGACCGGGGTGACCGGGACCAATTTCCTGTCGCGCACCAGGCGATTGAGCAGTTGGGTGTGGTGTAACACCGTGTAATTGCTGCCCAGCTGCCGGTATTCCTTGCCGATGGTGTTGAAGCAGTGCGGGCAGGTGACCACGATCTTGCGGTCGACGGTCTCGACACCCTCGAACACGCCGTCCAGGGTCTCGACAGCCTGGGCGGCCAGTTGCTGGAACAAGAACTCGTTGCCCGAGCGGCGTGCGGAGTCGCCGTTGCAGGTTTCCCCGGCACCCAGTACCAAGAACTTCACTCCGGCGATGGCGAGCAGCTCGGCGACGGCCTTGGTGGTCTTCTTGGCTTTGTCGTCGTAAGCGCCGGCGCAGCCCACCCAGAACAGGTACTCGAAGCCGTCGAAGCTGGGGACGTCGTCGCCGTAGACCGGGACGTCGAAGTCCACCTCGTCGATCCAGTTGGTGCGATCGGAGGCGTTCTGGCCCCACGGATTTCCTTTGTTCTCAAGGTTTTTGAACAGCACGGACAGCTCGGAGGGGAACTCCGACTCCATCATCACCTGGTAGCGGCGCATGTCCACAATGTGGTCGACGTGCTCGATATCCACCGGGCACTGCTCCACGCAGGCCCCGCAGGTCACGCATGACCACAACACATCGGGATCGATGACACCGCCCTGTTCGGCGGTGCCGACCAGCGGGCGGTTGGCCTGCTCCGGTCCGGACCCCGGGACGCGCCCGAAGCCGGATTCGGGAACGTGGTGGTGTTCGCCGCGACCGGATTCGACGTAGCCGCCCTCCGTTGCCGCGTCCTTCTCGCCCAGCAGGTAGGGCGCCTTGGCCATCCAGTGGTCCCGCAGGTCCATGATGACGAGCTTGGGCGACAACGGTTTACCGGTGTTCCACGCCGGGCACTGCGACTGGCAGCGCCCACACTCGGTGCAGGTAGCGAAGTCCAGCATGCCCTTCCAGGTGAAGTCCTCGATCTTGCCGCGGCCGAATTCGGCGTCGTCCGGCGGGTTTTCGAAGTCGATCGGCTTGCCGTCGGCCTCGATCGGCAGCAGCGGGCCCAGCCCGTCGGGCAGGCGCTTGAACACCACATTGATCGGGGCCAGGAAGATGTGCAGGTGCTTAGAGTGCAGGACGATGATCAGGAAGGCCAGCATGACCCCGATGTGCAGCAGCAGGGCCACCGTTTCCAGGATTTCGTTGCCGGTGTGGCCCAGCGGCCGCAGGATCGCACCGAACAACTGGGATAAGAACGCCCCCTTGCCGTAGGGCAGCGTGCCGTTGTTGACCGCCGACCCGCGCACCAGCACATAGGTCCAGATGACATTGAAGATCATGAACAGGATCAGCCACGCGCCGCCAGTGTGCGAGCCGTAGAACCGCGAGCCTCGGCCGTACTCCTTCGGCTCCGTCCGTAACCGGATGATCCCGAACGTGACGATGCCGAGAAACACGGCGGTGGCAAAGAAATCCTGCAGAAAACCCAGCGCATCCCATCGGCCGATGATCGGGATGTGGAAGTTGGGCTGGAACAGCAACCCGTAGGCCTCGATATACACCGTGAGCAGGATGAAGAAGCCCCACATGGTGAAGAAGTGCGCCAGGCCCGGGATCGACCATTTCAGCAACCGCCGCTGGCCGAACACCTCGGCGATCTCGGTCCAGATCCGAGTCCCGATGCTGTCGGTGCGGTCGCTTGCGGGTTGACCGGACATGACGAGCTTGTAGAGCCACCAGACGCGCCGCAGCGCGAATGCGCCCACTATTGCGGTCATGCCCAGGCCGACTACCAGTCTGATGAGCGTCTGCGTGGTCACTGAAAGTCTCTCCAATGCCTAGTCAATTTGGATCAATTTGGATCAATGTGGGTCAATTTGGGTCACGTTGGGGTCATGTTGGGGTCACTCTGGCGCGCTTTATTGCCTGCTCAACCTGCCCATACTGACATCTTTGCCGTGTTCGACGCGAGATAGGCTGTCCTAACCTTGCTCCTCGGGGCTGCGGTCTCACCTGCGGATCAGGACGGCGGGGCCAGCATTGCCCGCAGCATCGACAACATTTCCGAGCGGGACTCGGCGCCGAGCCGCCGGCGGATCCGTGCGACGTGATGTTCGACCGTTTTGGCCGAAATGAACAATCGGCTGCCGATGTCGCGGTACGGCATCCCCAGCAGCAGCAACTCGGCGACTTCGCGTTCGCGGTCAGATAGCGGAGTGCCCGCCGGTGGCTGGCGCGGTGCGGGCGACGCGCCCGCGGTTGGCTCCATGTCCATGACGCCTGCAGAACCGGTCCCCAGCTTGAGGTCTCGGGCCAATTGCAGCATCGCCCCCGAAACCTTGGCGTCCGACGTTTGCAGGGCAGCTTGGCCGGCCAGCCTGGTCGCGTCCGAAGTCAGGCCGACCTGGGATAGCGACCGCGCCGCCACGGCGACCTCGTCAGGGTCGACTCGGTCGGCCAGCACTCGTAGCCAGGTCCGGCCGGCGCCGGACAGGGTCTGCGCGAGGCCGCTGTAGGCCGCCGCAGCGGCCAAGGCCTGACCGTGCGGCGCCACCGATTCCGGTGAGCCGGCAAGTATTCCGGCGTGCACCCCGGCCCAATGCAATGGATTCGCCCACAAGGGCGGGCTGCCCAGCGAATCCAGAAGGGCGAACGCTTCATTCACAGCGTGTTGCAGTTGTTCCCGCTGGCGTATCCGGGTGGCGGCCACCCACAATTCAGCGAGAGGCAGCAGGCCGTACAGTTCGACGGAGTATTCGGCGAGCACCTCCATAGCTGCCGGCCACTGGGTGTGCAGCGCACCGGTGTCGCCACTGCGGCGCGCGATGGCTATGCGCAGTACTGCGGCCCATAACGCGTCACGTCGGTGCAACTCCGTGCCGGCCGCGGCGACATCCGCGGCGGCCGACGGCAGCTGGCCGTCTTGCATTTTGATCCAGGCGGACAGCAGCAGGTGCCGGCTGCGAAACAACGCGTCCCGATCGGCGTGCAACGCACGCCCGATCACACTGCGGGCGCGGACCGGGTCTCCGGCGTGCATTGCGGCCAACGTGACCAGCGCGGCCGGGCTGTCCGGGACGACTTCGCCGATGGGTTGTGGTGCCGCAAGGGCCTGGCCGAGCTTTGCCGTCGCGGCCGGGTAGGGCTGATCCATGGTCAGCAGCAGCCCCTCGGCGAGGCTGCGCGAAGCTCGTGCAGCCATCGTGGGCGGGCCAGAGTCCTTGAGCCGCAACGCAGCCCGTGCAGCCACCAGATCGCCCGTGGCCGCAAGCACGATGGCTGCGGCCGAGCCGACCACCGCGTCCGGGTATGGGCCCAGCCAGCCGAACAATGCGGCGGCCTGAGCGGTATTGCCATCATGAGCGGCCACGCTGGCCGCAATCCGCACCGCCGCGGCGCGCTCGGCCGAGTCGGGTGAGCTGAGCAGCTCGTCGGCCAGTGCCGCAGCTGCTGTGCAATCGCCGGTGAGGGCAAGCGCATCGGCCAGCCGGGAGGTCAGTCCGGTCGCACCCGCATTGACCGCTGCCCGATACAGCCGTGCGCGGCGCGCCGAGTCGCCCGCGGCGGCGGCATGTCGGCTGAGGACGCCGGCCAGCCGGTCGTCGCGCAGCCCATGTTCGGCCAGTCGCAGCGCAAGGTCCTCAGATACCAACGAGATGTCGAATTGTGTGCGCAGCAGCGATGTTTCGACATGATGGTGGTGTGCGTTGCCGACGATGCGGGCGATGGCGTCATGCACTGTCTGCAGGAAGGGCGCAGGGTGGGACGACATGACGAGTCCGCTGGCGTGCGCGAGGTCGACGAGCCGGCGCGCATCCGTTGTCGAAACCCCAAGTGCCGCAGCGACGTCGGTGATCCCCAACTCGAGGCTGAGCGACATGAGCAGCAGCGCGTCGACAGTGGGTTCGTCGAGCCAGCGCAACCGCTCGAGCAGCGCGAACGTGGCGGCCTGCGGCGGCGGGTGCGCCCCGTCGGACACCGCATGGATCAGAAACGGCAGCCCTGCCGTGCATTCACGCAGATGCTCGGCAACCGGGAGCGGACCCAGCGATATTCGAGGGCGCTCCCGGTCGATAGCCGTCGTCAGAACACCTAGCGCGGGGTTGAGTTGGTGGGCTTCGGTGGCCACGACGAGGGTCGCGCGAGGGTCGGACGCCCGTTCGGTAAGCCGCCGCAGTTCGGCGTCGGTAAGCAGGTGGGCGTCATCGACGACGAGCGCCGCATCTGGCGGATCGCCGTCCCGTGGGGGGCGGGTCAAGACCGTCAACCCGGCGCGGCTCAGCGTCTGACGTGCCGCGGCCAACAAAGACGTCTTGCCGGTTCCCATGCCACCACAGACCAGGACTTTGACCGGCGTCGTGGCGGCTTTGGCCAACTCGTCGAGGACACCGCGAGCCGCAGGGGGGACATCGGTGGGAGAGGGGATCACGGATACGTCGCCGCATTGCGCGAATCCAGCCATTGGCTCATATCGCATCCTTTGCGGGTGTTCACTGGTGTAGTCGGCAGCGGTTTCACCACCCTATCCGGTTGGCCCACAAGCCCAGTATTCCCCTAACGTGATACCCCCTAATGGGATCGCGGGGACCGAGGGTTCCACACCGAACACAGACCTCGCGCCAACCGATAGCATCGTGCTGACGCGAGACATGTGCGATGTGGAGGCGAGATGGCAAACTCGTTGCTTGACTTCGTCATCTCGCTTGTACGTGATCCCGAGGCGGCCGCACGCTACGCGGCCAACCCGGGCCAGGCGATCGCTGATGCTCACCTGACGAATGTGACCAGCGCTGACGTGAACAATCTGATCCCGGTGGTGTCCGATTCGCTGTCGATGACCGGTTCGGCCGGTGCAGCCGGCGCGACTCAAGCCGCTGACCATGGCAACGTTTGGGCAAGCGGTGCGGCGGCGGCTGCTCTCGATGCGTTTGCGCCGCACACCGCAGCGCCCGTGGTCCACCAGCACAGCCCGGTAAGCCAGGTGATCAACGAACCGGTTCTCCCCGGGGCCAGCGAAATCGCTGCCGACCCGCACGAGATCGGCATCGAGTCGCATCAGCCGTCGGTGCTGCTCACCGGTGCTGACATGCCCGATTCGGCGTTCGACGACGGTAGCTTCCCGACGCACGACCCGGCGGTCTGGGATCACCCGGTCATTCACCCGCACACCGTCGACCCTGATCACCACGGCTTCGGTATCCACGGGTGAATCCCATTCCATCGTTGATCTGATTGGTCGCGCCGCTCCTGTCGTAACGAAGCCCTAGGGGCCTACCCTTTGACGTGCACAAATGCGGTGAGTAGGGGCGGCTCCGGGGTCTTCGTAGGGGGTCGCGTTGATCCCCCTAATCCCCTAACGCGGTGGCCCGGTCGATCCCGGTGGGCACCTGATTGACCGGGGGATCTGACCCCGATTTCGGCGACCTGCTGACTCCATAACGTTGTTGACAGAGCGCCGGCCTTCTCGGCGAACAACAACCTCAATCGAAGGGACGCGAACATGACCTCGCTGGTCGACTACATCCTGAGCCTGTTCCGCAGTGAAGACGCGGCGAGGTCGTTCGTCGCCGCTCCCGGGCAGGCCATGACCAACGCCGGTTTGATCAATGTGTCGCCCGCGGAGTTCTCGTCGGCCGCGGCCAGCGCGCTGCCTTTTCTTGATCTCGGTGCCAGCGACCCCATCGGTGGGCTACAGCAAGCGGTTGCTGATCAGCACGGCCTTGCGCTGGCGTCGGACGGCGTCGGCATGGCATCGACGTTTGCCGCCGAGGACGCCGGTGCCGTGGCGACCGCCGGCGGGGAGGGTCTGTTCGCGGGCGAGGTCGGCGCCTCCCTGGCCGATGTCGTGGCTACCGATATTGGAGCCGGCTTGGCTGGCGGGCTGACGAGTGGTGTGGGTGCTGGGGTCTGGAGCCAGAGCGGCCTGGGTTGGCAGACCGATGCGACCGGATTCTTGCCCGGTGTCGTATTTGGCGCCCCAACCGGAGGCTTTGGCAGTCAGGTGGGTGTGGGCTTCGGCGGCGGAGTTCAGGCTGGGATCGGTGCGCAGGCCGGTGCTGGATTAGGCGTTGGCCTCGGCGTGCAAACGGGTTGGAGTGCCCAGGCTGGTCTGGGTTTTGGCGCCGGCTTTCAGGCCGGGTTTGGTGCCCAGGCCGGAGTTGGCTTAGGTCTGGGTGCGCAGACAGATTTGGGCCTCCAGACGGGCGCGGGCATTGGTCTAGGAGGACAAGCCGCGGTTGGTGGTCAGGTTGGTGCAGGGCTGGGGTGGGGGCTCGGTGGGGATGCCGCCTTCGGG
>NZ_UPHT01000163.1 GCF_900566085.1 Mycobacterium attenuatum
GGCAACGCGCTGATCCCCACTACCGCCGCCACTGCTACCGGCAAGGCCGTCGGCGGCGCCGGCGGAGCCGGCGGCACCGGCAACAACGCAGGCACCGGCGGCAGCGGCGGGGCCGGTGGGACCGCAACCAACTACGGAACCGGCAGCGCCACCGGCGGCGCCGGGGGCGTCGGCGGTGCTGGCTATAACGGCGGGGCCGGCGGCAACGGCGGCTCGGCCTACAACTACGGCACCGGCAACGCCAACGGCGGGACAGGGGCCAGAGGTGGCGTCGGTTCCGGCGGCAATGGCGGCAACGGAGGCAATGGCGGCGACGCGAATGTCGAGAACAGCGCCTCGACCGGTGGCGCCACTGCGGGCGCTGGCGGGGCCGGGGCTAACGGTGTCGCCGTCGGCGGCAACGGCGGCAACGGTGGCAACGCCTCCACCATCGGAACCGGAGAAATCCTTGCCGGCCGTGGCGGCAACGGAGGCAACGGCAACACCACCGACAGCACTGGGGCCGGTGGTAACGGCGGCAACGGCGGCAACGCGACAATCAACAACACCAACAACGCGCATGACGCCTATGCCGGAAAGGGCGGTAGCGGCGGCACCGGCTACAACGCAGCTCCTGGGCACAGTAACGGCGGCAACGGCGGCAACGCGACCATCAAAGCAGGTAACCACAGTGACGCCTTTGCCGGTGACGGCGGTGCCGGCGGCGCCGGCACCTTCAATGCCGGAAACGGCGGATCCGGTGGGGATGCGTTCAGCCATACCCGCGGCACGGCGTACGCCGGCGATGGAGGCGCCGGTGCCACCGGCGGTTACGGCGGCGGCGGCGGCAATGGTGGAGCCGCGCACTCCTATAACACCAACGGCGGAAGCGCCGAGGGCGGCAACGGCGGCGCCGGCGGCGACAGCCAGGCAACTTATGAAAGGGGTGGCTACGGCGGCAGCGGCGGCAACGCGTACGCCAAGAAAGTTCAAGATGCCACCGCCGGTATTGGCGGCAGAGGCGGGCAGGGCGGACCCGGGGGTGCCCCCGGGTTGCCCGGCCCGAACGGCACTACCGGGACAACGTAGCGAGTTGCCCAGCGGCGGCTAATTCTTGTGTGGGAAACCCCTGGCTCATGCAATCTTTCGGCGGCCACGGCGTTGAAATGACGACACGTCGTAACGCACCAAGCGTGTCACCTCAACCGCGGCGGCGGAAACACCCGTAACAACAGCTTCGGCGGTGGGAATACCGGCAACAACAACTTCGGATTCGGAAACCACGGCAACGGCAACTCGTGATCGGGCTCACCGGCAATAATCAGGTGGGCATCAATCTGCCGGGCCTACTGAACTCGGGCAGCGGCAACATCGGTATCGGGAACTCGGGCACCAACAACATCGGCTGCTTCAATTCCGGCAGCGGCAATTTCGGTGTCTTCAACACGGGGGCCAATACCTTGACGCTCTGGCATCCCAACGATTTTGGCTTCGGGAATTCCGGCAGTAACAACGCGGGGCTTGGCAACTCGTGGCAGTCAAACCCCGACTTTTGGGAACTCCGGATCCCAGAACACCGGTTTTCGGCAACGCGGGAGTCGATAACACAAGTAACTGCAATTCTGGCACCATCAATACAGACAATGGAAATTCCGGATACATCAGCACCGGTTGGTGGAATTCGGCTGACAGCAACACGGTCTTTGGGTCCACCATCGACACCGGCTTACCCGACTCGGGCTTCGACAACATGGGTGACGACGTGTCAGGCTTCTTCAATACCGCTAGGGGCGGCGGTTTTAACGGCTTTCCTCCGGCTTCTAGAACTCGGCGAGCGGCGGCTCTTTTGCTAGCTACTACGTCTCCGGAATTTGGGGTGCTGCTCGGATGTTTCGAACGCGATCACGTCGGCCCTAGCACCTCTTCACCGAAGTGATTGACCTTATCCGGCGCGTCGGCGCGGGCGTACTCCTCGTAGCAGGCCGCCGGTGCGCGGTCCAGATCCTGGTTCCGGCGGCGGATGGTGGCTCTAGGCCCGACGTTCTTCGGACGCCGCATGCGCACGCCCCGCCCACCCTTCAGCGCCGCGAATTCGCGTGTCTCCGCCACGACCAACGAATTATCCCCATGCGATCAAATCAGATTTATAGCTTCCAGCACGCGGGGACATAAGCCTTGATCAGTCGTCAGGGCGTTTGCTAGATCGACTTGCGCGAGCGTGGTGAGAGTTCCTGAAATCGCCGGTCGGCATGCGCCGCACGACGAGACGACGCGTCCCCCGCAGAGCATCGCACTGGTCAGCAGGGTCGTCTGAGCGCCGAATTCGCAGGTATTCCGGTCAAACAGGACGGTCCACCAGCCTCAGCTTCGCTCGACTGCGCATGCGCGCACACCGGGGTGCCTTGTCCCGGTCGTCCGTCGACAATGAGGTGTGAATTTTGGATGGAACATTTGCTCCACCCGGGGCGACGAGTAGCGTTTTGAATCACTGCTCGGCCGCGGTCACAGAGAGGCAATCATGACGAATTTTATGGTATTGCCGCCGGAGATCAATTCTCTGCGGATGTTTCTGGGTGCAGGTTCGCTGCCGATGGTCCAGACGGCACTGGCCTGGGATTCCTTGGCTGAAGAACTGGGGACTGCGGCGGCTTCGTTTTCGGCGGTGATTTCCGGGTTGGCGGATCAGGCGTGGCAAGGTGCAGCGTCGGCGACAATGGCCGCCGCCGCGGGGCCATATGCGGGTTGGTTGGGCGCCGCCTCGACACAAGCCCAGGCGGCCGCCGGACAGGCCCGGGCGGTGGCGGACATCTTCGAGGCAGCTCAGACAGCGACGGTGCATCCGGCAGCCGTGGCGGCTAATCGCAATACGCTCGTGGCGTTGGTCCGGTCGAACTTATTCGGGTTCAATGCACCCGCGATCGCGGCCGTTGAATCCTTGTACGACGAGATGTGGGCGACCGACGTGTCGGCGATGAGCGCCTATCACGCCGGCGCGTCAGCGGCGGCCACGGAATTAGCGCCGTGGCAGCAGGCGTTAGAGCAAATGCTAGCCGGCCTGCCCAATCTAGGTATTGGCAACAACGGCAGCAATAATTTCGGCACCGGCAATACCGGCAACCAGAACCTCGGTGCGGGTAATACCGGCTCCGGAAACATCGGCGCCGGAAACATCGGTGATAAGAACATCGGCTTGGGAAACAGCGGCGCCGGCAGCATCCTGACTCCCGGCAACCTTAACCTAGGCATCGGCAACAGTGGCAGCAACAACGTCGGCCTCGGCAACACCGGCAACGGAAACACCGGCGGTGGAAACACCGGCAACGGGAACGTAGGTGCCGGAAACACCGGCAATAACAACTTCGGGTTCGGGAACACCGGCAACAACAACATCGGGATAGGCCTGACCGGTGACAATCAAATCGGAATCAATTTTGCCGGTCTGAACTCCGGTAGCGGAAACATCGGACTGTTCAATTCGGGCACCGGAAACATCGGCTTCTTCAACTCGGGCCAGGGCAACATCGGCTTCTTCAACTCGAGCGTCGGTCCCGCTGGCCACCCGATCGGCAGCATCGGCTTCGGGAATTCCGGCGTCGGGGCCATCGGCGTCGGAAACTCCCGCATCCTTAATACCGGCCTTGGCAACGCTGGCACCCTCAACAACGGGATCGGAAACTCGGGCAGCGAGAACTACGGCTTCTTCAACTCCGGTGAGGGCAACGACGGCACGTTTGGGACGGACGGGCCGTGACCCCGGCAGCGCGGCTGTCACGTCCAGGTTGGCGCGCCGATCATGCAGTTCGACAGGATTGACGGCTTCGGCTCGGGTCTTTTCGTCAGAGCGCCGCGGGCCATTCGGCCTCAGCCGGCCATGACCCGTTGACTCACGGGTGCTGGTTGGACACCGAAATGACCTCGCCCGTAAGGTAACTGGAGTAGTCGCTGGCCAAGAACGCGATAGTGGCCGCCACTTCCCAGGGTTCGGCGGCGCGGCCGAATGCCTCCCGAGCAGAGAGTTCGTCCAGTAACTCGGCCGAGGTCGTCTTGTCCAGGAACTTGTGTCGGGCGATGCTTGGCGATACCGCGTTGATCCGCACGCCGTATTCTGCGGCTTCTATTGCACTGCAACGGGTTAACGCCATAACCCCGGCCTTGGCGGCGGCATAATGCGCCTGCGAGTGCTGTGCCCGCCAGCCCAGAACGCTCGCGTTGTTGACGATCACCCCGCCGTGCGACGCTTCCCGGAAATACCGCAACGCCGCCCGGGTGGCACGAAACACCGACGTCAAGGTCACGTCCAGGACGCGGTCCCACTCGTCGTCGGTCATGTCGGCCACCGGTTTCTGCCCACCCAATCCGGCGTTGTTCACCAGCACGTCGAGTCGGCCCAGGCGCGCGGTGGTCGAGTCGATCAGGGCGTCGACCTGGGCGCTCGAAGCCACGTCGCACAGCACGCTTTCGACCCGGCCCAGCCCCAGAGCGGACAGCTCGGCTGCCGTCTCCCCCAGCCGTCGTTCATGGTGGTCGGAGATCACCACGTCGGCGCCTTCGGCCAATGCGCGCCGCGCGGTGGCCGAACCGATGCCGGTACCCGCGGCCGCCGTCACGACCACTACCTTGCCGTCTAAAAGCCCATGCCCCGGAACTTCTTTCGGCGTGACCGACAGCGTCATCCCTTGACCTCTCGCGGCAGGCCGAGCACCCGCTCGGCGATGATATTGCGTTGTATCTCGTTGGAACCGCCATAGATGGTGTCGGCCCGGGTGAACAGATACAGCCGCTGCCATTCGTCGAATTCACCATCGGCCATGACCATCCCGGGCTTGCCGATCACGTCCATGGCCAGCTTCCCCAGATCACGATGCCAATTGGCCCACAACAACTTCGACACGTTGTCCTGACCCGGCTGCTCAGCGTTCGGCCCTTCCAAGGTCGCCAGCGCATAGCTGCGCATCGCCCGCAGCCCGGTCCACGCCCGCGTGAGGCGTTCCCGGATGAGCGGGTCGGCGGCGGCGCCGGTGCGCTGTGCGAATGCGACCAGATTGGAAAGCTCACGGGCATAGACGATTTGCTGCCCCAGGGTCGAGACGCCACGCTCAAAAGTTAGCGTCGCCATCGCAACCCGCCAGCCGTCGCCCGGCTGGCCGACCACCAGGTCGGCATCGGTGCGCGCGTCGTCGAAGAACACCTCGTTGAACTCCGCGGTGCCGGTGATCTGGACGATCGGCCGGATTTGCACCCCGGGCTGGTCCAGCGGCACCAGCAGATACGACAGGCCAGCATGGCGCTTGGAGCCTTTCTCGGTGCGCGCCACCACAAAACACCACTGCGACAGATGCGCCAGCGACGTCCACACCTTCTGGCCGTTGATCACCCATTGGTCGCCATCGAGCTCGGCGGTGGTCGAGAGGTTAGCCAGGTCACTGCCCGCACCCGGCTCCGAATAGCCTTGGCACCACAGCTCGGTGACGTCGAGGATGCGCGGCAGGAAGCGCTGCTGCTGCGTGGGTGTTCCGAAGGCGATCAGCGTCGGCCCCAGCAGCTCTTCACCGAAGTGATTGACCTTGTCCGGAGCGTCGGCGCGCGCGTACTCCTCGTAGAACGCCACCCGGTGCGCGGTCGAGAGCCCTCGCCCACCGTGTTCGACCGGCCAACCCAGGCAGGTCAGACCCGCGGCGGCCAGATGCTGATTCCAGGCCCGGCGTTCTTCGAACGCCTCATGCTCACGCCCCGGCCCACCCAGCCCCTTCAGCGCAGCGAATTCGCCGACCAGGTTGTCGGCGAGCCAACCCCGGACCTCGGCCCGGAACTCCTCGACGTCCTGCATGACCTGTAGGCTAACCTACCAAGCACTTGCTTTGTTAGGCCGGCGGCGATGCGCGCCGTGCGCCGCTTAGAGGAGCATTCATGACGAGGGATCCCGGCACCGTGCCCGCGGCGCTGGATCGCCTTGCGAGCATGTTCGCCGACCACCCTGTCTTGATCACCGACGAGCGCAGCTTCACAGCCGCCGCCCTGCGCGACGAGGTGCACCGGGCCGCGGCGGCGCTGATTGCGCTGGGCGTCGAGCCCGGCGACCGGGTGGCCATCTGGTCGCCGAACACCTGGCACTGGGTCGTGGCCTGTCTGGCGATCCATCACGCCGGAGCGGCCATGGTGCCGTTGAACACCCGCTACACCGCCGAGGAAGCCGCCGACATCCTCGCCCGGACTCAGGCGCCGGTGCTGTTCGCCATGGGCCGGTTCCTGGGCACCGACCGGGTAGCCGGCCTCGACTCTCATGCCCTGCCCGCGCTGCGGCACGTCGTGCGGGTGCAGATCGATGCCGACGATCCGGTCCAGGGCGCCTGGGACGAATTCGTGGCAGGCGGCACCGACCTCGACGCCGTCCCGGCACGCTCCGAGGCCGTACAACCCGACGACGTCAGCGACATCCTGTTCACCTCCGGCACCACCGGCCGCAGCAAAGGGGTGCTGTGCGCGCACCGGCAATCCTTGTCGGCGTCGGCGTCGTGGGCAGCCAACGGCAAGATCACCAGCGACGACCGCTACCTGTGCATCAACCCGTTCTTCCACAACTTCGGCTACAAGGCCGGCATCCTGGCCTGCCTGCAGACCGGCGCCACGCTGATCCCGCACCTGACCTTCGACCCGCTGCGCGCGCTGCAGGCGATCGAGCAACACCGCATCACCGTGCTGCCCGGCCCGCCGACCATCTACCAGACCCTGCTGGACCACCCGGCGCGGCGCGACTACGACCTGAGCTCACTGCGGTTCGCGGTGACCGGAGCGGCCACCGTGCCGGTGGTGCTGGTGGAACGCATGCAGTCCGAACTCGACATCGACATCGTGCTGACCGCCTACGGCCTGACCGAGGCCAACGGCATGGGCACGATGTGCCGCCCCGACGACGACGCGGTCACGGTGGCCACCACCTGCGGGCGCCCCTTTGCCGGCTTCGATTTGCGCATCGACACCGGTGGGGAGGTCCTGCTGCGCGGACCCAACGTGATGCTGGGTTACCTCGATGACCCGCAGGCGACCGCCGTCGCCATCGACGCCGACGGCTGGCTGCACACCGGCGACATCGGCGCCGTCGACGCGGCCGGCAACCTGCGCATCACCGACCGGCTCAAGGACATGTACATCTGCGGCGGATTCAACGTCTACCCCGCCGAGGTCGAGCAGGTACTGGCCCGGCTGGACGGGGTGGCCGATGTGGCGGTCATCGGTGTTCCCGACCAGCGCCTCGGCGAGGTCGGCCGCGCGTTCGTGGTTCCCCGGCCCGGGACTTCACTCGACGAGGAATCGGTGATCGACTACACCCGCGAGCATTTGGCGAACTTCAAGGCACCCCGATCAGTGCGGTTCGTCGAGGCGCTACCCCGCAACGCCGGCGGTAAGGTGGTCAAATCACAACTGCGAGAGTTGGTTTGAATGGACCTAGCGTTCGATGAGGAAACCCTGGCCTTCCAGGCCGAGGTACGGGAGTTCCTTTCCGCCCACGCTGACGCGATCCCGACCAAGTCCTACGACAATGCGCAAGGCTTTGCCCAGCATCGCGTTTGGGATCGGATACTGTTCGATGCGGGCCTATCGGTGATCACCTGGCCGAAGAAGTACGGCGGCCGCGATGCGCCGCTGCTGCATTGGGTGGTTTTCGAGGAGGAGTACTTCCGCGCCGGAGCGCCGGGCCGGGCCAGCGCCAATGGCACCTCCATGCTGGCACCCACATTGTTCGCGCACGGCACTTCCGAACAGCTGGACCGGATTCTGCCGAAAATGGCCAGCGGTGAGCAAATTTGGGCTCAAGCCTGGTCGGAGCCCGAGTCCGGCAGCGATCTGGCGTCACTGCGGTCCACCGCCACCAGGACCGACCGGGGTTGGTTGCTCAACGGGCAGAAGATCTGGAGCTCACGAGCACCCTTTGCCGACATGGGCTTTGGACTCTTCCGGTCCGACCCGTCGGCCGAACGACATCAGGGCCTCACCTATTTCATGTTCGACTTGACGGCACCGGGCATCACGGTGCGGCCGATCGTGCAGTTGGGCGGTGACACCGGCTTCGGTGAAATCTTTCTCGATGACGTCTTCGTGCCCGACCAGGACGTCATCGGCACACCGAACGACGGTTGGCGTGCGGCCATGAGCACGTCGAGCAACGAGCGTGGCATGTCACTGCGCAGCCCAGGCCGCTTCCTTGCGGTGGCGGAGCGCCTGGTGCAACTGTGGAAAGGCAAGGGCTCCCCACCGGAATTCGCCGATCGGGTCGCCGACGGCTGGATCAAGGCGCAGGCCTATCGGCTGCAGACCTTCGGCACGGTGACCAGGCTGGCGGCGGGCGGCGAGCTCGGCGCCGAATCGTCGGTGACGAAGGTGTTCTGGTCGGACCTCGACGTCGAACTACACCAAACCGCGCTGGACATGCTGGCGGCCGACGGCGAGCTGGCCGGCCGGTGGACCGAAGGGCTGCTGTTCGCCCTGGGAGGTCCGATCTATGCGGGCACCAACGAGATCCAGCGCAACATCATTTCCGAACGGCTGCTGGGCCTGCCGCGAGAGAAGAAGTGACCGTGGACTTTGCGCTCGACCAACAACAACGCGATTTCGCCGCCAGCATCGACGCGGCGCTGGGCGCAGCGGATCTGCCCGGCGCGGTGCGTGCCTGGTCGGCGGGTGACACGGCGCCCGGCCGCAAGGTGTGGCAGCAGCTGGCCAACCTCGGTGTTTCCGCGCTCAACGTGCCGGAGCAGTTCGACGGCCTGGGCGCCGGTCCGGTAGACCTGGTGGTCGCGCTGGAACGGCTCGGCCGCTGGTGCGTGCCCGGCCCCGTCGCTGAATCCATTGCCGTCGCACCGGTTTTGCTGGCCAATGACGATCAGGCCGATCGGTGCGCCGGGCTGGCCTCCGGCGAGTTGATCGCCACCGTCGCGCTGCCGCCCCAGGTGCCGCGGGCGGCCGACGCCGACGCCGCCGGGCTGGTGCTACTGGTGGGTCAGGCCGATGTCGGCGAAGGCAAGCCGGTCCAGCGCCACGAGTCCGTCGACCCCAGCCGCCGCCTTTACGACGTGACGCCAGCTGGCGAGCCGTGGCAGGCCTCGAAGTCAATCGTGCAGCGCGCCTACGAGTTCGGTGTATTGGCCACGGCGGCGCAACTGGTTGGTGCCGCCGAAGCCCTGCTGACCGCCGCCGTTGACTATGCCAAGCAGCGGACGCAGTTCGGCCGGGTCATCGGCTCGTATCAGGCGATCAAGCACAAACTCGCCGACGTCCACATCGCGATCGAGCTCGCTCGTCCGCTGGTGTACGGCGCGGCCTTGTCGCTGCAGCCTCGTGACGTCAGCGCCGCCAAAGTTGCGGCCGGCGAGGCGGGTCTGCTGGCGGCCCGCTCCGCGTTACAAACCCATGGCGCAATCGGATTCACCCAGGAACACGACCTGTCGCTGGGGCTGTTGAGGGTGCAGGCCCTGCGCTGCGCCTGGGGTACGCCGCAACAGCATCGACGCCGAGTGCTGGAGGCGTTATGACCCGCGCCGGCGACGACTTAAAGCGCAGCGATGCGGGGGAGATCGACGCTCATGACTGACGAACGGGAGTTGCTGCGCGATACCGTCGCGGCTTTGGTAGCCAAGCATGCCGGCCCCGCGGCGGTACGTGCCGCCATGGAGTCCGATCGCGGCTACGACGAGTCCCTGTGGCGGCTGTTGTGCGACCAGGTCGGCGCCGCCGCACTGGTGATCCCCGAGGAGCTTGGCGGGGCCGGTGGTGAATTGGCCGACGCAGCAACGGTTTTGCAGGAATTGGGCCGGGCGCTGGTGCCCTCCCCATTGCTGGGCACCATCCTGGCGGAGCTGGCCCTGCTGGCCGCACCGGAGCCGGATGCCGAAACGCTCGCACGGCTGGCCGAGGGCGTCACGATCGGGGCGTTGGTACTCGACCCGGACTACGTAATCAACGGTGACGTCGCCGACGTCGTCATCGCCGCGAACGAGGGCCAACTGAGTAGGTGGACTCGCTTCACGGCGCGGCCCCTCGCCACCATGGATCCCACCCGCCGGCTGACCCGCATGCAGCCGCAGGACACCGAGGCGATCGGCACCGACCCGGGTCTGGCCCACCTCGCGGCAATCCTGCTGGCCGCCGAGCAGACCGGCGCCGCCGAACGCTGCTTGGAGCTGACCGTCGAATACACCAAGAGCCGAGTGCAATTCGGTCGCCCCATCGGCAGCTTTCAGGCACTCAAGCATCGGATGGCCGATCTGTACGTGACCGTCGCCACGGCGCGGGCCGTCGTCGCCGAAGCCTGCAACGACGCCACGCCTACCAACGCCGCCACCGCGCGGCTGGCCGCCTGCGAAGCCCTCAGCGCAGTGGCCGCCGAGGGCATCCAATTGCACGGTGGCATCGCAATCACCTGGGAACATGACATGCATCTGTATTTCAAACGGGCACATGGCAGCGCGCACCTGCTGGACACGCCGCCAGACCTGCTGCGGCAACTCGAGTCCGAGGCGCTTCCCACACCATGACCCATCGTGTCGCACTGCGCGCGGGCATTCCGCCGTTCCATGTGATGGATGTCTGGCTGGCGGCTGCCGAGCGTCAGCGCACCCACGGCGACCTGGTCAACCTCTCGGCCGGTCAGCCCAGCGCCGGGGCTCCGGAACCGGTACGGGCCGCCGCGGCCGCGACGCTGCATCTCAACCAGCTGGGTTATACCGTGGCCCTTGGCCTTCCAGAACTACGCACCGCAATCGCGGCCGACTACGAGCGTCGGTACGGCATCCCCGTCGGCCCCGATGCGGTGGTGGTCACCACCGGTTCCTCGGGCGGCTTCCTGCTGACCTTTTTGGCATGCTTCGACGTCGGCGACCGGGTCGCGATGGCCAGCCCCGGCTATCCGTGTTACCGGAACATCTTGTCGGCGTTGGGATGTGAGGTGGTGGAGATACCGTGCGGGCCGGCGACGCGGTTTCAGCCCACCGTGCAGATGCTCGCCGAACTCGACCCGCCGGTGCGGGGGCTGGTCGTAGCCAGCCCGGCCAATCCCACCGGGACGGTCATTCCACCCGAGGAGCTGGCGGCGATCACGTCGTGGTGCGACGCGTCCGGGGTCCGGCTGATCAGCGACGAGGTCTATCACGGCCTGGTCTATCAGGGAGCACCGCTGACCAGCTGCGCTTGGCAGACCTCACGGAATGCGGTCGTGGTCAATAGCTTTTCCAAGTACTACGCGATGACGGGCTGGCGACTCGGCTGGCTGTTGGTGCCGGCGGAGCTGCGCCGGGCCGTCGACTGCCTCACCGGCAACTTCACCATCTGCCCGCCGGTGCTGTCGCAGATTGCCGCGGTATCGGCGTTCACGCCCGAGGCGATTGCTGAGGCCGACGGCAATCTGCGGCACTATGCGCTCAACCGCTCGATACTGCTCGACGGCCTGCGGCGCATCGGTATCGACCGGCTGGCTCCCGCCGACGGCGCGTTCTACGTCTACGCCGATGTTTCGGGCTTCACCGCTGACTCGTTGGCTTTCTGCTCGAGGTTGCTGGCAGACACCGGTGTGGCGATCGCGCCGGGAGTCGACTTCGACACATGGTCGGGCGACTCGTTCGTCCGGATGTCGTTCGCCGGACCGACCGGCGACATCGAAGAAGCGTTGCGCCGTATGGGTTCCTGGCTGCCGAGCCGCTGATCCACGAGATCGATGTATTGCAGACAAAGTGCGACCTGCAAAACGTCGACCTCGGTGAAGCCGCTACGCGATCGCCTGGTCGATACGCGCCTCGAGCACGCCACGTTCCAGTTCTGCAAGGTTGATCCCGAACCGTGAACTCAGCGCATCGACAACCGCGGCCGCGTCGTTGAACACGATTTTCTCGGTCCCACCGCGGTGATGAATGGCCAGGGTCCGGCCCGTCAAGTTCCATCGCGCGTCATCGGTCACTAGGGCAGCCATCAAGCCGGTGACGAAGTGCGACGACGGATGCGTCGAGACGAACCAACTGCCCACCTTCAAGTCGATCTGCGGCCGGCCGACCGTGCTGAACTCGTAGAGCGGCTGCCAGTCGTCGCGAACCAATGCCTGCAGCACCAGGCCGTCACCGCGGTCATCGAGCCGATACGGTTCGTGCGTCGTTTGCTGGATGCTCCGGGTCTCGAGCCGCAGCGGCGACGGCGGCGTCTGGCCGCCGAATCCGACGTCGACCAGATACGAACCGTGCGAGCCGGGGAAAGTCACTGCGAGCGCGGTATGGGTCTGCGCCGGCGGCGGGGCACCCGGTGGCGCCATCCACACCACTCGGCCGGCCAGCCGCCGCAGCCGAAACCCGAGCTCGGCCAGCACGTCGGCCATCAGCCCGTTGTGCTCATAGCAATAGCCGCCGCGGCGGCGGTGAACGAGCTTGTCCATGAGCGCTTCTGGACTCAGGTCGTCGACCGGCACCCCCATCAGCGGATCGAGGTTCTCGAACGGAATTGCCCTGATGTGGGCGCTCACCAGCTCCCGCAACACCGGCAAGGTGGGTTCGGCGGGGCCGCGGTAGCCGATGCGTTCGAAGTACGCGTTGAGATCCAGCGCCATAGGGGCTATCTTGCTGGCTCGCGCACCACTTTCGACAGCCTATACCCGAGGGGGTATCATGGCAGGAAAGCTGCAGAAGGAGGAGCAAGTGGCTGACGTCGAGCTGTACATCGACCCGGTATGCCCATTCGCGTGGGCCGCTTCCCGATGGCTGCTCGATGCCGCGCGCAAGACGGATACCCCGGTCACGCTGCGGCAGATGAGCCTGGCCGTGCTGAACGAGGGCAACGACCTCAATCCGAAACAGCAGCAGATGATGGCTCGGTCACGACGGCTGGGACGGCTGTTCGCCGCCGTCGGCGTCGGGCATGGAGCGGACGCCTTCGCACGGCTTTACGACGCGGTCGGTACGCGTATCCATGTGCGCGGGGAAGAGATGTCCGCCGACGAGGTTCGTCAATCCCTGGCCGAATGCGGGCTTGACGAGTCACTGTCGGAATCGCTGGACGACGCCACGCTCGACGAGGCGGCACGGCAGGCCCATCAAGCCAGCCAGGATGTGCTGGGCGGCTCGGCTGGCAGCCCGATCATCGCGGTCGACGGACGCGGGTTTTTCGGACCCGTACTGACTGGGCTACCCGGCAGCGACGACGGCGTCCGCCTGCTCGAGGCCATCCTCACCGCCGCGGCGACGCCCGAATTCGCCGTGCTGCAACGGCCTTACCACGGGCCGCCCACCCTCGAAGAGGCTCGCTGAATGTGTCACGCCGTCGGGTGCCGAACCTGCGGGAAAGTGACCTGGGCCGGATGCGGCGCGCACGTGGACCAGGTGCGGGCGCTGGTCCCCGAAGAGCAGTGGTGTGCCGGCCACCCGAGGGAGTCGCTCAGACGGTTGTGGCATCCGCGGCGGACCTGGCAGTCGCAATAATCCGGCACTGATCGCGAGCTGGGTGCCGACCCCGCGCGTCGCGCCCCGCGCGCAATCGCAGCCAACAAATCCCCGGCGCACCTTGGATTGTCGCGCCGAGGCAGCCAATCAGGTTACTGGTCGAAGAGCGAACCCTGCGGTCCGGCCGACCGGTTTCGGCAACGATTGCCGCCGAACAGTATGCCCGTGAGTTCATATTCGCTACGCTTGACTCGCGACTCTCACGGCATGGAGGTAGAGCGCCAAGAAATGGCTGACGCACCGGGGGCTGCCGGCTCGGCACCCGCACAGAGCGGGATCGCTGCGGAGTTGGCCTCCGCCGGTTTCGAAAACGCGCGCCAGGTGGCTCGTGGCGGCGCGGGGGTGGTGTACCGCTGTCGCGAGACGGCGCTGGGACGACATGTCGCGGTCAAAGTCCTGCCATCACATTTCGACGACGACAGCAGGGAACGCTTCCTACGCGAGGGCTATGCGATGGGCGGGCTCTCGGGGCATCCGAACATCGTCAACATCCTGCGGGTCGGCATCACCGAGAGCGGGCGGCCCTACATCGTGATGCCCTACTACGCGGCGGATTCGCTGGCGGTACGGTTGCGCCGCGAAGGGCCGATCCCCTGGCCGGAGGCCTTGGAGATCGGCGTGAAATTGTGCGGGGCGCTGGAAACCGCGCACCGGGCCGGCACCTTGCACCGCGATATCAAGCCGGCGAATGTGCTGGTCAACGACTACGGCGAGCCGCAGTTGACCGATTTTGGGATCGCCCATATCGAGGGCGGGTTTGAAACGGCGGTCGGGTTCTTCTCCGGCACGATCGACTACACCGCACCCGAGGTGATGACGGGTAATTCGGCGACGGTCGTCGCCGACGTTTATTCGCTGGGCGCCACGCTTTACGCGCTGATCGCGGGCAGTGCCGCACATGAGCGCAAGAGGGGCGAAGACCTGGTCGCGCAATACCTGCGGATCAGTTCGACCGGCGTTCCGGACCTGCGTCCGGACGGTATCCCGGACGCGGTGTGCTCGGCGATCGAGAAGGCGATGTCCATCGACCCGGCCGAACGGCCCGCGTCCGCCGCGGAACTGGGCCGTGAGCTGCAGGCGGCGCAGCGCCGCAATGGCTTGAAACCCGCTTCCATGGCGATCACCAACATGCGGGCACGCACGGCAGACACCTGCGCCGATGCCCCCGAAACACCTCCGGTATCGCCGGTGATAGTGACCCCGGAAGGTCAGGTGCCGCTGCGCACGTCCTCGACCGTTCCCCTCAAGGGCCCGCAACCCGCTGCTCAGGCCAGCGGCGCCGCTGCCATCAAGCCGCGGGAAGCCGCGGGCCCGGAGCCGTCGGCGCAGCCCGCTGATCCCCGGGAAGCACCGAGAACGGACACCGCATTTCAGGCCGGACACCTGGGTGACACCCAGGCACAGCTTCGGGCGTCCTCGCCCACCGGCGAGCGGGCCAAGGAGCCCGAGGAACCCGAGGCGCTGACCGGCACGCCAGCAGCGATCGAGCCACCGAGTGTCTCTGGACCCCCGCCGGGTCCAGACGTGCCGCCGCCACGGGGACCGGTCGCGTCGTGGTTCGGCGATCCGCACCAGAAGCGCAACCGAATCCTGTTGACCGCCGCGGCAGCTGTGGTGGTGCTGCTAGCGGCCGGCGCCGTCTTCCTCGCCCTCTCACGCGACAACAGCGCCCACCCGACGGCCTCGCAACCGAGCACCCAGGCGCCGCTTCAGTGGAAGCCGATCACCAATGCGCGTGTCGCTCGCGACGCGGCGGCGACCACCCAAGTCGACGGCACGATCTGGATCTTCGGCGGGGTCCGGGCCGACGGCACCGTCACCGGTCTGCATGAGGGTTACGACCCGCTGATCGACAGCTGGAAGGGCGGCGACGACTTGCCGGTTCCCGTTCAGCGCGCGATGGCGGTGACCTGGCAGGGAAACCCCATCGTGCTGGGCGGCTGGCGCACCGAGGGCACCAAAAAGGTTGCTACCGACCAGGTTTGGCGGGTAGTTAACAGCCGCTGGGTGGAGCTGCCGCATCTGTTGCAACCGCGGGCGGCCGCGGCCGCGGCGGTGGTGGGTGACCGCATCGTCGTCACCGGCGGGGTAGATGCCAACGGCGCACTGTTGAACACGACCGAGGTCTTCGACGGCAATTCGTGGACCCTCGGCGCCCCGATACCGACGCAGCGGCAGCTGCTGGCCGCGGCCTCGGACGGAAAGCTGGTGTACGCCGTGGGCGGGAACGACACGAAGTCCGATCTGGCGACGGTGGAGGCATACGATCCGGCCGCGAAAACCTGGACCACGGTGGCCGATCTCGCCCAACCACGCAGTGACCTCAGCGTCGCGATCACCGACGGACGACTGGTGGCGGTCGGCGGGATGTCGGCGGGACAAGTCCTCAAGAGCGTGGCCGTGCTCGATCTGATGACCAGAACATAGGCCGGTTTGCCCGACATGGAGACCGCACGGCACGGAATGGCGGTCGACGCGGTCGAGAAGGCGGTGTACGCGATCGGCGGTTCGACCGGTGCCGGCGACGACCAGGCGACCTCGTCGGCCGAAATGTTGAAGCTGCCGGCACGCAAGATCCAGCCGGCGGCACAGTGGCGGACGCTGCCCGACGCCCCGACGGCCAGGCTGATGATGGCCTGGACCGTGCTCGACAACAAGATCTGGATCATGGGTGGCGTGCGGGAGGGGGTTGGCCTCACGACCGTCGAGAGCTACGAACCGCGCACCGGAGCCTGGCAGCCCGGGCCGCCACTGCCCATCCCCTTGCACCACGCGGTGGCGGCAACTTACCGGGGCGAGGTGGTGGTTCTCGGTGGTGCGAGCGAGAACCTCGCGGACGCCTCCAAGAAGGTGTTCGCGCTGCGCGGCAACAGCTGGGTGGAGTTGCCCAGTCTTTCCCATCCCCGGGCGGCAGCGGCAGCGGCGGTGGTTGGTGACAAGCTGATCGTCGTCGGCGGGCAAAGCGCCAAGCAGCTCGTCCCGCAGACCGAGATTTTCGACGGCAGTTCGTGGCGGGACGCGCCGGATTTGCCAACGCCCCGCGAACATTTGGCTGCGGTGTCGGACGGCACCTACGTTTATGCGATTGGCGGGCGGTTCCTGTCGGCCGACAAGAACTCCGCAGCGTTCGAACGGCTCGACCCGCAATCGGGGAAATGGACGAAGTTGGTGGGCATGCCGACGCCGCGGGGAAGTTACGGCGCCACGTTCATCGACGGGCGAATCGTGGTGGCCGGCGGCGAGGAGCCAACGCGGGTGCTTGGTGTGGTCGAGATGTATGACATCGCGGACGGAAAGTGGAGCACGCTGCCCGCGCTGCCGACGCCACGGCACGCCGAGGTGGTCGCGACCGTGGGCAATACCGTGTACTGCCTTGGCGGCGCTAACCGGCCCACCCATGAAGGCCCGATCTCCACGGTCGAGGCCCTCGACTTCATGTAGCGCCGGCGCTTCACCCCACCAGCCGCGCAGCCCGCGAACGCTCACAGCCCGAAATCCGTTGCATGCCACTGCAAGATAGGTAAACTCGGTGCCGCCCAACCTGAGGCCCGCGCGAGCGATGCGAATGCGGCACGTAACGATCAGCCCCAAGGCTCTCAGCAGCGCGCGTACCGGACCGAAAGCACCTTCGCTTCGGCTGCTGCGGCCTCGTCCGGCGTCGCAACGCTCATGGCCTTGGTCACGAATTCCACCAGGGCAGAACGACTTTCCGGGTCTTGGAGCGGCGTTTCAGCCAACGTGTCGAGCAGTAGCGTGTATTGGGCCGACCGCGCCCGTTGCCGGGCGAGGTTCGCGATGACCAATATCTCGTCGGCGAGTTCTTGCTCCCCCATGCTTGTCGCCCCCGCGGACAGATTGACCCGCTGGATTCTGCCGCCCAGGTCTGCCGACACCGACACGCACCCTTGCGGATTGGCCACCGTGACGACGCCGGACCCATGCTCGTCCGTCGTTTCGGCCAAGCCAGGAAAGCCCCCCGGCTCGGCGCCGGCAGCCTCAGCCTCGACCGGCACGGTATGGTCGCCGCCCGTCAAAACACGGTTTCTCGGGCGGCCGTACAAATCCAGAGTGGACAAACCATCGACACAGCCATCGGTGGGCGGCCAGTCCACCAGGGCGTCGGTCCGGCAGCTAGTGGGCTCTTGACGCCTCGGGCGCCCGTAGATATCGAGTGTGACCAGATCATCGAGGTAATCGTCGGTGCTGGGCCAGTCCATCATCACGTCCTCATCATTTGGTAGGGATGGCTAGTGGCGAGGTTGACAACGCCCTTGCCCACTGCGGCAATCGAATTGAACGTGCTCAACTGGAAAACTTGACCTTCTCGACAAGCTTCGCCAGGACATCGTCAGCCTCGCTGTAGGCCTTGGCTGCGACGCGCAGATTGGAGGCGACCTCGCTGGCAAGCGTGTACAGGCCGGTGCCCACGGAGTTGCGAATGGTGACCAGCGCCGTCAGCGTGGTGCTGAACTTCGACGTATACGAACCGTGGGTGGTCTCAACATCTTCGCCGATGCCCGCGACCGCTTCCGTCGCGGACTGGACATACGTCGCCGCCTGGTCTTGCGTGCTGGCGAGCACACCAAGAAATTCCGGGTTGACGGCTAAGGAATCGGACACGGCGTATTCTCCTCACGCTGAATGTTGTTGTCTTCGAAAGCTTCCCGACTTCCGAGCCTGACGTTGGCGGCGATAGCATCACAGGCTGCGCTGCTGAGCAGATCCGGAGCCGGCCGCATTGACAGGTGCGCGTTCCGCACCGGCCGCGCCCGCGGCCGCACCTTTTTGGCCCTCGGCATCCTTCGTGGAGCGGCGCACCAGTCCCGGAGGCATCGCGGCTTGCGGGCTCTGTGCCGCTTCCCCGGCCGGTGAGCTCAACGCGCCCAGCTGACCAGTGGTCTGGCCGGATGTGGGCAAACCGGTAAAGCCGGCAAACCGAGTCAGTATTCCGGGCGAAAAAGCCGAGCCCGACGACGCGGTCAAGTCGGACAACCCGACCGAACCCGACAACGTGCTCGAGCCGGGCAACAAGGTCAGGTCGGACAACCCGGTCGAGCCGGACAACGAGGTCAAGCCCGACACCGACATCAAGGACGACAAGGACGACAAGGACGACAAGGACGACAAATCCGACAGCGACGAGAAGTCCGACAAGGACAAGTCGGACAGAGACAAGTTGGATAGTTCCGACTTCAACGCCGAGACAACCTCGCTGACCTCGGTTTTCACGTCGGATACAAGTTGGCTGACCTCCGATTCCACATCGGAGACCACATCGGAGATTTCTGACTCCACGCCGGAAAGCAAGGCTTCCAACAGCGCAGTCAAGTCTTCGGTGAAATCGCTCGGCAGTTGCGCCAGCAGCTCGACTATTTCTTCGATACGCTCGACGAGTTTTTCGGCATTTTCAAACGTGGTGAGCAGTAATTCCAATAATGCGATACCAACGGCAGTCACCGCGACGGCGGACACTGCAGCCTGGAACACGTAGGAATCGGGTATGGTGACAATGGCGTCGTAAAGCGCCTTGGCATAGGGCTTGCAGTCCTCGAGAAAATTGATCCACTTCTTGAGGGTGCTGCGCGCCTTTTCAACCGCCGCGGCCTGGTCCGACACGAGTGTTCCGGTAATGTAGTCGACGTCGGCCATAATCTGCTCGGCGTCCTGGAGAGTTTTGCTCTTCTCCGAATACTTTTCCGCCGCGGCGCCAACCCAGTTGTCGCTCAAAACGGCCGACGCTTGCGTTTCGATGGCCTCGCGGAACGTCGAGGAACTGGTGTCGAATACTTCTCCGGTGACCGGGGTTCCGACACCAAGCGTCGCATACAGGGTCTCGATAAAACTTATCGTGGAATTGAGGATGATGAGTGCACCCATGCTATTTCCTCACACGCCTTGATTCAACGGGGTGATCCCACCGGGAGAGCATGACGGCGGGGGCGTCGTTGCGCCCGCCTGCGCGGACTGCTCACGCCGGGAAAACTTCTTGAGGCTTCGGGCCGGGCCGCCGTTGGCCCCCGACTGCAATGGACGCATGCGCAACACTCCGTAACACTGTAGACGCACCCGTTTACAACCGCGCGCAGCCGGGACGGCGGACGGCAATCGAACGGCGGCGGGAATCGCTTTGTTGTCCAACCATTTTGACGCTGCAACGCCAATGGCCGTGGTGACCTCGATCCGACACCGAGGCTACAGTTACCCGACCAACTAGTCAAGTTAGGTTGACATACTGATCGTGGTGCGAAGTGCCGGCTCATTGGCAACAGTTGCCCCGGGCGCACTGCCAGGCAGAAGCTCCACCACGGGGAACTTCGACTTAGAGCCAGGTGTCCTGGGTGGTGGCGGTGAGGAACGCCTCCAGGTCGTCTCGCCACTGTGCCGGCGTGGTCTTGTCCGGCTCGATGCCGGTGTAGTCGCCACGGTAGAACAGCAGTGGTCGCGGTTTGATCTTCGGGACTTCCGACAGAGAACTGACCGAGCCGAACACGACGAAGTGATCCCCGCCGTCGTGTACCGAGGCAACGGTGCAGTCGATGTACGCCAGCGACCCGTCGATGATCGGTGACCCGAGTTCTGAAGGATGCCAATCGATCCCGGTGAACTTGTCGGGCTCCTTCGAGCCGAAGCGAGCCGACACATGCTTCTGCTTCTCGGTCAGCACGTTGACACAGAACCGGCCGCTGGCCTCGATGGCCTTCCAGGACCGCGACACCTTGGTCGGACAGAACAACACCAGCGGCGGCTCCAAAGACAGGGCCGCAAACGACTGGCAAGCGAAGCCGACCGGCACGTCGTCGTGCACGGTGGTGATGATGGTGATGCCGGTGCAGAACTGGCCCAGCACGTTGCGGAACGTGCGCGGATCAATCGGCGCGGACATGGTTGGCCCCCGAATCAGCCGGTGATACCGACCGTGAAGTCGTGCCCCCACAAACTGACCGCGGTGCTCTCTCGGGATATCCAGTCATCGTCGTCGACTTGCCTTCCCTCACAACCGAATTCGACGTCGAAACCGCCGGGAGTCTTCATATAGAACGACAGCATCAGGTCGTTGACATGCCGGCCCAACGTCGCCGACATGGGCACCTTGCGGCGCAGCGCCCGGTCCAGGCACAGACCCACGTCGTCGGAGTTCTCCACCTCCACCATCAGGTGCACGATTCCAGACGGCGTCGGCAACGGAAGAAAGGCCAGCGAATGGTGGCGGGGGTTGCAGCCGAAGAAGCGCAGCCAGGCCGGCGGTCCGTCGGCGGGCCGGCCAACCACCTGCGGCGGCAGCCGCATCGAGTCACGCAGTTTGAAGCCGAGCACGTCGCGGTAGAAGTGCAGCGCCTCCGCATCGTCACGGGTGGTCAGCACCACATGACCCAAACCCTGCTCGCCGGTGACGAACTTGTGCCCGTAGGGACTGACGACCCGGCGGTGCTCCAGCGCGGCACCGTGGAACACCGCCAGCGGGTTGCCCGAGGGATCGGAGAACAAGATCATCTCGTCGACCCGCCGATCCGCCAATTCGGCGGCGGTTGCCTCCTTGTACGGTGTGCCCTCCACGTCGAGGCGATTGCGGATCTCTTGCAGCCCTTCGGCATTCGCGCATTCCCAACCCGCCTCCGCCAGCCGGTCGCGCTCGCCGGGCACGATCACCAGCCGGGCGGGAAAGTCGTCCATCCGCAAATACAGCGCCCCCTCGACGCTGCCTTTGCCTTCGACCATGCCAAGCACTTTGAGACCGTACTCGCGCCAGGCGGCCATGTCGGTGGCCTCGATGCGCAGATAGCCCAGTGACCGAATGCTCACTTGGCACCTCCCAGGAAATCGATCGTCAGCTTGTTGAACTCGTCGAACTTCTCCACCTGAGCCCAATGACCACACTGCCCGAACACGTGCAGCTGCGCACGGGGAATGGTCTTCAGCGCAACCAGCGCACCGTCGAGCGGGTTGACCCGATCCTCCCGGCCCCAGATCAGCAGCACCGGCTGGCGCAGCCGATACACCTCGCGCCACATCATGCCGAGCTCAAAGTCTGCCCCGGAGAACGACTTTCCCATTGCTCGCGTTGCCGCCAATGACTCCGGCGTGCTGGCCAGTTCGAAACGCTGGTCCACCAGCTCGGGAGTGATCAGCGTCTGGTCGTAGACCATGACCCGCAGGAAGGCCTCGAGGTTTTCCCGGGTGGGTTCGACCGAGAACTTGCCCAGCCGCTTCACCCCCTCGGTTGGGTCGGGCGCGAACAGGTTGATGCTCAACCCGCCCGGCCCCATGAGCACCAAGCGTCCGGCCCGGTCGGGATAGTCCAGCGCGAACCGCACCGCGGTGCCACCGCCGAGCGAATTGCCGACCAGCGGAACCCGACCCAGCCCAAGGTGGTCGAATAACCCCTTGAGCGCGGTGGCGGCATAGCGGTTGAACTGCCCGTGCTCGGCCCGCTTGTCGGAGTGGCCGTATCCAGGCTGATCGACGGCCAGCACGTGAAAATGCTGCGCCAGCACCGCGATATTGCGGGCGAAGTTGGTCCAGCTGGACGCACCGGGCCCACCGCCGTGCAACAGCACTACCGCCTGGTCGTTGCCCAACCCGGCCTCGTGGTAGTGCAGCTTCAGCGGTCCGTCCACGTCGACTTCGGCGAAGCGCGACGTGGATTCGAAGGTGATCTCCTCGGTCGGCGCTGTCATCACACCATGGTGTCGCCGGGCGGTAACCCGAACTCGTGGTTCCCGAAGATCACATACGCCCGCTCCGGATCGTTGGCCGCATGCACCCGCCCGGCGTGCGCGTCGCGCCAGAAGCGTTGAATCGGAGCGTCGTTGGACAATGCGGTGGCACCGGACGCCTCGAACAGCCGGTCGATCGAAGCGATCGAGCGGCCGGTGGCGCGCACCTGGTCACGGCGGGCCCGGGCCCGCAGCTCGAACGGGATCTCCTTGCCGGCGGACAACAATGCGAACTCGTCGCCGACATTGCCGATCAGCTGACGCCACGCGGCGTCGATGTCGCTGGCCGCCTCCGCGATGCGGACCTTGGCGAACGGGTCGTCCTTGGCCTTCTCTCCGGCGAAGGCGGCGCGCACCCGCTTGCCCTGGTGCTCCACGTGCGCGGCGTAGGCCCCGTAGGCCATGCCCACAATGGGCGCCGAGATTGTCGTGGGATGCATTGTGCCCCAAGGCATTTTGTATACCGGCGCGGTGTTGGTCTGCAGTCCGCCGGCGGTGTGGTCGTTCATCGCCTTGTAGGACAGGAACCGATGTCGCGGCACGAACACGTCCTTGACCACCAGGGTGTTGCTGCCGGTTCCCTTGAGGCCGACCACGTACCACACGTCGTTGATTTCGTATTCGGTGCGTGGGATCAAGAAGCTGCCGAAATCGACCGGCCGGCCGTCCTTGATAACCGGGCCGCCGACGAACGTCCAGGTGGCATGGTCACACCCCGACGACCAGTTCCAAGACCCGTTGACCAGGTAGCCGCCGTCGACCACCACACCGGCGCCCATCGGGGCGTACGACGACGAGATCCGCACGCTGGGGTCCTGCCCCCAGACCTCTTCCTGGGCCTGTTGGTCGAACTGCGCCAGATGCCAGTTGTGCACGCCGATGATCGAACTCACCCAGCCCGTGGAACCGCACGCGCTGGCCAGGCGGCGGGTGGCCTCGAAGAACAACGTGGGGTCGCATTGCAGCCCGCCCCACTGCTGGGGTTGTAAGAGGGTGAAAAAGCCAATTTCCTCCAGCGCCGTGACGGTCTCGTCGGGCAACCGGCGCAGCTCTTCGGTCGCCTGAGCGCGCTCCCGGATTTGCGGAAGCAGATCATCGATGGCAGCCAAAACCGCCTGCGCATCACGCTGTTGAATGGACGTCACTTACGTTTGCCTCCTGGGAGCGCGGCCTGTTCGACGACCGGATTGGACGACCGACAATGAACTTAAAGCAAGACTAGAACACGTTCCGATTTGTGTCGAGCAGGGTATTCCTGCGGCTGGTAGCGAGGCGAAGCCAGGTTTCTATAACATGTTCTAGTTAGGTATCGAGAGGCGACAGGGAGGCGGGGTTTGACCGAGGCAGTCCCTGACGAACCGCTCGGCAGCCACGTCCTGCAGCTGCAAATCGCCGAAGTCGTCGCCGAAACCGATGCGGCGCGCTCGCTGGTGTTCGCGGTGCCCGACGGGCCGGACGATCCGCAGATCCCGGCGGAGCGACTGCGCTACGCACCCGGCCAGTTCCTGACCCTGCGCGTGCCCAGCGACCGTACCGGCTCGGTGGCCCGCTGCTACTCGCTGTGCAGCTCGCCGTTCACCGACGACGCGCTCACCGTCACGGTTAAGCGGACCGCCGACGGATACGCGTCGAACTGGCTGTGCGACCATGCGCACCCGGGCATGCGGGTGCACGTGCTGGCGCCGTCGGGCAACTTCGTGCCCAAGACACTCGACGACGACTTCCTGCTGCTGGCCGCCGGTAGCGGGATCACGCCGATCATGTCGATCTGCAAGTCGGCGCTGGCGCAAGGCAGCGGCCAGGTGACACTGGTCTATGCCAACCGTGACGACCGTTCGGTGATCTTCGGAGACGCGCTGCGCGAGCTGGCGGCCAAGTATCCGGACCGGCTCGCGGTGGTGCACTGGCTCGAGTCGCTGCAGGGGCTGCCGAGCGCCACCACGCTGGCGAAGCTGGCCGCCCCCTACACCGCGCGGCAGGTCTTCATCTGTGGACCGGGGCCGTTCATGGACGCCGCGCGTGAGGCCCTGCAAACGCTGAAAGTTCCTGCCCCACAGGTGCATATCGAAGTGTTCAAGTCGCTGGATTCCGATCCGTTCGCAGCGGTGAAACTAGCGGATGGCGGCGGCGACGACACTGCGCCGCCGGCAACCGCGGTGGTGGAACTCGACGGTGAAACCCACACGGTGTCCTGGCCGCGCAACGCCAAGCTGCTCGACGTGCTGTTGGCCGCCGGCCTGGACGCGCCGTTCTCCTGCCGCGAGGGCCACTGCGGCGCCTGCGCCTGCACTTTGCGCGGCGGCAAGGTCAGCATGGAAGTCAACGACGTGCTGGAGCAGCAGGACCTCGACGACGGGCTGATTTTGGCCTGTCAATCTCATCCGGAATCTGATTCGGTAGAAGTGACCTACGACGAGTAGTCGCGGGGGCTAGGTTTCGTCCGGGCGGAAGGATGCGAGATGAAGCGGCTGGTATCGGGTGCTCCGATGGTCGCGGTGATCGCCGGGCTGCTGCTGGCCGCCGCGCCCGCCCCGTATTCGCAGGCGGCCAGCAACACCGCCACCACCCTGTTCCCGATCGACGATGCGACGCAGCTCGAGACGCATACCTTCGTCAATTGCCACCCGAACGGCAGCTGTGATTTTGTCGCCGGCGCCGACTTGCGCACCCCCGGCGGCGTCACCGGGTTCCCGTCCGATCTGTGGGCCCGCCAAACCACCGAGATCCGGCCGACGAACCGGCTGACCTACCTCGACGCCCACGCCACCGGCCAGTTCGAGCGGGTGATGAAGGCGGGCGGCTCGGACGTGATCACCACCGTCTACTTCGGCGAAGGCCCGCCGGACAAGTATCAGACGACCGGCGTCATCGACTCGACCAGCTGGTCGACCGGCCAGCCAAGTACCAACGCGGGCGTCATCGTGTGCACGCACATCCAGGTCGTCTACTCCGGAGTCAACCTCACCTCGCCCAGCACCTGCGCGCAGACGAATTTCTCGTAGCGTTGTCGCCGGCCGCCGCAACGCATGAGAAGCAGCGGCGCGGCGTCAGATTTTCATGCTGCGTTGAGCGCGACGAACTCGCAGTCCACTGCACACTGGGCGCAGATTGGACGCCCTGATTGCAGACTCAGCCCAACTTGAGCCGCATCCTTGGGCACGGGCCGGTGTTTGCGCTTGACGGCGAGGACCACCGGCGGCCTCGCCGGCTGTTGACCCCGCCGTTTCGCGGCAAGAGCATCAAGGCCTACGAGCGGATGACCGAAGCAGAAACCCTTCGAGAGATCGCCGGCTGGCGACAGGCCCGAGGGTCAAAGCTTGGCCGACCTTGCCATCGATGATGCAGATCACGCTCAACGCCATACTGCGAGCCGTCTTCGGCGCCGGCGACGAAGAACTCGACGAGTTGCGGCCGCTGCTGCCGCCGTGGGTCAGGCTGGGCTCACGGCTCGCCACGCTGCCCGCGCCGAAGCGGACCTATGGTCCCCGTCCCGACGCACTGGCGGCGCTGGCCGCAGCAGCCGACACCAATGACAACGCGCTGCGGCAGGCGGTGATCGCCGAGGTGCAAGGCACCAGACCCTGCGAGCCGGGAGAAAGGTGGCACGCGCGTGGCGTTGCGCACACCCCAAGCAGGGCGGTCGAATCGTGGCGCACCGACGTCACCACTGACGCGCGCACTCCGCCACGTTGCGCTCACGCGGTCAACCGGATTGGCAGCCGCTTGAGTGAGTTGTTCAGGTTCGAGCGAATTCGCGCCGGCACGCCACTGAGCTCAATGTGCCGAAAGGTTGCCAACAGTTCCTCGAAAAACACCCGTCCCTCGAGCCTGGCCAGGTGCGCGCCCAGGCAGAAGTGGGCCCCCATCCCGAAGGAGAGGTGTGGATTCGGGTGACGGTGGATGTCGAAAACCTGCGGATCGTCGAAGACGGTCTCGTCCCGGTTGGCGGCGGTGTAGTACATCGCCACCTTGTCGCCTGCTCTGATATGGGTTCCGGAGAGTTCGGTGTCAACCAGGGCGGTGCGACGAAAATAGTGCAGCGGATTGTCATAACGAACGATCTCTTCGACCGCGCGTGGCAGCAGCGACGGGTCGGCCCGCAGCTCGGCCAACTGATCCGGATGGCGCAGCAGGGTCAAGAGCCCGGACGAGAGCATGCCCTTGGTGGTGTCGTTGCCCGCAGTGACCAGTTGGACGAAGAAGCCGCCGAAATCAGGGTCACTCATCGGCTGGCCACCGAAGTCCGCGTTCAAGATCGCGCTGGTCAGGTCCTCGGCCGGATCGCCGTGGCGGCGATCCGCGGCTAGCTCGATCGCGTACGCAGCCATCTCGGCCCCGGCGGCGCCGTCACCGTAGTTCGGCCCGGCCAGCTCCGGATCCTGACTCGAGGTGATGCGCTCGGCCAGCTTTTGCAGTGAGCACCAGTCTTGCCGGGGCAGGCCGAAGAACTCGCCGATTACGTGCGTGGGTAGCGGGGCGGCCACCTCGTGGACGAACTCGACCTCACCTTGTTCACAAGCCTCGGTCATGATCGTTCGACAGATATCCCGAACTCGCTGCTCGAGACTGGCGATCGTGCGGGGGCGAAAGTGGTGTGACAGTGGGGCGCGGTACGCGTTGTGTCGGGGCGGGTCCATTGCCGCCAGCATGTTGCGCATCCGGGCTAGCGTCTCGGGCGCCAGATCCTCGATGACGATGCCACCTTCGGTTGCGGAATAGATCTCGGGATGTTGTGCGACACGGACCACATCGGCATGACGCAGTACCGCCCAGAACCCGGGCTCACCCTCCATCGGCTGCCAGTGCACCGGATCGGTGCGTCGCAGCACCGTCAGCGCATCGTGTGGGACACCGTCGGCGAACGTGTCGGGGTCGGCCAGATCGACCGAGCCCGGGTTAGTCGCGGCGCTCATCCTAGGAGGACATGTGGGCGGGACAGCCCCGCAGCCTCACACAGCGCGAGGTAGGTCGCCAGGGCGCTGGCTGCGTCGAAGACGCTTTCGACGTTGCCGTCGGCGTCGAGGTTCAGGTTGGCCCCGTAGATCTGGAACCACACGTGGGTGTCGTCCTCGAGGACCTGCAGCGTATGGACCGACCCGGCCGGTTCGTACAGGAACGAGCCCGCGCGGTTGACGTAGCTGTACTCCTTGTACCTCCAGGCTCCGGACGTCGTGTACGCATACACTGGCCCGGTGTGCTTGTGCCGCTGCACCTCGTAGCCGGCCCGGAAGACGTTCTCCACGATCCAGAGGCCCTCGGCCTCCTTCACCTGGATCACCTTCAGCTGGGAGCCATCGCCGATGTCGACGAAGGGCAGCTCGTCGGCGCCGATATGAACGGCCCTGGGGAGATCAATGGTCGTCACCTGAAACCAACCTTTCTGGTTGTGCACCCGGGATATATAGAGACCCAAACTTGGCTTACTGCAGGTATTTTCATTGCCCCTGACCTAGCGAGTAGGCGGGCTGGCCGTCGAACCGGTACAAACCCTCGGTCTTGATGACGTCGAATCCGTCGCGATACAGCCGGTGCAGCAGCTGCAGGATGTGACTGGGCGCGGCTGTTCCAGGGCGCGGAGCCTGAAATCGGGCCCGCCAGTGGTCGGTGCAGAAGGTCTCCGGGAAGCCGGCGGGCCACACCTTGACACCGCGGTTGGTGATCATCTGCAACTGCAACCAGCCGTCTGCGGCCGAACAGTGCAAGGCGGCGGCCAGGTGATCGGGACGCGTTTGCGGGGCGTCCAAGAACACGTCGACACCGTCGAGCGTCTTCTTGGCGCGCGTCGCCGGGCGCGCTGGCGCAATCGGCGAGCGGGGCAGGGCCGGGTAGTCCACTGCGGCCAGCTGCCGCGGGCGGTGGCCCAGGTGCGCGAGCACCGCCTTGGCGAAGTCACGGGTGCCCAACGGCGTGCGCCCGGCGGAGACGATGTCGTAGGTGGCCGCCCCTGCCTCGAGCGCTGCGAGCCAAGCGTTGTGGACCCGGGCGGCCACATCGCCCTGGCCGATGTGCACCAACATCATCACCGCACCGAGCAACAGCCCTGAGGGATTGGCTACGTCGTGACCGGCTCGACGCGGCGCCGACCCATGAATGGCCTCGAACATGGCAACGTTGTCGCCGATATTGGCCGATCCAGCCATGCCCACCGAACCGGCAATCTGGGCCGCGACATCGGAAAGGATGTCGCCGTAGAGATTAGGCACCACGAGGACGTCAAAACTTTCCGGAGTGTCGGACAGCTTCGCGGCGCCGATGTCGACAATCCAGTGTTCCGAGGCGATTTCGGGGTAGTCGGCGGCGACTTCGTCGAACACCTGGTGAAACAGCCCGTCGGTCATCTTCATGATGTTGTCCTTGGTCAGACAGGTGACCTTGGATCTGCCGTGCCGGCGGGCGTATTCGAAGGCGTAGCGGCAGATCCGCTCACAACCTGGCCGGCTGATGAGCTTGAGGCATTGGGTTACCTCGTCGGTCTGACGGTGCTCGATCCCGGCGTAGAGGTCTTCTTCGTTCTCCCGCACGATTACCACGTCCATGCCGGGGTGGCGGGTTGGCACAAACGGCGCATACGCCACGCAGGGACGTACGTTGGCATAGAGGCCCAGGGTTTTGCGGACCGTCACGTTGAGTGACTTGAACCCGCCGCCCTGAGGCGTGGTGATCGGCGCCTTCAGGAAAACCTTTGTCCGGCGCAGTGATTCCCACGCTTGCGGATCGATTCCGGAGGTGTGGCCACGCAGGTACACCGCTTCCCCGATCTGCACCTCCTCGATGTCCAATTGGGCCCCGGCGCCGGAGAGGATGTCCAGCGTCGCCCGCATGATCTCGGGCCCGATGCCGTCTCCGTGGGCCACCGTGACAGGTACCGCAGTCGGTGTGGTGGGCACGTGACCTGAGTCGTCGGGTACGCGGCATCCGGTAGTCATGGTGCAGGTCTCCCGGTCGGCAGGCTGTAGGAAACATATAACACGTATTGAATAACACGTAATATACTTCGTGAATCGTAGGTTGGCAAGAGCGGGCTCGGTCGCGCAACTCGGCAGGGCGGCGCTCTATGAATTGAGTTGAACTCAACTTATGCTGAGGGTGTGCCCAGCAGAACGACATCGCGGTCATCCACCACGCAGCGCGTGTTGCTCGATGCCGCGGTGGCGGAGTGGGCCGAAACTGGTGAGCTGGAGGTTGCTGCCGTCGCGCGCAGGGCCGGAGTCAGCACCGGCCTGCCCTACCGGTATTTCCGCACCCGTTCCGGATTGCTGATCGCGCTGGTTGAGGACTTCTATCGTCGTCTGGGCGAGGCGGCAACGCTGCGCAACTACGACGCGCCGACGTGGGCGGACCGTGAGCGGCAGCGTATCCGCGACTGGCTGGAATTTCTCTACGACGAGCCGCTGGCGCCGCTGGTATTGGGCGGGCCGTTGGGCGACGGGCCCGTGGTGGCCGAAAATACCCGTTCAGTACGGCAATTGGCCGATGTCGCGGCGCGCAACATCATGCACGCTCAGCGTCTCGGTGAGCTGCCGGGGGATCGAGATCCACACATGCTGTCGGTAGCCACGTTGTCAGGTGTCCATGCGATGAGCGTGCTGGCGCTCAGCCGAAACCCTCGCCCGCCCGCCGCCGAGGTTTGCGAACAAGTGTGGCTATTCGTGGCCGGCGCTGTCGGCCTTGCCATTCACGAAAGTCAGGGATCATGAGCACCAAGCATGACATTTCAACGCTGGACGACTTGACCGGTGACCTGGCCGGCCGCTACCGGTGGACGCCCAGCTCGGGTGCATCTGTTGCTGACGAGGTGGTCGAAGCCGATCTGGCAGCGCTGACCCGTGACGGCTATGTCATCTGGGAAAACCTGTTGAGCCACAATGAATGTCAGCGAATCCGGGACGCGGTGGCCCCCATGCTCAACCACAATGGGCGCAATTCCTTCGAGGGCCAGCTCACACAGCGGCTGTACAGCGTGCTGACCAAGACCCGGGTATGCGACCGGTTGGTCGATCATCCACGGGCCTTGGCTGTTCTCGACCGGCTGCTGATGCCCAACTACCTGCTCTCTGCGATACAGGTGATCAACATCTGGCCGGGCGAATCCAGCCAACTGTTGCACTACGACGATGCCTTCTACCCGATCCCCCGGCCCCGTCCCGCCCTTGGCGCCGCCACGATCTGGGCTATCGACGATTTCACCGCCGACAACGGCGCCACAGTGGTGATTCCCGCAAGCCATCGCTGGGGTGACCGGCAGCCGACTCCCGACGACGCACCCAGGTCCGTGATCATGCCCGCCGGCTCGTGCGTCTTCTTCCTAGGCACCCTGTGGCATGGCGGCGGCGCCAACACTAGCGAGACATCCCGCCTGGCAGTCACCGCACAATACTGCCAACCCTGGCTGCGGCCGCTCGAGGCGTTCAGCCTGTCGGTGCCGACCGAGATCGTCAAAGTGGTGTCTGCGGACATTCAGCGCATGCTGGGCTACAGCATCCACCCGCCGTTCGTCGGGGCGGTCGATGGCCGGCATCCGCTTCGGCTGCTCGAGTGATGCAGCAACCCAGAACGCCGAAATTGCCGCCACGGCTGGGATATTCGACAGCATTCGACGTTTTCACAGCCACGGCGGCAATCTGGGCGGGTTGCTGAGTACGGGCAGCTACGCCGGTGGCATCAAGACGGTGTCGATCAGGTACACCGTCGCGTTCGCGGTCGGTACCCCGCCACACACCACACCCGCGTTGTTGACCCGCAGGTTGTTGCCCTGTCCGGTCACGTTCACGTTGGCTCCCTGCAGGGTCTTGTGGGAGCCGACGACCTTGGCGGGGCTGAGCTGGCCCTGCACCACGTGGTAGGTCAGGATGCGGTTCAACAGGTTTGAATCGGTCTTGAGCTGGTCGATGGTCGACGCCGGCAGCTTGCCGAAGGCGGCATCAGTCGGCGCGAACACGGTGTACTGACCGTTGTTGAGCGTGTCGACCAGGTTGACCTGCGGGTTGAGCTGGCCGGACACCGCCGAGGTCAATGTGGTGAGCATCGGGTTGTTGGATGCCGCTACCGCCACCGGAACCTGCGACATCCCCTCCACCGATGCCGGGCCACTGGGGTTGGCGGCCGCGTAATCCGCGCATCCCGGCCCGACCAGATCGGCGGCCGCCGCAGTCGGCGAAGCGGCCACGGCCAGGCTCACGACCGCCGCCGCAACCAAACCTGCTGCTGCAATTGGACTTTTCATCACTATCGGCTCCTTCGGTTCTTTCGACGGCGGTGCGCCATCTGTTCATGCCGGACATTGGTGATTCGGAGCGGTGGCCGTCTTGGATTGCCGATGATCGAAATCAGCCGTAGGTGAAGGAGTACACCCGCAGCCCTTTTCCGGGCCGCACCTCCAACGTGCCGCTCTCGACGCGGTCGCCGGCGACAATCTGGTGCGATGTCGGGGGTCCGCTGATCGGTATCGTGGTGGTCTGGCCATTCCGGGTCACTGCGAGGGTTCCGGTTCCGCCGGCCACGACGTAGACGTTCTTGGCGTGGTAGTTGAGTTTGATACTGGACTCTTCGTTTTCGGCCGTCGCCGCCTGGTAGTCCAGCGACCATGGCCCGCGCAGCGCGAAACTGTCCGCGGCCAGGTTTGGCGGGTAGTCGAATGTCGCCGAGCCTTCGTCATACTGACCGCCGCCGCCGTAGTTGACCACCTTGCCCACCCCGAAGTACGTCTCGGGAGTGGTTTGCTGTTGCGGCGTAAGGTCGGTCGCGTCCACCGGCGCCGGGAGGTTGACCCCGGGGTGGGCGGTGGCGAGCAATTGCCTGATCATGTTCTCCGTGACGTTGTAGTCCCCTTCGCCGAACTTGATGTGTCGCACCGCGCCGGTGGCGTCGATCAGATACTCCGCGGGCCAGTATCGGTTGCGGTAGTTGGTCCACGTGGAGTAGCTGTTATCCAGCGCAATGGGGTATGTGATGCCAAGGTCGGCGGCCCCCTTGGCCACGTTGCCGGGCACCTTCTCGAAGGCGTACTCCGGTGTGTGAATCCCGATGACCTCGAACCCCTTGTCTTTATAGGCGTTGTACCAGCCGACGACGTGTGGGATGGCCCGTTGGCAGTTGATGCACGAGTAGGCCCAGAAGTCGACCAGGACCACTTTGCCGCGTAGCGAACCCAGGTCGAGGGGTTGGCCGCCGGGCGTATTCAGCCATTCCACGATTCCCTTGAGATCTGGCGCGCTGCCGCAGTTTTCGAGTTGCGTGGCGCCGTTGCTGCAATTCGACAACTGCGCGTTCTGGTCGTTGACGATGCCGCCGAGGTTGAGCTTTTCCCGGATCTGCTGATCGCCGCCGAGCCTGTCCTGCAACGAACTGGTGTAGTCGGGAATGGCGCGCTGCAGTATCGCGGGCAGGTTGAACACCAGCGCCACCGCGAGCAGGATCGTCACAATCCCAGCGGCGAACCGGATTTCACGCTGACGACGCCGAAAGGCGCTCACCCGCTCGGCTACCCGCTGGCCGGCCAACGCGAAGAACAGCAGCGGCAGTGCCGCGCCGGCCGCGAATGCCAGCGTGAGAACGACGGTGCCGACACCGATCTGAGCTGTGGCCCCTGCTACTACGATCGCGGCCAGCACGGGTCCCGCGCAGGGAACGTACAGCACGCCCAGCGCCAGACCCAGACCGAAGCCGTTGCTGCGGTTGCCGACCTGCCGTTGCGGAATCCTCGAGAACGGTCGTTCCAGCAGCTGCTCGAACGCGGGAAACATCAGGCCCAGCCCGATCGCGGCCAGGGCAACCAACGCGACCCAGCGAATCGCGTCCTGCGGCAGATGCAGCAGCGACAGCAACGCCGAGCCGGTCAAGGTGACCACACTGAAGCTGAACACCAGGCCGCCGATCACCCGGTATGGGCGCAGGGTCTCCGAAAGCCCGCGCCGCGGTTTCGTCGCCACAGCGCCGTCGCCACCAGACTCGTTGCGCGAGGCCAACTCTGGATCGCCGCGTTGCGCGCCCGCGAAGAAGATCACCGGCAGGACCGGCAGAATGCACGGCGATATGCCGGTGATGAGGCCCCCGACAAAGCCAATCAGCGCGAGTGTCAACATGCTTGGTATTCGGTGCCGACCGGCTACCGGATTGGCCGGGCACCCAACGAAGAAAGCCCGGCCGCAGCCGGGCTTTCCCGCTTCCGCAGAGGCTACTGGCTCGGCGGCATCAAGACGGTGTCGATCATGTACACGGTCGCGTTGGCGGTGTGAACGCCCCCGCATACCAGTCCGGCACCGTTGACCTTGAGGTCGTTGCCCTGGCCGGTCACGGTCACGTTAGCCCCTTGCAGGGTCTTGTGGGTGCCGTCGATCTTGCGCGGGCTCGCCTGACCTTGCACCACGTGATAGGTCAGGATGCTGCTCAGCAGCGCTGAGTCCGTCTTGAGCTGATCGATCGTGGCCGCGGGCAGCTTGTCGAAGGCCGCGTTGGTGGGCGCGAACACCGTGTACTGGCCGCTGTTGAGGGTGTCGACCAGGTTCACGTTCGGATTCAGCTTGCCCGACAGAGCCGACGTCAGCGTCGTCAACATCGGGTTGTTCGACGCCGCCGTCGCCACCGGATCCTGCGCCATCCCGGCTACCGAACCGGGACCACTGGGATTCTGCTTGGCATATTCCGAGCAGCCCGTACCGATGAGGTCAGCCGCCGGATCGGCCATCCCCGTGGTCGAGGCGGGCGCTGCCATGCTGCTCGACGCGGTAGTGCCCGTCGACTGGCCAGTGGCCGATTTGTTGTTCGAACAAGCCGAGAAACCCCCGATAGCGATCGCCGCGAGGCTCGTCGCCGCGACTGTCCTGGCCCAACCATTCATCATGTTCGTTTCGACTCCTTTGTCACCAGACGGCCGTGTGCCGCTCCTGTCGGACATAAGCCATTCGGAGACACGGCCGCCCCGGACGGGTGCGATGGGTGCGAATCCGCGAACCAGCCGCGACGGCGACGGGTGCTTAACGCGGCAGGCCAAGCAGCCGCTCGGCGGCCAGCGTGAGCAGTATCTGCTCGGTTCCGCCGGCGATGGTGAGGCACCGGGTGTTGAGGAATTCGTATACCGCGTGGTTGTCCACCAGGCCGCCCCCCTCGGAGAGCTCCATCATGAATTCGGCCAGCGCCTGGCGGTAGCGGACCCCGATGAGTTTGCGCACGCTGGATTGCGCGCCCGGGTCCTGTCCACCGACGGCCAGTTGGGCGATGCGCTGATCCAGCAGCGCACCACTTTGGGCGACGATGATCAACCTCGCCAACCGATCCTGCTGGGCGACGTCGGGCTCCGACCTTCCCAGCACCTCGAGCAGCTTCTCCATGGGGTTTCCCAGCGCGGTACCGCTGGCCATCGCCACCCGCTCGTTGGCCAGCGTGGTGCGCGCCAGCCGCCAGCCGTCGTTGACCGCACCGACCACCATCTCGTCGGGCACGAACACGTTGTCCAGAAAGACCTCGTTGAACAGCGCGTCGCCGGTGATTTCCCGCAGCGGCCGGATCTCGACACCGGGCGACGTCATGTCCACCAGGAAGTAGGTGATGCCCTTGTGCTTCGGCGCGTCCGGATCGGTTCTGGCCAGACACACGCCCCACTTGGCCAAATGCGCCTTCGACGTCCACACCTTCTGCCCGCTGAGCAGCCACCCCCCTTCCGTACGCACCGCTTTGGTGCGCAACGATGCCAGATCGGAGCCGGCGCCCGGTTCGGAAAACAGCTGGCACCAAAGGAACTCGCCACGCAGGGTGCCCGGGACGAAACGCTCGATCTGTTCGGGCGTGCCGTGCTCGAGAATGGTCGGCGCTGCCCACCAGCCGATCACCAGGTCCGGCCTGATCACGCCCGCCGCGCTCAGTTCCTGATCGATCAGCAACTGCTCGGCGGCGGATGCGCCGCGTCCGTACGGCGGCGGCCAATGCGGCGCCAACAAGCCGGCATCGGCCAGGGCAACCTGGCGCTTCTCCTGCGGCAGCGCCGCGACGCTGGCGACCGCGGCCGCGATCTCGGGACGCAGCTCTTCGACCCCGGCCAGGTCGACGGTCAGCCGGCGGCGAACGCCGTCGCGGGTCAGCGCGGCAATGCGGCGCAGCCAGGGCTCGGCACCGCCGAGCAGCCGGCCGATGCCGTGTGCCCGGCGCAGGTACAGGTGCGCATCGTGCTCCCAGGTGCACCCGATGCCGCCGAGCACCTGGATGCAGTCCTTGACATTGGCCTTGGCGGCGGCGATACCAAGACCGGCGGCAACGGCGGCCGCGATGGCGAATTGGCGGTCGTCGGGGTCCCCAACTTCCCCGGCGGCCCGCGCTGCGTCGGCAGCGGCCACCTCGGCCTGCTCGGCGCGGCACAGCATTTCCGCACACAGGTGCTTGACCGCCTGGAAGCTGCCGATCGGCTTGCCGAATTGCTCACGAACCTTGGCATAGGCCACGGCGGTATCCAGCGCCCACCGGGTCACTCCGGCGGCCTCGGCGGCCAGCAGGGTGGCCGCCAGGTTCTCGATGCGCCCCCGGGAGTCCGCGATCACGATGGCCGGCACCGACGTCAGCACCACTTTCGCCAGCGGCCGCGAGAAGTCGGCGGCCCGCAACGGCTCGGTCTGCACGCCCTCAGCGGTGGCATCGACCAGCAGCCACCGCCCGCCGGCCGGCATCAGCAACACCGCATCGACGGTGGCTCCAAGCACCCACGGAAGGGTCCCCGACGCTGTTTGCGTCTGGGCGTCGAATTGCACGTCGCCCTCGAGTGCCAGCCCGGCGACGCGTTCGCCGGCGACCAGGCCGGCCAGCAATTCGGGATCCGGCACCACCAGGCCGGCCAGCGCGGTGGTCACCACCGGGCCCGGCACCATAGCCTTGCCCGTCTCCGCAACCATGGCGCACAGGTCTTCGAACGTGCCGCCGGCGCCGCCGCGATCCTCCGGCACGGCAACGCCGAACATTCCCAATTCGGCCAGGCCCGCGAACACCGGCCGCCAGGCGTCGGGGCTGCCTTGTTCTACGGCTTCCATGGCACGCGCCGCCGCTGTCGCAGCTTCTCCGGAGGCCGAAGTGCGGGCCCAGTCACGCACCAACTCGCGAGCCGCGAGTTGTTCGTCGGTGACGATCGTTACCACGTTCAGCCCTCCCCGTCGTCAAATTCACCTGGCCGGAAACGTCGAGGGACATTCAAAGCCACTAGAACGTGTTCTAATAGTGACAATGATCAACCGTCAAGTCGACAGCTATTAGGCCAGTACACGACGTTGTCCCGGCGACCTGGAGGTGGGAAATTCACGCACAGCATGCGTATCGTTTGCCGGCGACTCGCCCGGGAAAGGAGTTGCGCGCCACATGTCTCCAGCGAACACAAGTCCGGGCCGCACTTCTGACACGCAACCGCGAGAGGTCATGAACGTGGCGGTATTGGCTGAGTCCGAGTTGGGTTCGGAGGCACAGCGCGAGCGTCGCAAGCGCATTCTCGATGCGACCATGGCCATCGCCTCGAAAGGCGGTTACGAGGCGGTGCAGATGCGCGCCGTGGCCGATCGGGCCGATGTCGCCGTCGGCACGCTGTACCGCTATTTCCCGTCGAAGGTGCATCTGCTGGTGTCGGCACTGGGCCGCGAATTCAGCCGGATCGACGCCAAGACCGACCGCTCCGCGCTGACCGGCGGTACTCCATACCAGCGGCTCAGTTTCATGGTCGGCAAGCTCAATCGAGCGATGCAGCGCAATCCCCTGCTGACCGAGGCGATGACACGCGCCTACGTCTTTGCCGATGCATCGGCGGCCAGCGAGGTCGACCAGGTGGAAAAGCTCATCGATTCCATGTTCGCCCGCGCCATGGCCGACGGTGAGCCGACCGAGGATCAATACCACATCGCACGGGTGATCTCAGATGTGTGGTTGTCCAATCTGCTTGCGTGGCTGACCCGTCGCGCGTCGGCCACCGACGTGAGCAAGCGGCTGGATCTGGCCGTGCGGCTATTGCTCGGCGGTCAGGAGAGCGCCTAAGCCTAAGCCCAAGCGGGGGGTCCGCAGGTGCGGCCCCGGATCAGCTCGGTATCGAGCAGCTCGACGACGGGCAGACCCGACCGCGGCGGCCGCTGCAGCAGTTCACCGGCACGTCTGCCTTTCTGCAGACTCGGCTGAGACACCGTGGTGAGCCCGCGGCTGATCGCTTCCGGCACGCCGTCGAACCCGGTGACCGTCATCTGGCCCGGCACGTAAATCCCATGTCCGCGAAGGTAATCCATGGCCGACAGCGCCAAGATGTCGGCGGTGCACATCAGCGCGGTGATCCGCGGGTTGGCCGTCAGCGCCACCTTGGCGGCAGCACCGCCCGACGTCGGCAGGTGTTCGTCGCTTTCCACCACGGTCAGCGAATCCGGGTCGGCGCCGGCGGCCGTCATCGCATCCCAGACGCCAACGATGCGCTCGCGTTGCACGTCGAAGGCCGGCGACTGCAGCCGCTCCGCGTCGACCAGGCCCTGGCGGCGGTCGTGGCCCAGCCGCATGGTCAGCAGCCCGATGTCGCGGTGCCCCAACCCGAGCACGTGGTCGGCGATCTTGCGCATCGCCGCCCGGTCGTCGATGCCGACCCGGGATACTCCGGGAAGGTCCTTCGGCTGGTCGACCACCACAACCGGCAACCGCCGCTGCAGAACCACCTGCAGGTAAGGGTCGTCGTCGCAAGCCGAATACACCACGAAGCCGTCGACCCCGGCGCTGAGCACGGCGGTAGTGCCATCCTCCAGGCTGCGGCTGGCCCCGACCGCGACCAGTAGCAGGCCCTGACCCAGCTCCTCGCACGATTGCGCCACTCCTGCCACGAAATCCCGCGCTGCCGGGTCGGAGAAGAAGTAGGTCAACGGCTCGGCCATCACCAAGCCGACGGCTCCGGCTTTGCGGGTCCGCAGCGATCGCGCCACCGGGTCGGGTCCGGCATAACCCATCCGTTTAGCCGTGGCCAGCACCCGGTCACGCAGTTCGGTGGAAAGCTGATCCGGCCGGTTGAACGCATTGGAAATGGTGGTGCGCGACACCTTGAGCTCAGCAGCCAGTGACGCCAGAGTCGCCCGCCGGCGAGGTGAGGGGCCCACGTTCGGTGAGGCTACAGCGGGTCCGTCGGCCCGGCCACGCGACAGTTGCGCCGCCTGCTCGCGCGGCCTCGGCACCCTGGCGTTTATGCTGGTCGCGGACGGTCCGCGGCGGTGGGCACGGCGCCGGATCGGCCACAGTCAGGCGTCGCAACGGGGAGCAGACAGTGCGCCAACAGATGGCCGCGCTTGCCGGGATGGCGGGCGCCTGCATGTTCGTCGCGGGGTGTACCAGCACCGTCGAGGGAAAGGCGGTGGCGGCCGACACGTCGGGACCGATCCAGACTCCGATATTGGTGAGCGCGCTTGACGGGCTGCTGCTCGACGTGAGCCAGGTCAGCAGCGAGCTGGGCGCGACATCGATGACGGTGTGGTACCGGGCCAGGGCCATGTAGGACTGGTGCAAGAACGTCGCCGACCGGGATTGCCTCGCGGTGGACGGTCCGGCGCAGGACACGGTGTATGCCGGCAGCGGTTGGACCGCGGTGCGCGGCCAGCGGCTCGACGACAGCGTCGACGATTCGAAGAATCGCCAGCATTACGCCATTCAGGCGATCGTCGCGTTCCCGACCGCCCACGATGCCTCGGCGTTCTACACCACGTCGGTGCAGAGCTGGAAAAACTGTTCGAACCGCCGGTTCGACGACGTCGCTCCCGACGAACCCACCACTGTCTGGACCGTCACCGACGTCGTCACCGAAAACGGCACGCTCAGCACCTCACAACTGCAGGAAGGCGGCGACGGCTGGAACTGTCAGCGCGCGCTGACCGTGCGCAACAACGTCGCCGTCGACGTGGCGACGTACGCCTACAGTCAAAAGGGTTCGGCGGCAGTCCACATCGCCGAGCAGATTGCGGCCAGGGCCGCCAGACACTGACGGGGTCTTGTCGGCCACCTGGTCGCCGGCATCCCGCAATAAGCTAAGGACGTGGTTTCCATCGACCTCAACGCCGACCTCGGCGAAGGATTCGGCGCGTGGCAGCTGGGTGACGACGACGCCATGCTCGCAATCGTCACCAGCGCCAACGTCGCGTGCGGCTTCCATGCCGGAGACCCGGCCGGGCTGCTGCGGGTCTGCCGGTCGGCGGCAGAACGCGGCGTGCGGATCGGCGCCCAAGTCGGCTACCGCGACCTGTCGGGGTTCGGCAGGCGCTTCATCGACGTCGACCCCGAGGATCTGCTTGCCGAGGTCGTGTATCAGATCGGCGCGCTGCAGGCCATCGCACAGGCCAGTGGCTCAGCGGTTTCCTACGTCAAACCCCATGGCGCACTGTACAACACGATCGTCACCCACCGCGAGCAGGCGGCCGCCGTGGCTGCGGCGGTGCGGATGGTCGACCCGGCGCTGCCGGTGCTGGGTATGACGGGATCGGTGTTTTTCAACGAGGCCACCCGCCTCGGCCTGCGCACGGTTGCCGAGGCGTTCGCCGATCGCGCGTATACGCCTGGCGGACAGCTACTTTCACGCCGCCAACCCGGCGCGGTATTGGACGACGTCGCGGCGATCGCCGAGCGCGCGTTGACTATGGTGGCTACCGGCGCAGTCACCGCGGTCGACGGCACACCCGTCCCCATCACCGTGGAATCGCTGTGCGTGCACGGTGATTCACCGGGGGCGGTACAGATTGCAACAGCCGTACGAGACCGGTTGGCGGCCGCGGGCACCGAGATCAAGGCGTTCTGCTGATGCGGCTGAAACTCGGTCGCCCCGACCTGGCCTGCTATGCTCGCCGGTTCACTGTGCCTGCGGCCCAACCGGATTCGCCGGTATCAGTGCTGTGGATGGGTGTGAGCACGCTGCTGCTCGACGACGGCTCCTCAGCGCTGCTGACCGACGGCTTCTTCTCCCGGCCCAGCCTGGCGCAGGTGGCCGCGGCCAAAGTAGCACCGTCGCCGGCACGGGTAGACGGCTGCCTGGCCCGGGCCAAGGTGTCGCGGCTTGCGGCCGTCATCCCGGTGCACACCCACATCGACCACGCGATGGACTCCGCGCTGGTAGCCGAGCGCACCGGCGCGCACCTGGTCGGCGGTGAGTCGGCGGCCAATGTCGGACGCGGCCACGGGTTGCCCGAGGACCGGCTGGTGGTCGCCGTCCCCGGGCAGCCGATCGAGTTGGGCTCCTACGAAGTGACCTTGGTGGAGTCGCAGCACTGCCCGCCCGACCGATTTCCCGGGGTGATCGGCGCACCGGTGGTGCCGCCGGTGCGGGCATCGGCCTATCGCTGCGGTGAAGCGTGGTCCACGCTGGTACACCACCGGCCGTCGGGCCAGCGGCTGTTGATCCAGGGCAGCGCCGGTTTCATCAAGGGTGCCCTGGACGGGTACCGGGCCGATGTCGTCTACCTCGGTGTCGGCCAGCTGGGCCTGCAGCCGCGGTCCTATCTGGTCGACTACTGGGCCGAGGTGGTGCGCGCGGTCGGCGCCCGCCGAGTGATCCTGGTTCACTGGGACGACTTCTTCCGCCCACTGTCAAAACCCTTGCGCGCCATACCGTATGCGGCCGACGACCTGGACGTGTCCGTCCGGGTCCTCGACGAGCTGGGCGCAGCGGACGGCATCGCGGTGCAGATGCCGACGGTGTGGCGGCGCGAGGACCCTTGGCAGTGAAGAGCTTTGCGCGTTGACTCTCGTCGTTGCGCTGTTGCTGCTTGCTGTCGTCCTGGGTTTCGCGGTCGCCCGTCCGCGCGGTTGGCCCGAGGCGCTGGCGGCAGTTCCCGCGGCCGTCATCCTGATCGGGATCGGCGCGATTTCACCACAGCAGGCGGCCGCCCAGGTTGCCGGGCTGGCACGGGTGGCCGCATTCCTGGGCGCCGTGCTGGTACTGGCCAAGCTGTGCGACGACGAGGGCCTGTTCGAGGCCGCCGGAGCGGCGATGGCGCGAACCAGCGCCGGATCGCACGGGCTGCTGCGGCACGTGTTCGTCATCGCCGCCGTCATCACCGCGGTGCTCAGCCTGGATGCCACCGTGGTGTTGCTGACCCCGGTGGTGCTGGCAGTCGTACGGCGGCTGCGGCCTCCGGTGCGCCCCTACGCCTACGCCACCGCACACCTGGCCAATGCCGCGTCGCTGCTGCTGCCGGTGTCGAACCTGACCAATCTGCTGGCCTACCACGTCGCCGGGATCCCGTTCATCAAGTTCACGCTGGTGATGGGGCTACCGTGGCTGGCCGCGGTCACGGCGGTCTACGCGGTGTTTCGGTGGTTCTTCGCCCGGGACCTGCGCGTTGCGCCGGACCCCGAGCTACTCGGGCCGCCGCCGCGGCCGCCGGTATTCGTGTTGGTGGTCGTGGCGCTGACCCTGGCCGGGTTCGTGATCGCCGAGGCGGCGGCGGTGGCGCCGGCGTGGGCCGCGTTGGCCGGCGTCTCGCTGTTGGCGCTGCGCAGCCTCCGCCGTGGGCACACGTCGGTGCCGGAGATCGTGCGTTCGGCGAACGTCGCGTTCCTGGTCTTCGTGCTGGCGCTGGGGGTCGTGGTGCAGGCCGTCATGCTCAACGGAGTCGGTACCGCCATGTCGGCGGTGTTGCCGTCCGGTTCGGGGCTGCCGGCGCTGCTCGGTATCGCCGCAGTGGCAGCCGCGCTGGCCAACCTGGTCAACAACCTTCCGGCGACGCTGGTGTTGCTGCCGCTGGTGGCGGCCAGCGGACCGGTCGCGGTGCTGGCCGTGTTGATCGGGGTCAACATCGGTCCCAACCTGACCTACGTCGGTTCGCTGTCCAACTTGTTGTGGCGGCGAGTGCTGCGCCGCCACAACGTCGCGGCCGACGTCGGCGAGTACACCCGCCTCGGGCTGTGCACGGTGCCCGCCGCGCTGCTGGCGGCGGTGCTTGCGTTGTGGGCGAGCGCGCAGCTACTGGGTGTCCGATGAATTGTGCTGCCGAACCCGCCATACTGGACGACATGCCGCAGCCGCCTCCGGCCAGATACCTGCTGCGCGCCAAGGATTTCGTCGACGCGCGATACGCCGAACCGATCACCGTCGACGACATGGCCACGGCGGCGGGGCTGTCACGCGCTCACTTCAGCCGCATGTTCACCCGGACATTTGGCGAGTCTCCCCGCGCCTATCTGCAGACCCGCCGGCTGGAGCGGGCCGCGGCGCTGCTGCGCTACACCGACAGGTCAATCGCGGAGGTCTGCGTCATGGTCGGTCTGCACAGCGTCGGCTCCTTCACCAGCAGCTTCGCCCGGGTTTACGGCAAGCCGCCGGCCGCCTACCGCGCCAGGCTGCCGCCGGCGGCGCTGCACGCCCGGGTACCGCACTGCATCTTGCGATCCCACACCCGGCCACCGGCCGACAGCAGAGTCTCGCCCCAAGCCAGCACACGGGGAGAAGACGCCGGACGCGCCGACCATCTAGCGTCATTCCCATGTTGAAAATCGCAAGCGCCCAGCTATGGGTACACGACCAGGACGCGGCACTGAAATTCTGGACCGAAAAGGTCGGCATGGAAGTGCGCCAGGATGTTTCGCTGCCGGAGCTTGGTGGCTTCCGCTGGCTGACCGTTGGACCGCCCGGCCAGGATGACGTGTCCATCGTCTTGATGGACGTCCCCGGCCCGCCCATGCTGGATGAGGCCACGCGCCAACAAGTCCGCGATCTGATGGCAAAAGGCTTCGCCGGCACGGTGTTTCTCACCACCGACGACTGCCAGGCCAGTTACCGGGAGCTGACGGCCCGCGGGGTCGAGTTCACCGAGCCGCCCGAACAGCGGCCGTACGGCATCGATTCCGGCTTCCGCGATCCATCCGGTAACAGCGTCCGGCTCACCCAGTTGACGGACATGTCCGCCTGGGCCAGCTAGCTGACGCCGCCACAGTCCCGCGAGCAGACGCAAAAGCCCCCGCACGCTCGGGGTGTCGGGGGCTTTTGCGTCTGCTCGCCACTCAATGCCGGCGTTGGCGGGCAATCTCGGCGAGTACCACCCCGGCCGCCACCGATGCGTTCAGCGACTCGGCCTGGCCGGCCATCGGGATGGACACCACCTCGTCGCAATTCTGCCGCACCAGCCGCGACAGCCCCTTGCCTTCGGAGCCGACGACCACCACCACGGGGTCACTGCCGTCCAAGTCGTCGACAGCGGTGTCCCCGCCCGCATCCAGCCCGATCACCCGCAGCCCGCGGTCGGCCCAATCCTTCAGTGTCCTCGTGAGATTGGTGGCTCGCGCCACCGGAACCCGGGCCGCCGCACCCGCGCTGGTTCGCCATGCGACCGCCGTCACCGAGGCGGATCTGCGCTGCGGGATCAGCACACCATGACCACCGAACGCCGCCACGGACCGCACGATCGCGCCGAGGTTGCGCGGGTCGGAGATGTTGTCCAGCGCGACGAGCAGCGCCGGAGGAGCCTCCAGGGCGGCTGCGACCAGGTCGTCAGGGTGGGTGTACTGGTACGGCGGCACCTGCAATGCGATGCCCTGATGCAGGTGGTTGGCCGTCATCCGATCCAGATCTGCGCGCGGCACCTCGAGGATAGGTATTCCGGAATCAGCTGCGCGCGAGACGGATTCATTTAGTCGCTCGTCGGCTTCGGCGCCAAGCGCCACATACAGCGCGGTGGCCGGAACACCGGCCCGCAGGCATTCCAGCACGGGGTTTCGGCCAAGCACCGTCTCGGTTTCGTCGACTCGACCGCGTACCGGGCGGCGCGACTGCGCCTTGGCCCGCTTGGCGGCGGGATGGTTGGGCCGGAGGTGCGCCGGCGGGGTGGGGCCGCGGCCTTCGAGTGCACGACGGCGCTGCCCTCCCGATCCGACGGGAGCGCCTTTTTTCGTGCCGGATTTGCGTACCGCTCCCCGGCGCTGCGAATTGCCGGCCATCTACTTGCCGTCACCGCCCAGCGTCCACTGGGGCCCGTCTGCGGTATCGGTGACCTCGATGCCGGCGTTCTTCAGGCGATCCCGAATCTGGTCGGCCAGCGCCCAATTGCGTTGTTCACGTGCCTTCTCGCGGCTATCCAGCTCCGCGTGCACCAGCACGTCGAGCGCCGCCAGGGCGGCAGTGGTCTCGTCACGCGATTCCCAACGTTCGTCGAGCGGGTCGCAGCCCAGGATGCCCATCATCGCGCGGATCGAACCGGCGCTCCGCAAAGCGCCTTCATGGTCACCCGCGTCGAGTGCCCGGTTGCCTTCGGCGCGGGTGTGGTGAATTTCAGCCAGCGCGATCGGAACCGACAGATCGTCGTCGAGGGCCTCGGCGAATCGCGCGGTCCATTCGCCGGTTGCGACGGCACCCACCCGGCTGCGCACCCGGTGCAGGAAATCCTCCACTCCCACATAGGCTTTGACGGCATCTTGGAGGGCGGTATCGGAGAACTCGAGCATCGACCGGTAGTGCGCGCTGCCCAGGTAGTAGCGCAGCTCGGGCGGCCGGACCCGTTGCAACATCGCCGGTATCGACAGCACATTGCCCAGCGACTTGCTCATTTTCTCGCCGCCCATTGTCACCCAGCCGTTGTGCAGCCAGTAGCGGGCGAACCCGTCGCCGGCGGCCCGGCTTTGCGCGATCTCGTTCTCGTGATGCGGGAAAATCAAATCCATTCCCCCGCAATGGATATCGAACTCAGCACCCAAATAGGCACGGGCCATCGCCGAGCATTCCAGATGCCAGCCCGGACGGCCGCGGCCCCAGGGTGTCGGCCAGGACGGCTCCCCGGGTTTTTCACCCTTCCACAGGGTGAAGTCGCGTTCGTCCCGCTTTCCGGTGGCCACCCCCTCGCCTTGGTGGACGTCGTCTATCCGGTGCCCCGACAGCTGGCCGTAATCGGGGTAGCTGAGCACGTCGAAGTAGACGTCGCCGTCACCCGGATACGCGTGGCCGGCTTCAATCAGGCGTTCCATCAGTTCGATCATCTGGGTGATGTGCCCGGTAGCTCGCGGCTCCGCCGAGGGCGGCATGACGTCCAATGCGTCATAGGCGGCATTGAACGCCCGCTCGTAGGTGGCGGCCCACTCCCACCACGGTCGGCCCGCCGCGGCGGCCTTGTTCAAGATTTTGTCGTCGATGTCGGTGACGTTGCGGATGAAGGCAACGTCGAAACCCCGGGCCATCAGCCAGCGTCGCAGGATGTCGAACGCCACCCCGCTGCGGACATGCCCGATGTGGGGCAGTCCCTGAACGGTGGCGCCGCACAGGTAGATAGCAACGTGTCCGTCGCGCAGCGGAATAAAATCGCGCACGGCACCGGCTGCCGTGTCATGGAGCCGCAAGCGGGCGCGATCGGTCACGACGTGCCAGCTTACTGCCTAGTGCTGCAGGCACGCCGGACCCTACTGAGCTGGGAACGGATCGCGCAGCGAAATCACCAATGCCGTCGCAATGGCGGCCCGGCCCTCGCCCCGCCCGGTCAGGCCAAGCCCGTCGGTGGTGGTGGCTGACACCGACACCGGCGCATTGAGCAGACGCGACATGACCGCCTGCGCCTCGAGACGACGCCAACCGATCTTGGGCCGGTTGGCGATCACCTGGACGGCCGCATTACCGACCCGAAAGCCGTGCTGTGTGATCAGTTCGACGACATGGCGCAGCATATTGGCCCCGCTGACACCCGCCCAGCGCGGATCGTCGACTCCGAACACGTCGCCGATGTCGCCCAGCCCGGCCGCCGACAGCACGGCATCACACAGCGCATGCGCCGCGACGTCGCCGTCGGAGTGTCCGGCACAGCCGTCAGCGCTCGGAAACAGCAGGCCCACCAGCCAACACGGGCGTCCGGGTTCGATCGGGTGCACATCGACACCCAAACCGACCCGCGGCAGCCCGTTCATCCGCGCACTATTGCGTGCGCCAACAGCAGATCCAGCCGGTTGGTGATCTTGAACGCCAGTGGATCACCCTCGACCACCTGAACCTGGCCGCCGATGTGCTCAACCAATGACGCGTCATCGGTGAAATCGCTGGTGCCGGCACGCTGGTAGGCACGCAGCAGCAGATCGCCGGCAAACCCTTGCGGGGTCTGCACTGCCCGCAGGCCTGCCCGTTCCGGAGTACCCAATACCACCCCGCTGGCGTCCACAGCCTTGATGGTGTCGGCAAGTGGTAGCGCGGGCACCACGGCGGTGTGACCGGCGTGCAAGGCGCGGACCACGCGCACGACCAACGACGGTGGCGTCAAGGCCCGCGCCGCGTCATGCACCAGGACAAACGACGGCTCAGCGGTTTCAGCCAGGACGGATAGGGCTAGGCGCACAGTTTCGGTGCGGTTGGCGCCGCCGGGCATGATCGTGGCCGTGTGCCCGAGGATCAGCTTTGCTTCATCGGTGCGGTCCGGCGGGACAGCTACGACGACATTGTCGACGACCTGGGATTCCAGCAGGCCCTGGACAGCGCGTTCGACCAGGGTTTGCCCGTCGAGTTGATAAAACGCCTTGGGTACACCGACAGCGAGGCGCTCACCGGAACCTGCGGCCGGAACGATGGCGACTACGGGGCCGCTGCCTCCAGTCACCTAGAGTCTCGGGGTGTTCAGGACGCGGCGGCCAGAACCTCGTCGAGGATGGTCTCTGCTTTGGCGTCGTCAGTGCTCTCAGCCAACGCCAGTTCCCCGACCAGAATCTGCCGAGCCTTGGCCAGCATCCGCTTCTCGCCCGCGGACAAACCCCGCTCCTGGTCGCGGCGCCACAGGTCACGCACCACTTCGGCGACCTTGTTCACGTCGCCGGAAGCCAGCTTTTCAAGGTTGGCCTTGTAGCGACGTGACCAGTTGGTGGGCTCTTCGGTGTGCGGGGCACGCAACACCTGGAAAACCTTGTCAAGGCCTTCTTGGCCGACGACGTCGCGGACTCCAACGTACTCAGCATTGTCAGCCGGCACACGAACAGTCAGGTCGCCCTGCGCCACTTTCAAGACGAGATACTCTTTTTGTTCCCCTTTGATGGTTCGGGTTTCGATCGCCTCTACTAACGCAGCACCGTGGTGTGGATAGACGACGGTGTCACCGACCTTGAAGATCATCTGATTTGAGCCCCTTTCGTCACTCCATGCTAACACGCCCCCCTGACACGTGCGGATCAACGGCGCAGGTCAGGGGCACCGCAGCTGGAGATTGGGGGTTGACAGGCGATGTAAGACGTGCATCGCCGAACCCATTTTCGCCGGTCCGTGCAATCTGAAGCGCGATCCTTGGCGCCCGCCGATGGCGCATCCCTGGGCAGCACCGCAGGCCCAAGCCGGGTGCGATATGCCCGGCCGACCAAGTCGGCGGAGCCTGGCCACCCAGTGCAGGAATGCTGGGCGACGCTCTCATGAGAGATGACCCACCGCCAGCCCGGTTAGCCAGAGGCGCCCGCCTGACCGTCTGTGCCGCGCATTCCGTCGGCGCCGGACCGGCCGTCAGCTCCGTCGGCGCCTTTGCCGAACAAAGGATCGGCATTCTTCCCACCGGTGCCGCCGGTCCCGCCGTCACCGCCGGCGCCGCCGCCACCGCCGGAGCCCGACTGACCACCGGCGCCGTGGCTACCCGCGATACCTGCCGTCGCCGTGCCGCCGGCCCCGCCGGCCCCGCCGTTACCACCGGCACCACCGTTACCACCCACACCGCCGTCACCACCGCCACCGCCCATGCCCGGGGTCCCGTCTGGCGCGGGTATTTTGCCGCCCAGGAACAAGCGATAGGTGTCGCCGCCGCCGCCGCCGCTGCCGCCACGCCCGCCACCCGCACCGTCGCCACCCATGCCGCCTTTTCCGCCGGTGCCGCCAGCCCCGCCGTTGCCCGACTCCCAGCCGCCCGCACCACCGGCTCCGCCGGCACCACCGCCACCGCCGGCAAACGCGTGTGCACCTGCGCCGCCCCGGCCGCCGACGCCACCCTTACCACCGAAAGCGTGAACGGCGTCGGCGTCGCCGCCCTTGCCGCCGCCGCCACCGTTAGCGCCGGCACCGCCATCCCCGCCATCGCCACCCCGGCCGCCGAAAGCTTGACCCCGAAACGCGGGAAAGACCTCGGCCGGTCGGCTGCCGGCGAAGCCGCCGTCGCCGCCGTCACCGCCACCACCGCCGGGACCGCCAGTGCCCCCCTTTCCTCCTGTGCCGCCGGTGGCGAAGCCCAAGGTGGCATCAGCCCGGCCGCCGTCACCGCCCTCACCACCCTTGGCGCCGAGGCCACCGGCTCCGGCGTTGCCGCCGTCGCCTCCCTGCATGGTGCCGAGTCCGGAATCGCTTCCACCGTCGCCGCCATCACCACCCCAAATACCAGCACCGGTGCCACCGCCGACCACCTGGACAGCATCTTTGCCGTCGAACCCGGCGCCGCCTCCGGACGCCCCGTTGAACCCGCTGTCGGCCTGCCCGGCCTTGGGAAGTGCGATGGGGTTGACACCGTCCGACCCGTCGGCGCCGTTACCGCCATTGCCGCCGGCCCCGCCCTCGCCAATCCGCCCGGCGTTGCCGCCTGTCCCGCCCTGACCACCGGTCCCGCCAGCCATTCCCGCCGCGACCGGACTGGCGTCTCCGCCGTCACCGCCGTCACCACCGTTACCGCCGGCCTGGCCGCCGGCACCGGCTAGGCCATCGCCAAAGTTGTGGGCGATCCCGCTGTCACCGCCGAGCCCGGCGGCCCCGCCATAACCGCGATCACCGCCATCGCCGCCGCCGCCACCCGTGCCACCGTTCGGGCCGTCGGCGCCGTCGCCGCCGTCTCCCCCGTCTCCGGCGTTTCCGCCAACCCCGCCGTCGCCGCCCCGTCCACCGAAGCTGGTGAAAGACGCTCCGCCCTTGCCGCCGTCGCCACCGCTGCCACCAGCCGCGCCGCGCCCGCCGTGGCCGCCGTCTTGGCCGGTACCGTCGGCCCCATCAG
>NZ_UPHT01000164.1 GCF_900566085.1 Mycobacterium attenuatum
CCAAAGATCAGCCCGCCGGACCCGCCGGCCCCACCGGCCGCACCCACACCGCCGGACCCACCAACCCCGCCATTACCGATCAAGCCCGCGGACCCACCGGCACCACCAACCTGACCAACGCCACCAGCCGCACCACGGCCGCCATTGCCCCACAACAACCCGCCGTCACCGCCCGCCTGCCCCGGCGCCGACCCGTCAGCACCATCACCAATCAACGGGCGCCCCAACAGCGCCTGAGTCGGCGCATTGAGCACGCCCAACACCGCCTGCTCAGCATTAGCGAATTCGGTCGCGACATACGCGGCTGCACCGCCGTTCAGCGCGCGCACAAACTCGTCCTGAGCCGACGCGACCTGCGCCGAAAGCTGCTGATACTGCCGCCCATAGGTGCTGAACAACGCCGCGATCGCCGCCGACACCTCGTCGCCGGCCGCGGCCGCCAACTGTGTGGTCGCCGCCGCGGCCGTCACATTGGCCGCACCCACAGCCGAACCGATCGTCACCAGACTCGAGGCCGCCTCCGCTACCGACCCCGGCGCCACCATGAGAAAGGACATGGCAATACCTCCACCAGCGCGACAGCCTCCGTAACTGCCGGTATCCGCCCGGTATAGGCAGGGGCAATGCAGCGACCATGAAATCTTCGTGAAGTCAGCACCTCCACGGCGAAGTCGCATATACCGGCGCTACCGCCGGCGACACCGTGCTACTACTGTGCATAGTCGAGCCGCGGCGGCGGACTGCTGCCGCCGTGGGTGCCAGCATCAAGCGACAACAACGCCCAGCAGGAGGCATTGAGTGAACCGCTTCAAGATCCGCCTCACCCTGGTGGGCCTGGTCACACTGATTGCCGCATCGGTGAGCGCTTGCGGGACCGGCCAGATCTCGCAAACCGCGAACCAGGAGCCCGCCGTCAACGGCAACCGGGTCACCATCAACAATGTGGCGCTGCGGGACATCCGGATTCAAGCCCTGCAGCGCCACGGTGACTTTCTCGAGCCTGGCAGAAAAGTGGATTTGGTGCTGGTAGCCGTCAACCAATCCCCGGATGTGGCGGATCGATTGGTCAGCATCAGCAGTGATATCGGCTCGGTGACGGTGACCGGTGATGCGCGACTGCCGGCGGGCGGGATGCTGTTTGTCGGTACGCCGGATGGCCAGCTCGTCGCGCCGGGCCCGCTGGGATCGAATCAGGCGGCCCGCGCGAGCGTCGTTTTGACCAAACCCATCACGAACGGTTTGACCTACAGCTTCACCTTCAACTTCGAAAAGGCCGGCCAGGGCACGGTGATGGTGCCGATAGCGGCGCCGTTGGCCCAGCCGCACGAGCAAGCGACCGCTCCGGCCCGGCACTAACGTCCACCGCACATCCTGCAACGAAAGGGTTGTCGTACCCGGTCGCTACGGTCACCGAGTGACTAATGCGCGTTCGCAATTCCGCTGCTCGGATTGTCGCCACCGCACCGCAAAGTGGGTGGGGCGCTGCCTGGAATGTGGTAGCTGGGGCACCGTCGAACAGGTACCCGCACTCAACGGCGTCGGCGGTAGAGGCCGCGTGCCAGTACCGGCATCGCACGCCGTCCCGATCAGTTCCGTCCGACCCAACCTGAGCCGGCACCGCCCGACGGGCATCGACGAGCTCGACCGGGTACTGGGCGGCGGCGTGGTGCCGGGGTCGGTAACACTGCTGGCCGGTGAACCCGGTGTGGGCAAATCGACGTTGCTGCTAGAGGTCGCCCATCGCTGGGCGCAGTCGGGGCAGCGCGCCCTGTACATCTCCGGCGAAGAGTCCGCCGGGCAGATCCGGCTGCGGGCCGACCGGATCGGCTGTAAGGGCGAGCAGGTATATCTGGCCGCCGAATCCGACGTGCATGCGGTACTGGGCCACATCGAGGCAGTGCAGGCGGCCCTGGTCATCGTCGACTCGGTGCAGACGATGTCCACCAGCGAGGCCGACGGCGTCGCGGGCGGGGTGACCCAGGTGCGCGCCGTGACCGCCGCCCTGACCGCGGCCGCGAAGGGTCACGGGTTCGGGCTGATCCTGGTCGGTCACGTCACCAAGGAAGGGTCGATAGCCGGGCCGCGCTCCCTGGAGCATCTCGTCGACGTGGTGCTGCATTTCGAAGGCGACCGCAACGGCGGGTTACGGATGGTCCGAGGGGTCAAGAACCGCTTCGGCGCCGCCGACGAGGTTGGATGTTTCCTGTTGCACGACAACGGGATTGAAGGCATCGCCGACCCGTCGAACCTGTTTCTCGATCAACGTTCCGCTCCTGTGCCCGGCACCGCCATCACCGTAGCCCTCGACGGGAAGCGGCCGCTCATCGGGGAGGTTCAGGCGTTGCTGGCCACACCGGTCAGCGGTGCACCGCGACGAGCCGTCAGCGGGATCGACCACGCCCGGGCGGCAATGATCACCGCTGTGCTGGAAAAGCACGCAAAGTTGACCATTGCTGTCAACGACATCTATCTGTCCACGGTGGGGGGGATGCGATTGACCGATCCGTCGGCCGATCTGGCGGTTGCGATCGCGCTGGCGTCGGCGTACGCGAACCTGCCGCTGCCCACCACCGCCGTGACGATCGGCGAGGTGGGGCTGGCCGGCGACCTGCGGCCGGTCAGCGGCATGGACCGGCGGCTGGCCGAGGCAGAACGCCTGGGATTCAACATCGCATTGATCCCACCCGGCCGCGAGGAGGTGCCGACGGGTCTGCGGGCGCTGCGCGCGCCCACTATCGTCGCCGCTCTCGAGCACATGATCGACATTGCCGATCATCGCAGCAGCGCCCCCGCAAAGGTGTGTCGTTTGGACACTCCTCACTAACTGGCCCCGCACATAGCAGAATGCTGGCTGTGACACGTCCGACCCTGCGCGAGGCCGTCGCCCGCCTGGCGCCCGGCACCGGGCTCCGGGACGGCCTGGAACGCATCCTGCGCGGCCGCACCGGCGCGCTGATCGTGCTCGGCTACGACGAGAATGTCGAGGCGATTTGCGACGGCGGCTTCTCCCTCGACGTCCGCTATGCCCCCACCCGGCTGCGTGAGCTGTGCAAGATGGACGGCGCCGTGGTGCTCTCCACCGACTGCAGCCGCATTGTGCGGGCGAACGTGCAATTGGTCCCAGATCCATCGATACCGACCGACGAATCCGGAACACGCCACCGCTCGGCGGAACGGTCTGCGATCCAGACCGGCTACCCGGTGATCTCCGTAAGCCACTCGATGAACATCGTGACGGTATACGTCGGCGGGGACCGGCACGTGTTGACCGACTCGGCGACCATCCTGTCCCGAGCCAACCAGGCGATCGCGACGCTGGAACGGTACAAGACCAGGCTCGATGAAGTCAGCCGGCAACTCTCCCGGGCCGAGATCGAAGACTTTGTCACACTGCGCGACGTGATGACGGTGGTACAACGGCTCGAGTTGGTTCGGCGGATCGGCCTGGTGATCGACTACGACGCAGTGGAGCTCGGCACCGACGGGCGTCAACTGCGGCTGCAACTCGAGGAGCTGCTCGGCGGCAACGACGTCGCCCGGGAGTTGATTGTCCGCGACTACCACGCCAACCCCGAACCGCCGACCAAGGCCCAGATCGACGCCACCCTGGATGAGCTGGACGCACTCTCGGACACTGAGCTGCTCGATTTCACCGTGCTGGCACAGGTTTTCGGCTATCCCACGACGGCGGAGGCACAGGACTCGGCGCTGAGCCCGCGTGGCTACCGCGCGATGGCGGTCATCCCGCGACTGCAGTTCGCCCATGCCGATCTGCTGGTGCGTTCCTTCGGAACCCTGCAGGGTCTATTGGCCGCCAGCGCCGGCGATCTGCAATCCGTCGACGGTATCGGCGCGATGTGGGCCCGCCATGTGCGCGAGGGGTTGTCGCAGCTGGCCGAGTCGACTATCGCAGACCAATAAGCCAACCGGCGAGTTACCCGCCCTGGACCGGCGGGGCCTCAGGCGGTGGGGCCAGCGCCGGACCCGGAGCCGGCGGCGGCCCGGGCGGCTGCGGCGGCTGGTTCAACACGAACGGAACCGGAAGCGACCGGAGGTTGCCCAGCTGCACGACGAGGTTGTACGTACCGGGGCCGATCGCCGGCCGCGGCAGCGGGCAATGCGGCGCTGACCCCATGCCGGTCCAGGTCACCGCGGTTGTCACCTGCTCACCCGGAGTGAACATCTTGACCAGGGTCTCGTTGGAGGGCGCGCAGTCCAGGTTGGACCACAACCGCTTGTTGTCCAGCGAATAGACGTATGCAGCCAGCACCGCGGCCCCCACGTCGCGTTTACAGGCCACCAGCCCGATGTTGGTGACGACCATGGTGAATTTCGGCTGGTCACCGATGTAGTACTGGGGCGCGTTGGTCAGTCCCTTGACGGCGAGCGTGGAATCCGGGCAGTCGTCCCCCTCTTTCAGCACCGGCGGCGGCTGCACCGCGGCGGTGGGAGTCGGCATCTCGGGATTTTGACCCTGCGGAGCTGCCGGCGTGTTGGCGCCGCTTTGCCCGGCCGGTTGCGGCGCCTCGGGTGCGTTGGAGCCCGGATGACTTTGCGCGGAGCCCGGTTTCTCCGCGCTGACCGGTTTGGCGCCGGCGGTGTTTCCGACGAAGGCGACGACCACAGCCACCGCGATTCCGATTACCACGACCGCGATACCCAGGGCTAGTCCCCTGCGCCGCCAGTAGATCTCGGTAGGTAGCGGGCCACGCGGTTCCAGATCCAGCACATTCACACCGTAGGCCCAGGTCACACCGACTCGTTTGACCTGCCTCGGCGTGTCGCGAGGTTAGCTGGGGCTATCGGGGACGAAACGTGTTAGTGCGCCAGGAACTCAGCCCTACTCGGCCCTACTCGCCGATGTCACCGATGTGGTCACGCAACACGGCACGGCCGTCGGCGAGCTGGTATGTCAGGCCCACGATGGCCAGGGTGCCCGCAGCCACCCGCTCCGATATGGCCCTCGAACGGGCCATCAGTTGCGCACCCGTTTCGCGGATGTGGCGCTGCTCGAACTCGTCGACGCGGGTCAGGCCGTCGCGCCTGCCCAGCAGGATCGACGGTGTCACCCTTTCCACCACATCGCGCACGTAGCCCTCGGGCAAAGTCCCGCTGTCCAGTGCCGTCAGCGCGGCATTCACCGCGCCACAGCTGTCGTGGCCAAGGACGACCACCAGCGGCACGTTCAGCACCGTCACCGCGTACTCGATCGAGCCCAGCACCGCCGAGTCGATGACGTGTCCGGCCGTGCGGACCACAAACATGTCGCCGAGACCCTGGTCGAAAATGATCTCTGCGGCCACCCGGCTGTCTGCGCACCCGAAAATCACGGCGGTCGGCTGCTGCCCTGCGGCGAGGCTGGCGCGATGCTCCACACTTTGGCTGGGATGCTCGGGCTTGCCGGCGACGAATCGCTCGTTACCCTCTTTGAGTGCTTTCCACGCGGTTACCGGGTTGGTGTTGGGCATGTCACGCATTCTGCCGTACCAGCCGGTGACCGCTTCCCAGCACATACCATCCGCCAATCTTCTTGGTTGGTACGAGCAATCCTGTCGCGACCTGCCCTGGCGCCGGCCGGACGTCGGCGCATGGCAGATCCTGGTCAGCGAGTTCATGCTGCAGCAGACTCCGGTGTCGCGGGTGCTATCGATCTGGCCGGACTGGGTGCGTCGCTGGCCCACCGCGTCAGCCACGGCCGCGGCGACTGCCGCCGACGTACTGCGCGCCTGGGGGAAGCTGGGCTACCCGCGCCGGGCGAAGCGGTTGCACGAATGCGCGACCATCATCGCTCGCGACCACGACGACGTGGTTCCCGACGACGTCGAAACCCTGGTGACGCTGCCGGGTGTCGGTAGCTACACCGCGCGAGCGGTGGCGTGTTTCGCCTACGGCCGGCGGGTGCCGGTGGTGGACACCAACGTGCGCCGGGTAGTAGCCCGGGTGGTGCACGGACGCGCCGATGCGGGTGTGCCGTCGGCCGCCCGCGACCATGCCGATGTACTGGCGCTGCTGCCGAATAGCGCTGTAGCGAAACAATTTTCGGTAGCTCTCATGGAACTGGGCGCCACTGTGTGCACGGCCCGGAGCCCGCACTGTGGTTCGTGCCCGCTTAGCGACTGCGCATGGCGGACGGCCGGATACCCGGCCGCGGCCGGCCCGTCACGGCGCGTGCAGACATATGCGGGCACCGACCGGCAGGTCCGCGGGCGGTTGCTAGATGTGTTGCGCGACAAAGATTCTCCGGTCAGCCGTGCCGAGCTCGACGTGGCATGGCTGACCGATGTCGCGCAGCGCGACCGGGCGTTGGCGTCGTTGCTTGTCGACGGTCTTGTGACCCGTACTCCCGACGGACGGTTCGCGCTGGCAGGCGAGGAGTAGCTCGCTTTAGCCGGAATGGCCGTGGGAGCCGGCGGTACCGACCCGTGACGAGGCGGTCCAACGACGCCGCACTCACCGGCGCCGGTTGTCGAATCGCACCATCAGCCATGCCCCTCCTGATCACCGAATGACAAAGCAACACAATGGTTTACGCATATTGATGAACGTGCACGGCGACAATGTGGGCAACGACCGGTCGGCCTTGACCTAGCACGATGCGCCCGGCCGATCCGGTGCGGCCGAAAGCACTCGTGCGTAGCAGAAGATATGAATTATATTTCGTGATGTTTGACAGACGTAATCATCATCGCGTAGTTTGCTTCGCATGAACACTCAACGTACCGCGTCAGGGACTGGCGGTGAGCCGCAGTGAACGTCGTCCTCGTCGGCGCCTTGACATTGCCTCTGCTCGCATCGCTGAGCGCGGTCCTTGCCGGCAGGCGGCATCCTGGCCTCGTCGGCCGTTTCGGCGCAGCGGCCGCCGCCGCGGGCCTGGTCTCTGCATTGCTGATAGCAGCGCACGTTGCGGTCGACGGCTCCATTTCCGCCACTCTGCGGTCAGCGCAAGGCAACCTGATCGCGGGGCTGGGAGCTAACCGGCTCAGCGCGTTGCTACTGGTGTTGGTGTACGGAGTGAGCACGGTCGTACAGGTTTTCGCCCTGCGCTACCTTGCCGGTGACCGCCGATCGGGATGGTTCACCGCCGGTACCGGCCTGCTCACCGCGGCCTCCGCCGGCCTCATGACCTCGGGAACACTGATCGGCCTGGCCGTCTCGTGGACCTTGGCCGGCACCGCGCTATGTCTGCTGCAGGCCACCTACTGGGAGCTGCCCGCCGCCCGCGACGGCGTGCTGCGCACGGCGACAGCGTTCCTGCTGGGCGATCTGGCGCTGTGGGCTGCGGTGGGTTTGATCACCACGCAACGGGGCAACGTCAGCCTGTCCGACCTCGGACCCGCCGCCTACCACGACTCGTCACCGGCCCTGCCGGTGGCAGCGGGTTTGATCGTGGTGGCAGCTCTGTCGCGATCGGCGCAGATCCCCTTTCATCGCTGGCTGCCGGCCACCCTCGCTGCGCCCACGCCCGTCTCGGCGCTCCTGCACGCCGGTGTCGTCAATGCCGGCGGCGTGCTGCTGGTGCGGCTGAGCCCGATAGTCAGCGGATCGGCCGCCGCCATGGGCCTGGCCTTCACCGCCGGAACGCTCAGCATGCTCTACGGCGGCGTCGTGATGCTCACCAAATCCGACATCAAGGGCTCGCTGGTGTATTCGACGATGGCCCAGATGGGCTTCATGATCCTGACCTGCGGCCTGGGCCTGTCCGCGGCCGCGGTATTCCACCTGGTGGGCCACGGCTTTTACAAGGCCACCCTGTTCTTGTCTTCCGGCTCGGCGATAGCCAAGCGACGCCAAAAGGCAGCTCGGCCACCGGTGCCGGCGCTGACCTCGGCCCGGTGGGCGGCGATCCACGCCACCGCGCTGCTGCTGCCGGCCGCCGCACTGTATGCGGCCAGCAGCATCGTGCGATTGCCGCACGCCGGGCACGGCTCGGCCCAGGTGCTGCTGGTCTTCACCTGGGCGACGGCCGCGGCGGCGCTGACCGGCTGGTTGGCACGCAGCCCGGGTGCCCGGGCCGCTGTCATCGGAGCGGTCGCACTGCTCGCGGCGGCCGTCGGATACGTCGCACTGGTGGGCGCCGTGACCGGATTCCTGGCTCCTGATCTGCCCCCGGTCACCGTACCGTCCGCCTCGACTGCCGGCATTGTCGCAATTGCGGTCATCCTTGCCGCGCTGACCTTGCTGCCCCGGGCCCCGGCCAACGGCTGGTTCGGCCGACTGCAACGCGCCCTGTACGCCAAAGCGCTTGTCGCCGGCCATGTCCCGGCAAGCCGTCCGCAACAGACCCCGAACAACCAACTGACAGGAGCGCTCCAGTGACCACCGTGGCCGACACCGTCTCAACCCAGACCCGTCGCGCACAGTTGCGCAGCGACGTGAACCTGGCCGCCCGGGTGATACCGACCCACTACCCGCTGGAAACCTTTATCGCGGTCAATCCGCTGGCCGGGCTGGAGTCGATGCCCTTCGAGCAGGCGGTCCGCCGGGCCGGCGACCTCTACGGCAGCCCGGGCGTGCTGGCCGAGACGACGTTTCGCGAGCTGTACCGGGCCGGACGGATCACCGACGCGGACCTCGAGTCGACGCTGCGGCTGCGCTACCCCACCTTGCTGGACGGCCAGCCGGTCCAGATGGGAAACCGCGTGATGACACCTGCGCAACTGTTGCGCGGCGACTTGCTGCACGGCAGCTTGGCCCCCAAGCCGTTGCGCCGCAACATGACTCGTAGCGAGCAGACTGCAGCAGCGGTGGCCGAGCAGGTCGACGCCCAGGCCACCAAATGGTGCGCGGCTTTCTTTGGATCGACGGCTGCGGGCTGGCCGATGCCCGACCACCACAAGGGCTTCTACCACGCGTGGCGGATGTTGGCCCCCGCTGACCACAAGCTGAGCCGACGGGTGCGGGCGTCCTTGCGCGCGTTGCCCATCCGGGCGGACGACGCCGCGCTGCAGGCCCTGGACCTGTTGGGGATACCCGAACACGACCGCATCACCTATCTGCAAGCGCACTTGACGCGGCTTCCGGGGTGGGCCGCCCACGTCCGCTGGTCGGCCGAGCGCGCCACCGGCGTGGATCTACTGGACTACCTGGCCATGCGGCTGACGTACGAGGCGATCCTGATGTCGCACAACAGTTTCAGCGCGACGACCGAGCCGGCGGCCATCCGGCCGAGCATTCCCTCAGCCCGCGACCGGGCTGCCGCGCTGGCCCTAGAATGGGGACTCGACAACACCGGCGACGACATCGACTTGAGTGCTGCCGCAAGAGTTTTGTCAGCATTGCCGGTTACCGCCCGGCAGCTGGTGTGGCAGCAGGCCTACGAGGCGCACTATCGCGACGCCCTCCTGCAAGCCCTGGCGGAAAACGCTGCGGCGCCAAGTACCGGGCGCGCAGCCGCCCAGATCGTGTGCTGCATCGACACCCGGTCCGAAGGACTGCGCCGCCACATCGAATCCCTGGGCGAATACCAGACTTTCGGGTTCGCTGGCTTCTTCGCCGTCGCCATCCGGTTCACCGGCCTGCTCGGCGGGACACCCAACGACCTGTGCCCGGTGCTGATCCGCCCAGAGCATGAAGTTGTCGAAAGCCCGCTGCCGTCAGCCGCCGATGCGGCGCAGCGGGTGCGCAACGGCAGCCTGCTCATGGCCGGCGCCGAGGCGGCATTTCATGCCGCCAAGCAGGCGCTGATCGCCCCATTCGCGTTAGCCGAGGCGGCAGGCTGGGCCGCCGGTCCATGGGCCGCGGCCAAAACGCTGAGCCCGCTGGCCAGTGGCGAACTGCGGCGCCGCCTGCGAGACCGGCTGGCACCCCCGGCCCCTACCGTGCTGTCGATCAACGACACCGTCGCGCTGGCCCACCGCGCCCTGTACGCACAAGTCGCACTCACCACCATGGGCCTCACGAAGCAATTCGCCCGGCTGGTGGTCCTGTGTGGGCACGGCAGCGTCACCGAGAACAACCCGTACCAGGCCGCCCTGGACTGTGGGGCCTGCGGCGGGCAGGCCGGCGGCCCCAACGCCCGCACCGCCGCCGCGATCCTCAACGACACCGATGTCCGGGCCGAATTGGGCACCTTGGGGATCGCCATTCCCAACGACACCTGGTTTGTCGCGGCTCAGCACGACACCGCCACCGACGGCGTCACCGTGTTGGACCAGCACCTGATTCCCGACAGCCATGTACCGGACGTGCGCCGGCTGGCCGCGGATCTCCGGATCGCGGGCGCCGAACTGGCTGCCGAGCGCTGTTCCGGGCTTCCCGGTGGCCCTGCCGACCCCGACCCCGCGCGTGCGTCGCGCCACGTCGCGAACCGGTCGGTCGACTGGGCGCAGGTCTTTCCGGAGTGGGGCCTGGCCGGTAATGCGGCCTTCATCGTCGCCCCGCGCGCGCTCACCCGGGGCATCGACTTGCGGCGACGGGTGTTCCTGCACTCCTACGAAGCCGACGTCGATACGGAGGGAGGCGCGCTGGAAACCATTCTCACCGCACCCATGGTGGTGGCTCAGTGGATCAACTGCCAGTACTACTTCTCCACGGTGGCGCCGGACATGTTCGGGGCCGGAACCAAGACCATCCACAACGTGGTCGGCGGCGTGGGTGTGCTCGCCGGACACGGCGGCGACCTGCAGCTGGGCCTGCCCCGACAGTCACTCACCGACGGCCGCTCATTCGGGCACGAGCCCATGCGCCTGCTGACCGTCGTGCAAGCGCCGCTGCAGCGCATCGACATGATCGTCTCGCGCAACCCCGTCCTGCAGCACCTGTTCGGCAACGACTGGGTGTGCCTGGTCGCCCGGGAAGGCCCCGACGACGGCTGGCAGCGCTGGACCCGCGGCGGTTGGCGGCGCTGGGAGAACACAGCAACCGCCGACGACCCCTACCCCACCTACCAGGAGGTAATGCCATGCCAACCAACGGCTTGACCAAGATGACCAAGATCGAAGTAGTCGTGGCCGGAGAACACGCGCCCGCCGTACGAGATCAGTTCCACAGTGCGGGGGCAACGGGATTCACCAGCGTGTCCGGCGTCTCGGGGCTGGGCCATCACGGCTACCACCAGGGCCGGCTGCTCTTCAACCAACAGGCGGCGCTCGAGTTGCTCATCACAGTTGTCCCGGACGTCAAATCCGAGGCGTTGATCGCCGGGCTGCGCCGCCTGCTCGACGGCTCGCCCGGGGTCATGTTCGTCACCGACACCTATGTCAGCCGACCCGAGTACTTCAGTTAGACCCCGCCCGAACCCCATCAAGACCCCACTAAGAAAGGGAACCATCATGTCCAACCCGTCAATCGCCTGGCAGCGCCTGCAAGCCGGTAATCAACGCTTCTACGCCCCGTTGCGGTCAAGGCAGAAGGCCACCGCCAAGGACCACTCACCGATCGCGGTGGTGTTCCGCTGTGCAGATGCCGACACGCCAAGTGAGGTGGTGCTGGGTCAAAGCTGGGGCTCACTCATTGACATCAGCACCTGGGGGCACGTCATCGACACGGGCGTGCTGGCCACCGTCGAGTACGCCGTCGGCACCCTCAAGACGCCGCTGATCGTCGTCCTCGGCCATGAAGACTGTGCCGCCATGGAGACCGCGCTGGCGGCCTGGAACAACGTCGCCATTCCGGAGGGCGCGGCCCGGGCAGTCGTCGAACAGGCGATATCGTCACTCGCCCGGCAGGACGCCGACATCAGCACTGCCGACGAGCTGTCGGCCGCGCACGCCGTGCACACCGGTGTCTCTCTACTGCACAAGTCGGCGGTGATCGCCAAGGCCGTCGACACCGGACAGACTGCGATCGTCTGTCTGGTCAGCAACGCCGAAGATGGCCGGTTGCGCACCTGCGCGACGTTCGGCCACGTGGACGACAGCGACTCGGCGCTGTTGGAGTGCGTCTAGTCCCCGGGGTGCTGGTCCGGCCGCGAATTCGCGGCCGGACCAGCACCCCTGTCGAGGATGAGCTCAGGTGACCCGGCACGAGGGGTCACGTGATGCCGCAGCGGTTGCGGCGGAGCGCTCGGGCAGCTATGCCGGGGCGATGATCGCGATGGGCACCATGCATGGCAAACAGCGACAAGTGGCACCGGCGTTCGCCGATGAGCTTTGTGCGCACGTCTTCGCCCCGAAGGGGATTGACACCGATCAGTTCGGCACTTTCACCGCAGAGGTGGACAGACCGCTGGCGCCGCTGGCGACGGCCACCGCGAAAGCACGCCTGGGCATGTACGCCGGCGGGGTGCCCTACGGGCTGGCCAGTGAAGCCAGCTACGACACCTGGTTCGGCACGGTGGTGGTGCATGAGGAAATCCTGGTGTTCGTCGATGACACCCGCGGCATCCAGGTTGCCGAGAGTGTCAACACACTGGTCTCGCCAGGCGTGCCGCAACTGGTCGGCACCGCCGATCAGGCCGTTGCCGCAGCACGGCGGTTCGGCTTCCCGCGTCAAGCGGCCGTGGTCAGGGCCAACGTCAACGACGGCTGGCGCGTCATCGGTAAGGGGATCACCGACACGCGAATCCTGGTCAAAGCCGTCGCCGCCGCGGCGGCGGCCGGCGACAATCGCCAGGTCTGGTTGGAACCCGACTTGCGCGCACACCACAACCCCATCCGCCGAGACGTTCTGATCGCCCTGGCGCGGCGGCTCGCCCGGCGACTGGCCACTGCCTGCCCGAAATGCGGATGCCCCGGTTACGGCAAAATCGGGGCACGAGCCGGGCTGCCATGCCAGGTATGCGGATGGCCGACCGCCGCGATCGCCGCCGACATCCACGGGTGTCCGTCATGCGAGCATCGCGACAGCATCGCGCGCGCCGTGGCTGCCGCAGAGCCACACTGTTGTCCGCAATGTAATCCGTGACAAGCGCGGCATTCACACCCAGCGACCGAACCCGTTGCACCGCGGCTCAAGCAGGGCGCGCGGTCGCGTCTGCGACGTAACACCGATTTCGTATCGCCGGACCCCCAACCTCATTCATAGCAAACTCATGTGAATTGTTATTGATGAAAATAACTTCGTTATATACCTTTCGTATTAGACGACGAAGACTTGGAGGAAGGGCATATGGATCTCGACCGCATCACCAACCCTCTGCGGTTGGCCAAAGGCCCTCACCAGCCCGGAACTGGCACCGGCTGCGCCATGAACGTCATCTCGTACATCAACGGCGACGCGAGGATCACCGATTACCCGGCGTGTTCGGCTCGCCCGTTGGCCGCTTTCGTCCAATCGTGCAACGACCTACTGGCCGGACCGGGCGGTTACCTGACACCCGAAAACAGCATCATCGCCCTCGATCTCGGCTGGCAGACGGTGGGAACCGCCGGGGTTTCGTCGCGTGTAGTCCACGCCTGGGTGGCCGAGCTGTTGACCAGCCCGACCTGGGGAGTCGTCCAATACGCCAGAATCACCACGGTCAAGGCGATCTCCGATATCGCCGAACTGCACCGGCGCGTTTCGCGCGGCACTATGCCGACGCTCGCCAGTTGGCATAACGCTCGCGACATCGCGATAGGCGAAGCAAGCACCTTGGTCCCCGCCTCGAACCCCGCCGGCTTCCATGCCTTGCAGGCGGCACATCAGTCGGCCGAGCTCATTGAAGGTCGCCGCCAAGCGAGCATGGACGATGTCACCGGCAGCGCCCTGCGTGCCCACATGCTCGGTACCGGCATTGACTCACCGAGCCGATACGCCCTGGTCACCTCCGAAGCGATTCAGTCATGGCGCCGTCTGGCCGGACTGCCCCAAGCCGCCCGGGCGTCGCGGAATCAGCCGGCAGGTGGCGCACTGGCACGAACCGATCGACACCTCGCCCGGACCTCGGCATGATGCGCCGGGGCGGCGACGAGCGGTCACATCGACCGGGCGTTCACGGGGTGTTCAGGACAGCGCCGCAACAAGCTCGCCGACGGTATGACTGGCCTCGAGTGGGTGGCGTAGCCGACCCTGCGGATTGAGCTCATAGACGTTGCGACGACCAATCTTGGACTTGATGAGGTAGCCCTCGTCGGTCAAGTCGGTCAATATCGCTTGCACAGAACGCTCGGTGATGCCGATTCGCAGCGCCAGCTCTCGAGCAGTCAGGGGCTCGCCAGTCGACACGCACAGCAACACGTGTGCATGGTTCGTCAGGAAGGTCCAGGTACGGTCGGGAGCTTCGACAGCAGGCTGGGCGGCCGCGCTCCGTTTTTCGGCAACGTCCATGGCCCTATTATAGGCTGTTTGAAATTCACGTAAACCACTTCGCTAATCGACCATCGCCTGACGGGCGTCCGGGCGTTCGTCACGGGTGGACTGGCCTGCTTCAAAAGATCGGCCCTAGCCTGAGCGCCACCCCGCATCCCGACACCGAATGTTGTTGTCGCCCCGTTCGGGGGATCAGCTACGTCGCGTCCCTCGAAGGTGCTCGACCATAACGCGGCCGCCTGGGCGCGTCGCCGGATATCGCCGAGCAGTTTCCCGGCGTCGGCTCAGCCGGCACCGATCTCGCCAAAGAAGGATTCGACCGCGCGGCGATACACCAGCGGCGCTTCGTCGTGCACCAGATGACCCGCTTCAGGAACCTTTAAATACGTTGTAGAACAGTTTCTTTCAGCCATCTCACGCATCTGGCCGGGCGGCGTGACCGAGTTGCCGGCCTCGATGAGCAGCGCTGGAACCCGTACCGCCCGCCACTGCGCCCAGTAGTCGCGAGTACCCCATTCGGCGGCGATCTCGATCCACCGTGAGGTATGTCCGTGCAGCCGCCAACCGGCGGCGGTGCGGTCGAAGGCCTCCAGAAAGTATTGGCCGGCGACCGGGCCGAATTCAGCGAAAACCTGTTCGGCGGAGGCGAATTCGACGGGAAGAGCATGCAGCCACGGTTCCCACGGGCCGGTGGTGCGGCCGACGAAATCCGGTGCCATGTCCTCGACCACCAGGGCCGATACCAGGTCCGGAGACCGCGCGGCCAAACACCACGAGTGCAACGCACCCATCGAATGTCCGACCAGCCGCGCCGGTGCCCCCAGCGCACCAACCGCATCACCCAAGTCTGCTACGAAGCGTTCGGTGCTGATCGGGTACGGATCGTCGACGTCACGGCCCCGATGCCACGGTGCGTCATAGGTATAGACGCTTCCCAACCGGGTCAGCCACGGCAGTTGCCGCGACCACGTGCTACCCCGGCCCATCAACCCGTGTACCAGGACCAGCGGTTGGCCCCGCCCGCCGCGATGGGTCAACAGATCGGTCGGCATGCCGGGCACGGTAGCCTAGCGGCATGCCAGTGGTGAAGATCAACGCAATCGAGGTGCCTGCCGGCGCTGGCCCCGAACTGGAGAAGCGCTTCGCCCACCGCGCGCATGCGGTGGAGAATTCTCCCGGGTTCCTCGGCTTTCAGTTGCTGCGACCAGTCAAGGGCGAATACCGCTATTTCGTGGTGACACACTGGGAGTCCGATGAAGCATTCCAGGCCTGGGCGAACGGGCCGGCCAAAGAGGCCCACGCCGGCCACCGCGCCAACCCCGTGGCGACCGGTGCTTCGCTCCTGGAATTCGAGGTTGTGCTCGACGTTGCCGGGACTGGCGAAACGAAGTAGCCGGCAGGCGCCGCCGCCCCGTGCGAGGGCGTTAGGCGCCGCCGCCGCATTAGTGGTCGCCCTGGCACCCGGTTGCGCACACTCGCCCACGCCAACCGCCAACGCAGCCGATCCGGGGCGCCGCATCGACACCAGAACGCCTCCGGGTCTGCGCGCCCAGCAAACCGTGGACATGCTGAACTCGGATTGGCCGATCGGCCCGGTGGGAGTCGGCACGCTGGCCACGCCCACCCAGGTCGGCTCCGTCGAGCACACCATGGAAGAGCTGTGGTGGGACCGTCCGTTCAGCGTCGAGGGCGTAACTATCGGCGCCAGTGTGGCCACGCTACATCTCATCTCGTCTTACGGCGCGCACCAAGACATTCGGATCCACACCGACGACCAAGGCCAGGTCGACCGGTTCGAGCTCGAGACGCAGCCGCCGTCGATCGGCTCGTGGCACGACGTCGACGCCGTGTTGAGCCGCACCGGCGCGCGCTATTCGTACCAGGTCGCCAAGGTGACCAACGGGAACTGCGACCCGGTAGCGGGCGTCAATACCCGCGAATCCTTGCCGCTGGCTTCGATTTTCAAGCTGTACGTGTTGCATGCCCTGGCGGACGCGGTGAAGGACGGCACGGTGTCCTGGGACGAAATGCTTACGGTCACTGTCAAGAGCAAAGCGGTGGGCTCGTCGGGCCTGGAACTGCCTCCCGGTGCGCATGTTTCGGTTCGCACCGCCGCGGAGAAGATGATTGCCACCAGCGACAACATGGCCACCGACTTGCTGATCGAGCGGCTGGGCACCCACGCCATCGAGGAGGCGCTGGCCACCGCCGGCCATCACGATCCCGCCAGCATGACGCCGTTTCCCACGATGTACGAGCTGTTTTCCGTCGGCTGGGGTCAACCGGATCTGCGTGACCAATGGATGCACGCGTCCCAGCAGGTCCGCGCCGAGTTGCTGCAGCAGGCCGATGCCAAGCCCTACCAGCCTGACCCAACGCGAGCCCACACTCCAGCCTCCACGTACGGCGCGGAGTGGTACGGCAGCGCCGAAGACATCTGCCGGGTGCACCTGGCGCTGCAGGCCGATGCGGTTGGCCGGGCCGCGCCGGTCCGTCAGATCCTGTCCGCCGTTGCCGGTATCCAACTCGATCGAAACGAATGGCCCTATATCGGCGCCAAGGCCGGTGGCCTGCCTGGGGATCTGACCTTCAGCTGGTATGCCGAGGACAAGACCGGTCAGCCGTGGGTAGTGAGCTTCCAGCTGAACTGGCCCCGCGATCACGGACCGACCGTGACCGGGTGGATGCTGGAGGTCGCCAAGCAAGTCTTTACGCTGGTGGGTCCGCGATAGACCGCTGAAGCTAGAGCCGCAGCGTCCAGCGATGCTTGCGCAAGTGCATGACGGTTCGGCTAACCGGCGCAATGTCGATGCGCCAGAACGATTTCGGTGGCCCATCCAGAGCCACCAGGATCGCCGCTCTTATCACCGCGGGATGTGTCACCGCCACCGTGTCGGCGGTCAGCGACTGCAGCCATCCGGCGATCCGGCCGATCAGGTCGACGACGGACTCGCCGCCATGGGGCGCCCGGGCGGGATCGGTCAGCCACGTCTGAAGGTCATGGTGGTCGATGTTCTCGAGGGTGGTGCCGCGCCAACGCCCGCAGTCAAGATCAGCCAGCCGGGGGTCCGTTGCTGCTTGTAGACCCAACAGCTCGGCGGTCTGCCCGGCCCGCCGCTCGGGTGCTGCCAGTTGCGTGACACGCCCGATGCCGAGCCGCCCAGCGGTTTCGGCTTGCCGGCGGCCGATATCGTTGAGCGGCTCGTCACCCGGAAACCGCCCGACCGCCATGGCATCGGTCATCGCGTGGGACACCAGGGTCAGCCTGTTGACGTGACTCACCGGCGGATCACGCGGGGATGCGCGCCGGCCGTTCCGTCCCGGCTCCCGCACCCAGCAGCCGCCCCGCCAGTGTCGAGAAGACCAGCCCGATGGTTGCCCACAGCACCACCTGGGTGCCCAGTGACACCAATCTGAATTCGTAGAGAACGTCGGCGGGGAAGCCAGGATAGCTGATCGTTCCGGCAGCGTCGCGCATCGGAGGAGGCGTCTCGTCGAAGGTCGGCAACACCAGCATGACCACCGCGGTCGCGGCGATGTAGGCACCGATGGCAGCTAGCCCGCCGTTCCACGCACCCAGCCGCGGAGCCAACCGGCCACCCAACCACACCGCGGCCAGCGCCAGCACCGCCGACGCCAGCACCATGACCAGATACCACAGGGTGCGCGAGCCGATTGTGTCCGCCTGCCCCACCGCGGGCGGGTTGGGCGGATACTTCACAAACGGGACTAGATACACCGCGATAACGGCTCCGGCGGCCAGGCGCATCGAAAGCTGTTGCGGCCCCATGCTTGCGACTCGTGGGTAAGCAGCGCAGAACAGGACGGCGAACAACGCGCCCATAGCGATGCCGAAGATCAGGACGCCGAAACCTAATCCGGCGTTGCCCTGCACGCTCCGGCTGAACAATTCGGTACCGTGCTCATGCACGCCCTGAGTGTGCGCCGCTTCGGTGCGGCCGTCCTCGTATTCGATTGCGCGGCTCACGACGGGCTCGGCGAACACCCGCGAGAACGCAAAGGCCAGGACAGCGCCCACGGCACCGGCCAGGAGTCCGCGCGCTATCAGACGCTTCTCCATGGTGTCGGAGGCAGCTCAGTGGCAGGGGAAGCCGAGCAGGTGCCTTGCGTCGTGGAAGAACTCGTGCACGTGCGAGTCGCTGCCGAAAAGCGACACCGCACCCTGGTCGAAGCCGACGAAGTAGACGGCCAGCAACGCCAGGACGGCGGTGGCCGCCAACCATAGCGCGGCGCTTACCGCCGAAACATCAACCGGCCGAGTGCGGGCTGCCTGGGAATTCGCCACGGGTGGACTCCTTCTGGGGATCTCGCGTCCCACGTCGGGTGCTGGTGACGGGCAATGGGTCTGACTATGTACAGTGGCGCGACCGTTCTGGACTCTCACCAGATTCCGTTGCCGTCGATGACAACGTCAGTGTAAACCGCCGTTGCCTGCGCGAGCAGACGTTAAAGGCCCCCATTTTGGTACAAATGGGGGCCTTTAACGTCTGCTCGCGCTACTGTGTGGCCGCTACTGCGTGGTCGGCCCCGGAGTCCCAGCGCCGTGCGCTCCGGCCTTCGCCAGATCCGGCTCGACCGGCGGCTTGCGGGTTCCGGTGAAGGTGAACACGGCGTCCTCGCCGGGACCTTGATTGTCTGAGCCGTCCCAGTTGTCGACGTCGACCGTGACTACCTGCCCCGGCCCGACCTCCTCGAAGAGGATCTTCTCCGACAGCTGGTCCTCGATCTCGCGCTGGATGGTACGTCGCAGCGGACGAGCACCCAGCACCGGGTCGAAACCACGCTTGGCCAGCAACGCCTTGGCCTTGTCGGTCAGCTCCAGCGCCATGTCCTTGCTCTTGAGCTGGCCGGCGACCCGGCCGATCATCAGGTCGACCATCTGGATGATCTCGTCGCGGGTCAGCTGGTGGAAGACGATGATGTCGTCGATGCGGTTGAGGAACTCCGGACGGAAGTGCTTCTTGAGCTCGTCGTTGACCTTCTGCTTCATCCGCTCGTAGTCGTTCTCGCCGCCACCCTTGGTGAACCCGAGGCCGACAGGCTTAGAAATATCGGATGTCCCCAAGTTCGACGTGAAGATCAGCACGGTGTTCTTGAAGTCCACCGTGCGACCCTGACCGTCGGTGAGCCGGCCGTCCTCGAGCACCTGCAACAGACTGTTGTAGATCTCCTGGTGGGCCTTCTCGATCTCGTCGAACAACACCACGGAAAACGGCTTGCGGCGCACCTTCTCGGTGAGCTGGCCACCCTCCTCGTAGCCGACATACCCGGGCGGAGCGCCGAACAGCCGCGACGCGGTGAACCGGTCGTGGAACTCACCCATGTCGATCTGGATGAGCGCGTCGTCGTCCCCGAACAAGAAGTTGGCCAACGCCTTGGACAGCTCGGTCTTACCCACACCGGAGGGGCCGGCGAAGATGAACGAGCCCGACGGGCGCTTGGGGTCTTTCAGCCCGGCGCGAGTACGCCGAATGGCTTTCGAGACGGCCTTGACGGCGTCCTCCTGGCCGATGATCCGCTTGTGCAGCTCCTCTTCCATGCGCAGCAGGCGGGTGGTCTCGGCCTCGGTGAGCTTGAACACCGGAATACCGGTCCAATTGCCCAGCACCTCGGCGATCTGCTCGTCGTCGACCTCGGCGACCACGTCGAGATCCCCAGAGCGCCACTGCTTTTCGCGCTCCGCACGCTGGGCAACGAGGGTCTTCTCCCGATCCCGCAGGCTGGCCGCCTTCTCGAAGTCCTGGGCGTCGATCGCCGATTCCTTCTCCCGGCGCGCCTCGGCGATCTTCTCGTCGAACTCGCGCAGGTCCGGCGGCGCGGTCATCCGGCGGATCCGCATCCGGGCCCCGGCCTCGTCGATCAGGTCGATCGCCTTATCCGGCAGGAACCGGTCGTTGATGTAGCGGTCGGCCAACGTCGCCGCCGCCACCATCGCGCTGTCGGTGATGGACACCCGGTGGTGGGCCTCGTAGCGGTCGCGCAGACCCTTGAGGATCTCGATGGTGTGCTCCACCGTCGGCTCGCCGACCTGCACCGGCTGGAAGCGGCGCTCCAAGGCGGCGTCCTTCTCGATGTACTTGCGGTACTCGTCGAGCGTGGTGGCGCCGATCGTCTGAAGTTCACCACGCGCGAGCTTCGGCTTCAGAATGCTGGCCGCGTCGATGGCGCCCTCGGCGGCACCGGCACCCACCAGGGTGTGCAGCTCGTCGATGAACAAGATGATGTCGCCACGGGTGTTGATCTCCTTGAGCACCTTCTTCAGGCGCTCCTCGAAGTCACCGCGGTAGCGGCTGCCGGCGACCAGCGATCCCAGGTCCAGGGTGTAGAGCTGCTTGTCCTTCAGTGTCTCGGGGACCTGGCCGTGCACGATGGCCTGGGCGAGGCCTTCGACGACGGCCGTCTTGCCGACACCGGGCTCGCCGATCAGCACCGGGTTGTTCTTGGTGCGCCGGCTCAGCACCTGCATCACCCGCTCGATTTCCTTCTCGCGGCCGATGACCGGGTCCAGCTTGCCCTCCATGGCGGCCGCCGTCAGGTTGCGGCCGAACTGGTCGAGCACCAGCGAGGTGGACGGTGTGCCAGATTCGCCACCCCGGCCACCGGTGCCTGCCTCGGCGGCTTCCTTGCCCTGGTAGCCGGACAGCAACTGGATCACCTGCTGACGCACCCGGGTCAACTCGGCGCCCAGCTTCACCAGAACCTGAGCCGCCACACCCTCACCCTCGCGGATGAGGCCCAGCAGAATGTGCTCGGTGCCGATGTAGTTGTGGCCCAGTTGCAGCGCCTCGCGCAGGCTCAGCTCGAGGACCTTCTTGGCCCGCGGAGTGAACGGGATGTGCCCGGACGGCGCCTGCTGTCCCTGGCCGATGATCTCTTCGACCTGGCTGCGGACCCCTTCCAGCGAGATACCCAGCGACTCCAGCGACTTGGCGGCGACACCCTCGCCTTCGTGAATAAGACCCAACAGAATGTGCTCGGTGCCGATGTAGTTGTGGTTCAGCATCCGGGCCTCTTCTTGCGCCAGGACGACGACCCGGCGGGCACGGTCGGTAAATCGTTCGAACATCGGCGGTTACCTGCTCTCCTCATCGGTACATTGGTCGGCCCCGAACTAGTCCAGCTCGGCCCCGCGTACCTGCTGTCCACTGTAATGGTCGGCCCGCCAGGGTTCATAACCTTGCGGTGCCTAGCGGTTCCGGACCGTAACGCGCCGTCGCGTCCGAGCCGGCCTTCGTCCTCTTACAACAGAACCGCACCACGTTAACGAGGAAAATGCCCGTCGCGTTTCCGACACGGTCCGGTGGCTGGTTACGCCCCCAGCGAACACCGGACCTGGAAAAGACCCAAGCGGAAGCCCGAGCGAAAAGCTCGAGAGAAGACAAGAAAGACGCAGCGCGGCGCCCGGGCCGGAGCCCGGGCGCCGGTGAGGCGATTGCTAGGTCGCGGCGTGGAACGCGTCGATGACGTCAGCCGGGATGCGGCCGCGAGTCGACACATTGTGTCCATTGCGACGCGCCCATTCGCGGATCGCGGCGCTTTGTTCGCGGTCGATCGCGCCGCGGCCACGCCCGGTGCCCGAACGCCCGCGCCGGCGACCGCCGACACGACGGCCGGCCTCAACCCATTGCTTCAAGTCACCGCGTAGTTTCGCGGCATTCTTAGAAGAAAGGTCAATCTCATAGGTCACCCCGTCAAGCCCGAATTCGACGGTTTCGTCGGCGGCGCCGGAACCGTCGAAATCGTCGACCAAGGTGACGGTTACTTTCTTCGCCATTGGCTTACCCTCGCATTTCTTCCCGTGCAGTTACTGTGCAGGATGGATAGACTCCCCGCTCACCAATCTGCCATAAGAACGGGAAATACTCAATCTGGACACATCGTCGGGCAGTTCAGTTGGAGTGCGGTCGAACAATCGGGAACAAAACTGTCTCCCTAATTGACAGCCCGGTCAAAGACATCAACAACCGATCGATACCCATTCCCGTTCCAGTACACGGCGGCATCCCATACTCCAGGGCGGCCAGAAAATCCTCGTCGAGCAGCATCGCCTCGTCGTCGCCGGCGGCCGCTTCGCGCGCCTGGTCAGCGAGTCTATCCCGCTGCACCACCGGATCGTTTAATTCAGAGTATCCGGTGGCCAGTTCCACTCCGTGCAGGTAGAGGTCCCACTTCTCGGTTACTCCGGCGATACTGCGGTGCTGGCGGGTCAATGGAGTTGTCTCGACCGGAAAATCCTTGACAAATGTGGGCGCCGTCAACGCGTTGCCCACGGTGAGCTCCCACAGTTCCTCGACGAGTTTGCCGTGACGGTAGCCACACTTGGCAAGAATCTCTTCATCGAGTCGGCGCGCGATGTCAGCTAACCGATCGACCGAGGTCTGCGGTGTGATCTCTTCCCCGAGCGCCCCCGACAGGGAGGAATACATCTGGATAGTTGCCCATTCTCCGTCGATGTCGTAGACACTGCCGTCGGGCATCGGAAGTTGTCGGGTGCCGATCGCCTCGTCGGCTACCTCTTGAATAAGCTCCCTGGTGACCACCGCGGAATCGTCATACGTGCCATAGGTCTGGTAGGTCTCCAACATCGAGAATTCCGGGGAATGTGTAGAATCGGCGCCTTCGTTTCGGAACACCCGATTTAGTTCGAAGACCTTGTCGAAGCCCCCGACTATGCAACGCTTGAGGAACAGTTCGGGCGCGATGCGAAGGTAAAGGTCGATGTCGAGGGCGTTGGAATGGGTGACGAACGGCCGGGCCGCCGCGCCGCCGGCCAGCGTCTGCAACATGGGCGTCTCGACCTCGACGAAGCCGCGGCGTTCCAGCGCATTGCGCAACGCCCGGATGACGGCAATGCGCTGCCGGGCCACTTCTCGCGCCTGCGGACGGACGATCAGGTCGACATAGCGCTGCCGAACCCGCGCCTCCTCACTCATCTCCTTGTGCGCGACCGGCAGCGGCCGCAGCGATTTGGCGGCCATCCGCCAGGAATCGGCGAGGACCGACAACTCACCGCGGCGTGAGCTGATCACGGTGCCGTGCACGTACACGATGTCGCCCAGATCGACATCGGCTTTCCAGGAATCGAGCGTTTCCTGGCCGACCTTTTCGAGGCTGATCATCACCTGCAGGCGGGTGCCGTCGCCGTCCTGCAGTGTCGCGAAGCACAACTTTCCGGTGTTGCGCGCGAAGACCACCCGCCCCGCGACACCGACGACGTCGTCGGTCGCGGTGTCGACCGGCAGATCAGCGTGGGCGGCGCGGACCTCGGCCAAAGTATGGGTGCGGTCGATAGCAACCGGGTAGGGGTCATGCCCATCTGCCAATAGCCGAGCACGCTTGTCCCGACGGATCCGGAACTGCTCGGGAATGTCTGTCTCGGCCGAGTCCACGACGAGCCAGCTTAAGGGGTCGAGTCCGCGATCACGGCAGCGAGCCTGCGCTGGCGGCGTGAATGCCGGGCCCGCGGCGCGCGCTGTACGCAGGCTCGCTGCGGGTTCTAGCGCGCGCTCTTCAGGCGGCCGCCCTGGGCGTCGCGGTTTCGTTCAAAGACAAGCCGCAGACCATGCAGGGTCAGGTACTGGTCGTGATGATCGACGGTGTGCAGCTCCGGCAGCAGCAGCGGCGCGGTATGCCCGGTGGCCACCACCGCGATGTCGTCGTCGGCGGAGAAACCCTTGACGTCTTCGCGGATGCGTCCGACCAGGCCGTCGACCAGCCCGGCGAAACCGAACACCGCGCCGGCCTGCATGCACTCCACGGTGTTCTTGCCAACGACCGAGCGCGGCCGGGTCAGCTCGACGCGGCGCAGGGCCGCCGAGCGGGCCGCCGCAGCGTCGGACGACACCTGCACGCCGGGCGCGATAGCGCCGCCGAGGAATTCACCCTTGGCCGACACCACGTCCACGCAGATCGATGAACCGAAATCCACGACGATGGCGGCCTTACCGAACTTGTGGTGCGCCGCCAGACAGTTGACGATCCGGTCGGCGCCCACTTCTTTGGGATTGTCGACCAGCAGCGGGATACCCGTGCGCACCCCCGGTTCGATCAGCACGTGCGGGACCGCCGGCCAGTACTGGTCGAGCATGATGCGCACCTCGTGCAGCACCGAGGGCACCGTGGACAGCCCGGCGGCGCCGGTGAGCCGCTCGGAGTCCTCGCCGATCAAGCCGTCGATGGTGAGCGCCAATTCGTCGGCGGTGACTTCGGATTCAGTGCGTATCCGCCACTGCTGCACCACTTTTGCGTGCTGCTTGGCTCCGGACAGCAGGCCGACGACGGTATGGGTGTTGCGGACGTCGATGGCCAGCAGCACGGCTACCGTACACCCATCCGCGGGTTCAGCAGCTCGGCTGCGTCGGGTATGTCGAAGGGCACATACGCCGGATCGCTGCCCAGGTCGACCTGTTTGTTCCCGGCGTCGACGAACACGATCCGCGGTTGGTAGGCGCGCGCCTCGGCATCCTCCATGGTCCCGTAGGCAATCAGGATGACCAGGTCGCCCGGGTGGACCAGATGAGCGGCAGCACCGTTGATTCCGATGACGCCGCTGCCGCGCTCGCCGGTGATCGCATAGGTGACCAGGCGGGCGCCGTTGTCAATGTCGACGATGGTCACTTGTTCACCCTCGAGCAGATCGGCGGCCTCCATCAGATCGGCGTCGATGGTGACCGACCCGACGTAATGCAAGTCGGCCTGCGTCACCGTCGCGCGATGGATCTTCGACTTCAGCATTGTCCGTAACATCAATTCCTCCAAGGTGATTGGGCATATCGTGCCCGGGGTTCGTCCGGCCCGATGGTGCCGGCGACATTTCCGATCTGGATTTCCACGTTGTCCAGCAGTCTGGTGGCGCCGACGCGCGCGGCAACCAGCAGCCGGGCAGATCCGCTAGCGGGCGCCGGGCCGAGCCCGGTGTCGCGCAACTCTACATAGTCGACCGCAATCCTGGGTGCGGCGTCGAGCACCGCGCGAGCCGCGTCCACCGCGGCGCGGGCACCGGCGCCGGACAATGCAGCCGCATGGGCGCCTGCCGTCAGCGCCGCCGACAGCGCCACCGCCGCTTCCCGCTGGGCCGGGTCCAGGTAGCGGTTGCGCGACGACATCGCCAGCCCGTCGGCCTCCCGCACGGTCGGCACGCCCACCACCTGGACGTCGACATTCAGGTCGGCGACCAGCTGCCGGATGAGCACAAGCTGCTGGTAGTCCTTCTCGCCGAAGTAGGCGCGGTCGGGCCGCACGATCTGCAGCAGTTTGAGCACCACGGTCAGCACCCCGGCGAAATGGCCCGGCCGGGCGCTGCCTTCGAGCTCGACACCCAGCGGGCCGGGTTGCACCGTGGTACGCATCCCGTCGGGGTACATCCCCGCGGCCGTCGGCGCGAACACGATCTCCACCCCTTCGGCACGCAGCTGCGCCACATCGTCCTCGAGGGTGCGGGGGTAAGCGTCCAGGTCCTCGCCGGCGCCGAATTGCAGCGGGTTGACGAATATCGACACCACCACCACCGCGCCGGGTGTCCTCTTGGCCGCCCGCACCAGCGCAAGATGGCCGTCGTGCAGCGCGCCCATGGTGGGCACCAGCATCACTCGCCGGCCGGTGTGACGCAGTGCCCGGCAGACGTCGCTGACCTCACGCGGCACCGAATACCGATTGAGTTCGCCCGGCTTGAACGTGGTCTTGTTACGCATCGTCATCGCGCCAGCACCTCGACAACCGCCTCGGGCGCATGCGCCCGCTGCGCGGTCCGCAGCGCGTTCACCCGATAGGCGTGGGCCAGTTGCGGGTCGGCGTCGATCAGCGCGGCCAGATGCCCGGCGACCGCCGCCGCATCACCCCGAGCGATCGGCCCGGTCAGCGCGGCCTGCCCGCGCTGCAGCGTGTTCTCCAGCGCCGCGCGGGCCAGCGGTCCGATGATGCGTTCGGCGATCCCGCCCGGCTGGTCGTCGACGCACTGCTGGCCCAGCAGTTCGTCGCCGCGCAGTGCGGCACGCAACGCCTCCAGGGCGTCGGCGAGCACCGTCACGATGTGATTGCTCGCATGGGCCAGCGCCGCGTGGTAGAGGATGCGGCTGTCCTCGCGGACGCTGAACGGCTCCCCACCCATTTCCAGGACCAGCGATTGTGCGATCGCATACCCGACGCCGTCGGCCGCGGTGATCCCGAAGCAGGTATCCGGCAGTCTGCTGATGTCCTCGTCGGAACCGGTGAACGTCATCGCCGGGTGAATGGCCAGCGGTATGCAGCCCTGCCCGGTCAGCGGTGCCAGAATCGCGATCCCGTTGGCCCCCGACGTGTGCGCCACCAGCGTCCCCGGTCGCACCGCCGAGGTGGCTGCCAGTCCGGATACCAGACCCGCGAGTTCGCTGTCGGGCACCGCCAGCACCAGCAGCTCAGCCGCGGCAGCGACCTCCGGCGGCGACAGTACCGGGGTATCGGGCAGCCGGCGCTCGGCCCGTTGCAGCGACGCATGCGAGACGGCGCTGCATGCCACCACAACGTGGTCGGCGCGCTCCAGCGCGGCCCCTAACGCGGTGCCTACCCGGCCGGCGGAGATGATCCCCACCTTGAGCCTGGCCGGGCGCAATCCGTCGAACTGCACCATCGCAGACGACCTCACAGGTTTCTTTCGTGCGTTCCAGTCCCTTGGCTGAGCGGGTACCGGACGGTCACTCAAACTGTAGTCGATCAGCTGCCGCGACGGCGACGCCGACCACCGCCCGACGGCTGGACCTGCAGCCGGGCCAGCAGGTCGGCGACCGATTGGCCGGTCTGCGAGTCAGAGCCGTGGCCTCCCGGCTCCGGCTCCGGGCCGCGATGACGGGCCGCCGGTTCCGGAAGCGGCGGCGCGGCAAGGCGGGGTGGCGGCGCGTCTGTCGGACGCATGGGCGGCGATGGTGGTGCCGGGGCCTGCGGACGCGGGGGCGGGGCGGCAGACGGAGGTGGAGCAGCAACGGACGGCACCCCCGATCCTGCAACGTCGGCCCTGGGGACGGCTCCCAGACTCCCCACGCCATGGTCGCGGTATTCCGTCGAATGACGAGGTCGTGATCGGCGACCACCGTAGTCTCGGGGCACCTCGACATGGCCCAGCCTGACGTCACCCTGATCTTCCTCGGGGCCGGAATGCCGGTAACGCCGTCGGCGTCCCGACGGCTGGACGGGCGGCATGGTGGTGGGTTCGGCGGACGCCCAGTGGGTGCCGGGTGTCCCGGGCGGCATCCACGCACCGTCGGCGGCGACGGGTTCCCACGACGGTTCCGGTTGCGGCGCGGGCGACGGACGCGGCGGCCGGTGACGAGGCTCATAGTGCGGACCGGGCCGCTCAGGCGCGGTTTCATAGCTTTGGGGGCTTTGGGGACTTTGGGGGCTTTGGCGACTTTGGGGGCTTTGGGGGCTTTGGCGGCTTTCGTAACGCGGCCCGACCCGCTCGGCCGGATGTTGCTGCCCTGCAGACTCGCCGGGCGGCGGCAATGTGCCCACTGGGGGGACATCTTGGTCGTCGTATGGGGGCATCCCCACCTCGGGAACGTCGATGATCGCTTCCTCGGCGCGGTTGACTGCATCCCCCGGGCGAACCACCGCAACCCGGTCGATCGACACCCAGTCGGCGGCCGGGCTCTGTCCATTCTGGAGGCGGTCGGCCACGGCACGCGAGCGGCGTGTCTCTGTCGTGGCCGCCTTATCCAGCGGCTCTAACGCTGGACGGTGTTCGAAGTCCGTGTCGAACAAGATCTCCAGACTGGTCCGCAGCGCAGCCAATTCCGCCCGCAGCGCAGCCACCTCGTCGGCAGCCGCGCCGCGCAGCTCGATGGCCAGCTCGCGGCGCAGCTGTGACTCCACCGTCAGCTCATATTCATGTCGAGCCGAGATTTCGCGGTCCAACTGCAAGTCGTAAACCAGCTTCAGGTCACGAGCCCGTGCCTGCTCCGCGTCGGCTTGCCGCCGATACAGCACCGACACGAAGGCACCGGCGACGGCGGCCCACAGCGCCAGAATTACCGCGAGCTTGAGCAGTTCCACGCGATTGGTGAAAACCAGTGCCGAACTGGCCGCAATCGCAAGGACCAGCAACGTTGTCAGGAGCACCCAACCCGGCCTGCGGCCGCCGCGCCGGACCCGGGCGCCGCGGGACAGAACGGTCATGGCCTGACTGTACCCGCGCGCGTCGCTCCGCGTGTCGCGCCGGTCCGGCGATTCGCCAGGCGATTCAGCGACGCCGCCAGCAACGTCGGCGAGGGATGCGTGCCCCCGGTCAGGTTTGGGCACCCTCGCCGCCCTCGGTGGGATCCGGCGGCGACTTGCAGCAATGTTGCAGCCACAGCGCGGCAACCACCAGAGCCAACGCGCTGCCGGCCGCCACCACGGTGCCGGTGGTGTCTTCGACAGCAACCCGCTGCCATGACCGCCGCGGCAGCAGGTAACCGAATACCCCGATCCACCAGCCCAGGACCAGGGCACCCACCCAGGCCGACGCCTTGGCGATCAGCAGACTGCGGGCCACCGCGAGCGGGTGCAGGCGGCCGGGTCCGTCGCCGATCTCGCCGTCACCGATCTTGGTCCGGATGTAGCGAGCCCACAGCGCCTCAGCTATGGCAACGCCGAGCAGCGACAGTCCGGTCCACACCGTGATCGGCGGAAACCAGCGAAACAACGCCATGGCCAGCAGATAGCCCACCACCGCGGCCGCGATCACCGCGGCCGTCAGATCGCGCTTGCGGGTAGGGCCCATCAGCTTTCCAGCGTCAGCGGCGTCAGCCGCACACTGGCCCGATCCGCGGGCTCCAGCTCAGCCAGCAGGTCGGCGACGGAGCGCGGCCCATCCTGCAGCGGCATGTGCGCCGCCGGATCGACGTCCAGCCACGGAACCATCACAAAAGCGCGCAGATGTGCCAGCGGGTGCGGCAGCGTCAGATCGCGGTCGGCCGAGAACACGTCCACCCGGCCGGACGCGGTGAGCTCGGAGCAGGTGACCAGGTCGACGTCCAGCGTCCGCGGACCCCAGCGCTCGCCGCGCGCTCGCCCCGCGGCCCGCTCCAACTCGTGGGCCCGGCACAGCCACGCGTGGCAATCTCGTCCTGGATCGTCGGCAATGAGCACCGCGTTGAGAAACGGCTGCTGCTCAACGCCTCCCCACGGGTCCGTCTCGTACACGCGGGACGCGACGACCAACGCCTCACCGAGGCCGTCGACCACCGACCGAAGATGCGCCAGCCGGTCACCGAGGTTCGAGCCGATCGACAGCACCACGCGCGTCATACGGCCCCGCCCGCGGGCACCACCGAACCGCGGCCGCCGCGCCGCGATCGGCGCGTCACCACCGCCACGTCGGCGAACGGCAGCGGGATAGGGGCCTGCGGCTTGTGTACGACCACCTCGACGGCGTGCACGCGCTCGTCTTCCATCACCTCGTCGGCGATCTCGGCGCCGACCGTTTCGATCAGGTCGCGCGGTGTCCCGCCCACGATCTCGCTGGCCCGCTGCGCCAGCCTGACGTAGTCGTACGTGTCGGACAGATCGTCGCTGCGGGCGGCGTCCATCAGATCGATCCACATGGTGATGTCGACGATGAACCGCTGACCGGCCACCCGCTCGTGTTCGTAGACCCCATGCCGGCCGTGAACAATCAAGCCGCGCAGCTCAATTCGGTCAGCCATCGCGTCCGGTCCCTTCACTTCGCCGCCATGCTTCGACAACCTTGAGGGCATCGGCCGATGCCCGCACATCGTGTACCCGCACACCCCAGGCGCCGTGCACGGCTGCCAGCGCCGAAATCACCGCTGTGGCCGTCTCGCGACCGGCGGGCGGGCGGATCGTGCCGTCGGGCCCGGCCAACAACCTACCCAGGAAACGCTTGCGCGAGGCACCCAGCAAAACAGGAAATCCGGTGGCGACCAACTCCGGCAGGCCATGAAGAAGTGCCCAATTGTGTTGTCCTGTCTTGGCGAAACCAAGCCCCGGATCGATTACTAGCTTCGCGGGGTCGACACCGGCGGTCACTGCGTCGTCAGCGGCCGCCAGCAGCTCGGCACGCACCTGGGCCACGACATCGCCATAGTCGGGCACCTCGTGCGGGTTGGCCGCCGACACCGGCCGCCAGTGCATCAACACCCAGATCACCCCGGCTTCGGCCACCAACGGCGCCATCGCCGGGTCGGCCCGCCCGCCGGACACGTCGTTGACGATCTGCGCGCCGTTTTCCAGCGCCGCACGTGCGACGTCGGCGTGCATGGTATCAATACTGACCGTAACACCTTGTGCAGCAATCTCTTTCACTACCGGGATAACGCGGGCCGTCTCGATGCTCGGGTCGACGCGGGCCGCCCCGGGCCGAGTGGACTCCCCCCCGATGTCGACGATCTGCGCCCCGTCGGCTACCAGCGCCAAACCATGCTCGACGGCACTGCCGGCATCGAGGTAACGCCCGCCGTCCGAGAACGAGTCGTCGGTGACATTGACGACACCCATCACCTGCACGGGCGCCGGACTCACTTACGCAGGATGAGATCGAGCGCTTCGGCTCGAGATGCGGCGTTGGTTTTGAAGGCCCCACGCACCGCTGAGGTCGTCGTGACCGCGCCGGGCTTGCGAACCCCGCGCATCGCCATGCACAGATGCTCGGCCTCGACGACCACGATCACACCCCGTGGTTCCAGCTTCTTGACCAGGGCGTCGGCGATCTGGCTGGTCAGCCGCTCCTGTACCTGCGGCCGCTTGGCATAAAGGTCCACCAGCCGCGCGATCTTCGACAGCCCGGTGACCCGGCCGTCGGTGCCCGGGATATAGCCGACATGGGCCACACCGTGGAACGACACCAGGTGGTGTTCGCACGTTGAGTACAGCGGTATCTGCTTGACCAACACCAGCTCGTCATGATCTTCGTCGAACATGGCGTTGAGCACCGCGTCCGGGTCGGTGTAGAGCCCGGCGAAGATCTCACGATAGGCACGCGCGACTCGCGCCGGGGTTTCCCGCAAACCTTCGCGCTCCGGATTCTCGCCGACCGCGTACAGCAATTCGCGTACGGCTGCCTCGGCGCGCGACTGGTCGAAAACCCCGGGGATGGACGGCTTGGGGCGAGAATCCAGCTGCGTCATGGGAATCCTTCGTTTGGTCAGCCGTGGGCTGACGGATTGGACTGGCTAACGTCCCTATTCTGCTGCTCGGACGGCTCGTCGGGGTCCGGTTCGGATTGATCCGGCGGCCGGTAACCCGGGGCCGGCTGCGGTCGACTGGCCGACGGCGGTGGTGGCCATCCCGGAGCGTGCCAGTCGGCGGGCGCACCATAGTCGGGCTGGTAGGCCGAGCGGTCGCGGTCTGCACCGTTGGCGCCGCCACCGGTTCCTGATTGGGCAGCTTGTGCCGCTTCGGCCGCGCGGGTAGCCCGCGCGATCGCTTGCTTGAAGGCCGGCTCTTTAAGCGGCGGCGGCCACGGCTCGCCGCGTTCCATGGCGAGTTCTCCGGGCGTTTTGATCGGCGGCTTATCAGAAGGGATCCGGCCGCCGAAATCGTCGAACATGGTCAGGCGAGGCCGTTTTTCGACGTTGGCGAAGATCGCCTCCAGCTCGGGGCGGTGCAGGGTCTCCTTTTCCAGCAGCTCACCGGCCAGCGTGTCGAGCACGTCGCGGTATTCGGTGAGGATCTCCCACGCCTCGGTGTGCGCCGCCTCGATCAGCTTGCGCACTTCCTCGTCGATTTCGCGGGCAACCTCGTGCGAGTAGTCGGACTGGGTGCCCATCGAACGGCCCAGGAACGGGTCGCCGTGCTCGGTGCCGTATTTCACGGCGCCGAGGCGGGCGCTCATGCCGTACTCGGTGACCATCGCGCGGGCCACCTTGGTCGCCTGCTCGATGTCGGACACCGCGCCGGTGGTCGGCTCGCGGAACACGAGTTCCTCGGCGGCGCGACCGCCCATCGCGAACACCAGTTGCGCGATCATCTCCGACCGGGTCCGCAAGCCCTTGTCTTCTTCGGGCACCGCGACCGCGTGCCCACCGGTGCGCCCGCGGGCCAGGATGGTCACCTTGTAGACGGGGTCGATGTCGGGCATCGCCCAGGCCGCCAGGGTGTGTCCGCCCTCGTGGTAGGCGGTGATCTTCTTCTCGTGCTCGCTGATGATCCGCCCTTTGCGGCGCGGCCCACCGATCACCCGGTCGACGGCTTCTTCCAGCGCGGGACCGGTGATGACGGTGCCGTTCTCCCGGGCGGTCAGCAGCGCCGCCTCGTTGATGACGTTGGCCAGGTCGGCGCCGGTCATGCCGACGGTCCGCTTGGCCAGCCCATCGAGGTCGGCGTCCGGGCCGATCGGCTTGCCCTTGGAATGCACTTGGAGCACCGCGCGGCGACCCGCCAGGTCCGGATTGGTCACCGGGATCTGCCGGTCGAAGCGGCCCGGCCGCAGTAGTGCCGGGTCCAGGATGTCGGGCCGGTTGGTGGCCGCGATGAGAATGACCCCGGCACGCGGGTCGAAGCCGTCCATCTCGACCAGCAGCTGGTTGAGCGTCTGCTCGCGCTCGTCGTGGCCGCCGCCCAGGCCGGCGCCGCGCTGGCGACCCACCGCGTCGATCTCGTCGACGAAGATGATGCAGGGGTTGTTCTGTTTGGCCTGATCGAATAGGTCCCTGACGCGCGAGGCGCCGACACCGACGAACATCTCGACGAAGTCCGAGCCGGAGATGGTGAAGAACGGCACTCCGGCCTCACCCGCGACGGCGCGGGCCAGCAGCGTCTTGCCCGTTCCGGGAGGACCGTACAGCAGCACGCCCCTGGGGATCTTGGCGCCGAGCGCCTGGTAGCGGCCGGGGTTCTGCAGAAAGTCTTTGATCTCGTAGAGCTCCTCGACGGCTTCATCGACGCCGGCAACGTCGGCGAACGTCGTCTTGGGCATGTCTTTGTTGAGCATCTTGGCCCGGGATTTGCCGAAACCGAAGCCCATCCGGGCACCGCCCTGCATGCGGGAGAACATCACGAACAACCCCACCAGCAGCAGCAGCGGAAGCACATAGACCAGCAGCTCACCCAGGATGCTGCCCTGGTTGACGACGGTGCTGACCTTGGCGTTCTTCGCGGTCAGCGCGTTGAAGAGGTCGACGGCGTAGCCGGTGGGGTATTTGGTGATGACCTTGTCGGATCCATCGGTGTCGTTGTTGGCCTTCTTCAGGGTCAGCCGCAGCTGCTGCTCACGGTCGTCGATCTGCGCGCTCTTGACGTTGTCGCTGTTGATCTGCGCCACCGCCACTGAGGTGTCGACGGGCTTGTAGCCCCGGGTGTCGTCGCTGAAATAGAAGAACGACCAGCCCAGCAGCACCACGACGGCGATCGCCGTGAGGGTGCGGATCACGTTTTTTCGGTTCATCGATCATCGGCCGTGCCGGCCAGGTCCTTCCGGATTCGCGCAGCTAGAAATGTCAAGGTTACCGCCCCGTGGCGATCGCAAGCCCAGCTCGGTTGGTTCCACGCTGGGCGCAGCGGGTCGCCACCATCGTTCCCGTGGCGATCGCAAGCCCAGCTCGGTTGGTTCCAAGCTGGGCGCAGCGGGTCGCCACCATCGTTCCCGTGGCGATCGCAAGCCCAGCTCGGTTGGTTCCAAGCTGGGCGCAGCGGGTCGCCACGGTAACCGCCCAGACAACGACCGACGTTCCCGGTGAGATCCCGAACAGCGCCCAGATATTGGTCACACCGATGTCAGGGCCGGCGACCAGTTGCCTGACGAAGGCCAACAGACCAGGCGTGCTCTCCAGGATTTGCCATGGCTATTCGTAGTAGCGCGCCTCGATCACATTGCCGTCTGGGTCAGCGAAGTAGTAGCCCTGCGGCGCCCATCCCCGGGCACCGAAGCTTCGGTTCAGCCGCGCGCCGGTGTCGACGCCGGCTGCCTGTAGACGTCGGTCCAGTGCGTCGTACTCGGCCTTCGACATTGCGATGCAGACGTGGTTGACCGGATGTCCCGCGCTCCCGTCGACCCTCGTCATCGACTCGGTACCAGCAGCATTTTCCACGGGGATGAGGTCGATGATGGCGTCTTCGCACACCCGCACGCTCGGAAACGGCGCGGTTCCGCTTTCGAACTCATCGAACCGCACCGGCGCGAGCCCGACCACCCTCGTGTAGAAATCCATCGCCGCCCGTGGTTCTTTCGTCCACAGCACTACATGGTCCAGCCGCATCAGCCGATGATGCGCGGCGCCAGTCACGATTTCCAGTCCGTGATTTCGCCTGACGTGCCACTCGTGCACCCAACGTGTAACCGCTGCGAGATTCCGGCCTGATTTCACGCCAGCTGCACGCTCGGCGAAGCACCACCCAAATCGGCCCTTTCCGGCCCGCTGCCGTTGTGATTTGGTGAGACGGTGGCTCAATCAACCGAACGGTTAGTAGACACCAATGGTGTGCGGCTGCGGGTGGTCGAGGCCGGAGACCGCGGCGCACCCGTGGTCATTCTGGCCCACGGATTTCCCGAGCTCGCCTACTCCTGGCGGCACCAGATCCCGGCCCTGGCCGACGCCGGCTACCACGTGCTGGCTCCGGATCAACGTGGGTACGGCGGCTCGTCACGTCCCGAAGCGATCGAGGCCTACGACATTCACCAGTTGACGGCCGACCTCGTGGGACTGCTCGACGACGCCGGCGCCGAACGCGCGGTCTGGGTGGGTCACGACTGGGGCGCCGTTGTGGTGTGGAATGCGCCGCTGCTGCACCCCGACCGGGTGGCCGCGGTTGCCGCGCTCAGCGTTCCGCCGCTGCCGCGCGCTCAGGTGCCCCCGACGCAGGCGTTCCGCGCGACGTTCGGCGAGAACTTCTTCTACATCCTTTACTTCCAGCAGCCCGGTGTGGCCGATGCGGAGCTCAACGGGAATCCGGCCCGGACGATACGCCGGATGATCGGCGGTTTGCGGCCACCGGGCGACCAGAGCGCGGCGTTGCGCATGCTGGCGCCCGGACCCGAGGGCTTCATCGACCGCCTTCCGGAACCGGATAGGCTGCCGGACTGGATCAGCCAGGACGAATTGGACCACTACATCAGCGAGTTCACTCGCACCGGGTTTGCCGGCGGGCTCAACTGGTATCGAAATTTCGACCGCAACTGGGAGACCACCGCCGAGCTCGCCGACGTCAAAATTGCGGTGCCGTCGTTGTTCGTCGCCGGGACCGCCGACCCGGTCCTGTCCTTCACCCGCACCGACCGCGCGTCGGAGGTGATCGCCGGCCCGTACCGCGAGGTGCTCATCGACGGCGCCGGGCACTGGTTGCAGCAACAGCGGCCCGATGAGGTGAACGCGATCCTGCTCGAATTCCTCGAGGGGGTGGACTGGTGACGGGCGCTCCACTGCGTTTCGGAGTCTTCATCACGCCATTTCACCCTACCGGCCAATCCCCAACGGTCGCTTTGGAATACGACTTGGAGCGCGTCGTCGCGCTGGACCGCCTGGGTTACGACGAAGCCTGGTTCGGTGAACACCACTCCGGCGGCTATGAACTGATCGCCTGCCCGGAGATCTTCATCGCGGCGGCGGCCGAACGGACCAAGCACATCCGGTTGGGTACCGGGGTGGTCTCGCTGCCCTACCACCATCCGTTGATGGTGGCCGACCGCTGGGTACTGCTCGATCACCTGACCCGGGGCCGGGTCATGTTCGGCACGGGCCCCGGCGCGCTACCGTCGGACGCCTACATGATGGGTATCGATCCGATCGATCAGCGCCGGATGATGCAGGAGTCGCTGGAGGCGATTCTGGCGCTGTTCCGCGCCGGGCCGAGTGAGCGTATCGACCGCCATTCCGACTGGTTCACCCTGCGTGAGGCACAGCTGCACATCCGGCCGTACACCTGGCCGTACCCTGAGATCTCAACTGCGGCAATGATTTCACCGTCCGGACCAAGGCTGGCCGGAGCGCTGGGCACGTCGCTGCTGTCGCTGTCGATGTCGGTGCCCGGTGGGTATGCGGCGCTGGAGAACACCTGGGGCGTGGTGTGTGAGCAGGCCGCCAAAGTCGGCCGCGACGAGCCCGACCGTCGCGACTGGCGGGTGCTGTCCATCATGCATTTGGCCGACACCCGAGACCAGGCCTACGACGACTGTATCTACGGGTTGCCCGACTTTTCGAAATATTTTGGCGCAGCGGGATTTGTCCCGCTATCCAATACCGTGGAGGGAACACTTTCCAGCCGGGAGTTCGTCGAAGAGTATGCAGCCAAGGGCAATTGTTGCATCGGCACGCCTGAGGATGCGATCGCCCATGTCGAGGACCTGCTAGACCGGTCGGGAGGCTTCGGAACCCTGCTGTTACTCGGCCACGACTGGGCCGCACCCCAAGCGACCTTTCACTCCTATGAATTGTTCGCCCGCAAGGTGATTCCGTACTTCAAAGGTCAGCTCGAAGCGCCTCGCGCGTCGCACGAGTGGGCCAAGGGCAAACGCGAGGACTTGATCGGTCGCGCGGGCCAGGCCGTCGTCAAGGCCATCAACGAACACGTGGCTGAGCACCAGCACGGTGAGAGCTGATGCGCGCCTCGGTGTTACGCAATGGACGGATGGTATGCCGCGACGACGTGCCTGAACCGGCTCCCGGCCCAGGTCAGGTGCTGGTCAAAGTGCTGGCATGCGGAATCTGCGGTTCTGACCTGCATTTCGCCGCGCACGGCGAGGAGATGCTGGCGCTTACCGATGAGATGACACGTGGTGCCGCCCGGCGTGATGTCGACCTGAACAGGGACGTCTTCATGGGCCACGAGTTCAGCGCCGCGATACTCCAAGCAGGCCCGGATACCGAGACCCATCCGCCCGGAACATTGGTCACGTCAATTCCGGTGTTGTCATCGGCCAAAGGTTTCGAGCCGATCGTCTACAGCAACGACACAATCGGCGGCTATGCGGAACGGATGCTACTTTCGGCCCCATTGCTGCTGCCCATTCCGCGTGACGTGAGCCCCCAACATGCGGCCCTCGCCGAACCCATGGCGGTGGGGCTGCACGCCGTCAACAAGTCGGGCATAGCGCCCGGCGAGACGGCCCTCGTGCTTGGTTGCGGTCCGATCGGCATGTCCATTATCGCGGCGCTTTGCTTACGTGGCGTCGAAACTATTGTGGCATCGGATTTTTCGTCGAAACGACGGGAACTGGCCGTGACGATGGGCGCGCACCGTGCGGTAGACCCGGCACAGGGCTCGCCGTTTGACACCGTCAAGGCCGCAGTGGTTTTCGAGGCGATCGGCGTGCCGGGGATCATCGACGACGTGTTGCGGCGGGCCCGGCCGGGCACGCGGCTGGTCGTCGCAGGAGTGTGCATGCAGGCCGACACCATGCATCCGTTCTTCGCGATCGCCAAGGAGATCAATATCCAATTCGTGCTCGCCTATGGCCCAGACGAGTTCGCCGAATCGCTGCGTGCGATCGCCGAGGGCGATATCGACGTCAGCCCGCTGATCACCGGGGAGGTCGGCCTGGACGGGGTCGGCGCGGCCTTCGACGACCTCGCCGACCCCGAACGGCACTGCAAGATTCTGGTCACGCCCGAGGCTTAGGCCCAGCTGGAACCGACCGCGCCGTCGGTCTGCGCCATATTGGCACCGGCCGCTTGCACATTGGCGCCGTGAGCATTGGCCTGCTCGTAGATGACCTGGAAGTTGCGGCCCAATTGGGTGATGAATTCCTGGCAGGCCGACGACCCGGCGCCGCCCCAAAAGTCTCCGGCCGCAAGGACGTCGCGAACGATGGCCTGGTGCTCGGCTTCCAGCGAGGCGGCCTGTGCGCGGATGGTGGCGCCGTGGGCGTCGACATCGCCGAACTGGTAGCTGATTGTCATGTCGGTGTTCTCCTGTCGTGGAATCGGCTCAACTGCCGAGGATCTGCTGGGATGCCTGCTCTTGCTGCTCGTAATTGCCGGCGTCGCGAACCAGTCCGTCGCGCACCCCGTGCAGCATCGTGACGATGTTGCGGAACGCCTGATGCATCTGGCCCATGGTGTCGTAGGAACTCGCCTCTGCCGTGCCGGCCCAGCCCGCTCCCGAGATGTTCTGCGAGGACGCCCACATCCGGCGGGCCTCGCCTTCCACGGTCTGGGCGTGCACCTGGAACCGGCCCGCCATATCCCGCATCGCGTGCGGGTCGGTCATGAATCGTGTGGTCATGATGAATGCCTCCTGTGAACAATCGTCGAATCTGGAATGGATCACCGGTTAGTCCAGAGCGTCTCCCCCTCTCCTCAGCCGACCACGCTGCACGGCAACACAGCCAGAGCCGGCATGGCGACGCCGAACTCTCGTGGCGGCATGAAGCGCACCGTTTCCGCGGGGATGCCCCGGCCCGTCATCGGCGCTGCCGCGCCTGCGCCGGTGATCGGCGTGGCCATAGCCGCCGGGGCCGACGCAGCTTCCGGGGCGGCCGCGGCCCAACTCGGCGGCACCGACAAGCTGCCCAACGAGCCGGCCTGACCCATACCCGCCGACAACGGCACCGCGGTCCGGCCCGGGGTCAGCATTTCCGGCACGCGCGTCGGCGGTAGCGCCGGCGTCTCGGGCACCCGCATCGGCGCGGTGGGAATTGGCGTCGCTGGTCGAGGGACCGGCGTTGGCGTGTGCATCGGTATCGCCGGAGCCGGGCTGGGTGCGGCCGGCCGTTGCAGGCCGGGCGTGGTCATGCCCGCGCCTTGCCCGGCGCCCTGGCCCAAGGTGCCGCCAAGGACGGCCGCAAGTTGGCTGACCCCGGCTTGGAAGGCGTTGGTCAGCGCCGACGGGACGGCCGCCAGGCTGCCCGCCGCTTGAGCGGCCAAGCCCTGGACGGCGCCTTGCAGGTTATTGACGGCAACCGCGCCGGCCGCGATCGCGCTGCTGAGCACACCGGCCACGTTGGTCGTGGCTGGCGCCATTGACATCGGGGTCAGCATGGCCGCCGCTGCTGCCGCGCCGGCGTAGGCATACATTGCGGCGGCGTCCTGCGCCCACATCTGGGCGTAGTGCGCCTCCGTGGCCATGATCGCCGGGGTATTGATTCCCAGGAAATTCGTCGCGACCAGCGACGCCAGCAACGCCCGGTTGGCCGCAATCACCGGCGGTGGCACCGTGGCCGCAAACGCCGCTTCGTGCGCGGCCGCCGCCACGGTCGCCTGCATTCCCGCCTGCTCGGCCTGCGCGGCGGTGGAGTGCATCCAGCCCACATACGGTGCGGCGGCGGCGGCCATGGCCGCCGAGGAAGTGCCCTGCCATCCCGCGTCGGCAAGCTCGGCAATCACCGAGCCGTAGCCCGTCGCCGCCGAACGCAGCTCGGCGGCCAGCCCGTCCCAGGCCGCCGCGGCGGCCAGCATGGACGCCGACCCTGGACCCGCATACATGAGCCCGGAGTTGATCTCCGGGGGTAAGGAACCGAAATCCATTGCTAATCCCTCCGTTTGATTGGTTTTGATTGGTTTTGATTGGTTTTGATTGGTTTTGATCGGTTGTGGTCGTGACGACGGGCGCGCTAGTGAGCCCCGGCGTAGCTATCGCGGCCATACGCCCCCGAGTGATGGCCGTAACCGCCATGGGTGGCATGGTGTGCCCCATAGCCCCCATAGGCGCCGTGGCTGTAGCCCCCGTAGCCCCCGTACTCGCTGCGATATGGCGTTGTGCTGGCAGGCTCGATTGGTGTCGGGTGGGCCGGCATCACATCGGGCGCCGGTCGGGGTGCTGGGCTGGTGGGTGACGGGCGAGGCGCCGGTGACGGGCGCGTTGGCGCCAGGTTGGGTGCCGGGCGCGGCGCCGGGCTGGGTGCGCGCTGGGGCGCCACTCTGGGTGCCGGGCTGGGCGCCGGTTGAGGTTCCAGCCCGGGCGCTGGACTGGTGGGTGCCGGAGCTGGCGCCGGACTGCTGGGTGACGGCCCGACCGACGGTTGCGCAGGTGTGCCGGTCGTCGATGCACCGCCGGCGTGGGTCGCGTTGGCTGCATCGGTTGCTGCATACGAATTGGCGCTGAGCCCCAAAGCCCTGACGAACTGCTCATGGATCAGGTGGGCCTCGGTGTTGATTGCTTGATACAGCTGGCCGTACGCGGCAAAGCTCCTCGCCGTCACCATCGATACCTCGTCGGCCGCCGCCGGAATCACCGAAGTGATGGGAAGCACCGCGGTCAGGTTGGCTGTGCTCACCGCTGAGCCGATCGCTTGGAGTCGGCCGGCCGCCGCCATCAGCACTTCCGGCAGCGCGATCACAAAAGACATGTGGTTCTCCTCCTCTTACCGCAGCACCGAAGTCCGGCACAGCTAGTACCCATTTTGTCTGGCTCGTCCCAGTCACGGACATTGTGTCATAAATCATGACATTATGTCTAGTATCAGTTCCAGAGTTCGTATTTTTGGTAGTCAACTCTCCGTAGTGGATGCTTTGACCGTCTTTTGGCATCGGGCTACCCTGGACCCGTGCCGAGGACCAACGCTGCCGGGTGGGGCCTCAAGCGCTTGCTTGAAGCGACGCTCAACCGCGATATCACCGTCGAGCAGCTGCGTGATGCCTGCGGTGTGACCAAAGGCCGGTGGTATGGGGAGAGCGGACGCGCAAACGCCGAGGACTTTCCGGACGCCGAGGAAGCCAGGCGCGCGGCACATACGTTCGGGCTCAGTGCCACCTGGCTCCAAATGGAGCTGGGCCTTATCACCCCCGAAGATGTGCAAGAGGCCGTCGGCGGATCCCAATCGCTGGACCCGTTCCGGGTTACGACGCGACAGCGTGTGCTGGGACCGAATCCGACGGCAGAGCAGCCGCACTCCTAACGGCTGTCGACGGACCGTCTCCCTGCATGGCCGCCGTCCGCTGGTCGATATTTCCGTCAATCGAACGCCGGAACGGCGTCGCGGTCGGCTCCTGACGGCGTAGCGAGCAGCTCGCAAGCTGGCCCGCACATGCGGGTACACCGGCCGACTCGGCAGGCGGCGCCACTGACCGCGACCCGGGCGGCGCGCCATAGCCATCAATGCGGCGGTCACCGACCACACCGCGCCACGGGCTCGGCGCCCGGTTAGCCGGACGGCCACGGGAGCGATTGATTCCGAACACCTTTGGTGCGTTGGTGACCCCGCGGTGAAGCTCCCCAAGTCCGGTCGGCGCCTTGTGCGCCCAACCGTGGGCGGCGCCGGCGTGCTGTCGCTGCGTCCGATGAGGATCGGCACCATCCCGCCGATCACAGGACCCGGCGGTAGCTGCGGCCCCGCCTTCGAGCACCCGAAATGTCTTTGCCGACAACATATTCGATGCAAGCTCCGCCAGACATGCAGGGCCGGCGGCTGACTGTCGATTCAATTCAGCTAGCCACGCACGTGTCGTCCGGACCGACCGCCAGCGGTATCGGGCAGCGGGATCCGCCACGCCGAGAGCCCGCGCCAACTACGCTCGACGCCGTGGCGGAAACGTCGTATGCATCCTGCGGTGATCTCAGCCTGGCATATCAGGTATTCGGCGACGGGCCGGTCGAACTGGTCTGGGCCGGGTCGTTCGCAAGCCACGTCGAATTGTATTGGACGATGCCCGAATTCGGATCACTGATGGAGAAGCTGGGCACGTTCACCCGGATCCTGTTGTTCGACAAGGCCGGAGTGGGGCTGTCGGATCCCGTCCCCCGCGTTCGCACGCTCGACGAACGCGCAGCCGAGATCGAGGCCGTCATGGATGCCGCCGGCTTCGGCAAGGCCGCCCTTCTCGGTGTGAGTGAGGGCGGCCCGGCCGCCATCCTCTTCGCTGCGACACGACCGGAACGGACGCGGGCTCTGATCCTCACCGGTACGACGTCATACAACGCTGCCCAGAGCTGGGATGACCTGGAATGCGACCCGGCGGAGCTGCGGGCGCACGTCGCACGCGAGCTGGGTGAGGGCTACGTGCCGTCTTTGGAATGGATAGCCCGGTCGCAGGAATTCGGCCGCGCCGTGCGGTCTACCTGGGGCAGCGGCGCGGCACTCAAGTGCGTCCTTGCGTCGATCCGATCCACGCGCCAGCTGGGAACGTTCGAGCGCATGTGCGCCAGCCCGGGGATGGCGCGGGCGACGGCCGAAGCGGCATTTCGGATCGATGTCAGGCCGATCCTGCCGACGATCACTGTGCCGACGCTCGTCTTGCATGCCCGCGACGACCCCGGCGTGCCAGTGCAGTCGGGCCGCTACCTCGCAGACCACATTCCCGGCGCGCGCATGGTTGAGCTCGAAGGCGCAGACCACGCGCCCTGGTTCACCGATCCCGACCGGGTCGCGGCCGAGATCGAAGAGTTGCTCACCGGCGGCCATGCCGCACCGGCGCAATCGCACCGCGCCCTGCGTACCGTGTTGTTCACCGACATCGTCGCCTCGACGGAACGCGCGGCGGCTCTGGGCGACGAGCGGTGGCGGGCGGTGCTCCAACGCTTTAGTGAGATCACTGCCGAACTCACCCAACGATTCGGCGGCAGGGTGGTCAAGAGCACCGGCGATGGGCATCTCACCACTTTCGACGGCCCGACACAGGCCATCCGTTGCGCGGAAGCATTGCGCGCCGGCGCTGAGACGCTGAGCATCGAGATCCGCATAGGTATCCACACCGGCGAATGCGAATTGCTGGACGGCGACATCGGGGGGATTGCGGTACACATCGCGGCGCGGATCCTCGGGCACGCCGGGGCGGGCGACATCCTGGTCTCCTGCACGGTCCGTGACCTGGTTGTCGGCTCCGGCGCCGGCTTCGCGGACCGTGGCAGCGTTGCGTTGCGCGGTGTGCCCGGCGCCTGGCAACTCCTGGCGGTCGAACGTCACGGCGCGCGGGCAGGATCGGCTGAGGCGCAATTGGTGTCGACCCCCACCCCCGGTCCTCGCTCCGCGATGCGCCGGTCGGATCGCGCGGTGGCGGTGATGGCGAAGCGGACACCCTGGATATTGCGCGGGGTGGCCCGGTTGTCCGCGGCCACCGGTCGCAGATAACCACATCGCGTTGAGCCGCTAATCGACCGTTGCAAACCGTAAACGCCGGGCGCCAAGAGCGGCCCCGGACTCCGAAGCAACTCCTAAGCAGCGAGCAAGCGATTCCGCGCAATCCAGTCGTCGATATGGCCCATGGTTAGCGTTAGCGCGTCCCCGAAAAAAACGAGGTGATCAGAGCGGGGGATTTCGACAAAGCCGCCCTGCTGGTACCGGGCTGCCGTCATGGGTGCGATCCTTGGCGGCACAACAAGATCGAATTCCCCCCGAATCGCAAGCACCGGCGTGGTGACGGCAGCGAAGTTGACCGTAGTGGCTTTGCGCCGGTCTAGAAATGGGAAGACCATTTCGCAATACGCGCGCCCGGATTCGCACACAAGGTCAGCGAAGAGCTCGCGAGCGAGTTCTTCGGTCTGGACGTTGGCTATCCACCGCCGAAACCGTTGCCACGTCGTGGGATACAGGGGTTCGGCCCACGGGCGCAGCTGCAAAAAGTGCCTTCCAAAGACACTTCCGAATACCCGCATCGTCGCGGGTGTTGGCGCGAAGATGCCCGCCGCCGGCGACGGGCAGGCGGCGACGACCCCGGCATGACGGGTGCGGGCAGCCGCCAGCTGCGCCAGCAAGCCGCCCAGCGAGAGCCCCACCAGCAGCGGTGGCGAGTCCAGCGAGTCGACCAGCTCGACGAGGTCGTCGGCGTAGTCGCGTATGCTCACCGGTCCCACCTTCATCGCGCCGTCGTGCAGCGGCAGTTCGTGATATCGCAGCGTCGGGGTGTGCACCGTGTAACCACGCTCTTCAAAGGCCGCCCGAGCGGGGCCCCAACTGTCGCCGCTTCCCCACGTGCCGTGGATGAGAACGACGTGCTTGGTGTCCGACATGAGACCAAGGATGACACCCCAGTGCCCATAACATCGGGAGAGCCCGGCTCCCGTGTGCGTCGCGGCCTTCGTGGCAGCTGCCGAATTGCCTAGGCGCGCAAGCGACGCGGGAGCAGCGGGTGGTCAACCAACAGCGACTCGGCTGGCTGCGGCGAGTCACCCTGCTGAAGTCGGGCCGGCCGTCATCCCCCGGCCGGCGGCTGCGGCACCACGGTCGGCTTGAACCCGTATCGCGGCGCAGCGAAGTGGGCTGCCATCCCGCGGCCGACACCAGAACCCGGCATCACCGGCATCCCGCCGAACGCGCTTGCGGCGGGTTCAGCGGCCGCGGCGGCGCCGAGGTTGCTGATCGTCACGATGGGGTTGGCCGCCCCGACGGTATTGGCCCAGGAAGCCGGGACCGCCAATCCGCCGACCGAGGCCGCCTTGCCGACGGCTCCCGCTATCCCGCCCAAGCCACTCGGAAGGGCCGCAGGCAATGCCCCTGCCGCGGCTTTCGCCGCACCTTCGGCGGCTTTCGCCGCGCTCTCGGCAGCCTTCGGCACCAGCGATTGGGCGATGCCCTCAATGTCCTTGAATGTTGTGGAGAAGAGTCGGGTCGGGGAAACAAGTCGAATGAACGCGTCGGCGCCGGTGCTGGCATCCAACGTTTGCGAGCCGGTCAAACCCTCCAGCAGGTCGCCAAAAGCTCCAGCCACCACGATCCCGTCGCCGTTGGAATTCCAGGTGTGCCCGACCAGGCCCAACGCCCCCAACGGATTCTTGAGCCAGGGCGCTTCGTTCGTCATGCCGGCCATCTGCAACAGCGACTTGGTGATCTCGGACATCCCTTGCGCGGGCGCCGAGGTGCTGACCGCTTGGGCCACCGCGTTGGCCTGGGCGACCACGCCGGCCAAGTTGACTGTGGGGAGCGCCGGCGGAAAGGGCGTCAATGTCGTGGCTTGCGCCGATGCACCGGCGTAGCCATACATCGCGGCCGCGTCCTGAGCCCACATTTCGGAGTACTGCGCCTCCGTGGCCGCGATCGCCGCGGTGTTCTGGCCGAGGAAGTTGGTGGCCAGCAACGCCATCAACAACGCCCGGTTGGCCGCGACCTCCGGCGGCGGCACCGTCGCCATGAACGCCGCCTCGTACGCCGTCGCAGCGGCCACGGCCTGACTGCCCGCCTGCTCTGCCTGAGCGGCAGTGCTCCGAAGCCAGGCCACCTGCGGCATCGCGGCGGCCGCCATGGACGCCGCGGACGGACCCTGCCACGGCCCGTCGGTCAGGGCGGTGACAAGCGCGTCATAGGACGCCGCCGTCGATTGGAGTTCGGCGGCCAGCGCGTCCCAGGCGGCAGCCGCGGCCAGCATCGGTCCCGAGCCGGGACCGGCATACATCAGAGCGGAGTTGATCTCCGGTGGTAACTGGGCGAAGTCCATGACTTTCGGTCTCCTAGCCGATTGTGGCTGCGTTGGCGGCCTCGGTTGCCGCGTACGACCCGGCGCTGATCCCCAGGGTGGTCGCCAACGCCTCCTGCACCGCTACGGCCTGAGCACTGATCTGCTGATAAATCTGGGCATGCGTGACGAACTGCGTGGCGGTCAGCAGCGACACCAGATCGGCCGCGGCCGGCACCACCCCGGTTGTCGGGCCTGCCGCCATGGCATTCCCGGCACGGACCGCGAAGTTGATGGATTGCAGCTCCGCCGCGGTTGCAGCCAGCATGTCCGGCTGCGCGAGCATGATCGACATGAATGTTCCCTTCCCCGATATCACCCTGCATCAACGACTTTCAACGGCCGGACGCCGCTCAGCGCTGAAGCACATCGCACGACACGCTAAGCCAGCGGTGCGGTAGGAACACAGGTTTCACCCAGCCTGTTCACTGCTGTGTCAATAACAGTTCATTTGCTGTAGCAAACCAGCAGGAAGACTTGAGTTATTCTATGAAACACATCTGAATCAAATATGATTAGAGTTTACTATGAAGGTCGGGAAAGCTGCGGCATGCACGTTATGCTGATCGGTTCGGTCAGCTTTCCGGCACCGCCATCGAGCGGCCGGCCGGCGCCGCATCGAGGTCCCTCGTGCACGCGCCTGTTGGTTACCGCTGAGGTCAAAGCGGATTAAGGGGCCCTCACGCCACTCCGGACGCAGGTCGCGGTGAGCACACCCGAGGCGCGCGACCAATGCCCACCGGGGCCGGGACGCTAGGAGTTGACATATGACAGCGACGTCAGTCGAGCGCGTCATTCCGACGGGCCGACGTGATCATAATTGTCGATTTGCGGCACGGCGCTAATTCGCGGTTGTTGATTTGCGGTCTGAATTGATGCTGGCGAATTAGATCTGGATTTGCGAAACGACCCTCGGCCCGTGCCGCCGCCGAAGGGGCCCCGAGCCCGTCTCGGCCAGCGGGACCAGCAGCCGCGAATTAAGCAACTACGGTTGACATAAATCCTTTCCCAGTGCTACCTTCGCCTCCAGCATCGTTGTGATCGGGCTCACCGTACGTCCCGACCCTGACAGCTGCCACTGAGCTCGCACCACTACAGGAGGCATACCTATGTGCTCCGCGCCAAACGGCCCCGCCGTTAGCAACGTTTGTGCGAGATCGAACGACAACACCATCCACGGCCCCTAGACAAGTACGCCGGAGCCGAGTTCTCCGCAGCGGCGGCGGTCTAGTTAAGCGGTTGATTCACAACGCCTTTCGGTCCGCACGCACACAATCCGACAACGAAGTCGCACTAAATATCCTTGATTCCAAGCACTTTGGGCAGTTCACTGCCCAATTCAGGCCAGACGGCACCGTAGCCGCCGACGCCACATCAACTATCCACCCCGATAAGCCGCGGAGGTTACCTGTCATGTCTATTCTCACCACAGAGCCGGAAATGCTGGGGGCAGCCGCGGCCAACCTGCGCGATCTCGGCTCGACAATGCTGTCCCGCAACGCGGCCGCCGCCGCGGCCACCATGAATGTGACTCCGCCTGCGGCCGATGAAGTTTCGATGCTGACCGCGATGCATTTCGCGGCGCACGCCGCGGCGTTCCAACAGGTGTTCAGCGATGCCATGAAGATTCATGAAGCGTTCGTCTCCGCGATGGCGGCTTGTGCGGATTTGTACAAGGAAGGCGAGCGCACGAATATGGTTGGTCTAGCGTAGAAGGGCGGCGCGACAATGGATTACGCCATGCTGCCGCCAGAGGTCAACTCCGGCAGGATGTGGGGCGGTCCGGGTTCCTATTCACTGCATGCCGCCGCAACCGCCTGGGATGAGATGGCCGCCAATCTCTACGAGGCGGCTAGCTCGTGTGGTTCGACGCTGGCCAACCTGACGCTGTCGTGGCGCGGCGAGTCAGCGACACGAATGGCTTCGGCAGCTGCGCATTTCGTGGCGTGGTTGATGTCGAGCGCCGCGGGAGCCGAACAAGCCGCACAGCACACGAGACTCTTCGCGGAAGCTTACGAGATCGCGCACTTGATGACGGTGCCGCTGCCCGCGGTGCTGACCAATCGCCTTGTCTGCCACGTTCTTACGGCCACCAATTTCTTCGGGCAGAACACCTTGCTGATCATGCATCACGAAGCGGAGTACCTGCGGATGTGGGCACAGGACTCCGCAGCCATGTATGCCTATGCCACAGCGTCGGCGGCGGCCTCCCGCGTCAAACCATTCATTGCGGCAGTGCCGACCACGCGTTCGGGGGGACTGGCCGGCCACTTCGTCGCCCGGGCAGTGGGTGCCGCCCACGCCTCGGGCGAGGCCCTGGAGGACCTGGCGCGCCTGCATGAGCTGGCGCCCGCGGCGCTGGACGCACTCGCGTCGCCTCAGACGTCAGTCAATTCGTCGAAAGTGTGGACCGCGGTGACCGACGCGGTGCACGCGCTGAAGAAGGCGACCTCCTGGTCGCTCCTGGACGCCAAGATCGCGGCCGAACCGACCATCTTTTCCCTGTCGGTCATGGACGGGATGAACATGGGCGGCATTATGGAGCGCTTTGCAACCAAAGCGCTGACCAAGGCGGCGATGGGCGGCGCGGCCGCCGCTGCGGCTCATTTGGCGCCCATAGGCCCCCCGGTACATCCGGTCAGCGCGGTCATGGGTAGCGCGAACTCGATCGGAAAGCTGACGGTTCCGCCGAGTTGGGCCGTCAAGCCCTCGGCAATCCTCCCCGACGCCGACATCTTGCCTATGGCGGCTGCCGCCGACCCCGACTCCGGAGCTCCGTGGCTACAAATGGCGATGTCCAGCCTGGCCGGAACTGGAGTCGCCCGTGCCGGAGCCGCCCCGGTGGCCCGGCCACGGTTTGTCCCCAGGACACCCGCCGGCGGTTAGCAGAGCCGAAGCGGCGGCGCGGATTTCGCCTCGCGGCGCCGCGGCGGCGCTAGGGTAGCGCATGCCGTTCCCACAAAGAGCCCGCAGTGTCGTCCGCAAGTCAGTTGCTTCGGCCGTCGCAGGCCTGGCCGCAGTGTCGTTGTCCGCGTGCGATTCCCACAATGCGTCGCCGCCCGCAGCAAATCCGCGTCAGGTGACGGTATTCGGGTCGGGGCAGGTGCAAGGCGTTCCGGACACATTGACCGCCGACGTCGCAATCGAGTTCACGGCACCCGACGCCACCAGCGCGATGAACCAGACCAACGACCGTCAGCAGGCCGTCATCAATGCGCTGGTGGGCGCCGGACTTGACCGCAAGGACATTCGCACCACCGACGTGGGCCTGCAACCGCAGTACAGCAGCGCAGAACCGGGCGGAACCGCCACGATCACCAGCTACCGCGCCGACAACGCGGTCGAGGTCAAGATCCACCCCACCGATGCCGCGTCGCGGCTGCTGGCGCTGATTGTCAGTACCGGCGGCGACGCCACCCGGATCAGTTCGGTCAGCTATTCGATCGCCGACGACTCGCAGCTGGTGAAGGACGCACGGGCCCGCGCGTTCGACGACGCCAAGAACCGCGCCCAGCAGTATGCGCAGTTGTCGGGCCTGCGCCTGGGCAAGGTGCTGTCGATCTCCGAGGGATCCAGTTCCACCGCGCCGACGAGGACTGCCCCGCCGGCGCCGCCGCGCGCGGCGACCCCGGTGCCGCTGGAACCCGGTCAGCAAACGGTCAGCTTCTCGGTGACCGCGGTGTGGGAACTGGACTAAAGCCCTACTGGTAGACCCTGGGGTCCAGGGTCCCGATGTAGGACAGGTCCCGGTAGCGCTCGTCGTAGTCCAGGCCGTAGCCCACGACGAAGTCGTTGGGAATGTCGAAGCCCACGTAGGTGATATCGACGTTGGCCCCCACCGCCTCCGGCTTACGCAGCAACGTGCACACCCGCAACGACCGCGGATGCCGGCTCTTGAGATTGCGCAACAGCCACGACAGCGTCAAGCCCGAGTCGACGACATCCTCGACGATCAGCACATCGCGGTCGTGGATATCGCGGTCGAGGTCCTTGAGAATTCGCACCACTCCCGACGACGACGTCGAGGACCCGTAGGAACTCACCGCCATGAACTCGAACTGGGTGGGCAACGGAATGGCGCGCGCCAGGTCGGTGACGAAGAGCACCGCGCCCTTGAGCACGGTGATCAGCAGCAGATCCTGTCCGGATGTCCCGTACAGGTCGCGATAGTCGTCGCCAATCTGGGCGGCGAGTTCGGCGATGCGGCGCTGAATCTGCTCCTCGGTGAGCAGCACGGACTTGATATCTCCCGGGTACAGTTCCGCCGTCTGCCCCGGGAAGGTCTCAACCACGACCACAGCGTAGCGACGTCCACCGACAGGCAACCAGCGCAGGCGTCAAATCGGTTTGGCGACAGGCTCGTGGCGCAAGGTCAGCGCGCCATCACGTCGTCCGGCGAACAACCGCTGACCCCGAACTGTCGATCCGATCGCCACTGCGCCCTGGCCGTGCCAGTCGGTGACCAGCGCGTCGACACCGCGGATCTGTTTGTCGGTCAACCCCGTCGCGCCGCCGGCCAGCAGCCAGCCGCGGATGACGCGGCGCCGCACCGGGCCCGGCAGCGCGGTCAGCGCCGTGGTGTCCAGTGCCGAACCGGATACCGCGGCACCCAGCGCCCGGGCGGCGATCGTGTCGATCAGATCGGTGTCCTCGCGCAATGCTGTCGCGGTGCGGGCCAGCGCCTCGGCCACACCCCCGCCCAGGACATCCTCGAGCAACGGCAGCACCTCGTGGCGCAGCCGGGTCCGGGTGAAGCGCCGGTCGGCGTTGTGCGGATCCTCCCAAGCGGTCACGCCCAGCTCCCGGCAGGCGGCGTGTGTCATGTCACGACGCAGGCCCAGCAGCGGCCGGCACCACGGCGGATCATAGGGGCGCATGCCGGCGATCGACCGTGGCCCCGAGCCGCGGCCAAGCCCCAGCAGCACCGTCTCGGCTTGGTCATCGAGCGTGTGCCCCAACAACACCGGACCGTCGCGATGAGCCTGAAGCGCGGCGTAGCGGGCGGCTCGGGCCGCCGCCTCCAAACCGCCTTCACGGCCCACCTGAACGCAGACCACCTGCGCGTCAGCGCAACCCAATGAAATAGCTTGTGCCCGTGCAGTTTCGGCGATGATAGCCGAATCCGGCTGCAACCCGTGGTCGACGATCAGCGCCGTGGTGGGCCGCAGGCGGGCCGCAACAGCAGTGAGGGCCAACGAGTCCGGACCGCCGGACAGCCCGACGCACCACCGCTCGGCGGAGCCGAGGTTCTGGGAGCCGAGATATTGGGCAACGAATTTCTCGACAGCCCTGCGCAGCTGCGCTACAGCACCCGGTCGATCCATCGCCGCGGGTTTTCGATCTCGGCTGGTAGGGGCAGCGTCTGTGGACCCGTCCAGATCGTGTTGAACCGCTTCATCCCGACCCGGCCCACCACCTCGTCGACGAAGGCCTTGCCGCGGGTGTATTGGCTGAGCTTGGCGTCGAAGCCCAGCAGCGCGCGCAGCAGCCGTTGCAGCGGCGGTTGCTTGCGCTGCCGCCGTTCATCGAAGCGAGCGCGGATGGTGGCCACCGACGGCACCACCACCGGCCCCACCGCATCCATCACGTGCTCGGCGTGGCCTTCCAGCAGCGTGCCGAGTACCAACAGCTGATCCAGCGCCTGGCGCTGCGCCGCAGACTGCACGGCTCGCACCACACCCAGAATCCCGGAGACCTGTCCCCCGGAATCATCGGACGAGTCGGCGCGATGCCGGACGAACTCGGCCAGCCGGCTCACCACCTGGCCGAGGTTGTCGGCCGGTTCCCGGGTGAGCAGACCCAGGGCTTCCTGCATATAGCCGGCCAGCCAGGGGTTGGCGGTGAACTGCACCCGATGGGTGACCTCATGCAGGCATACCCACAGCCGGAAATCCGACGGGTCGACCCGCAACTGCCGCTCGACGGCGATGACGTTGGGGTACACCAGCAACAGGCCGCCCATTGCGGCGTCGTCGCCGGCCGCGAACGGGTCGTACTGGCCGAGAATCCCGGAAGCCACGAATGCCAGGACCGCCCCCGTCTGGGCACCGGTGATCCGGCCGGCGAACAAAGCCCGCGGCCTGTCGCCGCCGTTGGTCATCGCCCGCATCGATTCAGCGGCCGCCCGTACCCATCCCGGCCGGTCCAGGACGCGCGCCGGAGGCACCGCCCCAGCGGTGATCAGCCCCGTCACGTCACGCACCGGCGGTTCCGCCTTCGCCGCCGCGCGCATCAGCTCGCCGATCACCTGGCGGCGAGTGTATTCGCTGGACGGCGGACCCGGGCGGGCCAGCCGCTCCCCCACCGTGGCCGCAAATCGCCAATCGACGGTGTTGCCGAGGGTCAGCTCCGAGGATGCCGTCACGCCGTGCACCCGCAGAACCACAACTTGGTCGCCAGGGCGTCCATCGCGTTGCGCCCGTTCGGCCCGGCATCGTTGGACAAGAACGCGAACGTGAGTACCCGTCCGCTGCTGTCGGTGAGCACCCCGACCAGCGAGTTGATGGCTGTCAACGAGCCGGTTTTGGCGCGTAACCAGCCGGCCGGGCCCAAGTTCGTGGCCCGGTCGAGGAAGCGCTCGCCCAGCGTGCCGCTGCCGCCGGCGATCGGCAGCAGATCCAGCAGCGGACGCAACGCCGGCTGATCGGGGCCGGCCGCGGCCTGCATGGCCCCGTCGAGGGTGCGGGCGGTGAGCCGGTCGTTGACCGACAATCCGCTGGAATCGGCCAGCGCGGCGCCGGTGGTGTCGATGTGCACGGTGTTGAGCCGGGTCAGCACCGCGTCGACGGCACCGGTGAAGCTTTGCGGCCGGTTGATGGCTGCGGCCACTTCACGGGCGATGCATTCGGCCATCACGTTGTCGGAGGCGTTCATCATCTGAGACAGCCGCTGGATCAACGGCGCCGACTGCACCACCGCCAGTTGCCGTGCGCCGGCCGGCGCCGAAGCGATCGTCACCGCCGCCGGGTCCAGGCCCAAGGCCTTGGCCAGCTCCCGTCCGGCGTCCAGCGCCGGGGTGCGCGACCGCCGTGAGTTGACCGTGGTGGGCTGGATCCGGCCGCCGTCGATCATGGCCGCCTCGATCGGCGCGATATCGCCGTTGTCGACGTCGGCCGGATCCCAGCCCGGTGCCATGGTCGGGCCGGTAAACGCCGAGATGTCGACTTGCACGGCGGTCGGCGTCATGCCGCTGCGGCGGATCTGTTCGACCAGGTCACTGATGCGCGCCGCCCCGCGGTACCAGGTGTCGACGCCGGGTGGTGCCGCCGACAACGTCGGGTCCCCGGCACCCACCAGTACCACCGGCCCCTGGGCGTCGCGGCTGCCGGCCACCACCCGGGTGCTGACCCGGGCTTGCCGGTCCAGGGTGAGCAGTGCCGCCGTCGCGGTGAGCACCTTGTTGGTCGACGCCGGGATCATTGGCACATCGTCGAGCTGACGCCACAGTTCCTGGCCGGTCAAAGCGTCGGTGATCCGGCCGCCCAGCTTGCCCAGGTTGGGGTCGGCTGCGGCCTGAGCCATCGCCACGGCCACACCAGCAGCGCTAGGAGCCGCGGCAGTGTCAGCAACCGGAGTCACCCCGGGCTTGACCGTGGGCGGGCGCGGCGGCGGTACCGGTGCTCGCGCGCCGGCTCCGTGACTGCCGGTGGTGAAGAACGCAGCGGCCGCCACCACGGCGGCAACAAACGCCAGCACAGCCACCCCCACGAACACGTGGGTGGTTTTCCGCCAGCGTTTGGAACCCATGACTCTCCTGCCTAACCGCGTCCTTTCCGGTCCTTTCCGTGTCCCATTGTGCCGAACCGGCCGCGGGGCAACGCCACGGTGTCGCTGGACTAGGGTGTACCCCCGACGCAACCGACTCACCAATGCCAAGGAGCCACGCGGTGCAATTCGACGTGACCATCGAAATTCCCAAGGGCCAGCGCAACAAGTACGAGATCGACCACGAGACGGGCAGGGTCCGCCTGGACCGCTACCTCTACACCCCGATGGCCTATCCTGCCGACTACGGCTTCATCGAGGACACCCTCGGCGAAGACGGCGACCCACTGGACGCGATGGTGCTGCTGCCGGAGGCGGTGTTCCCCGGCGTGCTGGTGGCGGCCCGGCCGGTCGGGATGTTTCGCATGGTCGACGAGAAGGGCGGCGACGACAAGGTGCTGTGCGTCCCGGCCGATGACCATCGCTGGGACCACATCCAGGACCTCGAGAACGTTCCCGCCTTCGAGCTCGACGCGATCAAGCACTTCTTCGTGCACTACAAGGACCTGGAGCCGGGCAAGTTCGTCAAGGCCGCCGACTGGGTCGGCCGCAAGGAGGCCCAAGCCGAGGTGCAGCGCTCGGTAGAGCGGTTCCAGGCCGGCGGGCATTGATTTCGGCCATCACCTGGCGATTCGCCGGTTGCGCAGCACGCTGTTGGTGACGGCGGCCGCGATGAAGATCACCCCGATCGAGGCGGTGATCCACTCCGGCAAATGTAAGCGGTGGTCGATGGATATCAGCATGATCACCGCGAGGGCCCCGATCGCCCAGTGGGCACCGTGCTCGAGATACACGTACCGGTCCAGGGTCTCCTGGCGGACCAGATAGATGGTGATCGACCGGACGAACATGGCGCCCACCAGGCCGAGGCCCAGCGCGATGATGATCGGGTCGCTGGTGATCGCGAAGGCTCCGGTGACACCGTCGAAGGAAAAGGACGCGTCGAGCACCTCGAGATAGAGGAAGAGCGTGAAGCCGGCTTTGCCGACAGCCCCCGCTGCCGCGACGTCTGACGTTGCTTGCGGGGGTCGGAACGCCCGGCTCAAACCGTTGACGACGAGGTAGGTCACCAGTCCAAGCAGCCCGGCGATCAGGACGCTCGCCCTCTCGTCGCCCGAGTGCGTCAACTCCGTGCCGACGACGACCAGCGCAACACACGCCACCACCACCGGCACCTGGCCGAGCCGGCCGACTCGGGCGAACGGCGCTTCGATCCACTTCAGCCACTTGATGTCCCGGTCGTGAAAAACGAAGTCCAGGAACAGCATCAGCAAAAACATTCCGCCGAATGCCGCGATCTGCGGATGGGCGTCTTTGATCAACATTTCGTAGCTGGGTGCGCCGTCCGGAAACACCAGCGCCCCATTGGCCGGCGGATTGAGCGCCAGGTCCATCGCATGTACCGGATCCAGCCCGGCGGTAACCCACACGATGACCAACGGAAACACCAACCGCATCCCGAACACCGCGATCAGGATCCCGACTGTCAGGAACATTTGCTGCCAGAACCGGCTCATTTGCTTCAGGATGGTGGCGTTGATGATGGCGTTGTCGAACGACAGCGACACTTCCAGCACCGCCAGCACCACCAGCAAGAACAGCGCGGTCGGCCCGCCGTGCCAATAGCCGATGACCAACGCCGCCGCCGTTACCAGCAGGGATAACCCGAACACACGGATGGTTGACATCGGTCCTTTCCTGGGCACCGCCCGAAACGGCGCGACCGGAGCACGGTGTCCAGCGCATTTCATCTTTACCCAACGGCCGCTCAATAAATGCCTGGAACGCTTGTGCTCACACACGACTCGAACCATTCACAGCGGTCGAGGCGACGGACGAAGGAGCTTCCCTTGGCACCCTTGAAGCCCGATGAAGCCCGAAGAGCCCAGGCGATGAGGGGACACAGGCCGTGATGGGATGGCATTTTGCGTGGTTGCCACCGGAGATCAACTCGGCGCGGATTTTTGCCGGTGCGGGTTCGGGGCCGCTGCATGTGGCGGCGGTGGCCTGGGAGGGGCTGGCAGCGGACTTGGCGACGTCGGCGTCGGCGTTTGATGCGGTGATTGCCGGGTTGGCGGGTGGGCCATGGACAGGTCCGGCGTCGGTGTCGATGGCGGCTGCGGCGGCCCCGTATGTGGGGTGGTTGAGCGCAGCAGCGGCGCAGGCCGAGACCGCTGCCACACAGGCGCGGGCGGCGGCGACGGTGTTCGAGACAGCCTTGGCGGCGACCGTGCATCCGGCGACCGTCACGGCCAATCGGGTGCTACTCGGGGCGTTGGTGGCGACGAATTTCCTAGGGCAGAACACACCGGCGATTGCGGGTACCGAGTTCGACTATGCCGAGATGTGGGCTCAAGATGTCGGCGCGATGGTGGGCTATGACGCCGGCGCGGCGGCCGCCGCCTCGACATTGGCGCCGTTTGTGGTGCCGCCGCTGGACTTGGCGGGTATCGCTGCGCAGGCGAGCACGGCGGCGACGGCGGTCTCGGCTGCGGTGTCGCCGGCGCTGCAGGGCGTGGTAGCCCTGATTCCGGGGGTGGCGACGGGGGTGCAGTCGATGGTGTCGGCGCTGCCGGTGTCGTCGGTGATGCAGGCGGCGCAGTTTGCGGCCACTCCGGCAGGCATGGTGATCGGACCGCTGTTGCAGTTGGGCCAGTCGGCCAGTGCGGGCACAGCCGGCTGGGCGGGCGCGGCCGGGGCCGGGGAACTGGCCGAGGTGCCCAGGTTTGTCGGTGATGCCAATCCGATGAAGGGCCTTGGCGGTGCAGGCGCGGGTCTGGGAGCGGGGATGTCCGCGGACCTGGGTAAGGCGCGGTTGGTGGGGGCGATGTCGGTGCCGCCGACCTGGGAGGGATCGCTTCCGAGGGGATTGTCCAGCGCGGCGCTTGCGGGGTTGGGCACCGTGCCCAATGCGGCCGAGTTGGCCGCCATGCAGGGCGGCGGGACGGGCGGGATGCCGATGATGCCAATGCCGATGGGCGCCGGTGGTGCGGGCGCGGGGATGCCCGCGGGGATGGGTCGTGGGGGCGCGACTCCACACGTGACACAGTCGCGCCCGAGTGTGATCCCACGCACCGGGATCGGCTAGGGCCGGCGCGACGGGGTGATCCGCGCTGCTCTGGGGTGGTGCGGGGTCGGTATCTTGCCACGAGTTCATCGCCCAGCTCGGGCGCAACTTCCAGGTGATCTACTGACAGGCCAAGTACAGGCCAACAGGTCCAAGCCGCCGGCGCCAACATCGCCCAAGCCGACTTCGCCGTCGGCTCCAGCTGGGGCCTAGCGGACCACCAGGCGGGCGCCAGGCCCGCATAGTATCTGCAGGCGTGGCACGCATCAGGTGGATTGGCCGTTAGTGCGGCCGCGTTGACCGACGTCGGCGGTACCGCGGGCACGGCTCCTGAGGGCCCGATCACCCGCGGCAGCGTCGCGCGGGTCGGCATAGCCACGGCAGTCACCGGACTGTGCGGCTACGCGGTGATCTACTTGGCCGCCCGCAATCTCGCACCGAGCGGCTTCTCGGTTTTCGGGGTGTTCTGGGGCGCTTTCGGACTGGTCGCCGGAGCCGCCTTCGGACTGCTGCAAGAGACCACCCGGGAGGTCCGGTCGATGCAGTACCTGGACGTTGTGCCGGACGGTGGACGCATTCATCCGCTGCGGGCCGCCGCGTTCGTCGGCATCGCCGCAGCCGTCGTGATCGCCGGAAGCGCGCCGCTGTGGAGCGGGCGGATGTTCGTCGAGGCGCGGTGGCTGTCGGTGGGATTGCTCAGCGTCGGCCTGGCCGGATTCTGCCTGCACGCCACGCTGATGGGGATGCTGGCCGGGATGAACCGGTGGACCCAGTACGGAGCGTTGATGGTGACCGACGCGGTCATCCGGGTGGCGGTGGCCGCGGCGACGTTCGTCGTCGGATGGGGCCTGGCCGGCTTCTTGTGGGCTACCGTCGCCGGCTCGGTGGCCTGGCTGATCATGCTGGCTGTGTCGGCCACCACCCGCGGCACCGCACGCTTGCTGACGCCCGGCAGCACCGCCACGTTCCTGCGGGGCGCGGCCCATTCGATCACCGCGGCCGGTGCCAGCGCGATCCTGGTGATGGGCTTTCCGGTGCTGCTGAAACTGACCTCCGACGAGTTGGGCGCCCGGGGTGGCGTCGTCATCCTGGCGGTGACGTTGACCCGCGCTCCGCTGCTGGTCCCGCTGACAGCCATGCAGGGAAATCTCATCGCCCATTTCGTCGACGAAAGCACCCACCGGGTTCGGGCGCTGCTGTCGCCCGCGGCGGTGATCGGCGGGATCGGTGCCGTAGGGGTGCTGGCGGCCGGTCTGGTCGGCCCGTGGCTGCTGCGCGCCCTGTTCGGGCCGCAATACCAGGCCAGCGGCGCGCTGCTGGCCTGGCTGACGGCCGCCGCGGGGGCGATCGCGATGCTGACGCTCACTGGCGCCGCCGCCGTAGCGGCCGCGCTGCACCGGGCGTATTCGCTGGGTTGGGTCGGCGCTACGGCGGCCTCGGGTGTGCTGCTGTTGTTGCCGCTACCGCTGGAGACCCGCACGGTCGTGGCGCTGTTGTGCGGCCCGCTGGTGGGCATCGTCGTTCATCTGACGGCACTGGCGCGTGGCCGATGATCAGCGCAGGCCCAACGTGTAACTTGTGGACGTAAATGACCTCGCATTACTCCGACGTCTGGATCGTCATCCCGGCCTTCAACGAAGCTGCTGTGATCGGCGACGTTATTGCCGATGTGCGGTCCGTCTTCGACCACGTCGTCTGCGTCGACGACGGCAGCACTGACGGCACCGGTGACATCGCGCTGCGGGCCGGTGCCCACCTGGTGCGGCATCCGGTCAACCTGGGCCAGGGCGCGGCCATCCAGACCGGCGTCGAATACGCCCGCAGCCAGCCCGGTGCCCAGGCGTTCGCCACCTTCGATGCCGACGGCCAGCACCGGGTCAAGGACCTGGCCGCGATGATTGACCGGCTGTCCGCCGGTGATGTCGACGTGGTGATCGGGACCCGGTTCGGCGGCTCCGTCACCAGTCGTCCACCGCTGCTCAAGCGGATCGTGCTGCAGACAGCGGCACGGTTGAGCCGGCGCGGCCGCCGGCTCGGCCTGACCGATACCAACAACGGGTTGCGGGTGTTCAACAAGACCGTGGCCGACGGCCTCAGCTTCACCATGAGCGGCATGAGCCACGCCACCGAGTTCGTCATGTTGATCGCCGAGAACCATTGGCGCGTAGTTGAAGAGCCTGTCGAGGTGCTCTACACCGAGTATTCGAAGTCCAAGGGCCAGCCGCTGCTCAACGGCGTGAACATCATTTTCGACGGATTCTTGCGAGGAAGGATTCGACGTTGAACTGGATCCAGGTGCTGCTGATCGGCTCGATCGTCGCGCTGCTGTTTTATCTGCTGCGATCACGCCGCAGCGCTCGGTCGCGGGCGTGGGTCAAGGTGGGATACGTGTTTTTTGTGCTGGGCGGCGTGTATGCCGTGCTGCGCCCGGACGACACCACGGTGGTCGCGCACTGGTTCGGGGTGCGCCGCGGCACCGACCTGATGCTCTACGCACTGATCATGGCATTCAGTTTCACCACCCTGAGCACCTATATGCGGTTCAAGGACCTGGAGTTGCGCTACGCACGCCTGGCCCGCGCCATCGCACTCGAAGGAGCGCAGGCGCCAGACGCCTGATGGCCCGTTGACGGGCGCGTCAACGATCGTTTCTGAAGCCCTGAGAGTTGCTGGCATTGGCCGTATGCTGTCGCCGGGCACGCGTTGGCTGCGGGCTCGGAGAGAAGGTCCACCCAATGTCGGTCGAGTTCTGTTTGCTCGGCGACGTCGCGGTGCATGTCGACGGCCACCGGCTCGATATTGGTCATGCGCGGCAGCGGTGCGTGCTTGTCGCATTGTTGACCGACGTGAACCACCCCGTTCCGGTCGATCAGCTGGTTGATCACGTGTGGTCGGATCGACCCCCGCATCATGCCCGAAATTCTTTGGCCGGGTACGTATCTCGACTGAGGAACCTGCTGGGCGCAGCCGAGGGAGTGGTGATCGGCCGGGAGCCGGGCGGATATGTGCTTGCCGCCGAAGCGATGTCGGTGGACCTGCATCGGTTCCGGCATGTGGTACGTCAGGCCCGGGCATGCCCGGAGCCCGGGCATGCCGCCGAGCTGTTTGACCAGGCCCTGGAAATCTGGCGGGGCGAGCCGTTCCCGGCCCTGGACACGCCGTGGATCAACAACGTCCGTAATTCTCTTGCGGGAGAACGGATTTCGGTGGTGTTGGACCGCAACGACGCGGCACTGCGGGTGGGACGCCACAGCGAATTGCTGGTGGAACTGGCCGCGGCCCATGCCGCCCACCCTCTTGACGAGCGGCTCGCGGGGCAGTTGATGCTGGCGCAGTACCGCGGCGGCCGGCAGGCGGATGCGCTGGACACCTACCGGCAGATGCGCCAGCGACTTGCCGAGGAGCTGGGCGTCGACCCGAGCCCGTCGCTGGACCAGGTGCATCAGCAGATACTTTCGGGCGAGAGCCAGCCCTCGAGCGGGCCGCCGACGCCGCACCTGGCGGTACCCGATCGTGCGCACGCGGCCCTGCTTCGGCGAGCGACCAGCTTCGTCGGTCACAAACACGAAGTGGCGGGCGTGATCGAAGCGTTGGGCGAAGGTCCGCTGGTGACGTTGACCGGGGTCGGCGGTGTCGGCAAGACGCGGCTCGCTCTCGAGATCGCGCGGCGCGAGCAGGACCAGTTCAGCGAGGGCGTTTGGATCTGCGAGCTGGCGCCGCTGGAGCATGGCGCAGCGGTGAGCCACACCATCGCCACAGCCCTGCGCTTGCAGCGACAGCAGGGGCTGGGCATCGAAGAATCGGTGATCGAGTATCTGCGGGGCCGCGAAATCCTCCTGGTGGTGGACAACTGCGAGCACGTCGTGGATACGGTCGCCAAGTTGCTGGAGCGGATCATCCAGCACTGCCCGAAGGTGTCGGTACTGACGACCAGCCGTCAACCGCTCGCCATCGACGGCGAGCGGATTGTGGTGGTTCCGCCGCTGACGGCCGACGACGCCGCCCAGTTGTTCGCCGAGCGAGCCCGGGCGGGCCGGCCGGACTTTCAGCTGCAGGACCAGCCGCCCGGTGCGGTCGCGGAGATCTGCCGGCGGGTGGATTGCCTACCGCTGGCCGTGGAGCTCGCGGCGGCGCGGATGCGCATGATGAGCAGCACCGATGTGGTTCGCCGGCTGGACAACCTCAGCGTTTTGCAAGGCGGTGCGCGCGGTGCGCTGCCCCGCCAGCAGAGCATGACGGCCGCGATTGACTGGTCGTTTCAGCTGCTCACCCAGGCCGAGCAGGCGCTGTTTGTGCGACTTTCGGTATTCGCAGGGTGCTTCGACCTCGACGCCGCGCACGGCGTCTGCGGGTCCGGCGGCGTTGCGGTGGAGGACACGCTGGACCTGCTTACCGGTCTGGTCGACAAATCGATGGTGGCGGTGCGCAGCGTGACCGACCGGACCCGCTACGTCGTCCTGGAAACCCTTCGGGCCTTCGGTCGTGAGCATCTGCGCCAGGCCGATCGGGCCGAAGCGTACGCCGTCCGGCATGCGACCTACTACACCGAGCTGGCCGAACGAGCCGCCAGCGGACTGCACGGCGCCCAAGAGCGCGAATGGGTCGAGCGGATGATGCCCGACTACGACAACCTGCGCGCCGCATTCGACCGGGCCATGGCCGACGACGACACCGACCTGGCGCTGCGGCTGATCGCGGCGCTGCCCGAACTTGTCGGATTGCGCATCGGTTACGAGATGGCCGAGTGGGCCGAACGCGTCATCGCCCTCGTGCGCCCCGAGCATCCGCTGTTCGCCACGGCCGTCGGCGTGGCCGCACGCGGCGCCTGGGCGCACGGCGACTACGCGCACGCGCGGGAACTGGCGGCCCTCGCCCGGGAGGCCGCGCCCGGACCGGGTACCGCGCGGGTGGCCTACCCGGGCGACGTCCTGGCCGACGTCACCTTCTTTGCGGGCGACGTGCAGGCGGCTCTGCACTACTGGCAAGGCGAAGTGACACGCGCCCGCGCCGATGCCGACGCGATCAGGCTGGTGTGGACTCTGTATGAAGTCGCCATCTGCTCGGGCGCGCTGGGCACACCGGAGCCAGCTTTGCCCGCCGCGGGCGAGGCCGTGGAGATCGCCGAGTCCACCGGAAACCCGACGGCGCGGTCGATGGCCTACTTTGCGCTGGGCTACCTGCTCAAGCGAACCCAGCCGGAGCGCGCGACGGCCCTGTTCGACGCCGCGGCCGAACTGGCTGCGACAGTGCAGAATTTCTGGCACAGCGGCACCGCACTGATGTCAGCGGCGGCAACCCGCGCCGTGCACGGCGATCCCGTCGCAGCTGCCCGGATGTTCATCGAGGTGCTCGACCACTGGGATCGGGTCGGCGACTGGTTCGAGCAGTGGACGGCGCTGCGATACATCACCCGGTTGCTGGTCCGGCTCGGCGCCGACGACGATGCCGCAGTCCTGCAGTGCGCGTTCCAGACTGCGGGTATGCCGTCACCGCTGCGGGACGCCGCACTGCGCGCGCTGGTCGACCGGTTGGGCGCCGAGCGCTTCGACGCCCACCGGTCCTCGGTCATCGACGGCGCCACCGCGGTCGCACGCGCTCGCTCGAGCCTGCACAGGTTCGTCGCACCCACAGCCTGATTGTCCGGCCCGAGCACACATTGGCCGCACAAGCGCATTTCATGATTCGTCAAGGCCCACCGAACACCCGCCCGGCACCCTAGGCGCAGCAAGCGGCGTCCGCTCAGCGGCGACCGCTGGTATCGCCGAGGAGGGCACCCATGTCCTATGTGATGGCCGTACCGGAGCTGGTTGCCGCCGCAACCGAGGACCTGGCGGGGATAGGATCGGCCCTGGCCCAGGCGAACGCGGCCGCCGCGGGTCCGACGCTAGCGGTGGTCGGGCCGGCCGTCGACGAGATATCGGCGGCGCTCGCGGCGTTGTTCAGCGACCACGCCGCCAGTTACCAGGTGGTTAGCGCCGAGGCGGCAGCGTTTCACGACCAGTTTGTGCGCATCCTGCAGTCCAGCGTGAGCGCATATGCGCTCACCGATGCCGCCAGCGCCGGCCAGCAGCTGCTCAATGCCATCAACGCGCCCACCATGGCGCTGTTGGGACGCCCGCTGATCGGCAACGGGGCCGACGGCGCGCCGGGCACCGGTCAAAACGGCGGCGACGGGGGTTTGCTGTTCGGCAACGGCGGCAACGGTGGGTCCGGCGGTACCAGCGTCACCGGGTTCAGGCAGGGCTTACCAGGTGGGAACGGCGGGTCCGCCGGGCTGATCGGCAACGGCGGCACCGGCGGGGCCGGCGGCTTCGGTGGGCGTGGGGGGCCCGGCGGTGCGGGCGGCAACGGCGGGCTGCTAT
>NZ_UPHT01000168.1 GCF_900566085.1 Mycobacterium attenuatum
GTGGCGGGACCATCGGCGGCCTCACCGGCGCGGACGGCGGCAACGGCGGCAACGGCGGCATGTTCTTCGGCAGCGGTGGCGACGGCGGCAACGGCAGCGTCAGCGCCACCGACAACGGCGGCGACGGCGGCAACGGCGGTAACGCCGGCCTGATCGGCAACGGCGGTAACGGTGGGGCAGGCGCCGACAGCGAGTTCGACGGCGGCGACGGTGGCAACGGCGGCAGTGCGCAGCTGATCGGAAACGGCGGCAATGGCGGCAATGGCGGCGCCAGCGTGGGGATTGGCAGCAACGGCACCGGCGGCAACGCCGGCACCGGCGGAACACTGATCGGCCTAGACGGACTGAACGGGTTGTCCTGAACGGCGCCGGGCGCCTCGTCACGGTTGCTCGTTGCCGCACGTATCTGCAATCCCCGCAACAAGATTGCGTCGGTCGACGACCACCCGCCGCGGTAACGGAGTGGGTGGTCAGTAGACTGCGCCTATGAGCCACGACTGGCTGCTCGTGGAAACGCTGGGGGATGAACCGGCCGTCGTCGCCCAGGGACGTCAGCTCAAGAACCTGGTTCCCATCACCACGTTCCTGCGCCGCAGTCCCCATATCTCGTCGGTCCGCACGGCGATCGCCGAGTCGCTGCACACCGGCCAGAGCCTCACCAGCATCACGCCCAAGAGTGATCGCGTCATCTGTACTGAGCCAGTAGTGATGTCGGACGGCAGGGTGCACGGAGTCCATGTGTGGATCGGTCCTGCCGATGCAAAACCGCCCGAGCGGCCAACTCCGGGTCCATTGAAGTGGGATCTGACTCTGGGTGTGGCCACCGACACCCGTGAGTCGCTGGTCAACAGCGGCAAGAATCCCGATGTCGAGGTCACCTACGGCAGAGCTTTCGCCGAGGATTTGCCGTCACGCGAACTCAATCCGAACGAAACCAGGGTGCTGGCCATGCTGGTCAAGCCTGAGGACGGCCAAACACTGTGCAGCACTTGGGATCTCACCGACTGGCAGGGCAACCCCATCAGGATCGGGTTCACCGCGCGCAGCGCGCTGGAGCCAGGACCGGACGGCCGCGATCACCTGGTAGCGCGGGCAATCAACTGGCGCGCCGAACTCAAAGGCCCGCTGGTGCCGGTCGACGACCTGGCCCAGAAAATCCTTGACGGGCTCGCGCAGGCCGGAGTCCACCGAGCACTTGTCGACCTGAACACCTGGACCCTACTGAAGTGGCTCGACGAGCCGTGCCCCTTCTACGATTGGCGCGCCAACGAGCCCGACAGACCCCGCGTGCATCCCGACGACTACGAGCTCATCGCCGCCATGACAAAGGAATTCGCCGATGGAGCAACCAGTGGTGTGTTGCGGCTTCCGGGCTGCGACACTGCCTGGGTGCCGGTGCATGTCACTATCAACCGCATCGAACTCGAGCCCGAGACTTTCGCAGGACTGATCTCGTTGCGGTTGCCCACCGACGAGGAACTGGTCACCGCCGGACTGACAACGGCCGCACGCGACTTCACCTAACCGTCGGCATGGCGCCGGCGTCCGGCGTGCACATGCCCTGAACCACCGGAACAGCGGACACTCCAACTGGGAGAGCGCTTTTCGATCTGAATGTCAAAACGATTCGGCCACGGCGCGTGCACGATAGCCTATGTTGCGGAATCTCCTGGAAGGCTAGCAATGTCGTTGGTGATCGCAGCTCCGGAAATGCTCACGGCGGCTGCGGCGGAGTTGTCGCATTTGGATACGTCACTGCGCGCCGTGAGCGCCGCCGCAGCGGTCGCGACCACTGAGTTACTGCCCGCAGCCGAGGATGAGGTGTCAGTTGCCGTCGCCGCATTGTTCGCCTCGCACGGCGAGATCTATCGGAGGCTCAGCGCACAAGCAGCGCAGTTCCATACCCAGTTTGCCCAAAGCTTGGCCTTCGCTGCGGCGTCATACGCCGCAGCGGAGGCCGATGCCGGCCAGAGTCTGTTGAACATCGTCAACTCCCCTGCCCAGGCCCTGCTGGGGCGCCCCCTGATCGGCAACGGCGCCAACGGTTTACCCGGCACCGGCCAGAACGGCAGGCCCGGCGGACTACTCATCGGCAACGGCGGCGCCGGCGGGTCCGGCGCACCCGGCCAGAGCGGCGGTAACGGTGGGACCGCGGGGCTGTTCGGCGCCGGCGGCGCCGGTGGCGTCGGCGGTTTCGGGCTGCCGGGCGGCACAGGCGGGGCTGGCGGCGCCGGCGGGGCCGGCGGATTGTTCGGCAACGGCGGCAACGGGGGGACCGGCGGAGGCTCACTGGACGGGGATGGCGGTACCGGCGGTGCGGGGGGCGCGGCTGGATTGCTCGGCTCGGGTGGCCGCGGCGGTGTGGGGGGTGTCAGCGCCCTCCAC
>NZ_UPHT01000170.1 GCF_900566085.1 Mycobacterium attenuatum
TCGACGACGACAGCGGTGATGACCAGGCGAGCCTTCGACATCCACTGAACGTCGCTGCCGTCAAGCTATTCCGATGTCTTGACACACCCCATTCGTATGTCCTGACGCACCACACCGCCACCCCGACCCATCGCGACGCTTATGCGGTAACCAGGCTGTTCCTGGCCAGCGGCGTTCCGAAGTACCCGACTTCGGGATCGACGACGACGGTCTTGGTCTGGCCTTGTCGCGCCAGCACGTCGCGGGCCATCTGCTCGAACGAGATCTTGTCCGGCCCGCCGACATTCGCGATGCCGCCCAACGGTTTACCTTCGGCCACCCGGGCCACCTCGGCGGCGAGGTCGGCGGCGGCGATGGGCTGGATCAGTGCGTCCGGGACGCGAACTTCGCCGCCGACGGTCATCGACGCCGTGATGGCGTCGGTGAACTCCGCGAACTGGGTGGCACGCACGATCGAGTAGGGCAGCTCCGATTCTTCGATGAGCTTCTCCTGAGCGACCTTCGCGCGCAGGTACCCGCTTTCGGGCAGCTGATCGGACCCGACAATCGACACGGCTACGTAGTGCCCGACGGCGCCGGCACGAGCGGCGGCTACCAGGTTGGTGGTCGACGTGGTGAAGAACTCCATCACCGGATCGTCGTCGAAGGACGGTGAGTTCGTTACGTCGACAACGACGTCGGCCCCCCGCAGCGCGTCGGCGAGGCCTGCCCCGGTCAGGGTGTTGACGCCGGTGCGGGGCGACGCCGCAACCGCGTCGTGGTGGTGCTGGCGCAGCTTCTCGACCACTTTCGATCCCAGCACACCCGTGCCACCGATCACGACGACCCGCATGGTTCCCCTTTTCCAAAAGTCACGGGACCGGGTAACCGGCCCGTGCCGCGTGGCGATTCGCGTAGAACCAAGCTAACGCCGCCCCCTGGGGATTGCCGCAAGATGCGCGCGGGCTAAATGACATGCCAATGGGTCAACGCCGCAAACAAGGCGATCCAGCCGGCCGAAATCACCAGGCCTGCGATCGCTTCGCCGCGGCCTTCGCCGGTTGCCCTGACCTGGGCGAGCGCCGCGATAGCGCAGATGACGCTCAATACCACCGCGCCGCCCACGGCGAACGCGAAGGCCGCTGGAGCGTACATGTTGGTCGTGCGCTCCGGCACCGGCTGGCAGGTGGTCATATCAGCTATCCCCTTCGCGTTGGACCGTCAGATCAGCGATGAGCATCCGAGCCGGCGCTTGGAAGATTCTCAAAGGATTCTTGGAGCCGAGGCCGCAACCGCACTCTGGTGCCGTGGCGGGGTACCAGCATGATGGAGCGCCGCACGATGCGCTCGGGCCTGTCGTCGACGGCGCTGAACTCCCCTTCGCGCAACAGCACGTGCAACACGGTGACCAGCTCCCGCATCGAAAAGGCCGCGCCCAGACAACGTTTCACGCCGCCACCGAAGGGCACCCAGGCGTAGGTTTGCGGGCGCACCCCGAGGAATCGCTCGGGCCGGAACTCGTTGGGATGGTCATAGACGCCGGGATTGCGGTTGACGGCGATGATGTGGACGACGATGCGCGTTCCGGCATCCACCATATAGTCGCCGATGCGAAACGGTTGCGCGGCCACGCGTGCCGTAAGGGGTGCGGGCGGCCGCACCCGCAGCGTCTCGTTGATCACCGCGGTGGTGAAATCCGCCACGCCGCTGACGGCTTCGGCGCACACTCGCCGCAGCGCATCGGGATGGTGCAGCAGGAGGTCGAAGACCCATGCCAGCGTGGTCGCGGTGGTTTCGTGGCCGGCCAGCATCAAGGTGATCAGATCGTCGCGAATCTCGTTGTCGGACAGTCGTTCACCGTCGTCGCCGCGCGCACGCAGCAGCAGCGCCAGGATGTCGTGTTGCTCGTTCAGGTCCGGGTCGGCGCGACGGCGGGCGATCAGCGGCAGGACGGCGTCGTCGATCTCCCGGTAGGCCCGTGCCCGTGACGGCCACACGCGTAACGTGCCGAAGCGACGAAGCGCATACCGCATCGTCAATTGCTCTGAGACACCCAGGTTCAGCAGACGTTCGAAGGGCCGGCCGAGCCGCCGCACCTCGTCGGGATCCTCGACGCCGAACACGACCTTGACGATCACGTCCAGCATCAGCGCGCGGGCGGCGGGCAGTAGCGCGAACGGCCGGTCGACGGGCCAACCGCGCATCGCTGCGCGAGTGGAGTCTTCGATGATCGGCACGTAACCGTTGAGCGCGGCCCCGTGTAGCGGAGGAGTCAGGAGCTTGCGGCGCCGCAGGTGCTCGGGCTCTTCCTGCACGAACATCGACCCGGACCCGTAGATCGCCGCCGCCGGTCCCACGCCCTCGCCGCCGAGCAGGACGTCGGCGGGAGCAGTGAATACCTCCCTCACCAGGGTCGGATCCGAAACGATCGCTACGTCGCCCAGGGACAGGATCGGCATCGTCATGATCGGTCCGTAGCGTCGGATCAGCCGCAGCATCCGGCGCTCCCCGCCCACCAGGTAGGCCACCGCGTACACCGTCGCGAAAGCGGTACGAAACCGGCGTGGGGCCGGTAGGCCGGGCGGCCGCCGCTGAAAACTTGGCGAATCAGCCACGTCCACGACACAACACGGCGCCGTCGGCTAGGTCAAGGCCGGACGGCCACCCCGATCACACGCAGTCGGCGCACACGGGAAGCTCGCCATTCGAACTGCGCAACCGGCTGCGGTGCTGCACCAGGAAGCAACGCGAACAAGTGAATTCATCGGCGCGCTGGGGAATCACCGTCACCGACAACTCTTCACCGGATAGATCTGCACCCGGCAGTTCGAACAAAGACGCCTCGTTCGGGTCGTCGTCGACGACGGCGGTGGACAGTTTCGGCAAGGCGGGCGTCAGTTCATTCAGCACCGACTCGTCCACGGTGTCGGTGTCAGACACGCGGCGTGCATCGTAATCGCTAGCGGTCGGCATGGTGCGTCCCTTCCTGCTGAGTGACCGGGTTACACACCTGCTTGTGGTCACCCGTGGCAGAGTCAATACCCTTTTCGGATACCGGTCACACCTGTCAACAGAAAGAAATCGGCAACACCACCAACACCAGTGAGGCCGCCGATCGGGCGGTCAAACCTCGAGGAAGTCCGATTCAGCGGGTCGAGATTTCGGAACCGGAAACCGGAATCCGGCTGCGTGAGACCGCCAGCCCGATCCAGGGCGCCATGACGGCCACCACCAGGATCGCCGCGGCCACGACCGAATGCCCGGTGGTCAGCAACACCAAGCCGAGGAGCAGGCCGGTCGCCCAGACGACCGCCGCCACCAAACCGGGGACGTTCACACCCTGCTCGCCGACCTCTGCCCGCGCGGGGTAGCCAGAACGAACGGCGGTACTTCCGGTGTTAAGCATGTTGGCCATCATATCCTATGGAAACTATTGCCAGGTCGTTTAATCTGTAACCGTTCTACCGGATAGCTGTGAGGTCACTGCCAATGGTTACCCCGCGGCCGGGTGCCCGCAAACCGGGTGGGCGGCCTCTTATCGGGGTATCACTGGTCGGTGAGTGATACCGCCCTGCTGGTCATCGACATGTTCAACGACTACCGCCATCCCGACGCCGAACAGCTGGCCGCCAACGTCGCGGCCATCGTCGATCCGTTGGTCGAGCTGATCGGGACCACCGAGCGGGACGGCGGGGCCGATCTCATCTATGTCAACGACAACCACGGCGATTTCACCGCCGACCATCGTGCCATCATTTCGGCCGCACTGGACGGGCAGCGCCCTGACCTGGTCAAACCGCTGGTACCGAAGGCCGGTTGCCGGATCATCACCAAGGTGCGCCACAGCGTGTTCTATGCCACCGCCCTGGAGTACCTGCTGGATCGGCTGAAGACGCGGCGCATCGTGCTCACGGGTCAGGTGACCGAGCAGTGCATCCTCTACAGCGCGCTTGACGGCTACCTGCGGCACTACGAGGTCGTGGTCCCACCCGATGCGGTCGCCCACATCGACGAGGAACTCGGAGCCGCCGCGCTGAAGATGATGGAGCGCAACATGAGCGCCACCTTGCTACCCGCGCAGCGCTGTCTGCGGTGAACCGTTTGCGCTTCGCCCATCCGGGGAATGTCGGCCCATTGGCATGTCTACGAGAGGTAACCAGATGACCCGACGTCACTCCACCAAGGCCGAGTCTGACGTGGAATCCGACCCCCATGTCACCAAGTCACGAGCCGGCCGCGATGACGAAGGCAGTTACGTTGGCCGCACCGCCGCCGATGACGACTTCGGCAGCGGAGAAACCGGTGCTGAGGCGCGCAGCCAGGACGGCTGACGACCGGACCGGTCTATCCCCGGTCCAGCTCCACCAGCAACGCCCGATGATCCGAGATCGGCATTAGCTCGGCGGCCGGCGCGCGGGCACGCAAACCGGGATCGTCGGTGAGGATGTGGTCGAGTTGCCGGTCGGGGTCAGGCGCCGGAAACGTCGCCGCCGTTGCCAACGGCCGCATCCGTGACCACCGGTGTGCCGCGGCCGGCGTCAGGTTGAGGTCCCCGGTGAGCAGCCGCGGCCCGGGAAAGCCGCGAACGTCGTGAACCAGGCGGCGCAGCTGCCATCGGTTCCAGCCGGGCACGAAGGACAAATGCGTGTTGGCCACCGTGAGCGGACCCAGCGGAGTGCGTAGGCGTGCGATGACGGCCGCCCGCGGCTCCTCGTCGACGATCATCACCTTGTTCGGCCCCGGCAGATACATCGGGAATCGCGCCGGAATGCGGGGCAGCCGCACCACCTGCCAGCTGGCCGCCGGGAAGCGTGACAACAGCGCGATGCCGTAGGCCGCGGTCCCGGGTTGTTCATCGCCGGTGGCGGCCATCCACGTCGCGCCGGGTGTACCCGAGATCGCGGCCACGAACCGGTGCGCCACCGCGCCCATGGCTTCGGCGGCCGCCGCGGTGAGATCGGCCCGGCCCGATCGCGGCTGGTCACAGTCCACTTCCTGTAGCGCCAGCACGTCCGGGTCAAGTTGGCGCACGCAGTCACACAGCCGCTGCACGTTCACCCCGTCGCCCACCGTGCGGCCGTGCAGGATGTTGAACGTCGCCACCCGCATGGTTACGTGTCGACTATCGGCACGGCCGCGGATCGGGCGCCTTCGCCCGGCGCCGCGGCCCGCAACGATGCTGTCCGGCCAAACGGCCGAGTTCGGCTAGGTCCCGCTCGGCGTGGCTTTGCCGGATATAGATGGTCAGGTCGGCGACCCGCTGAGCGTGGCGGCCGTCCTGACACAGCGGTCCCGGGCCCAGCGCCCGTCCGGTCCGGGTGATGGCCTCGTCGACGGCGTGTTCGACGATGGCGCGGGCGCGACGCGCCAGCAGTTGAGCGGTGCCGGCCCGATCGAACGGATCGGCGTCGATCTGCTCTGCGACACCGGCCAGCATCGCTTCTCCGGCGGCGAGCGCGGCGTCCACGGCGCCCAGGTGCGCCAGCGAATAGGCGTCGGCCGACTGGCTGTCGGCGCAGCGGTACAGGGGGTCGGCTACCCGGCGGGCGCCGCCCAGCCAGCATGCCGCCACCCCGACCGCGGCGTGCCAGAAGCCGGGGCGGTTCGAGTAGGCATCGGGCTCGCCGACCGCCATCGCGTGGACATCGCTGAACTGCACCGATCGCGTGTCGCTGCCGGCCATTCCGGGGTTCCACCAGGTACTCGGCAGAGGTTTGACGACGGGATCGGTCACCGTCACCGCGAACAGGCCCCGTTTGCCGTCGTCGAGGACGGCGGTAACCAGCGCATGGGTGCAAAAGCCGGCTCCCGGGCACCACACCTTGATGCCGTTGAGAACGTACTCGTCGCCGGCGATGCGGCCGGCGCGCAGCACGGCGTCGGCGGACTCGGCCACCCACACACCCCACAGCTGATTGGGTTGCGGCGGCTTGCCGCCCAACTCGTTGATGATGGCGGCGGCGTCAACGTGGGCTTCGGCGATGCGGGCCGCCGCAATGTCCTCCTCGGCCAGCTGGGCCAGGCGCTGCCAGCGTTCGGCGGTGCGCCCGGAAGCCGGCAACGGCAACTCCAGCCGCCCCGACTCCAGCCAATGCTCGACAAGTCCGGCACTCATGCGCTTACCCGGCCGTCACACGGTCCGCTACCAGGAAAAGTCACCACCGCGGCCCACGCATAACAACTCGGCGCTGTGGCTGACATACGTTGCTGATACCCGATATCGGCGGGCGATTAAACGGTTGCCCGATAGTGGCCGAACCCGCGAGGGCCGGGTTGCCGACGACATCGGCCGGGTATGCCTTAGCCACGATGACTATCCCGGAGGCCCCCGACACCAACAGCCGCACCGGCGGCGCCGAGTACGCGGGGCTGCGAGAGGCCCTGCGCAATGCCGCGTCAGCCCTCAAGAAGCACGGGCCGCGCTTCGCGTTGGCCGGCAGCTACGCCTTATGGGCGTATGGCGCACCCGAACCCAGCCACGACGTCGACATTGTGGTCGCCGAGACCGACGTGGCGGCCGCGGCCACCACCCTGGCCGACGCCGGGTTCTGCATGCAACGCCCACCCGAAGACTGGCTGCTCAAGGCCCGCAGCGGGAAGTGGGTAGTCGACGTGCTGCACCGGGTCAACGGTGAGCCGGTGGACTCGGCGGTCCTTGACGGAGCGGAAGAGCGTGTGGTGCTGGCCATTCCGATGCCGGTGTTGCCGCCGACGACGGTGTTCATCCAGAAGCTGCGCGCCTTGACCGAGCATCACTGCAACTTCGCCGACCTGCTGCCGGGCGCACGCGCGGTTCGCGAACAGCTCGACTGGTGCCGCATCGAAAAGGCCACCGGCGACAACGAATTCGCGGCCGCGTTCCTGATGCTGGCCGGCCGGCTCGGGTTACGCGGCCCCGACGGCTGTCCACACTGCGCGGGTGGCTGACGGCCTCAGGTCTGGCCACCGCCACTGGCGCCCAGCGTCCGTTGCATGTCCGGCTTCATCGCGGCCAGCTGGGCTCCCCAGTAGCCCCAGCTGTGCACACCGTTGTTGTCGAGGTTGAACACGGCGTTGTGGCCGCCGGCGGCGGTGTAGGCGTCTTTGAAGGCGACGTTGCTCTGCAGGACGACCTGTTCGATGACCTGTCCCGGGAGGCTGCCCTGGCCAATTTCCGAGGGCGTGCCGTTACCGCTGTAAACCCACAGCCGGGTGTTGTTGCCGGCAAGTCGCCCGGCTTGCACCGTGGGATCGTTGCGCTGCCAACCGGGTCCGCCCGTCGGCCCCCACATGTCCTGGGGGTTGAACCCGCCTTCGTTGTTCATCGCCAGGCCGATCAGCGTCGGGCCGTTGCCGCTGGAAGGCGTCATGTAGGCCGACAACGAGGCGGCGTAGGCGAACTGCTGCGGGTGGTAGGCCGCCAAGATCATGGCCGACGATCCGGACATGGAGACGCCGACCACCGCATTGCGGGTGGAGCGCACGCCCCTGCTCGCCAGGTAACCGGGCAGTTCGCTGGTCAGGAAGGTTTCCCACTTGTAGGTCTGGCCGTTGGCTGAGCCGTACCAGTCGGAGTAGAAGCTGGACCGCCCGCCCACCGGCGCCACCACCGAGATGCCGGAGCCGGCGTATTCGTCGAACGCGTTGGTCTCGATGTCCCAGCCGCTGCGGTCGTCGCGGGCGCGCAGCCCGTCGAGCAGATACACCGCCGGAGCGCCGCCTTGCTGGAACTCCACGGTGATGTTGTGGCCCATCCCCGCCGAGGGCACCTGCAAAAATTCGGGAGCAGCTGCCCGCGCCGGCGGTTCCCCGCCGATTACACCCACCAGCCACGGCAGCGCGGCGGCGGCGACCCCCGCGACCGCTAGTCGGCGCTTCCAGCGGTTGCCCCGATTGTTCGTGGTGCCCATCCCCGGCTCCTTTCGTCGGCCTGTATAGGCGGGATTGGTTTTCGCTCGCTCAGGTGCCGGGTCAAGCTGGGCGCCCTACCGACCAAGTCGGATTGCGGGTACCCCGCGCTGCGCCGGTTCAACCCATCGGTTCCACCACCGGAATGACCGGCGGATACCACCACGATCAGGCCGCCGCGTGGCGCCGAAAAATTCATGGTTTGGACGCGTGCGCGGACGGGCACCTCCTGCGGCATGAATGCCTCTGCCATTGCTCGTCTCATGGGTCCCACCGCAGCCGTTGCGTGGGCACTCAGCGCCTCCGTCCTACCGGCCACCGCCATCCCCTCCGCATCCGCTCAGCCATGCCCCGACGTCGAGGTGATATTCGCCCGCGGCACCGGCGAACCTCCCGGCGTCGGCCCCACCGGACAGGCCTTCGTCGACGCCCTGCGCTCGCGCATCGGCCCACGCTCAATGGGCGTCTATGCGGTCAACTACCCCGCCAGCGACCAGTGGGATACCGGCGTCGACGGCATCCGCGACGCCGGCGCGCACGTCGTCTCCACCGCCAACAGCTGCCCCAACACCCACATGGTGCTCAGCGGCTACTCTCAGGGCGCGGCCGTGATGGGTTTTGTCACCTCCCCGGCGGTGCCCGACGGGATCGACCCGGCGACCGTACCCAAACCGCTGGCACCCCAAGTGGCCAACCACGTCGCCGCGGTGGTGCTCTTCGGAACACCCAACGTGCGGGCCATGAACTTCCTCGGCGAGCCGCCCATCAGCATCGGCCCGGCATACCAGGGCAAGACCATCAAGGTGTGCGCGCCCGAAGACCCGGTGTGCTCCGACGGCATGAACTTCGCCGCGCACGACACCTACGCCGACGACGGCAGCATGATCAGCAAGGGTGCCGACTTCGCCGCCAGCCGCCTGGGCGCAGGTCCTGGCGGGCCGATGACCGTCGCGTCTCCGGGCGGCGGCTTCGGAAACTGAGGAAACCGACCGGGTGACGGGCGGGCACCCCTGCGCACCCGCCCGTCACACCGCCTGACCGGATCGCGAAATGATCTGGTGCACATAACATTTCAGATCGTCCCGGGATCAACCGCTGCGCCAGTTCGGCAAGGGCACGCGGGTGCCGCGCGGCGCCGGCAAGCTTGTCGAGGTATTCGAGCGCCGCCCGCAACCTGGCGTGGGTGCCTGTGCCCGCTGCACGACGAGCGGGTCGATGTTGGCCAGTTGCGGGTCATAGCCCAGCGCCGCCAGCGAGTTAGTATAGGAAAGCTTCACTGCCAGAAAGGCGTTGCTGGCGTACTTAGCCAGCTCGGCGCTCTCCGGCGTCATCCGCAATACCGGCTCGGCCTCCGGGCCGTATGTCTCGCGGATCCGTTGGGCGGCAACGTCGTCGAGGCTGCCGATGACCAGCCGGTCCGGATGCCGGAAATCGTGCACGGCATGCCCCTCGCGCAGAAATTCCGGTGTCGAGACAACACGAATGCCGTTGCTGCGCAACCGGTTATCCACGGTCGAGGTGGTACCGACCGGCACCGTCGACTTGAGCGCCACAATGGCACCGCGCCGCAGGGTAGCGCCGAGTCGGTCGACCACCGAGTGCACCGCGGTCAGATCCGCCCGGCCGTCGCCGGCACTGGGCGAGGGGGCGCAGACGAACACGACGTCGCGATCTGCCAGGGCGGCGAAGTCCGCGCTGAAGCTCAGCAGGCGGCGAGAAAGGCTGGCCCGCAACAATTCCGGCAATTCTGGTTCGTCGATCACCGGTATTCCCGCGGAAAGTTTGCGCACCTTGTCGGTATCGATGTCGACCGCGATCGTGTGCAGTCCACGGCCGGCCATGCAGACGGCGGTGGTCAGACCGACGTATCCGACGCCGACGACACCGACCCGCGGTGGGGTGCTCATGCGGCCTCCCTCAACAGTCGCCGGCCGGCTTCGAGTACCGTCTCCACGTCGATGCGCAACAAGCCTGGATCGGGCACGTCGGCATGCGGATCGCCGTGCCCGCCGGCCCACAGTGCGAGATGTGGCCCCGGGCCGCGGGGACCCCAGCGGGCCGGGGCGGTAGGCCCGAAAAGCACCACGGACGCGGCACCGGTGGCGGCAGCCAGGTGCCCGACACCGGTGTCGCCGCAGATCACCAGCCGGCTGCCGCCAACCAGTCCGGTCAGTCCCGAAAGGTCCAGCGCTCCGGCCAGGACCACGCTCGGCGGCAGGCCCGCGCCGCGGGCGACGTCGTGCGCGAGGTCGGATTCGGCGGGCGATCCGGTGATCACGATGTGGTGACCGTCAGCGGCCAACGCCGCGGCCACCGCGGCGAAGCGGTCCGCGGGCCACCGTCGCGCCGCCGCCGAGGCCCCGGGGTGAATCACCACCGCGCCGGTCGGGCCAAGCCGGACCGGCGGCCGTTGGACCGTGCCATCGCTTGGGTCACAAGGGATGCCGGCCCACTCCAGCAGCGCGCACCAGCGGTCCACCTCGTGCACGCCGTGCCGCCAGGTCGGCCCCGCCAGCTCGGGATGACGAGGGTGCCGGTGCGTGATCACCGATTTGGGCTGCCACTGAAGCAGGTGTTCGATACTTTGCGGGCCGCACCCGTGCAGGTTGACCGCCAGGGCGGGCGGTTGCGGTAGCGGTCGCACGTCACCCAGGCCGGCGGTGGGCAGCACGTCGTCGACGGCGCCGGTGAGCAGCGCCAGCTCGCGAAAGCGTTCGGGAGCCGCGAGGGTGATGCGGGCACCGGGATAGTGCCGGCGCAGCCCTCGCAGCGCGGGCACCGCCGTCAGCAGGTCGCCCAGCCCCAACGCGCGCAGCACCACGATGGCCTCGCCCGGCAACCCTACGGCCACGATGACTCCGTGGACGAGCAGACCACGAGCTCGCGGACTTCGCAGCCGAGAGGCTGGGACAGCGCGAAAACCACTGTCTCGGCGACATGTTCGGGTTTGTTGAGCTTGGCGTCGGCCGGTGGCCGGTACTGTTCGGTGCGGCCGTCGAAGAACGGGGTGTGCATGCCGCCGGGGATCAGCAGCGTCACCCCGACCTGCCCGGCCAGTTCGGCCGCCAAGGCCCGGGTGAAGCCGACGATGCCGAATTTCGAGGCGCAGTAGGCCGTGGCGTCGCTGACCGCTTTGATGCCCAGGGTCGAGGCGCAGGTGACGACGCGCCCGTGGCTGGCCTTCAGGTAAGGCAGGGCGACGCGCACGACGGCCGCAGTGCCTACCAGGTTGACGGCGATCACCTGCTCCCATTCCTTGGCCGGGACGTGGTCGAGGGTGCCGCAGGAGTCGATGCCGGCCGCGGTGAACACCCCCGCGATCCGGCCGTCCACCCGGCCGGCCAGCGACTCGACGGCGGCCTCGACCGCAGCGGTGTCGGCCAGGTCGGCGGCCGCATACGGCACGTCGGCTGCCGGGGGCTTCCTGTCGAGGACCAGCGGCGTGCCGCCACGGCGGGCCACCGCCGCGACAGTGGCCGCGCCCAGCCCGGAGGAGCCACCCGAAATCAGCACGGCCCCAAGGTGGTTCGTAGAGTCAGACATGTCAAGACCTTTCGGTGCGGGTGCGGGCAGAAGTCGCCGCGGCAATCAATCGGGACGACGAGTAGCCCGCGACCGTGGGCAGGATGACGACCTCACCGTCGTGGCGGCGCACCACCTCGGCTTCGGGGAGGTCGGCCGCCGCGTAGTCGCCGCCCTTGACCCAGATGTCGGGCCGCAGTTGTTCCAGCAGGCGCTGCGGAGTGGGTTCGTCGAAGATCGCCACCGCGTCGACGCAGGCCAGCGCGGCCAGCACCCGGGCCCGGTCGGCGTCGCGCATCACCGGGCGTCCGTCGCCTTTTAGTGCGCGTACCGACTTGTCGGAGTTGACCAGCACGATCAGGGCGTCGCCGAGTTCGCGAGCCTGGCGCAGCAACCTGATGTGCCCGGTGTGCAGCAGGTCGAAGCAGCCGCCGGTGGCCACCACGGTGTGACCGTCGCGGCGCAACCGCTCTGCAAGCGCGACCGCGTCCACCCCGGCCGGGTCTTCGATCCGGGTGCCCGTGGGCAGCACGGCGCGCAGGACGGGGGCCGAGACGGCGGCCGCGCCGCCGGTGGCCACGAAGCGGGCGGCGTCGGCAACCGCGGCGACCACCGCGGCTACCGGCCCCGCCCCGGCTCCCAGGGCAGTGGCCGCGGCGACGGCGAAGCGGTCGCCCGCTCCGCAGACGTCGCCGGAGGCCCCCGCCGGTTGCGGGACCCCGACATGTTCGGCCGCACCGTGGGGCCCGTAGACCCACGCGCCGTGCTCGCCGCGGGTGATGCAGACCAGCTGTGCGCACCATCTCTTGCGCAGCAGCTCGCCGTCCCTGCTGTCACCACAGAAGTGCTGCGCCTCTTGCTGATTGGGTGTCACCAAGGAACAGCCCGGCACCGGCACCGAACCGCGGGGATGCGGGTCCCAGACAATCGGGATCCGGGGCGCCAGCTGGCTCAGCACACCCCGTATCTCCGGCAGCGCGGTCACACCGCCGCCGTAGTCGGCTACACAGATCGCTCGCGCGCCGGCCAGCACCGTCGTCACGTCGTCGGACAGTGGCCGGCTTACCGGCGAGCCGTCGCCGCCGTCGAGTCGCAGCAGCGACTGTCCCCGCGCCCGAATCCTGGTCTTGATCACCGTGGTTCCGCGCATCGGCAACCCCAGCACCCGCACCCCGGCGGCGGCCAGCAGGCCATGCAACTGGCGGCCGGCGTCGTCGTCGGCGATTCCGGTGACCAATACGACCCGGGTTTCGGTGCGCGCGGCCAGCAGCGCGGCCAGCCCCGCCCCGCCCGGCCGCTGCATCAGCCGCTGGGTGTCGACCACCGGCACGGGAGCCTCCGGGCTCAGCCTGGTCGCCGTCCCTTCGATATCGATGTCGAGCATCGAATCGCCTACGATCACAAGCGGTTTCATACGCGCTCCGAACTCAGCAGCACATCGTCGACCGCCATGCACAGTCCATGGACCAGCATCAGGTGGATCTCCTGAACGGTCGCCGTGGTCGGGGCATCCACGCTGATCGCCTCATGACACATGGCGGCCAGCACGTTGGGCGCCGGCCCGGTCAGGCCCCAGGTGAGCATGTCGAGGCCGTGGGCAGCCTTGACCGCTGCCAGCACATTCTGGCTGCTGCCACTGGTCGACAGCGCTACCAGCACGTCGCCGCGCCGGCCGTGGGCGCGCACTCCCCGAGCGAACATCTCCTCTTCGCCGTAGTCGTTGGCGATGGCCGTTAGCGCCGCGGTATCGGCATGTAAGGCAATGGCCGACAACGGAATACGCTCGTCACGGAAGCGCCCGACGAGTTCGGCCGTCAGGTGCTGGGCCTCGGCGGCGCTGCCGCCGTTGCCACACGCCAGCAGCCGGCCGCCGCCGCTCAGCACCGCCGCCAGCTGCCGCCCCCACCGGCGCAGTCGCGCTGCCTCGGCACTGGTCCGGCCCACCGCGTCACGCAATGCGTCGAAGTGCCCTTCGATCATGGCGGTCCTCCTCTCCACCGCACCGCGGCAAGGAGCTCGGCGTCTTTGATTCCGTCCAGGCAGGGGTGGCCGGGCACCGGGCAGACCCGGGCGCGGCTGGCCCGACACGGCGCGGCCTGGTCACCGAGCACGCTGACCCGCCGGCCGTAGGGCCGCCATTGCGCCGCCGGAACGACGGGCGCGAACAACGACACCACCGGGGTTCCGACCGCGGCGGCCAGGTGCGCCGGGCCGGTGTTGGGCGCCACGACGGCGCGCGCCGCCGCGAACACCGCGGCCAGCTCCGCGAGGCTGGTCGCACCGCCCAGGTCGACGGCCACGTCGCCGGCCACCGCGGCGGTGAGCCGGACCTCGTCGGGACCACCGGTGACGACGACGCGGTACCCGGCAGCAGCCAGCGCCGCCACCATGGACGCACTGCGAGCCTGGGTCGGTTGTCGCGCCGGCACCGCCGCGCCGGGGTGGAACACCACGAACGGGCCCGGGCCGATCCGGGTGGCCAGCCGGCTGGGCAACGGATCGACCGCACGCACCCGCAGCGCGCCGTCGTCACCGGCGGGCAGCGGGCATCCGGCCGCATCGGTCAGCGACAGCGCCCGCTGCGGCTCCGGGACTCCGCTGGGCGCCTGGTGTCGCAGATCCAGCAGCGCACCCGGGTAGTCGGTGCTGATCGCGCCCACCCACGGCACCGAGGCCATCTTGGCCAGCAGCGCCAGCGGCAGCGGTGACTGGTGAAAGGACGTGAAGATGTACATGCGGCGGGGCGCGATGTCACGCAGCTGCTTGACCAGCGCCTCGGCGTGGGCGGCGGTCAGCTCCGGCGAGTCGAAATCCACCCACGGGGCCTGCCATTCCACGATCTCGTCGACGCCGGCGAGCAGTTCGGCGGCGGTGTGGCCGCGGGGGCCGACGAGCATGACGACCCGGTCGTGGTAGGCGGCGACGGCCCGCACCGCGGGACCGGTGATCAGCACGTCGCCGGCGCTGTCGAGCCGGGCCACGATGGCCGTATTCGCGCGGGTACTCATCGGCACTCCCGCAGCACCAGCGAAGCGGCCTCGTCCAGCGTCGCGGCGACCCGTGCCCGGGCCTGCGCCCGGGTGATCTCCCCCGGCAGGGTGCGCGCGGTGGGCACCAGTACCGCCTCGGCGCCGGCAGCCAGCGCCGCCTCGACATCGCCGCCGGTGTCGCCGATCATCACGCAGCGGCTCGGCGGTACCGCCAGCGCATCGGCGGCGGCCAGCACCATTCCTGGTCGCGGTTTGCGGCAACCGCAGCCGTCCGTCTCGCCGTGCGTGCACACCTGCCAGGAGTCGAACGGGCCGAGCAGCGCGTCGACCCGGGCGTTGACGGCGGTCAGCTGGTCGGTGCTGATCAGCCCGCGGGCCACCCCGGACTGGTTGGTGACGACGGCGAGCAGCAGCCCGTGTTCACGCAGCCGCCGCAGCGCGCGCATGGCATCGGGAGTGGGCTGAACGCCGTCGGGATCGTTGAGGTAGGGCTGGTCGACGATCAGCGTGTCGTCGCGGTCCAGCAGCACCGCCAGCGGCGGGTCCCGCCGAGCCCGGCGAAACACCCACTCGCCGGTCAGCCGGTGCGCCACGGCGACCGGCGGAATCAGCGCGCTGGTCACCGAAATCCGAAGGGCCTCAACCACAGACCGCGGGCCTGCCCGCCAGCGCCGGGCGCTGAACTCCGCCGTCAGCAGCAGCCACAGCATGGCCGCGAGGCGGCGCGCCGAATCGCGGCGCAGTAGTGCGGCGAGCACCGCGACGCCGCCGGCCGCGGTGGTGGCCAGGTGCGCCGGCAGCCGGCCCGGCCCTTCCCCGACCGTGGTTCGCCAGGATCGGCCGTATTTGCGGCGCAGCAGTGCGTTGTCGCGGTTTCCGGCCTGAGCGCGCACGCTGGACCCCCAGCTGGCCGGGGCGACGGGGTGCAGGCTGCGACGGCTACCGCGCGCGATAGCACCGCCGGCGGCGACGATGCGGGCCGCCAGGTCGGAGTCCTCGCGATAGGCGCGGGGAAACCGCTCGTCGAAGCCGCCGACGCCGACCAGCACGTCGCGGCGATAGGCCATGTCGGCGGTGATCCAGCGTGCCGATGCCAGCCGCAGGGTGCGGCGATCGTCGTCGGTCGGCCGGCCCGGCCGGGCTGCCGGCACCTCGATCACCGCCTGGGAGCCCACCGCGCCCGCCGCGTCGGCGACCGCCAGGTCGGCGGCCAGCTCCGAGCGCCACCGCGGACCGGGCACGACGTCGTCATCCAGGAAGCACACCCACCGGGCGGCGGTGGCGCGCCATCCGACGTTGCGCGCGGCTGCCGGGCCGCGCCCACCGCTGGCCAGCACCCGCACCGCAAGGCCGCCGCCCACTTCCAGGGCGGCGCACGGGTGCGGCCGGTCGTCCACCACCACCACCTCCGCGGGCGCTGGCCCGTCTCGTTGGGACAGCGCAATTCCTAAGCGCTGCAGTGACTCTCGTCCTACGGTGGGCACCACGATCGCGTAGCCGGACGTCATCGGCCCCGCCTGACCAGGTAGCGGCCAATGGCCAGCACGTCGATGGGGGAACTGCCGAACACCTCCAGCGCATCCCGCGGGCTGTCCACCATCGGCCGCCCCGCGGTGTTGAAACTGGTGTTGATCACCACCGGCACCCCGCTGTGCTGTGCGAACCTGCTGATGGTCGCGTGCAGCCGCGGGTCGGCGTCGTGGTCCACGGTCTGGATGCGTGCGGTGCCGTCGACGTGGGTGACCGCGGGAATCCGGTCGCGCCACGCCTCGGCAACATCGTGCACGAACAGCATGTAGGGGCTGGGCAGCGGACCGCGGGAAAAGATCTCGGCGGCGCGCTCGGCGAGCACCATCGGCGCTACCGGACGGAACTGTTCGCGTCCCTTGACCGAGTTGAGCCGTTCCAGGTTGGCGGGGTCGCGCGGGTCGGCCAGCAGTGAGCGGCCGCCCAGTGCGCGCGGGCCGAATTCGGCGCGGCCCTGGAACCAGCCGACCAGCTGGTTCGCGGCCAGCGTGTCGCCGACGGCGGCCGAAATATCCGGTGGCTCTTCATACGTGACGGCAGCGCTGTCGAGGGTGGCCCGGATCTGCGCGTCGGACCAGGCGCGGCCCAGTTGCGCCGTCGGCATCGGGACGATCGGCTCGCCGTAGGCCGCGGCGAGCGACAGCGCGGCCCCCAGCGCGGTGCCGGAGTCGCCGGCGGCGGGCTGCACCCACACCCGGTCGAAGCCGGACTCTGCGTAGATGCGGGTGTTGGCAACGCAATTGAGCGCCACGCCGCCGGCCAGGCAGAGTGCGTCGCTGTCGGTGCGGTCGCGCAGCCAGCCGGCCAGGTCGAGCAATACCTCTTCGACGACGCGTTGCACGCTGCAGGCCAGGTCGGCGTGTACCGGGTCCAGACCCTCGGCGTGCGGGGCACGGCGCGGCGCCATGTCCTCCCACTCGATGGGTTTGGTCCTAAACCCACCGTCGGCGCACGCGTACACCCGGTCGCGTAGCGCTTCGAGGAATGTGGGGCGGCCGTAGGAGGCCATCGCCATCACCTTGTACTCGTCGCTAGAGCGCGCGAAACCCAGGTGCTCGGTGAGGCTTTCGTAGAGCAGCCCCAACGAGTCCGGCAGCCGCTGCGATGCCAGCACGTCGAGTTTGTGGTCGCGATATACGCCGGCCAGCATCGAGGTCCGCTCGCCGCGGCCGTCGATCACCAGCACCGCGGTGTCCGGGTGCGGCGAGGCCAGAGCTGTCGATGCCGCATGCGCGACGTGATGACGAATATGTTGTACCACTTCGGGTTTGATCCCGGGAACAGCGGTCGCCAGAAAGCGCGGCGCCCGCTGGGCGTACAGCGTGCGCAGGTGCTCCCAGTCCCGGTCCAGCCCGGCCGGGTCGAGCGGCTCTTCGTACATCAATGCCGGGTCATAGGAATAGCCGATCGCGTCGATCTGCGCCGCGCGGATACCGGCGTGGTCCAGACACCACCGGATGGCCGCGACCGGAAGTTCCCACGTCGAGAAGGGCACCGCCGGCTTGCCGTGCTTGCGCCGCGAAAACCGCTCCTCCTCGGCGGCCGCCACCACGTGCCCGTCGACCACGAGAGCCGCAGCCGAATCGTGAAATACCGCGTTGACACCCAGGATTCGCACCGAGCCTCCTACGTCGGCAGCGGTTCGCGGACCGGGGCGCGCTGCGAGTGGTCGAGCGTCATCTGAAACCACTGCAGCGTCTTGTTCAACCCGGTTCGGTAGTCGACCCGCGGCTGCCAGCCCAACCGCTGGCGCGCCAGCGTGATGTCGGGGCAGCGGCGCTGCGGGTCGTCGACGGCCGGCGCGCTGAATTCGATCGTCGAATCGCTATCGGCCAGCGCACGAATCAACTCGGCGGCCTCGAGCACGGTCAGTTCGGTGGGATTGCCAATGTTGACCGGACCGCTGAAATCGCTGCGGGCCAACGCGATCAGGCCGGCCACCGTGTCGTCGACGTAGCACAGCGACCTGGTCTGGGTGCCGGCACCCGATACCGTCAGCGGTTCGCCACGCAGCGCCTGACGGCAGAACGTCGGAACCATCCGGCCGTCGTCCGCACGCATGCCCGGCCCGTAGGTGTTGAAGATGCGGACCACCCCGACATTGGTCCCGTGTTTTCGGTGATGAGCGAACACCAGCGCCTCCGCATAGCGTTTGGCTTCGTCGTAGACGCTGCGCGGCCCGATGGGATTAACGTTGCCCCAATAGCTTTCGCGTTGCGGATGCTGCTGGGCGTCGCCGTAGACCTCGCTGGTGGACGCCAGCACCAGCCGCCCGCCACCACGCTGGGCGATCTCCAGAGCCGTGGCTGTGCCCTCGGCTCCGGCCCGCAGCGTCGCGATCGGCAGCCGCTGGTAGTCCAGCGGGGAAGCCGGTGACGCCAAGTGGAAGACGGTGTCAAAGGCGACGCCGACTTTGCCGATGACTCCGGGATCGCAGACATCGCCGTGCACAAAGCGATAACCCGGGCGCCCCCGCAGCCGGGCCGCCGCGGCTGGCGAGCTGGTGGACAAGTCGTCCAGGCTGACCACCTCGACCCCGGCGCCCAGCAGCTGTTTACACAGGTGGGCACCGAGGAAGCCGGCTCCACCGGTGACCAATACGCGCGACATACCAAACACTCGCGTCTGGTACCCGGGAATTGGATGTTGAAACGTGTTTTGCCAGCGCCATTGCCGGGTAGTGGACTCGGATATGGCGGTCCCCTCTGCTAGCCGGCCCCGAACTTCGTTCGTCATCGCCACGCGCGATCGTGCCGACGAGCTGTGCGGCGTCCTGGGCCGGCTCCTTGACACCACACGCTGCCCGATAGTGGTGGTGGACAATGCATCCCGCGATAACTCGGTAACAGCCGCCGGCCGGCTGGCGTCGCGCTCCGGCAGCCGGCTGACCGTCATACCGTTGACCCGCAACGAGGGCGCGGTGGCCCGCAACATCGGTGTGGCAGTATGCGGCACACCGTTTGTCGCGTTCTGCGACGACGATTCCTGGTGGGCACCCGAGGCCGTCGAGTTCGCCGAGGTGCTGTTCGACGCGTATCCCACCGTGGCCCTGTTGGCCGGCCGTACCGTCGTGTGGCCGCAACACCGTGACGACCCGCTGGTCGACGAACTGGCCAACAGCCCGCTGGGTCGCCACGCCGCCTTGCCCGGGCCGTCCATTCTCGAGTTCCAGGCCTGTTCGGCGCTGGTTCGCAAGGCGGCATTCCAGGCTGCCGGTGGATTCAGCTCCATCCTGCACTTCCGGGGCGAAGAGGCGTTACTGGCCTGGGATCTGGCCGCGCAGGGCTGGGATCTGTGCTTCTGCCGTGCGCTGGTGGCATACCATCAGCCGTCTGCGGCACGAAAACCCAACCGGGTCCAGCACGCCCGCGTACTGCGCAACGAAGTGCTTACCGCATGCCTGCGCCGCCCGGTTGACCGGTGCATCCGCGCCTCGGCCGAGCTGGCCTGGGCGGCCACACACGACACCGCCCACGCCGCAGCGCTATTCGAGGCGATCAGTGCGCTGCCGAAAGCGCTTCGCGAACGTCGCCGGCTGCCGGAGCCGGTCGAGCGATCCGTTCGCCTTGTCGAAAGTCGTTGCGCGGCATTGTGATCCACGAACTACCCCGATCTGGTGCCGGCGACCACCCGCCGGGCCGGAACCACCTTTTCGTAGCTGCGTTCGGTATCGGCCGCGATCCGGTCCCACGTATAGCGGGTTCGTACCCGCTCCCGGCCGGACTTGCCCAAGGCGCTACGCCAGCCGCGGTCCCGAAGCAATGACGAGAGCGCCTGGGCCAGCGCGGCGGGGTCCCGCGGCGGAACCAGGCGGCCCGTCACGCCGTCGACAACGGTGTCGCGCATCCCACCCACGGCCGTGGCGACCACGGGCACCGCGCAGGCCATGGCCTCCAGCGGCACGATCCCGAACGGTTCGTACCAGGGGGTGCAGGCCACTACGTCCGCCGACCGGAGCATGGCCGGCATCTCGTCACGGGTGATCGCCCCGGCCAACTGCACGCGATCGGATACCCCCAGCCACGCGGCCAGCTCCAGCAACCGGCATGCCTCCGGCTCGTCGGCCAGTGCGCTGCGGTCCGGGCCACCGACGATCACCAGTTCGGCATCGGAGATCCGGGCCAGTGCGCGGATCAGGGTCTCGAACCCCTTGCGCGGCACCAATCTTCCCACCGACACGATGCGCGGCCGATCGCCGCGGTCGACTGCGGGTCCGACCGGGGTGAAGGCGTCGACGTCGACACCGCACGGCACCACCGACGTCCGCGACCGGGCACGGCCCATCCGAACCAGCTCGAAGACCTCGTCGGTGCTGGTGGCCGCCACCCAGTCGGCATCGCGAGCGACGACGGCCTCCACCCCGATGCGGCACCCCGGGCTGGTGTCGTCAGCACCCTGGTGCAGTCGTTTGACCGCGCCCAACGCGTGGAAGGTCTGCACGGTCGGGATGCGGTGCGCCCGGGCAGCGCGCTGAGTGGCCAGACCCGACATCCAGAAGTGGGCATGCGCCACATCCGGCGGTGCCGTCAGCCAGTTCGCGTCGAGGTACTGCGCGAATGCGTACATGTATTGCAGCAGTTCGTCTTTGGGTAGCGGGCGGGCGGGGCCGGCGGGCAGGTGCACGACGGTGTAGCCGCATTTGGTGGCCACGCTATCGGGCAGATCCGGGTCGTCGCGGCGGGTGTAGACCGCCACTTCGTGGCCACGCCGGGCCAGCGCGGCCGACAGCTCGGCGACGTGCACGTTCTGACCACCCGCGTCCACGCCGCCCAAATGCGCCAGCGGGCTGGCGTGTTCGGAGATCATCGCGATCCTCATGCCGGCTCCTTTCGGATCAACTGCACTGCTCCTCGATGAGTTGGTCCCATTCGGCGAGGAAGCGCTCCAGCGAGAAGCGGCTGGTGGCGAATTCCCGCGCCGCCTTGCCGGCGGCGACAGCGCTTGCGTGGTCGTTCATGAACTCGCGCAGGCCCCGCCCCAGCACGGCCACGTCGGCGCTGACGACGCCGGCCTCGGCGGGCACCAGCAGCGGGGCCATCGTCGTCGCGGCCGCCACCACCGGCATTCCCAGGAACATCGCCTCGACCAGCGACAGACCCAGCGAGGTCCAGCGCGCAGTATGCAGATACGCCCGCCGGCGGGCGACCCGCTCCCACAACTGCGGAGCCGCGACGTCGCCGCGGCCGGCGACCGCACCGCGATTGATGTCGAGCGCCTGGCTGCCGATGCCCCATACGTCGATGGCGGCGTATGCCGACAACGGTTCCAACAGGTCAGCTCCGACCGTGCGCCACCGGCGCAACGGCTCATTGATCATGGTGGCCGCGCGCAGGACCTCGCCGGTGTATTGCGGGCCGGGATCGGCCATGCCGTGTTCGATCACCCGGGTCGGCGCCGACCCGCTGTCCCACATCAGCCGGTTGAAATCGGTGACGTGCACCAGCGGGATATCGCCGCGATCGGCAACCGGATGGCGGCTGCGTTCGGCATGCGGCCGCGGGGCGTTGTGCTCGACGTACACCGCGGGAACGTCGACGCCGGCGCGACGCCCCGTCCACCGGGCATACAGGGCGGCCTCATGCGGGTTCTGCAACACCACCACATCGATGTCGTGGCGACCCAGTTCCTCCAACGCGACCTCGCGCGCGTGGGGCCATGACCGGCCCGCCAGGCCCCGGCCTTGCGCACCGCCTTCGGCGGCCAGCGGGATCAGGTAGCGGTGGCGGCCCGCCACGAACGCCTGCGTCCAGGACCCGTGCACGTGCCACACCAGCACCGTCTTGGCTTCACGCTCGGACATGGCGAGCCAGATACCCTTGAGGTGATTCGTTAAACGGCTTTTTCGCCGGCGATTTGCCGACTCCAGACCGCGCCGGGCCTATCCGCCGGTTCGCCGGTTACCTACCCTTGAACTGGGTATACGGGATGGGTTATGCAGGAATTCCGCGAACACAGCAACCCGCGCGGCGTGGTGGTGATCGGGGCCTCGGCGGGCGGTGTCGAGGCGCTGCAAAGCTTGGCCGCCGGCCTGTCCGCAGATCTGCCCTATGCCTTCCTGGTGGCCCTGCACCTGCCGCCGGGCGCGCCCAGCGTCCTGGCTCGGATCATCGACCGGAGCGGCCCACTGCCGGCCGTGGCCGCCGAGCACGGCGCGCCGCTTCGGGCGGGCCAGATCTACGTGGCCCGGCCGGATCGTCATCTCCTGGTCGGCGGGCAGCACGCGATGCTGTCGCAGGGGCCGACCGAAAACGGGCATCGCCCGGCGATCAACGCGTTATTCCGTTCGGCAGCACTGGCGTTCGGGCCGCGCGCCATCGGGGTGCTGTTGTCCGGTGTGCTCGACGACGGCGTGCTGGGGCTGGCGGCGATCCGCTCGCGCGGCGGCACCACCATCGGCCAAAGACCCGAGGATGCGCTGTTCCCGTCGATGCCCACCAACGCCCGAAACGCCGGGGTGCTGGACCGGGAGGTGGCCGCGGCGCAGGTCGGCGCCGTGCTCAAGGAGCTGTCGCACCGCAAGATCAAGGAGCTCGCCATGGAACCCGACCGCGCGCTGGAACTGGAAAACCGGATCGCCATGGCGTCTCCGTTCTCGACCGACTTCGACACCCAGGAGATGGGAACGGCATCGGGCTACACCTGCCCGGACTGCCACGGCTCGCTGGTGTCCCTCGGCGAGGGCCACTACCGCTGCCGTGTCGGTCACGCCTGGACGGCCGACGCGCTGCTGGCCGCCCGCGACGACGAGATCGAGGGCGCGCTGTGGGTGGCGTTGCGCAGCCTGCAGGAGAAGGCCAGGCTGGCGCGGCATCTGGCCGGCAAGGCCGGCCGCGGTCCGCTCTACCAGCGCTACAGCGCCCAGGCGGAGGAGACCGAGCGGGCACTGGCCGTGCTCAGCCAGCGGCTATCGACCAGTGTTCCCCGCCGCGGTGACGCCGGTGATGACGATGACTGACTACGACGCACACATGGTGGTCGACATCGAGCGCCACGACGACGCGACGGTCCTGACGGTCAAGGGGATGCTCGACAGCCTGACATACCGGGAGCTGCGCGACGCCGTCATCAAGGCGGCCCTGGAAGAACCGCGCGCGGTGATCGTGGACGTGAATCAGCTGTCGGTGCCGACGGCCTCCGCCTGGTCGGTGTTCACCAGCGCGCGCTGGCACGTCAGCACCTGGCCGGACGTCGCCGTCCTGCTGATCAGCCGGGACGCCCAGACTCGGCGGGCGATCACCGGCGCCGGGGTGGCGCGATATGTGCCGGTGCATCCCACCCGCGAGGCGGCACTCGGCGCGATGGCGGAGCTGTCGCTGCACGGCCGGCGGCGCACCCGGGCACAGCTGCCGCCGACCGCGGTCAGCGTCCGGGTGGCTCGCTCGCTGATCCAGGCGTGGCTGGCCGCGTGGGCCAGAGATGATCTGGTCGCGGTCGCCGCGACCGTGGCGACGGTGCTGGTGGAAAACGTGCTGGCGCATACCGACAGCGCGCCGGTACTGGTGGTGGAAAACTACCGGGACACCGTCACCGTGGCGGTCGAAGACAACAGCCGGCAACCAGCGGCGCGGCACGAAGTCGCCGGGCGGGGCGCCGAAACGTTGTCCGGCCTGTCCATCGTTGCGGCGCTGTGCCGGGCCTGGGGCAGCACCCCGACCTCGTCCGGCAAGACGGTGTGGGCGCTGGTCGGCCCCGAAAACGAGCTGTGACGCCGCGAGTAGTGTTCCAGTCCGTCGGTCCCCCTCAGCGAATGCGAACGTCACAGCCATGAACCCCACAACCGACGAGTCCTTCGAGGCCTTGTTGCGCTACATGCGGGATTCCCGCGGTTTCGACTTCACCGGCTACAAACGCACATCACTGATGCGCCGGGTCCGGCACCGGATGGATCAAGCCGGCTACGCGGGCTTCGACGACTATCTCGACGTCCTGCAGGCCAGCTCCGACGAATTCGCCGCCCTGTTCAACACGATCCTGATCAATGTGACCGCGTTCTTCCGCGACCAGGAGTCCTGGGATTTCGTCAACACCGACGTCATTCCGCGGATGCTGGCCGAGCGTGGTCCCGACGACCCGGTCCGGGTGTGGAGCGCCGGATGTGCGTCGGGGCCGGAGGCCTACACCCTGGCCATGCTGCTGGCCGAGGCGCTGGGTGCCGACGCATTCCGGCAGCGGGTCAAGATCTACGCCACCGACGTCGACGAAGACGCACTCGCCGAGGGACGCATGGCCGCCTACGACGCCAAGGCTGTCGAACCGGTGCCGCCCGAGCTGTTGTCTCGCTACTTCGACCAGGTCAACGGCCGCTACGTATTTCGCAAGGATCTGCGCCGCGCCGTCATCTTCGGCCGCAACGACCTGGTCAAGGACGCGCCGATCTCCCGCGTCGACCTGCTGGTGTGTCGCAACACGCTGATGTACCTCAACGCCGAAACGCAACGAAATGTACTGAGCCGCTTGCATTTCGCGCTGGCGCCGCAGGGCACCATGTTCCTCGGGCACGCCGAGATGCTGTTGAGCCACGGCGACCGGTTCACCCCGCTGAACCTCAAGAACCGGATCTTCCGCAAGACTCTTGGGTCGCACGACAGTATCAACCGCTACGACCCGGCAGCCGGGCCCTACGACCGGCAGGACAATTCCTCGGGTCCAACCACATTGCGCGACTTAGCCTTTCGCGCCGGACCGGTGGCCCAGATCGTGGTCACCGGCGAGGACACCGTGGCGATGATCAACCAGCAGGCCGAGACGATTTTCGGCCTCTCGGCCCGCGACATCGGACGACTGTTGCGCGACCTGGAAGTGTCCTATCGGCCCGTCGAGCTGCGCACCTATCTGGAGCAGGCCAAGGTGGAGCGGCGTTCGGCGCGGATTCAAGACGTCAAGTGGCAGCGGCCGGGGGCCGACCCGGTGTGGTTCGAGATCCACGTCAACCCGCTCCTGGATACCCAGAACGGCCTGCTCGGAGTCTCCATCGTGTTCTTCGACGTCAGTGCGACGCGCGCCCTGCTCGACAAGGTGGTCCAGACCAACCGGCAGCTGGAGACGGCCTACGAGGAACTGCAGTCCACCAACGAGGAGTTGGAGACCACCAACGAGGAACTGCAGTCGACGGTGGAAGAGCTCGAGACCACCAACGAGGAACTGCAGTCCACCAACGAAGAACTCGAAACGATGAACGAGGAGCTGCAGTCCACCAACGACGAGCTGCACACCATCAACGACACCCTGCGCGAACGCACTCTCGAGTTGGACGACGTGAAGAATCTGCTGGACTCGCTGATCAACTCGGTCCGCCCGGGCATGGTGGTGGTGGATCGGGAGATGCGGGTGGTGGTGTGGAACCGCGGCAGCGAAGACCTGTGGGGGTTGCGCGCCGACGAGGCGGCAGGAGCACCGTTGACCTCGCTGGATATCGGGCTGCCCATGGAAAGCCTGCGGCCGTTGATCGGCAGCGCCTTCGTGGACCCCGACAGCTTCGGTGAAACCCTGCTGGATGCGGTCAACCGGCGCGGCCGCCCGGCCCAGGTACGAGTGACCTGCACACCGTTCCGCTCGGCCGGTGACGTTGTCGGCGGGGCGCTGCTGCTGATGGAGGTGGTGGGCTGACCGCCGCCGGGCAGTCAGCCGAAAAACGAAGCGCACGCGGCGCGGCGCGGTCGGTCAGCCGTTGGCGCCGGGCGACGGTCCGGAATGCGAAGCCATCCTCTCCGACGGTTTCAACCCTGGCGTAGGGGGTAGTCTCCGCCCGTCGCGGAGCGCCCCAAGAAACGCGGGAAGGGAGTCGCGGGGTTCGAAGGAGGGTGGATGAAGATCGCGATCGTCAGCGATGACCACGCCATCGGTGCCATAGACACCGATGACTACGGGCAGCTGTGCGCGGCATTGGCCAACCATGGGCACGATGTGACGGCTTTCTTTCGCCGCCGGTCCACCTTCGGAGACGCCGCAACCGACGGCTATCGTACGGTCGCGGTGAGCGCCGGTCCGGTCGCGGCGGTCCCCTCTGAACAGGTGCTGCCTTATGTGGGCGACTGGGCCGCCGAGCTGGCCCGGCTGTGGTCGTCGGATCCTCCCGACGTCGTTCATGCCCTCGGATGGCTGGGGGGCCTGGCCGCCCAGTTGGCCGCGAAGCGGCTACAGCTACCAACCGTCCAGAGCTTCCACGGGCTGGCCCCGCTGATGCGGCCCGACACGGCCGTTGGCAGTCCCGGCGGCTCCGAACGCGCCCGGCTCGAACCGCTGCTGGCACGCAACGCGGCCTGGGTCACCGGCGGCAGCAGTACCGAGGTGAGCGCACTGGCCCGGCTGCGGCGCACCCGCGCCCGACTGTCGCTGTTGGCCGCCGGCGTCAACGTCCGGCGCTACACCCCCGTGGGTCCCGAACTCGCCCGCACCGAGCAGCATCGCATTGTCTGTGTGGCACCGGATCCCTTCCCGGACAGCGGCTTCGACGAGATGGTCCGCGTACTCCCCAAGATTCCCGCGGCCGAACTCGTCATCGCCGAAACCGCCGCACCCGGCTCCGGGCACCGCGAAGCTCGGCGCGCACTGGAAAACCTTGCCGCGCAGCTGCGGGTGAGCGACAGGGTGCGGCTGGCCGGGCGGGTCACGGCCGGCGAACTGCCGGCGCTGCTGCGCTCGGCCGACGTGGTCGCGTGCACGCCACGACAGGCGCCGCGGGCCAACGCCGCGCTGCAAGCCATGGCCAGCGGCGTCGCCGTGGTGGCGGTGTCCACCGGGGCGCTGGCCGACACGGTGGTGCACTCGGTCACCGGCTTCCTGGTGCCACCCGACAATCCCCGGGAATTGGCGTTGGCATTGAAAACGCTTCAAGGACACAGCTTTCAGTGCGCGGGCATGGGAGCGGCGGGGCGGTTGCACGCGGAGTCGCGGTTCAGCTGGGACCGCATCGCCCTGGACGCGCTGAACATCTACTGTCAGGTGAGCCCGGTCGACCGCCGCGATCCTGTGGCGAGCGCCACATAACGGCGAGCATGAACTACCATCATTGTCAACTATGACAAGTGTTACCGAGGACACACGGTGCCGTGCCCGTCCGCAACTGCGCGACGCGATCCACATTGACGGCAAGGATCGCCCGGAGCAACAGGACGGTCCGGCCGCGGTGCGCCACGCACACTTCCACACCGCCGATCCGGTAGCCGCCCAGAAATTCTTCGGCAATGCCTATCACCCGGGCTGGCGAATCACCGAGTTCACCAAGGGATCGACCGTCACCCACCGTCGGTGCGCCGCCGAGCTCATCACCGTCGACGACATTGCGATTCAGGGTCGCGCCGACTGCGAAATCCGCACGGCCCGTGGCTTTGTCGTGATCCAACCGCGCTCGGGCTCGTTGCTCGCGGTTGGCGACGGGGTTCCGAACACGGACAAGCCCCTGCTGACCGTCGGCGGATTCCCGCGGTTGCTGCGGCTGAGCAACGTCCGGTTCAGCGTTGCCAGTGTCGACGCCGGCCTGCTCCAGCAGGTGGCCGCGGGGCGGCAGACGCCGATGCCGCCGCAGGTCGAATTCCTCAGTTCCCGACCGCGCACGCCCGGGGCCGCGCGAATCTGGCGCGATGCGTTCGACTACGTCGCCGGCAGCTTCGCCGCCGCCGAAACCGCCCGGCACCCGCTGCTGGTCGCCGCGGCGGTCCGGCTGTTGGCTGCCGCGCTGCTCGAATGCTTCCCGTCCAACATCACCACCGGTGAATCGTCGCCCGGTGACCCCTCGGTACCCCGAGCCCTGCAAACCGCCATGTCGTTCATTCACCGCCACGCGGGCATGAACATCGGGGTCAAGGACGTCGCGGCCGTGGTACATCTGACGCCGCGGGCAGTGCAATACCTGTTCCGACAGCAGCTCGACACCACTCCGACCGAATACCTGCGCCGGGTCTGGCTGCATCGAGCCCATCAGGACCTGATTTCCGGCGACCGATCGTCGACCACGGTCAGCGAGATCGCGCAGCGCTGGGGCTTCGCGCACACCGGACGGTTCGCCGTGCTCTATCGCCAGACCTACGGCGAAAGTCCGCACACCGCGCTCAAGCGTACCGGCGGCGGCTAGCGGGTCATCCAGTTCTGGCCAACGGCCGAGAGCCAGATGTACTCTGCCCCTTGGCAATTCGTTGCACCAGCGTTCGGGTGGCCTTTTCCAGGATCTGCTGTGCGGCGTCCGGCCGCCGAGCCCGGCGCGCCCGGCCGACCGCCGCGGCGATGGTCGCGCCCTGCTCATACCCGGTGACCACCCGGGGATCCACGTAAGAGCCGCGCGCCACCGCCGGCGTGTTGCCGAGCTCCTCGGCGACTTCGCGCATCACCGCGGCCACGACCCGCTGGGTGACGCGCTGCGACACGGCTGGGTCCGCGTCGGCGAACGCCGCGGCAGCCAGCACGGTGCCATGCCAGGTCCGTAGGTCCTTGACGCTGTAGTCGTTGCCGACCAACTCTTTGAAGCGCGCGTTGAGGTCATCGGCACGTATATCGGCCCATCCGGACCCGTTACGGCACAACAGAAGTCGATCCGAACGCGGGCTTCGGCGGGTCAAAGAGCGCACCGCGCGGGCCACTTCGGAGTCGTCGAGCATCAGGGTGCGCCGCACTCCGCTCTTAGCGGGATAGTCGAAGGCGACCGCGTCGCGGCGCACCGTCACGTGCTCGCAGCGCAGGGTGGCGATGCCGTAGGAGTCATTTTCGTCCGCGTACTGTTCACCGCCGGCCCGGAAGTAGCCCAGATCAAGCAGATGCAGCGCCAACGCCAGCACCCGATCCCGGCTCAGACCCCGGCCGTGGAGGTCCTTGGCGATCCGGCGCCGCAGCGCCGGCAGTTCTTTGGACAACTCCAGCACCCGGTCGAACTTCTCCTCGGCACGCTCCTGCTGCCAGGCCTGGTGATAGAGGTATTGGCGGCGTCCCGCCGCGTCGGTGCCGACCGCCTGAATGTGTCCGTTGGGATGCGGCGAGATCCACACCTTTCGCCACGCCGGCGGGATCACCAGATCCTTGATCCGCTGCAGGGTTTCGCCGTCGCTTCGCAATTGGCCGTCCGGCCCGTAGTAGGCGAAGCCCTTGCCGCGCCGTTTCCGCGCGATACCGGGCTTTCCCACATCGCTGCGTCGCAGCCGCATTCGGCGCTCCTCTCGATCCCCGGAGCCCATTCCTGGAGTCCATCCTTGGAGGAATTACCCGCCCGGACAACGGCTCACACCGGGGCCGGTCAGTAGTCCGGCAGATGCACGTCGCGGGTGCGCAGCAGCAGCGGAACCAGCACCCAGAAAACCGCGAACAGCGCCAGCGCGCACGCCCCGGCGATCAAGCCGGCGGTCGCCCCCGAAACCGCGTCGAAAATGATGACCGTCACGCCGGTCAGGGCCAGCCCGAGCAGGACCAAACCGGCGTAGGCGCACCGGTGTGCCGCCGACACCAGCACCTCCAGGCGGTGCCGGCGGAACAACAGCCGGTGCATCCCTACCGGGGCGATCAGCAGCACCGTGGCGCCCACCGAACACCCCACCGTCGCCAGAAACACCCCGTGCAGTCCCAGGGCGCCGAAGCGCTGCTGAAACGGCAGCGTCAGCAAGAACCCGGTGAGCAGCTGAACCCCGGTCTGGACCACCCGCAGCTCTTGCAGCAGGCTGTTCCAATTACGGTCGAGCCGTTGGAGTTCGGTCTCCCCGCGGTTGCGGTGATCCCATTGCTGGTCGCGTTCCGGATGATCGACATCCATGCCGGTGATCATCGCATTCGGCGAGATCCGGCGGGGATTTTCCGCCGGCCTGCACGGGGTGTTCCGGCTGCGGGTCCGGTCAGCCCGCCATGAACTCCTGGTAGGCCGATTCCAGATGTGGCGGCAGGGCCGTCACATTGCACTGGCGCTCGGTGTCGCCGATGGGCGCCAGGATCCCGCGCAGCTCGTAGTACTCGTTGGGATGCGCGGTGAAATAGTTGCGAATGTCGGCGGCCGCGTCCCCACGCGGCTGCCCGTAGGCGGCCATGACCACCTGGTTGGCACCCGGATGCGTGGCGAGGTACTGCTGCGCCGAACCGGTTACCGACGAAACGGTGGCGTGAACGCCTTCCGGACTGCAATCGGGTGCGGCCGCAGCCGCCGGCGCACCGGCGATTCCGATGGCCAGCCCCCCGAGCAGGCAGCCGGCGCTCAGGCCGGCAACGCGCCGACGCGCGACGATACTGCTGAATTTCATGACGTGTTCCTTCGCATGAGCAAACTGATCATGGAGGTTCCCGAATCCCCGAAAGCCAAAGTAGCGGAAGCGAAAGCGGCTGCCGGGCGGCGTTCGCTCAGGACGAACACGCAACGGCGGCGGCAACCGTCACAGCCGTGACAGCAGCGCACTGGTGTGACCCGTTGTGTTAAGGAACGGCCAAATTCTCAGAAGGGAAGGCGAGTTCTTAGGCGATCGTTATCTCGATCGTGACGAAAACGTGATGTGTCAGCGGTTCAGTTTGCCGTCCCGCACACCGGTCAATGCCTCGTCCAGCGTCGGGTAGAGCGCGAAGGTTTTGTCCAGACCGGTCAGGTGAATCGGCCGTCGGGTCGCCGGGCCGCGTGCGACCACCCCGAACTGGGCCGCGCTCCCGAGTTTTTCGTAGGTCGACGCGAGGATCTTGAGTCCCACCGAGCCGAGGAACTCGACCCCGGACAGATCGATGATCAGCGCCGAGGGATTGTCCGCGACCACGCCACCGATGGCCTCTTCGAGTGCTGGAGCGGTGACCAGGTCGATTTCGCCACCGATACTGAGCACGGCGACCCCGTCGTGGTCGGTGACCTCGGCGGTGATCGAATCAGGAGTTGACAATGGCGGTCCTTTGTCCAAAGCCTTGGGGGTACTGCAAGCCTAACGCGCAGCCCGAACTGCGAGAAGAAGAAGACCTTGACGCGTCAGACGGGTGCGTCCCAGGCTAGTCTCGCCATATGAGCAGCGCCCCTCGGGGCGCGACACGGCACTTGGGGAGGCCAGATGTCAGACTTGCCGGTGGAGCTCACCAACGCCGTCTCGCAGACCGTCAGCCTCTCCAGCGACGCTCTGCTGCCACAGCTGGTCCAGCATCTGCGGCAGAACCGGACCGGGTTGCGGGAGGAGTGGGCGCGGAGGATCACCGAGGCAGAGCTGCTCACCGCGATGACACCGGAGGAGATCTTCTCCGAGGCAACCGCCGTCTACGACAACTACGTCGAGGTGCTCGAGACGGGCAGCGTCGAGGCGCTGCAGGACTACGCGCGCGACCTGTCGGAGCGCATCATTCCCCGGGGCGTGGAGACCGACGAGGTCGTCGGGATCGTGCTGTTGCTGCGCGACGTGCTCGCCCGGTCGCTGTTCGAGAAGTATCAAACCGACTTCGAGATGCTCAACCAAGTGCTCGACGCCTACGAACCGGCGGCCAACCGGATCGCCAACACCGTGGCGGTCAGCTTCGTGCAGGAACGCGAGCGCATCATTCGCCAGCAGCAGGAAGCCATCCGCGAGCTGTCGACGCCGGTTCTGCAGGTGCGCGAGCAGCTGCTCATTCTGCCGATCATCGGTGTGCTGGACAGCCAGCGTGCCCGCCAGGTCACCGAGCAGCTGCTGCGAGCCATCCGGGCTAACCGGGCCAAGGTCGTGGTCATCGACATCACTGGGGTGCCCACCATCGACTCGACGGTGGCCAACCACCTGGTGCAAACGGTGGACGCCTCCGGTTTGATGGGCGCGAGTGTGATCATCACCGGCCTGTCCTCCGAAATCGCTTTGACGCTGGTCACTATCGGGCTGGACCTATCGAAGATGAACGCCGTCGGCGATCTGCAGGGCGGCATCGAGGAAGCCGAGCGGTTGCTGGGCTACGAAGTCACCCGCACCGGCGACTAGACCGGGTAGACACTCATCAAAAGGCAGCCCGTGCCCGTACCGATTCTCAAACTTGGACCGATTCTCATTGCGACGGTCCGCTCCGCGCTCACCGACTCCGAAACCGAACTCTTCCGCCAACGGCTGATGGACCGCGTCACCGAATTCCGCTCCCAGGGCATCATTGTCGACGTCACCGCCGTCGAGGTGCTGGATTCGTTCGCTGCGCGGTCCCTGCAGACGATCGCCCGGATGATTCGGCTGCGCGGCGCGGAGACGGTGATCGTGGGCCTGCGCCCGGAGGTGGCCTTCGCGATGGTCCAGCTGGGGCTGGCCTTCGACGATATGCACACCGCGCTGGACCTGGAAGAGGGCCTGGCGCTGCTGAACCGCAAGCTGGGCCTGGAAATGCCGATGATCGGGCCCGACAGTGACGGATGACATCGTCGTCGAGGTCGACCACCCCGACGACATCGTCGCCGCTCGCCACGCCGGGCATCAGCTCGCCAGCGAGCTGGGGTTCTCGCTGACCGACGTCACCATGATCGCCACCGCGATCTCCGAAATCGCCCGCAACATCACCAGCTACGCCGGCCGGGGCGAAGTCCGGGTCGCGGTGGCCGACCGCGAGGGCCGCAAGGCCCTGGTGGTGCGTGCCGAAGACGAGGGCCCCGGGATCGCGGATGTCGATCGAGCGATGGAGGACGGCTACTCCACCGGCCGCGGGCTGGGGATGGGCTTGCCGGGCGCGCGCCGGCTGATGGACCGGCTGATCGTGGAGTCGGCAGTTGGCCGCGGAACTACCGTCGAGATGTGGAAATGGGTTCCGCCCCGTGCGCGATAACGGCCGGTTCGGGCCGATCGAGTGGGCGGTCGCGGGCCGCCCACGGCCGGGCGAGCACAGCTGCGGTGACCTGCCGATCGCGATCCAGATCGACCACGACGCCGCGCTGTTCGGTGTCCTGGATGGGCTAGGGCACGGCCCGGAGGCAGCCCGTGCGGCGCATATCGCGGTCGACGTGCTCAAGGATGCATGCGACGAACGCCTCGAGGTGCTGGTCCAGCTCTGCCACCGCATGCTTTCCGGCACCCGGGGGGTGGCGATGACGCTGGCCAGAATCGACTTCTCCGCCGGGGGGCTGTGCTGGACGGGAGTGGGAAACGTCGCCGCCAACCTGGCTGCCAAGGCGATCAGCGGGGTCCGGATCAGTTCCAGCGTGCGGCTGACCGCCGGCATCGTCGGCTACCGGATACCGGAGGTCACCCCGGCCAAAGTGGTGCCGATCCGTGCCGGCGACCTTCTGGTCATCGCCACCGACGGCATCACCGACGATCACCTGGACCACATCGACTTCGCCGCTTCCGCCACTGCCATCGCCGAGCAGATACTGGTCAAGCACGCCAAGGACACTGACGACGCGATGGTGCTGGCCGCGCGTCACCGGGGCATCTCGACATGACCTACACCGACGATTTCCATGCCCGCTATTTCGTCGCGTTGCGTACCTACCTGGACAAGCGTGACGAGGACAGCCTGGCCTTCGGCCACGAGCTGGGACGCCGGGCCTTGGCGGAACGCATCAGCATGCTCGACATCATCGAGAACCATTTCCGGCTGCTCGAGGAGCTCTCGGAGGACGCTGCGCCGGGGCGGCCGATCGCCCTGGAGTTCCTGCTGCAGACCCTGGCCGCCCTCGACGTGGCCACCCGCGGATTCCTCGACGGCACCAGGCGTTACGAACAGGAGCGGGCCCGGGCCGAGGATCTGGCCCACCGCGACACCTTCCGCAACGCCCTGGTGAACTCGTTGCAGGAAGGCTTCTTCGTCGCCGACCACGACGGCGCGGTGATCGAGATGAACAGCGCGTTCGCCGAGATCATCGGTTATCCCCCGGAGGGCTTGCCGTACCGCTGGCCGCATCCGTGGCTGCTCGACAAGAAGAGTGCCGCCCAGCAACAGCAGCGGGTTCGCCGGGACGGCTTTGCCGAGTACGAGACACCGATCCGGCACCGCGACGGCCATCTGGTCTGGGTCACGGTGAGTATCAACGCGGTTCGGGGCGCCGTCGCGGATCGCGACGTGTACGTGGGCACGGTTCGCGACATCACCGCCGAGCGAGCTTTTGCCGCCCGGGAAAGCGCGGTGCTGCGGCTGGCCACGTCGGTCAGCGTGGCCAAGAGCATGGCCGAGGTGCTGTCGATCACCCTCGACGAATGCCGGACAGCCGTCGACGTGCAACGCGTGGTTGCGGTCATGTGGCCGCCCGGCGACGGCGAACCGACCGTCCAGGTTGCCGGGGAGCCGTCCGAGACGTCGTGGCGGAGGATGGATCCGCTGCTGCGCCAGACGTTGTCGGAGGCACGCCAGCAACTGCCGCTGACGGCGCGAACGATCGAGTGGCCGGATTCTGCGGGCAAGGCCCGGGGGCTGGTCGCGGTGCTGTCGGGTGCCGCCGACGTCGCGTTGTGGCTGGAGCTGCGGGTGCCGCGCTGGGTGACCGCCGAGGACCGGCTGCTGGTCACGGTACTCATCGGTCACTTGAGCCTGGCCATTCAGCATGTCCGGCAGTTCGAGAGCGCGCGTGAGACGTCGCTGACCCTGCAGCGGGCCATGCTGCCGCCGGTGAAGCCGCCGCCGGGTTTCGCCGTCCGCTACGAACCCGCGGTGCCGCCCTTGGAGATCGGTGGCGACTGGTACGACGTGCTGGCCCTCGGCGACCACCGCATCGGCATTGTCGTCGGCGACTGCGTAGGGCGCGGCTTGCCGGCCGCGGCGATCATGGGTCAGCTGCGCAGCTCGGCGCGCGCGCTGTTACTCACCGGCGCGCAACCCGCGTTGTTGCTCGAACAACTCGACGCGGCCGCCTCGCTCATTCCGGACGCCTACTGCACCACGGTCTTTCTGGCCATCCTGGACACCAAGTCCGGAATCCTGGACTACAGCAACGCCGGGCATATGCCTGCGGTGCTTGCCGAGCCCGGCCGCGGGACCACCTTGCTCACCGATGCCCGGTCGGTGCCGCTGGCGGTCCGCCGCACCCAGCCCCGCCCGGAGGCGTCTCAGGAATTGCTGCCCGGCTCGACGCTGATGCTGTTCACCGACGGTTTGGTCGAGCGCAAACACGAATCGATCGACGAAGGCCTGGGACGCGTTGCCGACGTGCTGTCCCAGTCGATGACGTTGCCCATCGACGCCGTCGCCGATGCCGTACTGGGCCGGCTGGCGCCAGCGGCCGGATACGACGACGACGTCGCGATGGTGGCATACCGGCATCCACATGGGCCGCTTCGCATCGAGACCAGAGCCACCCCAGAGCAATTGGCCGGCATCCGGCGCCAGCTGGCCTGGTGGCTGCGAGCCGCCGATGTCCCCGCCGAACGGGCCGGCGACATCGTGCTGGTGATCAGTGAGGCATGCACCAACTGCATCGAGCACGCATACCGTGGGCACCGCGTCGGGACCATGCTGGTCGACGTGAGAGCCGTCGACGGAGCGGTCCATGCGCGCGTCGTCGACTCCGGATCGTGGAAGACACCGGCGCCCGAGCCGAGCAACGGCGGCCGGGGCCTGATGCTGATCAACGCCATCGGCGACGCGGTGGAAATCGACAACAGCCCGGGCGGAACCGCGATCGAGGTGACGTTTCGGCTGTCTGGTTAGCCCGAATTTAAGACGGCCGAGGCCTCAGCCGAAGAAGATGTTGCGGCGGCGGATCAATAGGCCGTACAACATCTGCTGGATCGTCTCCCGTACGTGGTCGGTCAATTCGAATGTGACGTTGGGGTCGTCGGCGTCGGCGCGATCGTAGTCGGCGGTGCCGATCGGCCGGCCGAAAGCGATGTGCCACTTCGACGGCAGCGGTATCAGGCCGGCCGGGCCGGCCCACGGGAACAACGGGGTGATCGGGAAGTACGGCAGGCCCAGCAGCCTGGCCAGCGGCTTGACATCACCCAGCATCGGATAGATCTCCTCCGAGCCCACCACCGCGCACGGGATGATCGGGGCTTTGGCGTGCACCGCGGCCGACACAAAGCCTCCGCGACCGAACCGCCGCAGCTTGTAGCGATCCCGGAAGCACTTGCCCAAGCCCTTGTAGCCCTCGGGGAACACCGCGGCAATCTCGCCGGCCGCCAGCAAACGATGGGCGTCGGTCGGGCAGGCCAGCGTGTGGCCGGCCTTGCGGGCAACCTCCCCGATGACCGGCAGGTCGAAGCACAAGTCAGCGGCCAGCGCTCGCAGGTTTCGGTGCGCGGGATGGTGCTCGTGCACCGCTGCCGAGATCATCAGCGCGTCGACGGGCAACACTCCGCCGTGGTTGGACACCACCAGTGCGGCGCCCTCGTCGGGCAGATTCTCGATCCCGCTGACCTCGACCCGAAACCACGACCGCGAGAAAAACCGCAGCAACGGCCGTACCAGGGCGTCGGTGAAGTGGGGGTCGAAGCCGAACTCGTCGACCGGGTAGTCCCCGGTCAGCCGTTTACGCAGGAATCGGGCAACGGCGCTGACGCGTTCGGCAAGCTCGTTGGCCGGTGGCCGGGCTTGCGGCGGTGCCCCGGCTACGAGGGCGCGGTGGCGATCGAGGTCTCGGACGACCGCGGCGACCTGCCGGTCGGTGATCCTGGAAGTGGGCGGCGCCGAGGTGGGCCGCCCGGCCGTTTGTCGGCCAGCCTTTTGCCGCGCCGCCAGACGGTCCCGATTCCTTTGTAATTCAATAACATTGGCCCTCACAGGCATGACCAACCCCCCGACACGCTCGGTGTCTGGAATGAACTCGAAACTGAGGCTTCTTTTTGATCCCGATAGGCGCCGCCCCCGCAGCGCATGCAAGGAGTTTAGTCCTTGCGCATCGGCAATAGAAGACGTGGGCATGAACAAAAACATTTCTACGGTGATCTCGGTGAGATCACGGTCTGCCAGAACACAATTCATCTGGCGGCATCCCGGCTAATCTGTCCGGGCCGTCAAAATTCGGGCGAGCTAGCGACCAGACAGTGCCCGAGGTGAAGATCAGATATCGCATGCAGAGCGCGGCCGCCGCGGCGGCGGCCGCAGCGACGATCGTCTCGGCGGCGCCCGCTGATGCCGGCCCCGGTTACCGGTTCCGGTCACCTCTGGGAACGCCTTCTCACATCATGAGCGTCGATGCTGACGGCAACGGCGACGTCGCCTGTCAAGGCGGCGGCACCTCTGCGGTGCCGAAACCGGCTGACTGTACAGGGCCTGGGGCGACCGCTTCGCGCTGGAACAGCGCAGCGCCGGGGTCGCCGTGCCACAGCGAAGCCACGGGGATGACCTGCACCGACTCGACTACCGTCATTACTTCCGCCTGTCCCTGGACGGTAATCAGCTCGGTTGACAACGCCGCGCCATTGGGTCGGGACCCGGTGCCGACAGGTTGAGTTGCCGGATCCGGGGTATTCAAGGGCGTGACCCGCACAGCCTTGCAGCCCGTCGAGCATGCCGCCGAGCCGTCTTTGCCGGCCGGGCACGGGCCACTGTCGATCGCCGTACGCCGCGCGCTGACCGGACCGGCGCCCCGCGACCCGTTCACCCGTATCGGCGCGTCGGTGGGAGATGTCGATCCCTACGGCCTGGATCTGCAGCTGGCCTTGTATACGTGCTATGAGCTGCATTACCGCGGCTTTTTCGGAGTGGACCCGACGTGGGAGTGGAATCCCGCCCTGCTGCATCTACGTGCCGAACTCGAGCGGGCATTTCTGACGGGTGTGCACCGTGATGTGGGCGCCATTGAGCCGCACGACACGGCGGTGGGCGAAATGGACAAGCTCTCGATTGAACCCGTCGACGGCACCGGGCCGTCGTATTACCTGCGAGACACCGGCACGTGGCAGCAGATGCGTGAATACTTTGCGCACCGGTCGCTATATCACCTCAAAGAAGGTGATCCTCATGCGTGGGCAATTCCGCGTCTGACCGGTCAGGCCAAGGCGGCATTCGTCGCCGTCGAGTTCGACGAATACGGCGCCGGCAATGGCCCGCGGGTACACCAGCAACTGTTCGCCGACCTGCTGGAGGCGGCCCAGCTGGATTCGTCCTACTTGGGCTACCTCGGCGTGGTTCCCGCGGAATCACTGGCAGTGGTCAACATCATGTCGTTGTTCGGGTTGCACCGGCGGTTACGCGGCGCCGCGATCGGGCACTTCGCGGCCACGGAGATCACCTCGCCACCGGGTTCCCGGCGGATGGTCGAGGCGCTGCGACGGATGGACGCCCCCGAGGCATGTGCCGCCTTCTACCGCGAACACGTGGAGGCGGACGCGGTACACGAACAGGTCGTGCGCATCGACGTGGTGTGCGACCTCGTCGCCCGCGAACCGCACCTCGACCAGGACATCGTCTTCGGGATGCGAGCGTTCGAGTTCCTCGAAACCCGGCTGGCCGACTGCCTGATGCGGTCATGGCAGGCGGGCGAGACATCGCTGCGCCGGCCCTTGGACGAGGTCTAGATTCTCCCCGCTTAAAAAAAGGGGGGGTCGTCGTCGGGTGGGGCGGGACCGGCTTGGGTGGTGCGGTCGGGGGTCGCGCGGTGCGCGCCTGGTGGTTTTGTGGCGTTCGACGGCTATCCGGTACGCCTTGTCTTGGGTGCGGGTGCGGCGTCGTTTGGGCATCATGGCGGTTTGTCGGGGCAGTGGTTCGGTGGTGGTGTGGGGCCCCCGTGGCGACGGCGCCGGGCATAGGGTTGTTGCCTGTGGCTACAGGAGATGCGCTCTTCGCCGCAGTGTCGATGAGGTCAATGCCGGTCCAACATGCTTCCTGGGTCTGAATCGAGTCTCACCCCAAACCCGTGTAGTGGTGTAACCGGGTTGCTCGCGACGTTTGCGCCAAGCTCAGTCCTCGTCAGGCCCACGGTCCTCCTCAAGCAAAGGCACAACGTCGCGGACCACCGGATCGCTACCGCAGCTGCAGATTCCGCTCGCGCGGGCCAACCGCGTAAGGCTGGGGACGCTGGGAAAACGGCGGGCGTTAAGTCCCCCCACCACCTGAAGAACCGGCGCCTGCCGACGCAGATTGACCCCGTCGAGCCTGCCCCTGAGACCGCTGCGCCCGCGGGGGCCGGCATCTGCGATGGCTGGTGTCGCACAGGGGGTATTCCTTGCTGCGGCGGCAGGTGCAGATGGCCACCATGAAGCGGTCCGATTCCACGACGCCGCCCCCGGGTGTCTCGATGCGCACTGGACCCGACACCAGTACCGGCCCGTTGGGCACGACCTGAACCCGGGTGGTCGTCATGACTTGTCCGCCCGGATCACCACAAGTTCCTCATCCCGACAGCCGCGGCGCACCCGGCCGGTCTCCTCCAGCCACGCCGCCCGCGCCGACAATACCGGTCCGAATGGAATCCATTGCGAGGCAATGACTTCCGCGTCCAAGCCGGTAGAACGCAGACCGTCCAGGGACCGCTGAACACCCGCCAGGGCTGACTGCACCAGCAACAGGGATCCCCCGTCGCACAACAGCTTTGCCGCTGACCCGCACAACGGATCGAGCACCAGACGCCCATCGGGACCGGCGTTCCAGGCCCACGACGGACCGGCCGCAGGCGAAATCGCGTCGGAGTCGTCAACGGGGGGTGCGGGGACATACGGCGGATTGGACACGATCACCTCGAACGGCGCGCAGGTGAAGGCGCGGGTCCACGACCCCTGCCGAACGTCGACGTCCACTCCGGCGTCAGCAACGTTGTCGCGGGAACAGCGCACCGCATTCGGACAGATATCGAAGGCCGTGACGCTAGCACAGCCCAGCTCAGCGGCGGCGATCGCGACGAAGCCGCTGCCGGTACACAAGTCGAGCACCCTGCGTTGCGGTATCACACCGGTCCGCGCCATGGTGTCCACGAGCAAGCGGGAATCGAATTGGGGCTGGTACACCATGTCGGCGACCAGTGCGCCATCCGGGGCAGGGAAGGTGGTCGTCAAGGTAGGCCTTTCGAGGCACCGCCGTGGCGATCACGGCGTGATAGTACTAATGCCCGCACAGCGCTGTTTGAAACCACCTCGGTACCATCGGCGCAATTTGCTATCCCGCGGCCTGCGCGAATTGGTTGACGATCGTCGAGCAGAATGTCGGAAGGTCCGACGGTGAGCGACTGGTGATCAAATTGCCGTCCACAACCACCTCTTCGTCCACGACGTTGGCGCCCGCATTACGCAAGTCGGTGCGAATGCTGCGATAGGAGGTGAGCGTTCGGCCTTTCACCACACCTGCCTCGACCAGGGTCCATGGTCCATGACAGATTGCCGCAACCGGTTTTCCGGACTCCACGAAGTCACGGACGAAAGACACCGCAGCGCTGTCGGAACGTAGCTTGTCGGGGTTCACCGTGCCACCGGGCAACACCAAGCCGTCGAACTCACCTACCGACGCATCCGCGACCGCGCGGTCCACCGCGAACCTGCCGGCCGGATCGAGATCGTGTTCGCGCGCCTGGATTTCGCCGCTTCGAAGCGACACCACCTCCACCTGAGCCCCGGCTTGTAGGAGTGCGGCGCGCGGCTGCTCCAGTTCGGCCTTTTCCACACCGTCGGCAGCCAAGATGGCAATCCTCTTGCCTTGCAACTCGTTCGACATCGGCGTGCTCCTTATGGGTTCAAGACGACTTTGGTGCAGCCGTCTTGCTTGTGCTTGAAGATCTCGTAGCCGTGCGGCGCCTGATCGAGCTTCAGATGGTGGCTGATGATCACCGTCGGATCGATCTCCCCGCCGCGGATGCGATCCAAAAGCGGCCGCATGTAGCGTTGCACGTGACACTGGCCGGTCTTGATGGTCAGCGAACGGTTCATAACCGCGCCGATGGGGAACTTGTCCATGACGCCGCCGTACACCCCGATGACCGAGACGGTGCCGCCGTTGCGGCAACTGAGCACCGCTTCCCGAAGTGCATGCGGCCGTTCGGTTTCCAACCGTGCAGCCTGCTTAACGCGGTCGTAGGCGTCCACCACTTTAGAACCGTTGCGAGCTTCCATACCGGCCGCGTCGATGCAGTGGTCGGGTCCACGTCCGGCGGTGATGTCCCGCAGCTCCTCCAGCACCGAAGTCTCGGCGAAGTTGAGCGGTGTCGCACCAAGCCGGCCCGCCAGCTCCAACCGATGCGGAATCCGGTCAATGGCAATTACTTTGGATGCACCGAACAGGTAGGCGCTGGCCACCGCGAACAGGCCCACCGGACCGGCACCCCACACCGCGACAATGTCGCCGGGGACGATGCCGCACATCTCGGCACCCATGTAGCCGGTGGGAAGGATGTCCGACAAGAACAACACCTGGTCGTCGGTCAGATCGTCTTCGACTTTCAGCGGTCCCACGTCGGCGAATGGCACCCGGGCGTATTCGGCCTGACCGCCGGCAAACCCGCCCAGCATGTGTGAATATCCGAAAAGCCCTGCGGGTGAATGCCCTAGCAGCTTCTCTGCCATACCGGCGTTGGGGTTGGAGTTCTCACACAGGGAGTAGAGATCGCGCTCGCACGCAGCGCACGCCCCGCACGCGATCGGGAACGGAACCACCACGCGATCGCCAACCGCCAAGTTGGACACGGCTTTTCCGACTTCAACCACCTCACCCATGAATTCGTGCCCAAGCACGTCACCATGCTTGACGGTGGGGATGTAGCCGTCATAGATGTGCAGGTCCGAACCGCAGATCGCGGTGGCGGTGACCCGCACAATGGCGTCGCGGTCGTTGCGGATCGCAGGATCTGGAACAGATTGCACCTCAACGCTATTGCGTCCAGCCCAGACGGTAGCCTTCATCGGTCCGCTCCTTTGCCCACCGGCTGCGCGCTCTGCTGATGCATCTGGCGAAATGCCGAAGTTCCTTCCGGTGACCCATCGGAATACAGGATCTGCCCCGTTTCCAGGATCTGCTTGAATCGGCGCAGGTCGTCGTTGACCTGCTGTTCCGGCGACTCGCCCAACAGCGTCGCAACCGATTTCCCGAGCACACCGCCCGGTATGTGGTACCCGATCGTCACCCGGACCTCGGTACCGTCGCCGGTGGCGGTCGGGTTGAATTCGACGCTGCCCCCGTGGCTGACCCCGGAATCGCGCACGGATTGCCAGGCGATCCGTTTGTTGGGCACGTCTTCGACAAGCTGTGCATCCCACTGCACGGGCTGGCCTACCGGTGCGTTTGCGGCCCAACGCGACCGCCCGTCGCCGCCCGCGGTGACCGATCGTAGGTGGTGCATGAAGCTGGGCAGGTTCTCCAGGTCACGCCAGAACCGATACACGTCCTCCGGCGAACGGCGCACCGTCACCGCGGCTCTCAGCGACCGATGCTTGCTGCCGTTGCCATGCCGGTGACCTCCGTCGCGGGCGGCGCGCACCGCGGCGTACAGGTCGGCCCCGGCGATTCCGGTCAGCGCGACGGCGGCTACGGCGCCGCGCGCCCGTCCCTCCCGGCCACGGCCGAGAACACCCGCCCCGAGCAGCGCGATGTCCAGCGCGTCCCCGGCGACCCTGGTCCACACCAGTTTCGGTGAGCCGAGCAATAACGCTGCCGCGTGGCCGCATTCGCGAATACCCATGGCGCGGATGACCGAACGCGACCGGTCGGTGTCGCCAACACCGGCAAGCTTCGCCACTTTTCCAGGCGCCAGCACTTCGGCGAGTCCGAGACCTAGGCTGGCTCCCGCAAGACCGCGCGCCAAAGTTGCCGTTGCGCTCGCCGAAGCGTCATTCATTGTCAAACTCCTTGCCTTGCCAGACCGGGCCAGACCGGGCATTTCGGGGCGGGGTGGATGCCGGCGAATACCCCGGTGGCGATGGGCCAAACGTGTTGCTAGGGGGCGGCCGTCCGCAGCTTGTGAAGCAGCGGTTCGGCGGCCTCCTTGAGGAAGACATCTTGGTGCTGCCCGCCGATCTGCACGACGGCGATATCGGTGAAGCCGGCTTCCCAATACGGCCGCACCGATTCGACGATGGCATCCAGGTCCGGGCCGCAGGCAATGTTTTCGGCGACGTCGTCGGGACGTACGAACTGGGTGGCGGCGGCGAAGCCGGCCGGCGTCGGCAGGTCCGCGTTGACCGCCCAGCCACCGCCGAACCAGCGGAACTGATCATGGGCGCGTTCGACGGCGGCATCGCGGTTGGGATCCCAGCACACCGGTATCTGCCCGACCACCCGTCCGGGGCCGGTGCCGTTGGCAACCTGACGTGCCGCGTGCCACGAGTCGACCAGGTCGCCGTCGGGCTCCACCGCGATCAGGTGGTCGGCAAGCTTGGCGAAATTGTCGACGGCCTTCGGTCCCCCGACCGCCACCCCGATACCGACCGGAATATCGGGCAGGTCCCACAGCCGCGCGGAATCGACCTGGAAATAGTCGCCACGCCAGTTGACCAGCCGGCCGCCGAACAGTTCGCGGATGATCTTGACTGCCTCACGCAACATGTCCTGGCGACGCTCGGCCGCCGGCCAGCCCCGGCCGACGACGTGCTCGTTGAGATTCTCGCCGCTGCCAAGTCCGAGCGTGAACCGCCCATCGGACAGGATCTGCACGGTGGCGGCCTGCTGCGCGACGATCGCGGGGTGATACCGCATGGTCGGACAGGTCACGTAGGAGTACAAGTCGACCCGTTCGGTGGCATGCGCCACCGCGCCCAATACCGCCCAGGCATTGGGCGCGTGTCCTTGCGACGTCAGCCAGGGTGAGAAATGATCGCTGCAGACTAGAAAGTCGAAGCCCCGCTGTTCGGCCGAAAGAGCGTGCCGTACAAGCTCTTTCGGTCCGCTTTGTTCCGTCATCAACGTATAGCCGAAATTCGCCATACCAATCGGGGTACCCGGCTGTGCGCCGGCGTAACGCCGCTGCGACAAGTCGCGCCCCGATTCGCCATGGCGTTACGCATGCGCCGGCTTACCGCTGCCGACGAACGGGTAGACCCATCCCAGCGGCGGCAACTGCCCGCCCCAACCGCAAGAGGAGCGGATAATGATCGGAACAATCATCGGGGCCATCGTGGTTGGCCTCATCGTGGGCGCGCTCGCCCGGCTCGTCATGCCAGGCAAGCAAAACATCGGTGTCATCATGACCGTGGTGTTGGGAGCCGTCGGCTCGTTCCTGGGCACCTGGATTGCCTACCGGCTCGGATACTCGAACCAGAACGGCGGCTTCGAGATCATCCCGTTCCTGGTCGGGATCGTCATCGCGGTACTGCTCATTGCCGCCTACCTCGGGATCACGGGCCGGCGCAGCACATCGGCTCGTACGGGTCCGCGCGCGGGCCTGTAGTAGGTCGGCGCGGTGGTGTCCTTCGATTGGGGGACAAGCTGTCGCACGGCTGGAGGATAGGGATCGCCGCGCTCGTCCAATTATGATCTCTTAAGGTTCTTGTGGCCCGCCCTGCGTATTTCCCTGGGCGGCAGTGATTTAACCGCTCAGGCCGGGCGGCGAGCTTGGAAACGGAGTTGCGGTGCCACCACGCGGGAGCCGGCGCTTTCCGCCATTTGGGTCTTCGAATCAGTGCTGAGGGAAAAAGCCGTCCAGCACATGCTTGGTAAGACTTGCTTGCCCCGGGGTGCGCGAAACGTACCTGGCAGCCCGGGCACAGGGGGCCGGAACACCGCAGCTTGGCCGACGGACGTACGCGACGGCGAGCCGCTGCCCGGCGCGGACGTTAACGCCGCAGCCGCTCAGGCGCCACCAGGTCAGCCAGTGGCCGACACCGACACTCGATATCACTCCACCGCTCGCCCTATCGAGGCCCCTGATCGAGCAGACGCGACAACGATTCGCCACGTCAGAAAGACAGGTTGACAAACGTGGGGACCAGGAACGTCTACAGCCGGCCGGAATCCTCTGTGAATCGTGCGGTGACAACTCGCCGCATTGTATTTTCTTTTGATCACTCAACTCCGTCCAAGCGGCATTTCGTGGCTGGAGATATTGCGATGAGCCACCTCGTCGCGCTACTGTCTGGCGGCTTTCCATCGGGAGAGGCATCCTTTATTCTTGCGGTGCGCCGTTACTCGGATCGAGTCTCCGATCGGGTGTTGAAGAATCAAGTTGCTGGCTTTATCGGGCAAGAAATGACCCACGGGATACAGCATCGTAATTTGAACATTGAGTTGGTACGGATGGGATACTGGGTGACGAGGCTGCTCGATGCCCTAGGAGCCAGATTCGTCAAGCGGATGAAGGACAATCTGTACCGCATTCCGGACACGATTGCAAAGCTGGCGCTAGCAAATACAGCGGCCGTAGAGCATTTTACTGCAGTCCTGGGCGAGCAGGCGTTGACCACTCCTTGGCTGCAAGAACAGCTGACCGACCCTGAAGTGCGGGCAATGCTGAACTGGCATGCAATTGAAGAGATGGAACATAAGGCCGTTGCATTCGACGTTTACCGATACGTCGGCGGTACGGAACGAATGCGAATTCTTTCAATGGCTTGCATGCTGGCTTTCTTGTGGTTGCCTTTTTTGCTGCTGCTCGCCTCGATCGCGACGGACCCATGGGCCTGGCGTCACCCAATCAACACCGTACGTAGCATAATTTTCCTGCCGCGAGTTCCCGTATTCAAGGGGATCATGCCAAAGGTTCGCGCCTATTTCCAGCTTGGATTTCACCCTGACGATGTCGACCACAGCGAGATCTTGGAAAAATGGCGAGACGATTATTTTGGTCCACATGGACTACTTCTCGACCACATTAAGTAACATCACGTTAAATAACGTCGTGGCGAGTGCGAGCCGGCGCCGGCGCGAAGGCCTCGGGCAGCCGGGTGCCGGCGAGGTTCCCAAACCCTGCCGAGCGGCTCAGCGCACCACGATCGTGTGCTCCTGGCGCGGCACCAGTTCGCCGATCACTGGGGCGCCCGGGATCTGGCCGGCGATCAACAGTCCGCCGGAGGTCTGCGCGTCGGCCAGCAGTAGCGCCTCCTGGTCGTTCACCGCCGACAGGTCGGCGTGCGGGGCCACCCACTCGAGGTTGCGCCGGGTCCCCCCGCTGACGTAGCCGGCGGCCAGCGCCTCCCGTGCCCCGTCCAGATACGGCACCGCCGACGCGTTGATCACCGCAGTGACGCCGCTGGCCCTGGCCAACTTGTGCAGGTGGCCTAGCAACCCGAAACCGGTTATATCCGTGGCGCATTCGACGCCGGCTGCCAGCGCAGCTGCTGCCGCATCGGCGTTGAGCGTGGTCATCACCTCGACAGCCTCCGCGAACCGCTCGCCGGTGGCCTTGTGCCGGCTGTTCAGCACTCCGATCCCGAGCGGCTTGGTCAGCGACAGCGGGGTGCCCGGTTTGCCGGAATCGTTGCGCAGCAACCTATTTGGATCGGCGGTGCCGGTAACCGCCAGCCCGTATTTTGGTTCGGGGTCGTCGACGCTGTGCCCACCGGCCAGATGACAGCCGGCCAGCGAGCACGCGGCCAGCCCGCCGCGCAACGTCTCGGCGGCCAGCTCGAAGGGCAACACATCGCGTGGCCAACCCAACAGATTGACCGCGACCACCGGCCGCCCGCCCATCGCATACACGTCGGACAGTGCGTTGGTGGCGGCGATTCGGCCCCAGTCGTAGGGGTCGTCGACCACCGGGGTGAAAAAGTCGGTCGTCGCGATCAGCGCCGCGCCGCCCTCGATCAGCACGACGGCCGCGTCGTCACCGCTGTCCAGCCCGACCAGCAGCTCGCCGGCCGGCTCCTGCGGCGCGGCGGCCCCCAATCGGCCCACCACGTCCTCCAGCTCGCCGGGCGGTATCTTGCACGCACAGCCACCGCCGTGCGCGTACTGGGTCAGTCGGTAGGACATGGTGTCCATCGTGCTCTACCTGCCACTCCCCTGGCCGCCCTGCCCGGCATCGCAGGGGCGGCACTTACTAAGCAACGCCCCGCGCGTGCAAACTGGGTAACCAGATCAACATCGCACCTGATCGCCTGAGCCCGGGGAGGAGGCTCTGTGACCAGCGCCGAACATGTCCAACACCGCCAGACCGAGCCCTATGCGCAAAAGTTCCTTCAGGCTTCGCTGTACTGCGACCGCCGCAGCTCGCACTGGGACATAGCCGCGGTATTGGCGGCCATCCTCGCACCGATCATCCAGGGTGTCTTCACCGACTCCTGGCTGAAAACCGCACTGCAGTACATCCTCGTCGTCGCCGTCGGGCTACTGTTGCGCAAACGCACCGCATGGCGAGAACGCGGCCGCAAGCTACGCAACGAATTCGAATACTACGTTTACGACATACATAAGCCGTATCCGACTTCCGTCGATGATGACGACGTGACTCGCTGGCAGCAGGACTTTATCGAAAGCCAGCGCGGGCGATCGGACAATCGCAGGCAAGATACCCGAACCTGGTTTTTTCAGAACCAGGCACCACCGGATGACAGATTGAATCAGATCCGGGCAGCGCAACTGGAATCGCTGGAATTCGGGCGGCTTACCCGGCTGTTGTGGGCGGGCTCCGTTGGCCTGGTCTGCCTTGCGGTAGCCGTCGGCTATCTGGCGGTCGAACGCGGCGAAGTCTTCCGCTCCAGCACCATCACGCTCGGTACCGTCGCGGTAGTCGCCGTCGTCACACAGATCGGCCGGGTCAGCATCAGCTCTTTCACCCACGCCCGGGAACGGACCGAGATCAACCGCGAGATCCAGGCATACCTTCCTCCGGATAATCCCCCGAGCGACAGTTGGACGGAATCCCTCGCGATCTTTCAGGAGCGCATCCACGCCGTGCGGAAAGGTCGCGTTATCGTGCCCGACGCCATCTACCAGATCGTCAGGTGGTGGGACCGCCGAAAGAAGCGGCGCCGGCCCACATGAGCACATATGAGTCACAAGTGAGTGACGGCGTCAGGCGGGCTGCCTACGAGGTCGAATCCGTTCGGTTCGCGCCGTCAGATCCGCCCGACGGCGCCTGGTACACCGCGATCGCGCGGTGCTCGGTGGTCGATGAGCGCGGGCGAAGCGAGACGGCCCTGGGGTATGCCAGCGACGTCACCACCAATCAGCAGGTGGTGGATCGCGCGGTCAGCGAGGGGGTCGAGCGCGCCACCGCACGCCTGATCCACCGCGACGATCCGGCCGCGGCCTACAAGACGACGACGGGATCTGCGGTGCATCGCACGCCCGGCCAAGCCCTGACGCATGCCCGCCGCGAATTGATCGGATCGTTGCTGTTCATCCGGCGGTTCCACGACCGCGATATGGGCACAAAGCTGCCGGAAGCGCGGTTGCCGTTCGCCCCGAGGTCGGCGGAGGTCACGGCATGGATGGATCCCGCGCTGCAGTACATCTTCTGCGCCGTGCTGCAAGTTGACGCGACACCGAAGCTGGCGATGACCGTCCGTGATTGCAGCGACGTGCCGTGGCAGCGTGCCCGCGAATTGAGTGTTCTGGAGATCCTGCAGCCTCGGCCTTGGGTGCGGCACCACTTGGCGGGCGGCAGCCAGGACGACCCGCCGCATCTGGAGGACATGGAGATCCGCACCGTGGCGGACCGGGCGGTTTATTGGTCGCGGATCGAAAGTCGATCGGCCATTGCGACCTACCGGGAGCTGCGTCTAAAGGCTCACATCGCGTGGAACGCGCCGGCCACCGCGCAGGAGGTTTTCGACTGCCGTGTCGTCGCGGATCTGCGGCTGACCGGGGAGCTTGGACCCCTTTGCTTCGCGCGGGTCGAAGACTCGACGACACGGGGCAGATACGTCAGTAGCGAACTCGAGAGCGCGATGTTCGGGAACGCTCGTGAGGCGATTTTCAGACCCCATCCGATGATCTAACGGTAATGCACCAACAGGGGAGGCAGCCTTGGCCGAGAAGGATGGTCGACTTCAGCAGTCGGAGCTCAACGAAGGGGCAAAGTACAAAGACATCTGGCCTTCGCTGCTGGCCGCCCAAGACGTCATTCAAGACAAAGTGGAAAGCGCGATCGAAGATTATTTCCGCCAAGCCCGCAGCGGCCAGGTCGCCAGGCCGCAATTCAACGCCGACTACAAGCCGGGGTTCCCCGTCGTATATTCCCGAGTCAAGTCGTGGGACTCATGTCGTGCGCGGATCGCGGAGCGCCACAAGCGACTTGAGGACCTACCGGATCTCATCGGCTGCCGGATAGTGGTCATACACAGTGAGGAAATCCGCCCCGTCACCACCGCGCTCGGCAGCTTGCTCCGGCGGCAAAAGCGCTTTGCCATCGACCACGATGCGGGCGCGGGGCGTAGCCGGGGGTATTCCGGTATCTATTACACGATCCCGCTGGGCCATGACGATGTGCGGCGATTTTGCGGAGAATTACCGGAGCCAGATGCCGAACATCTGTGCGCGGTCGCGGATTTCAGGCTGGAACTGCAGATCCACACCGTGATGGAAGAAGCCTGGAGCCGCGTCTCGCATGCCGGGTTCTACAAGGCCAGCGAAGGCATTCCCAACGATGTCCATCGAAAACTTCAGCGCCTGGCGTCAACTTCGAAACTGCTCGACGATCATCTGAAAGATCTGAGCATGTCAATCGAAAAAGCCCGCAGGAAGTTGAAAAAGAAGTTTGACAACGAGAACTCTCGGGCCAAGGTAAAGATCGATGAATTCCTCTTGTGGTACTGCACCGGAAACCCGTCGTACCGCGGGATTCTGACGGAATTCGCGGAACTCGGCTTGGCCGCGGGCTTTCAGAAGTCCGAGTGGCAAGATCTCGTCGTCGTCGGCGACGAGACGGATATCTGCCTGGAGGTGTGCCGGCGTACCGAACTGACAACCTGGGGTGCGCTGGACAAGGTGTTCTGGACAATCGAGGAGCGTCGCGAGCGCTGGAAGACCTGGCTGCAGATGCTCGTCGACGCCTCCAAGCGCGCTAGGGAGGACCCGCCGTTCAACCGCCCGCTGCTCGTGTTCTCCATCGTTCGCCTGCTGGAGTCCCCGGGGCTGCCGTCGATAGACACCATGTACCCGCGCTTGTGGCGGCGGATCTACACCGTGCATCGGCTGGCGCATCCGGAGGAGGAGCAATCCGCGCCCCAACCGCCCCGGGCTGCCCGGTGAACACCGACGTCGCGCTCGGGTGCACCCGGCATCGTGGTGGCTCGGACGGTACCGCTGTAGTAGGTTTTTGGGCTGTGGATCGAGTCTCGGAGGCGCCGTACGCCTCGATCGACTACACGACGGTTCGTATCACGACCTGGGCAGATCACCTCGGTGCGCCGGAGTTTCCGGCTGCTTCATCAGCGCTGGCCGCGGGCAGTTGCGGCGGATGCGGCTGCGGTGGTTGCGGCGGCTGCGGCGGCTGCGCTTCGGCCGCTCGCTGACCGGCCAGCGCCGACGTGTCGATCGAACCCGCCAAGTATGTCCGGGACTGGCGGCTCGGCGACTGGACGATTGATTCGGCGGCCCGAGCCGGTGGCTACGCGGTCGGACTCGGCCCGAGCCGGTTCGACTATCAACCCCGCGACGGACGCGGGCTGACAATTCCCCCGCCGGGCACCGCGTCGGCCCTGGGATCCGTACGCAGCTTCGCCCCGTTGGGACTTGACGACACGCGGTTGGCTGCCCTGGCCACCCCGATCAGCCGGGGACCGTCGGGAATGGGTTACGGATCGGCCGGTGGGTTGTATCCGGTGCACACCTATCTGATCCGCCCCGCCCGTGGCCGGGCCGAGATCTGGTACGCCCACACCGACCGGCTGCGGTTGTTGCTGATCGATGTGGTCGACGCCGAAGCCGTCACGAATGTGCTGATCGAGAAATGGGCATGGCCGTGCGGAACTCTTGCCGTATTGGTTCTCGATTTTCGGCGGGTCACTGATAAGTACGGTCACCGGGGCCTTCGCTTCGCAACGATAGAAGCGGGTGAGCTAGCCCAGATGCTGCGCGAAAAGGCGCGCGAGTTGTCGCTGCATTCCTGCGTTGTCGGCGGCTATGCCGACGCGGCCGTTGTGGACCTGCTGGGACTGCCGCCGGATTGGTATGGAGCTGCCCTTACTATCGCGATCGGGGAGCGCGACCAAGCCTGCCCGCCGCAAGACGCCGGTGACGCATAGCCGGCCGCGGCCAGGCGGCTGTCACAATGTCGCCATGGCCCAGGGAGGCGTCTCCGGTCTGGTGACCGGCGCGGTCTTCAAAACCGTCGAGCGACAGATGCTGCCGCTGGCGGGTTCGATTCCCGTCCGCCTCCGCCACCTCCCCTGGGCCCAGACATGAGCGACCCGAGACGACGTGTCCCCCGCACCGACGCGCTGCTCGCCGATCCCCGGCTGGCCGACGCGCAGCGCCTGCTGGGCCGCGCCCTGGTGAAATCCGTTGTCGCGCAAGTCCAGCAGCGGGCTCGAGCCGGCGAGGTCGAACCGGAACAGGTGGCCGACCAAGCCGTCGCCGCACTTCCGGCGACCGCGGCGAGCCTGCGACCGGTCATCAACGCCACCGGCGTCGTCGTGCACACCAACCTGGGCCGGGCACCGTTGTCGCAAGCCGCGGTGGATGCGATGGTCACCGCCAGCGGCACCACCGACGTCGAATTCGACCTGGCAACTGGTCGTCGTGCGCGCCGCGGCCGGGGCGCGCTGGGCGCGCTGGCTCGGGCGGTGCCGGCCGCCGGCGCGGTGCATGTGGTCAACAACAACGCCGCCGCGCTGCTGCTGACGGCACTCACCCTGGCTGGAGGCAGGGAGATCGTGCTCAGCCGCGGCGAGCTGATCGAAATCGGCGACGGATTCCGCATTCCCGAGCTGCTGGCGTCCACCGGCGCGCGGCTGCGCGAGGTCGGCACCACCAACCGCACCAGCCTGCGCGACTACGCCGAGGCGATCGGGCCGGACACCGGGTTTGTGCTCAAGGTGCATCCGTCCAACTTCTGCGTCACCGGGTTCACCTCAGCGGTCAGCGTCGCGGAGCTGGCGCAGCTGGACCCGCCGCTGGTGGTCGACATCGGCTCCGGGTTGCTGGCGCCGCATCCGGTGCTGCCCAACGAGCCGGATGCGACGACCACCCTGCGCGACGGCGCCAATCTGGTCACCGCCAGTGGCGACAAGCTGCTCGGCGGCCCGCAGGCCGGCCTGCTGTTGGGCGATGCCGAGCTGATCGAGCGGCTACGCCGGCACCCGGCGGCCAGAGCCCTGCGGGTGGACAAGCTCACCCTGGCCGCGTTGGAAGCGACCGTGGCCGGTCCGCCACCCCCAGTGGCGCAGGCGCTGGACGCCGACGTGGCGCAGTTGCGCGGGCGAGCGGAACGCCTCGCCGCGCGGCTGCCCGGAGCCGAAGCGGTGGATTGCGTGGCGGCCGTCGGTGGGGGCGGCGCTCCGGAGGTGCGACTGCCCAGCGCGGGGCTGAGCCTGCCCGAGCCGTACTCCGTAAAGCTGCGCACCGGCAGCCCGCCGGTGGTCGGCCGGGTGGAGCGCGGCCGATGCCTCTTGGATCTGCGCACGGTGGCACCGGAGGAGGACGAGCTGCTGGCGGCGGCGGTGCTGGCATGTTCGTCATAGCCACCGCGGGACACGTCGACCACGGAAAGTCGACGCTGATCCATCGGCTCACCGGGATGTGGCCGGACCGATTGGCCGAAGAGCAACGCCGCGGCCTGACCATCGACCTCGGCTTCGCCTGGACCGAGGTCGACGGACACCGGCTGGCGTTCGTCGACGTGCCCGGCCATGAACGGTTCGTTCCCACCATGCTGGCCGGCGTCGGCCCGGTTCCGGCCGTGATGTTCGTGGTGGCCGCCACCGAGGGTTGGATGCCGCAGTCCGACGAGCATCTGGCGGCGGTGGAGGCGCTGCGGGTTGGCCATATGCTCGTCGTCATCAGCAAGGCAGATCTGGCGGACCCGGCTCCCGCCATCGCACAGGTGCGCCAGCGGTTGGCCGGCGCGCCGGTCGTACTCGGCACCGACCTGGATCAAGTCCGCGGCGGACTCCTGACACTGGTGCAACGGCTGCCGCCGCCGGACCGCGACGGCGACGTGCGGCTGTGGGTCGACCGGTGCTTCACCATGCGCGGCGCGGGCACCGTCGTCACCGGGACGCTGAGTGCCGGCACCATCCGGGTGGGCGACGAACTCGAGCACGCCGGACGGCGCGTCACCGTCCGTGGTCTCCAGTCACTGGGCCGCGACGTCGGCGAAGTCGCCGCGGTGGCGCGGGTGGCGCTGAACCTGCGGGGGGTGGACCGCCGGCAGCTGGTCCGCGGCGACACCGTTCGGACGCCGGGGGCCTGGCTGGATACCGCGGAGATCGACGTGGCCCTGCGGTCGGCGGGCCCGCTGCACCGCCAGCTGGTGCTGCACATCGGGTCGGCGGCGGTGCCGGTACAGGTGCGCCCGCTCGGGACGGCCGGGGCGCGGTTGCGGCTGGCCGGGCAGTTGCCGTTGCGGGTCGGCGATGTGGGGTTGCTGCGCGACCCCGGGGAACACCGGATCGCGGCCGGGATCGAGGTGCTCGATGTGCGGCCGCCCGGGCTGCGCCGGCGCGGGGCGGCGCGAGCCCGGGGCGAGGAGCTGGCGACCGGCCGGGTGCGTCCGCCTGACTGCGCACCCGCGGCGCAATTGCGCGCGATGGGGCTGCCACCCACCGGCTGCCGCGTGGGCGATTGGGTGGTGGATGCGCAATGGTGGGCCGGCCGGCGCGAGCTTGCGATCACGACGGTGCGGCGCTGGGCGAGTGACCATGACATCGCGGCGGGCATGCCGCTGGAAGCGCTGCGCCAGCGGGTGGGGCTGCCGGCCGCCCAACTGGTGTCCGAGCTGCTCGATGGCACCGGCCTGGAAGTGGCCGACGGCCTGGTCCGGTCGCCCGGCGCGGGCCTGCCCCCGCGCGTCGACAAGGCGGTGCGCACGGTGGAGGAGTGGCTGACCACCGAGCCATTCCGGGCGCCAGAGGCCGACGAATTGGCCGAGTTGCGCTTGGGTGCAAGGGAACTCGCCGCAGCGGTGCGCGCGGGCCGGTTCACCAGGGTTGCCGACGGTGTCGTCCTTGGTCCGGACGCATTTGCCCGGGCGGCCGCGATCCTGGCGGCGCTGCCCCAGCCGTTCACGGTAAGCCAAGCGAAAAGCGCTTTGGGCACCACCCGCCGGGTCGCCGTACCGCTACTGGAACATCTTGATGCACAAAGGATTACACGGCGCGCCGGTGACGGCACCCGGACGTTTGTCGCCGCGCGTGGCTGACGAGCGCGCCGCGCCGGGTAGGGCGCGGGACCAAAGCGGTTGGTCCGCGAGGCAGGGCTTTGAGGCCGACGACTGGGACGCGCAGACGCTGTTCTGTCCTGGAGGCCGACATCGCATTCGGCGGTGGGGGGCCTGCAGTGGTTTGATCTGTAGACGGGCCGGGAGGTCGAGACGCGCTTGACGAGAGGATGTCGCATGGATTTCGGGAAGCTGATCCAGTCGTGGCCGGTCTACCGTCAGCTCACCGGGTCCGACCCGCTGGGCCGCGGCAAGGCCGCACAGTCGGCTCGCTCGGCCGGGCTGCAACCGCGCACCGCCGCGGCTGACCACGTAGCCCACTCCGTCTGCCCGTTCTGCGCGGTGGGCTGCGCGCAAAAGGTCTACGTCAAGGACGAGAAGGTCATCCAGATCGAGGGCAACCCGGACAGTCCTATTTCTCGGGGGCGCTTGTGCCCCAAAGGATCTGCGAGCACCCAACTGGTCACCGGGCCGCAGCGGGAAACCACGGTGCGCTACCGCGCGCCGTACGCCACCGACTGGCAGGAACTCGACCTGGACACCGCGATGGACATGGTCGCCGACCGGGTGCTCGACGCCCGACGCAAGGGCTGGCAGGACTTCGACGCCGACCGCAACACCTTGCGTCGCACCATGGGCATCGCCAGCCTCGGCGGAGCGACTCTGGACAACGAAGAGAACTATCTGATCAAGAAGCTGTTCACCGCCCTGGGGGCGCTGCAGATCGAGAACCAGGCCCGTATTTGACACAGCGCCACGGTTCCCGGTCTGGGAGCCTCCTTCGGTCGCGGCGGAGCGACGGACTATCAGCAGGATCTGGTCAATTCCGACTTCATCGTCATCATGGGCTCGAACATGGCCGAGGCCCATCCGGTCGGGTTCCAATGGGTGATCGAGGCCAAGACTCGCGGCACCGGGGTCGTCCACATCGACCCGCGGTTCACCCGCACCAGCGCCCTGGCCGACCGCCATGTGGCGTTGCGCGCCGGCAGTGACATCGCATTTCTCGGTGGGGTGATCAACTACATTCTTTCCAACGGCCTGGATTTTCGCGAGTACGTCACCGCCTACACCAACGCCTCGTTCCTGGTCGACGAAAACTACCGCGACACTGAGGATCTCGACGGTCTGTTCAGCGGCTATGACCCCGGCTCGGCCTCGTATGACCCGGCAAGTTGGCACTACGAGGCAACGCAGGCCGCCGAACGGGTGGCGCCGGATCACCTCGGTTCCGGCGGGCCAGCGGTCGAGGGCGGTGCGGGTCCGATCCCGGCCGACCCGACGCTGCAGCATCCGCGCTGCGTCTACCAGATCCTCAAGCGGCACTACGCCCGCTACACCCCGGAGATGGTGGAGCGGGTCTGCGGCGTGCCGGCCGACACCTTCCTACAGGTCGCGCGGGCGTGGGCGGAGAATTCCGGCCGGGAGCGCACCACGGCGCTGGTGTACAGCGTCGGCTGGACGCAGCACTCGATGGGTGCGCAGTTCATTCGCGCCGGCTCGATCATCCAGCTGCTGCTGGGTAACATCGGCCGCCCCGGCGGCGGAATCTTCGCGCTGCGCGGTCATGCCAGCATCCAGGGCTCCACGGATGTGCCGACACTGTTCAACCTGCTACCCGGTTACCTAGCCATGCCGCAGGCCGGCCAGGACACCCTGGCCGACTACCTCGACCGGATCATGAGCCAGAACCAGAAGGGCTTCTGGCACAACGCCGATGCCTACATGGTCTCGCTGCTCAAGGAGTACTGGGGCGAGCACGCCACCGCCGACAACGACTACTGCTTCGACTACCTGCCGCGCATCAACGGCGACCACAGCACCTATCGCACGGTCATGGACATGGTCGACGGCGCGGTGTTCGGTTACTTCCTGCTCGGCCAGAACCCGGCCGTTGGATCGGCGCACGGGCGGCTGCAACGCCTCGGCATGGCCAACCTGGATTGGCTGGTGGTGCGCGACCTGGTCATGATCGAAAGCGCCACCTTCTGGAAGGACGGCCCGGAGGTCGAGACCGGGGAGATCTCGCCGCAGACCTGCCGCACCGAGGTGTTCTTCTTCCCGGCGGCCTCCCACGTCGAGAAGGCCGGCACGTTCACCCAGACCCAGCGGATGCTGCAGTGGCGGGAGAAGGCCGTCGACCCACCCGGCGACGCCCGCTCGGAGTTGTGGTTCTTCTACCACCTGGGCCGCATACTGCGCGAAAAGCTGAGCGCCTCAACCGACGAGCGTGACCGGCCGCTGCTCGAACTGGCCTGGGACTACGCCATGGAAGATGACGAACCCTCGGGCGAGGACGTGTTGCGCCGCATCAACGGCATCGACCTGACCACTGGCCGGGCGGTTAGCGGCTACCCGGAGTTGAAGGCCGACGGCAGCACCTCCTGCGGCTGCTGGATCTACAGCGGCGTGTACGCCGACGAGGTCAACCAGGCGGCCCGTCGCACGCCACACGACCAGCAGTGCCCGTACGAAAACGAGTGGGGCTGGACGTGGCCGCTGAACCGACGGGTGCTCTACAACCGGGCGTCGGCCGACCCCGCGGGCCGGCCGTGGAGCGAGCGCAAGAAGCTGGTCTGGTGGGATCCGGAGAAGGGCGAGTGGACCGGCCACGACGTGCCCGATTTCGAAAAGCACAAACCGCCGGACTACCGCCCGCCGGACGGCGCGGTGGGTGTCGAGGCGCTGCGCGGTGACGACGCGTTCGTCATGCAGGCCGACGGCAAAGCCTGGCTGTTCGCCCCCAACGGCCTGGCCGACGGTCCGCTGCCCACGCACTACGAGCCCCACGAGTCGCCGGTGCGCAACGCGCTGTACCAGCAGCAGGGCAACCCGACGCGAGTCGTCTACGGCCGCAACGACAATCCGTCCAACCCGGCGCCGCCGGAGGCCCACGGCGAGGTGTTCCCGTTCGTGTTCACCGCAGCGCGGCTTACCGAGCATCACACGGCGGGCGGAATGAGCCGGCAGCTGCCCTACCTGTCGGAACTGCAGCCGGCGCTGTTCGTCGAGGTGGCACCGGAATTGGCGCGCATCCGGGGGCTGACGCATCTGGACTGGGCGCACGTGATCACCAGCCGCACCGCGGTGGACGCGCGGGTGCTGGTGACCGAACGGATGAAGCCGCTTCGCATTGAAGACCTTGTGGTGCAACAGATTTGGATGCCGTACCACTTTGGTTACACCGGCCTGGTCGACGGCGACGTCGTCAACGACCTGCTCGGTGTGGTGCTGGACCCCAACGTCTTCATCCAGGAGAGCAAGGTCTGTACCTGCGACGTACGACCCGGAAGGCGGCCCCGCGGACCGGCGCTGCTGGCATACATCGCCGACTACCGCAGCCGCGCCGGCATCACCCCGCAGACCGGCACCCAACTGGACACCCATGGCGAGGTAAACCCGTGAGCCACAACAGTTTCTATGGTCCGCTCAGCGATCCGGCCGGCGATGCCGGACATGAGGGCCACCCACCGCGGGTCGGCTTCTTCACCGACACGTCGGTATGCATCGGCTGCAAGGCGTGCGAGGTGGCCTGCAAGGAGTGGAACCGGGTGCCCGACGACGGCTTCAACCTGCTAGGCATGTCGTTCGACAACACCGGCATGCTCAGCGCCAACACCTGGCGGCACGTCGCGTTCATCGAGCAGCCGCCTACCGATCTCGGCATCCCGAAGTTCGAGCGGCCCGGGGCCGTGGCGGATCCGGAGTCGCGCAGCGATTTTCGCTGGCTGATGAGCTCCGATGTGTGTAAGCACTGCACGCATGCCGGGTGTCTGGACGTGTGCCCGACGGGTGCGTTGTTCCGCACCGAGTTCGGTACGGTCGTTGTGCAGCAAGACATTTGCAACGGCTGCGGGTATTGCGTGTCCGGCTGCCCGTACGGGGTGATCGACCGACGCGAGGGCGACGGCCGGGCGTGGAAGTGCACGCTGTGCTACGACCGGCTGCACGACGGGCTGGAGCCGGCGTGCGCGAAGGCCTGCCCCACCGACTCTATCCAGTTCGGTCCGCTCGACGAATTGCGAGAGCGCGCCGCGCGGCGCGTCGAGCAGTTGCACGAGCGCGGGGTGACCCAGGCGCGGCTGTATGGTCACGATCCCGACGACGGAGTGGGCGGCGACGGCGCGTTCTTCCTGCTGCTGGACGAGCCGGAGGTCTACGGCTTGCCGCCAGATCCGGTGGTGCCCACCCGGGACTTGCCGGCCATGTGGCGCTACGCGGGAATGGCCGCGACAGCCCTGGTGGCGGCTGCGGTGTCGGCTTTTGCCGGGACCCGGCGATGACCCGGCGGGCGGCCGGCGGCCGGGAACAGCTTGCCGTGCCCCGAGCGGAGTTCCGCTCCTATTACGGGCGTCCGGTGCTCAAACCGCCGGTGTGGGAGTGGAAGATCGCGGCGTACCTGTTCTCCGGCGGCCTGTCGGCGGGTTCGGCGTTGCTGGCCGCCGGTGCCGATCTGACCGGGCGGCCGCAACTGTGCCGGGTGAGCCGGGTCGGGGCGCTGGCCAGCATTCTGGCCAGCATGTATTTCCTGGTTGCCGACCTCGGCCGTCCGGAGCGGTTCCACCACATGCTGCGGGTGGCCAAGCCGAGTTCGCCGATGAGCGTGGGCACCTGGATTCTGACCGCCTACGGGCCTGGCGCCGGGCTGGCCGGGGTTGCCGAGCTCATACCGCCAGCGCTGCGGAGTACGTGGGCAGGCAGGCTGCTGGCTTTGCTAGCCCGGCCCGCGGGGTTGTCCGCCGCGGCCGTCGCACCCGGGGTCGCCTCCTACACCGCGGTCTTGCTGTCGCAGACCGCCGTCCCGGCCTGGCACGAGGCCCACCCCTATCTGCCGTTCGTGTTCACCGGCTCGGCCGCGGCCAGCGGCGGCGGCTGGGGCATGGTGCTGGCGCCCGTGGCCCAGGCCGCTCCGGCGCGACGGCTCGCCGTGGTGGGCGCCGGGCTGGAGGTTGCGGCGTCGCGGCTGCTGGAGCAACGGCTGGGCCTGGCCGCCGAGGCGTACACGACAGGAAAGCCGCACCGGCTGCGCAAGTGGGCGGAGTACCTGACGGTCGGCGGGGCGCTGGGCACGGTGGCCGCCCGCCGGAGCCGCCTCGCGGCGATGCTGTCCGGGCTGGCACTGCTCACCGGCAGCGCGCTGCAGCGGTTTGGTGTGTTCGAGGCCGGGGTGGAGTCCACCCGCGACCCGAAATACGTCGTGGTTCCCCAGCGCGAACGGCTGGACTCTGCCGCGAGATTGACCTGAGCGCGGCCTACAGCCGCTCTTTGACCGCCGTGGACAGGCGTGCCCCGTCGGCCTTGCCGTCGGCGATCTCCGTGGCCACCTTCATGACCAGGCCCATCTGCTTCATGGTGGGCCGATGCCCGAGGTTTTCGGCCACCTGCGCGATGGCGGTGTCGGCGACATCGGCCAATTCTGCCTCGGTAAGCGGCGTGGGCAGATACTCATCGATGATCCGGGCTTCGGCGTGCTCGTTGGCCGCCAGCTCGCCACGCCCGTTCTGGGTGTAGATCTCGGCCGCCTCGCCACGCTTGCGGGATTCTCTGGCCAGCACCTTGAGCACCTCGTCATCGGAGAGCTCTTTGGCCTGTTTGCCGGATACTTCCTCGGTCTGGATCGCGGCCAGCACCATGCGTAAGGTCGCCGTTCGCAACTTGTCCTGCGTTTTCATCGCTTCGGTCAGGTCGGCCCGAAGCCGCGATTTGAGTTCCGCCATGGCAGAGACGGTACGCGCGTTCCCTTCGGAGGCTGCTGAACCCGACACCAAGATCGGAAGTCATCCCTACATTGAGAAATGCGCCGACCGCCGACAGGATGGAGCCCATGATCAACGACGACAGCCGCCACATCCGGTGAGCACGCTGCCGCCAAGTTATCCGGTTGACCCGCCGGCGGAGAACCCCGGCTATGCACCGGTCGGGTATCCACCGTTGGGAGCCGGCTACCCCGCACCGGTCGAACCGGCTTCGGGCTACGGCGCCATGCCGCCGGGGTACGGTGCGCCGCCCGGCTACGGCCCGCCGCCCGGCTATAGCACGCCGGGGCCGGGTTACGGCCTGCCGGGGCCGGGTTACGGCCTGCCGGGCTACGGCCCGCCGCCCGGCTACGGCCCGCCGGGGCCGGGTTACGGCCCGCCGCCCGGCTCCGGGCCGGGCGCCCCATACGGGCCGCCGCTGGTCCCCGGGGCGGTCAAGCCCGGGATCATCCCGCTGCGGCCGTTGACCTTGAGCGACATCTACAACGGCGCGGTCGGCTACATCCGCGCCAATCCGAAGGCGACGCTGGGCCTGACCGCCATCGTCGTGGTCATCATGCAAGTGATCACGCTGGCCGCCACCATAGGCCCGTTGACAGCCGTCAACCGGCTGAACACCCAGCCCTCCGAGGAACTGAGCGTTGGCGTCTTCGGCGCCTGGATGGGGTCGGCGGCGGCCAGCGGGCTGGTCACATGGCTGGGCGGCATGCTGCTGAGCGGAATCCTCACCGTCGTCATCGGGCGCGCGGTGTTCGGGTCTCCCATCACCATCGGCGAAGCGTGGACCCGGGTCCGCGGGCGCGTGCTGGCCCTGATCGGGCTGGCGCTGCTGGAAGCCGCCGGGATGGTGGCGCTTCTGGGCCTGGTGGTCGTCATCCTGGTCGGGGTCGCGGCCGCAGCAAACGGCGCGGCGGCGGTCCTGCTCGGCGTGCCGCTGCTGCTGCTGGTCGGATTGCTGCTGGCCTACCTGTACACCATGTTGATGTTCGCGCCGGTGCTGATCGTGCTGGAGCGACTGCCGCTGGTCGACGCGGTCACCAGATCGTTTCGTCTGGTCCGCGGTGGCTTCTGGCGGGTGCTGGGCATCCGGATGCTGACGGCTTTGGTGGTGGGCATGGTGGGCGGTGCCGTCGCGGCTCCCTTCAGCATCGCCAGCCAGATCCTGCTCGGCGTCACCGCGACGGAGGGATCCATCGCTATGTTGCTCATCGGCACGACGCTGTCGGCCGTCGGCTCAGCGATCAGCCAGATCATCACCGCGCCGTTCACCGCCGGGGTGGTGGTGCTGTTGTACGCCGATCGGCGCATGCGCGCCGAGGCCTTCGACCTGGTCCTGCAGACCGGTGCCGCCGGTGGGCCCGCGGCCGTGGAGTCCACCGACAACCTGTGGCTCACGCGGCCTTACTGAGGACTGACGATGCCTTCCATCGACATCGATCGCGATGCCGCCCACCAGGCCGCACAGCGCGAGCTCGACAAACCGATCTACCCCAAGGAGTCGCTGTCGAAGGCTTTCAACGACTGGATCAATGAGCAGTTGTACCGGCTGCTGGAGAAGGGCGCTTCGGTGTCCGGCGGCTGGTTCACCCTGACAGTGGTGTTGATCCTGGCGGTGATCGCCGTGATCGTCGCCGTGCACATCGCGCGCCGCACGATGCGGACCAACCGGGGCAGTGACTACCAACTCTTCGAAGCCGGTCAACTCACCGCCGCCCAGCACCGGACCACAGCCGAAGCATTTGCAGCCCAAGGCAATTGGGCAGCAGCTATCCGGCACCGGCTACGCGCGGTCGCTCGCCAGCTGGAAGAGACCGGTGTGCTCAACGCGGCTCCGGGGCGGACCGCCAACGAGCTGGCCAATGATGCGGGCGCGGCCCTCCCGCATCTGACGGGCGAATTGGCCCGGGCGGCAACGGCATTCAACGACGTCACCTATGGTGAGCGGCCCGGAACCCCGGCGGCCTACCAGTTGATCGCCGATCTCGACGACCACTTGAGATCCCGTGCCGGCGCCCCGCCGGCGGTGGATAAGCCTGCCCCACACGACTCCTGGGCGCAGGTCCGGTGACGACGACACCCGATGTGGCCCGGCGACGGCGGCCATGGCGAGGCATCGCACTCGCGCTGACGGCCATCATCCTCGTCGCCGCCATCGGCACCTACCTGACGGCGCCGCGGCCCGGCGGCATGATGGATCCCGCGGCCACCGGCCCGTCCGGCGCCCACGCGTTGGTCACCTTGCTGCGCGAAGACGGCGTCGAAGTCGTGATCGCCAATACCGTCGCCGACGTCGAGGGCGCGGCGCGCGCCGACACGCTGCTGCTGATGGCACAGACGCAGTACCTGACCGACAGTTCCCTCTTGGAGCGGCTGGCGCGGGCTCCCGGCGACCTTCTCCTGGTCGAACCCACCGCACGAGCCCGTAGAGCACTCACTCCGAAGCTGCGCATCACGGCGGCTGAGGAATTCGCATCCCAGCCGAAATGCCTTCTGCGAGAAGCTGATCGGGCCGGCAAAGTGCATTTCGGACCCAGCGATGCTTACCAGCCCAAGGATGACCTGGAGGTCATCAGCTGTTACGGCGGGGCACTGGTCCGCTACCGCGATGCCGGGCGAACCGTCACGGTGGTGGGCAGTAGCAACTTCATGACCAACGGGGGTCTGCTCGAAGAGGGCAACGCCGCGCTGGCGATGAACCTCGCGGGCGACCGGCCACGGGTCATCTGGTATGCGCCGCATCGTGTCGAGGGTGAAACATCGGAGCCCGGATCGCTTTCCGACCTCATCCCGGACAACGTGTCATGGATCATCTGGCAGCTGTGGCTGGCGGTCCTGTTGGTGGCGCTCTGGAAGGGCCGCCGGCTGGGCCCCCTGGTGGCCGAAGAGATGCCCGTGGTGGTCCGCGCATCGGAGACGGTCGAGGGCCGTGGCCGGCTGTACCGGTCCCGGCGGGCCCGCGATCGCGCCGCCGACGCGCTGCGCACCGCCACGCTGCAGCGGCTGCTGCCACGACTCGGTATCAGCCCGGGCACCGACCCGCCCGCGGTGGTGCTGACCGTGGCACGCCGCACCGGGGCCGACCCGGAGTTCGTTCGATACCACCTCTACGGCCCGCCACCGGCCACCGACCAGGATCTACTACACCTCGCCCGCGCACTCGACGACATCGAAAGGCAGGTCACCCACTCGTGACGCAACCCGCTCCCACCCAAACCGCGTCTGCGGACTCCGCACGCGAAGCATTGCTGGGGTTACGCGCCGAGATCGGCAAGGCCGTCGTCGGACAGGACGGCGTGATCAGCGGCCTGGTGATCGCGCTACTGTGCCGCGGCCACGTGCTCTTGGAAGGCGTTCCGGGAGTGGCGAAGACGCTGATGGTCCGGGCCATGGCCGCCGCGTTGCAACTGGAGTTCAAAAGGGTGCAGTTCACTCCCGACCTGATGCCCGGCGATGTCACCGGATCGCTGGTCTACGACTCACACACCGCCCAGTTCACCTTCCGGCCCGGCCCGGTGTTCACCAATCTGCTGCTTGCCGACGAGATCAACCGCACCCCGCCCAAGACGCAGGCCGCGCTGCTCGAGGCCATGGAGGAGCGCCAGGTCAGCGTCGAAGGCCAGGCGAAGCTGCTGCCGGACCCGTTCATCGTCGCGGCCACGCAGAATCCAATCGAATACGAAGGCACCTATCAGCTGCCCGAGGCCCAGCTCGACCGTTTCCTGCTGAAGCTCAACGTCACCCTGCCGCCGCGCGACTCCGAGATCGCCATTTTGGGCCGGCACGCCCACGGCTTCGACCCGCGCGATCTCTCGGCGATCAAGCCGGTGGCCGGCTCTGCCGAGCTGGCCGCCGGACGCGACGCCGTTCGCCAGGTGCTGATTGCCGACGAGGTATTGGGCTACATCGTCGACATCGTCGGAGCCACCCGAGCCTCCCCCGCACTGCAGCTCGGCGTGTCACCCCGCGGGGCGACCGCGCTGCTGGGCACCGCCCGCTCGTGGGCGTGGTTGTCCGGGCGCAACTACGTCACCCCCGACGACGTGAAGGCCATGGCCCGCCCCACCCTGCGGCACCGGATTATGTTGCGTCCGGAAGCCGAGCTCGAAGGCGCCACGCCCGACGGCGTCCTGGACGGAATACTGGCCTCGGTTCCGGTGCCCCGCTAGTGATCCTGACCGGACGCACCGGACTACTGGCGTTGATCTGCGTTCTGCCGATTGCGCTGTCTCCCTGGCCGGCAAAGGCTTTCGTCATCTTGCTGACGGTGTTGGCGACAGCCGTGGTCATCGACATGCTGTTGGCGGCCAGCACCCGCAAGTTGCGCTTCACCCGGTCCCCGGACAGCTCGATCCGACTGGGTCAGCCCGCAGCCGCGGGCTTGTCCATCCACAATGACGGCCACCGCCGGTTCCGCGGCCGGGTGCGCGACGCCTGGCCGCCCAGCGCCCGCGCCGAGCCGCGCAGCCATCCGGTCGACATCGGCCGCGGCGAGCACCAGCAGGTGACATCCCAGCTGCGGCCGGTTCGCCGCGGAGACCAGCGCGCGGCCGTGGTCACCGCCAGGTCGTTCGGGCCGCTGGGCCTGGCGGGCCGGCAGAGTTCGCAGCCGGTGACCGGTAAGGTCCGGGTGCTGCCGCCGTTTCTGTCACGCAAGCACCTGCCGTCGCGGCTGGCCAAACTGCGCGAGATCGACGGGTTGTTGCCGACGCTGATCCGCGGTCAGGGCACCGAATTCGACTCGCTGCGTGAATATGTCGTCGGTGATGACGTCCGTTCGATCGACTGGCGGGCCACGGCCCGTCGCTCCGACGTGATGGTGCGCACCTGGCGGCCCGAACGCGACCGGCGCGTGGTTCTAGTGCTCGACACCGGACGGATGGCTGCGGGGCGCGTCGGTGTCGACCCGACTGCCGCCGATCCCGCCGGGTGGCCGCGGCTAGACTGGGCGATGGACGCCGCGCTGCTCCTGGCGGCACTGGCGTCGCGGGCCGGTGACCACGTCGACTTCCTGGCCCACGACCGGGTGAGCCGCGCGGCCGTGTTCGGAGCGTCCCGCACCGAACTGCTGGCCCAACTGGTGGACGCGATGGCACCGCTGCAACCGGCGCTCGTCGAATCAGACTGGTATGCAATGGTGTCCACGATTCTGCGGCGCACCCGGCGCCGGTCGCTGGTGGTGCTGCTGACCGACCTCAACGCCACCGCCCTGGACGAAGGGCTGCTGCCCGTGCTGCCGCAGTTGTCGGCCAAACACCATGTGGTGGTGGCCGCCGTCGGCGACCCGCGCGTCGACCAACTGGCCATCGGGCGTTCCGACGCGGCAGCGGTATACGACGCCGCGGCCGCCGAACGCGCCCGAAACGACCGTCGCGCCATCGCGTCACGGCTACGCCACAGCGGCGTGGACGTCGTCGACGCGCCACCCTCCGACATCGCGCCGGCGCTTGCTGATCGGTATTTGGCGATGAAGGCGACAGGCCGGCTGTAGTTCGGCCGCGAAGGTGAACGGCGCAACGCCCGCGCGGTGTGTCGCGTCGCCAGACCGACCGTCGCGGGCCGGGATCAGCTGGTGGGCACCACGTCCGGAGCGTCCTCGATGTCGCCGGTCTCCCCGGCCTTGGCGGCGCGACGGCCGAAGTAGAAGATGTAGGAAACGAACGCGGCCTCGGCGATGAGGCCGATGGCGATGCGTACGAAGGTCGGCAACGGTGACGGTGTCACCATCGCTTCGATCAGCCCGGAGACCAGCAACACCCCGACCAGGCCCACGGCCACCGACACCACACCGCGGCCTTGCTCGGCCAGCACCTGTCCGCGCGGCCGGTCACCGGGCGCGATCACCGACCAACCAAGCCGCATCCCGGTTGCGGCGGCGAGGAACACCGCCGTCAGCTCGAGCAGCCCGTGCGGAATCAGCAGGCCCAGCAGCAGGCCACCGCGGCCGGCCGCGAACATCAAGCCGGCGATCACTCCCACGTTGGCCGCGTTCTGAAAGAGCACCAACGGTATCGGCAGGCCCAGCACCACCGACATCGCGATGCACTTGGCGGCCACCCAGGAATTGTTCACCCAGACCTGCAGCGCAAACGCGGTTGCCGGGTGCTCGCTGTAATACGACGCCACGTCGTGATTGACCAATTCGTTGATCTCAGTGGGAGTTCCGATGACCGACTGCACCTCCGCACTGCCGGCCACCCAGAAAGCGATGAGCACCACCACGGCGAAGAACGCCACCGCCGTCGCCAACCACCACCGCCAGGCCCGATAGGCGACCACCGGGAACGACAGCGTCCAGAACCGGACGAAGGTGCTGGTCAGCGGCGCGTGCGCACCGGTGACCGCGGCCCGCGCCCGGGCGACCAGGCTTGACAGCCGTCCGATCAGCAGCGGATCCGACGACACCGACCGCAGCATCGACAGGTGCGTGGAAACGCGCTGGTACAGCTCGACGAGCTCGTCGATCTCGGCGCCGGTCAACGAGCGACGTTTTTTGACCAACTGATCGAGGCGATCCCAGGTGCCGCGGTGAGTCAGCAAGAACGCGTCGACGTCCACCTGGGTAGCGTAGTACCGCGGCCGCAGCTGGAATCGGTGATGGTGTCCCCGCGACAAAGAGCGGTAGCTGATACAGTGCTCGCGAGCAGGCACAATGGGTGAGGTCGTTACCGAACGCCGTGAGCTGTGGACAACCATGAATGGTAGATCTCTGGCGCATAGCCGCGGTGCGTACGGATGAAAGAGGCGTTGCTTAATGCCCGCGATGTTCCGTCGACGTCGGCATGGAATTTTCCCAAGCTCTCGACACCTCAGTAAAGGAGATTCTTGAGCATGTCTCCATTGCGGCGCGCCGTGATGTCCGAAAGCAGCCGCAGCGCCGCCGAAATTGATTTGACCCGTGCGAAAGCCCGGCTTGCCAGCTCGCGGCGGCGCAAATGTGCGGCTGCCGCCGCGTTGGGCTCTTTAGCGCTAGCCAGCGGAGTTGCCGGAGCCATTGATAAACCCATCAACGCCCACGATCGCATGGTCAGCGTAGGTCGACTTACCGTCAGATTGAGTGGGCATAACAGATTCAAGCTCGATACCTGCAGCAGCAACAACAATCTGACCAGTGAGGAAGACGCTGCCACCTCCATCAGCTCCGCAAATAACGTCGACGAGTCAATGCCGCCCGCGAAAATGAACAATTACGGAACCAATCTATTCCTGGTTCCGGCTGATAATCTGCCGCCCGAGTTCCCGGTCGCCTACGCCAATGGATCTGACGATTCGAGCTCTTCGTATGGTGATTATGATAACGATTCATCAGAGGAACCTCCGCAGTTTCCTGGCAATCTGGCGGATGTCCCGGCAGGAGTTTTCGATGACGATAGGCGTCTCTTTGTCAATGGTATGGCGGTAGACCGCTATGACTTCACACACAATATGAACGCGTTCTTGCCGCCCGAAGAGGATGAAGGACCTAACCCTTTGGAGAATATCAACTAGCGCCGCGTGACTTAACCGGCTTGATGGTGGCTCACGATCATCGTGGACGCCAATTGCGCCCGTATTGGGTCGAACGTGCAAGTATCCGATTGATGAGGTTGTGCCGGTACGCCCAGGTGCCCAGGGCGACCCTTGGGAGACGCGGCCCCGGTCGGCGGCCGGCCACGTTCGTCAGGACGCATAGTAACCACGGAACTGGCACTTTTACACGGCCATACGCAGGTCTCAGGTCCGATTTAAGCATATTTGCCGATGTTTTACGCCGTCGCGGCCGAAAGACTATGCGAGTGCTTCAGATCCGCACGTATGCGCGGCGCTGAGACGCTGCGGCGTGGGGCCGGCGTTCGGGTCTCTATCCGTTGTGTGGTCCGAAAGCCGGTCATCGCATAGTGCGTACACGCAAGATCAGTGGCCGTTCGTCTAGCTAATTTTCCAAACATGAGTACGTGGCTATGTCCTGGCTATGTTGAAGTGAGAGCAGAGGTGTGAGGTGGACATTATTGTCGAGCCGTTTCGCGTCGGTCATACGGGCGCGGTCTTGGCTCTGTTTGTCGATGCGCTGAATCCCTATTACGGAGGTGATCATGTTGCTCATTTCAATCGCCTCGTGGAGGCGTACCTCAACGATAACGTGGATGAACGCGGCTATAATTCGACACGACAGGTTGGCCTAGTCGCCAGCTGTCCGCGAAGCGGCGGCGTCATTGGCTTCCTGAACTACGCGGTAAAGCGCCAGAACACAGTCAAGCTCAGCCCGCTTATCGTACATCCGGAGGCTCGACGGCGCGGAGTAGGGCGTCGCCTCCTTGCCTACATGGATAGGATGCTATCCGATGCCGATATTACGGTAAGGAATATCTACTGCACCATTGACAAGCATAACCGTCCGGCGGTTAACTTCTTTACCCGTCAAGGTTACCGAGTCGTGGGGTCTTCGCGTGATCAGTATTTGAAAGGGCACTGCGAACTCATTCTCCAACTTCCTACACCGGTGACCAACTCAGCATTGGCTGCCGATGCCGCGGATATCTCATTAATCCGCGCCGAGACCGAAAGACATTGGGAACAGTTCGCTAGCAGAGCGACTTCGTTTGCCTCTAACGAAGCTATTCGGCATGAGGTTTTGCAGATTCAAGCGGCGGCTCGACGCGTTCCGTATGACGTGGAATCGAAGCCAAAGGTGGTTTATCTCGCCTACCACGGCGACGAATTGGTCGGCGCGCTCGTCTTATGCCCAAAGAAGGGCGGTTCGAGCAAGATCTCGACAGCATTCTGGAAGGACGAAGCGACATTCGACGCGCTATTGCTTGCGTTGGAGAAGGTCGACGAATTTATCGAGACCGAAGGACGAGTGTATATTCACCTTCCAGTTTCGCCGGGCCTGGTCGGGATCATGCAGGCCCGCGGATGGCGGCTGGACGCGCTCATCCCCGGTGTCGACTCAGAGCAGTTGGTTATCGGCCAATGGAGTACTAATCGTCGTGAGTCACGGGCTCTGATTGGCTGCGAATGGCCGGACTATCACCTTGAATTGCAAGAGGTCATCCGCGACCGGGAATGGAACACATTCGAGACACCACAGGAACTGGCTATCAGCCTTATGGCGGAAGTCGGCGAACTTGCCCAAGAGCTGCAATGGAAGTCTCGCACTGATCGCCGCGAACTCGACGTCCGATCCATAGCTGCGGAATTGGCTGACATCTACAACTACCTGATTCGGCTGTCGTGGCACCTCGATATCGACTTAATGCAGTCATGCTTCGACAAGCTTGTGGAGGTTCGGGAGAAGTACCCTGTCGCCGTTGCAAAAAATAGCACGAGAAAGTACACCAAATTCGCATGATGGCCGAATATCCGCATGTCCAACGTCCGAAGATCTTTGTCGCAGCGCCATTTAGCAATTATCTAAATGTCGATGGCGTCTTCGATCGCAAATTTAGGCAGGAACTCGAGCAATTCTACGCTTGCCTCGCAAGCGCGGGTTTCGAATATTTCTCCGCGCAGGTAAACGAGGATTGGGGATCTTCGCCATTGGCGCCCGCGGAGTGCGTTCCGATCGACCACAAAGAGCTGGTTTCGTCCGACGTGGTTGTTGCGGTGCTTGGAATTCCACCGTCGCTCGGTGTTGCGGTCGAACTCGGTTGGGCCAGCGCACTTCAAAAGCCAATCTTGATTCTCGGCACCGCGATCGACTCGAGCTCGATGATCGCCGGGCTGGACCGTGTTACCAACGTACGATTCATCGACAGGGACCTGGGCATTGACGTAAGCGGCAGGGATCTGGGCCGACTCGTTGTCAGCCGTCTGTTACCGGACTGACGCAACGAGCGCTAGGGGGCGATGTGATACGCTAGACCCTACACTTCCTCATTAGCGAGCATTCATTTAAGCTGGATTGGGAGATGATACGGGATACGCATAACAATGAGTTGGAAGTGCAGGTCTGCAACACGACTTATGCAGCCGACGATACGGACATCCAACGCCAACTATTTGACCAGCATTATCGGCAGCTGCTCGACCATTGTCCCGATGTAATATTGGTGCACGTAAACGGTCGACTAGTATATGTCAACCCCACCGGGACAAAGACACTGGCGGCAGCATCGCAAGATGAACTCCTCGGCCGCCGGATCACCGAACTTGTGCACCCCGAATCGGTACCGGACATGATGGCACGCATCGGTTCTCTGCGCGAGCTTGGGGACACCTCAAATCCGGCACAAGAGACTTTGCTGCTCTTGGATGGCAACGCATTGGAGGTGGAAGCGACATCAGTGTTGACCGTTTGGAACGGCAATCTCGCGTATCTGGTGGTCCTGCGCGACCTCAGTAGGCAAAAGGCTGCTGAAAAGGCATTGCGCTACCAGGCAGCTCTTGTCAATCATGTCAGCGACGCCGTCATCGCAACCACCCACACCGGTATCGTCACCAGTTGGAATCCCGCTGCCGAGGCGATTTATCGTCGCCCGGCGGCAGACGCATTAGCGCGGCCGGTTAGCGAAGCAGTTGGTGCGCCGCTTTACCCCCATGAAGTCGTCGCTGACGGCGGTCTGTTGCACACTACCCACCGCACATCCGACGGGGCGGCCCTGGCCGTTCAGGTGGCAGTGACCGCGATGGATAGCGGTTTTGTGCTGGTGTGCAGCGACGAATCCGTCTGGTGTCGAGCTGAGCAAATGTTCCAAAGCGTCATCTCTTCACTGGTCGAGGGCGTGGTGGTGCTGAGCCCTGACGGTGACGCTGAGTTGGTGAACCCCGCGGCACTGAGGATTCTGGGCATCGATTCCAGTGACTGTCTTTATGACCCGGCCACCCGAGTCGTAAAGATTCCCATTTATGACCACCAGGGCCGGGCGGTCGGCCCCGACCCGGTCGCGCTGATCGAGATCCTCCGAACGCAGGGTATTGACAGCGGCTCGATCTTCGCCGTGGAACGTCCGTCCGATGGGAAACTGACATGGGTATCGGCAAACATCCAACTGCTTGAACCCGATTACCCCCAAACATCTTCGGTGCTGATTTGCTTTCGTGAGATCGACCGGTCCCCGGTAGCCGGCGCGTGCAGCTGACACGGTGGCTAAGGTTTCCCGGCCATATCACGCATTGACGCGATCTTGATGGGCACTGGCGCCGTTTCATCATTCTCGCCATCTGACCCGATGCGCAGTTGCCACCTGGATTAGGTCATTTCGTTAATGCCTGGTTTCATGCCGAAATGAGTCAAGGTTTTGGCCTGGGCATCTAGCATCCCCAGGGAGAAGGTCTAGGTGGTGCCGTTGATGGCGATGGTGGCGCTGCGCAGCGACCGTAGCTGCTTGACGACTTGGCGATGGCCATCATCCCAGTCTTGTCCTGAATGGCGTGCGCCACGGCCAAGGCGGTAAACACGATGCTTGAGTGCGCTTCAATCGAGCCGCACAGGTACTCGAATATCGGCCGGCAGGTCGGTCTTGGCCATCCGAAATGAGCACTCAACGTGCCAAAGCTCGCGGTATTTGCCGATCACATCCGTCGGTGGACATGTGTGCGGCGTCGGTATTGGTGACATAGCCTTTGACCTGAGTTGGGTCACTTTGGACATTTTCTCAAGGTTGCAATGCGCTGAGCTGGGGTGATGGTTCGGCTTAGTGCACTCGTTAGCCTCGATTTTTCGCGCCGGTGGGGTTCGGGGGCGCTGAGCCACGAAAAGTGCTGAGCGGTAGCTATTTTTGGGCTTGGGGTGTGTTTAGCCTGCCCGTGTCGCCGGGGTGGGC
>NZ_UPHT01000026.1 GCF_900566085.1 Mycobacterium attenuatum
GACCCGCCCTGACCGAAGAACCAGGCCGATCCCCCAGTGCCACCCGCCCCGCCGTTCTGGCCAGCCATGATGGCGTTGCCACCGGCGCCACCTGCCCCACCGGCGCCGTACAAAAACCCGCCGCTACCACCATTGCCCCCGGGCGCACCCGGCGCACCCAGCCCACCGTTGCCACCCGAACCGAACAACCCGGCGTCGCCGCCGTTGCCGCCACCGGGATGGGTACCGCCGCCGGATCCGCCATTGCCGCCGTTGCCGAAAAGCAGCCCGCCGGCCGCGCCGTTTTCCCCGGTCCCGGGCGTCCCATTAGCGCCGTCACCGATCAGGGGGCGTCCCAATAGCAGCTGCGTGGGCGCATTGATCACACCCAGTACCTGCTGCTCGAGGACTTGCAGGGGGGAGACGTTAGCGGCTTCAGCAGCCGTATAGGCATTCCCGGCAGCCGTCGCGGCCTGGACGAATTGGCCATGAAACGCCGCCAGCCGCGCGCTCAGCGCCTGATAGTCCTGGGCGTGCGCAGCAAACAGGGCCGCGATAGCCGCAGAAACCTCGTCGGCGCCCGCGGCCGCCAACGCCGTTGTCGGAGCGGCCGCTGCGGCGTTGGCCGAACCGATGACCGAACCAATGTCAGCCAAATCCGTTGCGGCGGCTGTCACCAGCTGTGGTACGGCAATCACATACGACACCACGCCGATCCTCCTCGCCGGCCCCGAACACGCCGATGCTATCGCCGTGCCGGGTTGCGCATCGGCAAATTGAGCAACCAGGCGCCCAATGCCGCGACACGAGAAGGACACCGACCGTCGAAACTGAAGAGTGCCTTAGGCGCGGCGCATTCGCCACACCGAATCACGCGCTCGCGCAGCCGGCGACAGCACCGCTTCGTAGTGGCCCAGCAACTCGTCGCAGAGCACCGGCCAACCCCGCCCCAGCACGCTGCGCCGGGCCGCGAGTGCATAGCGGTTGCGTTCGCAGACCAGGTGGGCGACTGCGGCCGGCAACCGGGCCTCGAACTCGGCGACCGGCAGCAGCAACCCGGTGCGGTAGGGAACAACCAGGTCGCGGGGGCCGCCGGCGTCGGGGGCGATCACCGGCAGCCCCGACGCCAGCGCTTCCTGCACGACCTGGCAGAACGTCTCGTGTTCGCCGGGATGCACGAAGACGTCCATGCTGGCATATGCCCGCGCGAGCTCGTCACCGTGCAGAGACCCGGTGAAAAGTGCTGTGGGCATTGCCGATTCGAGTTTGCGGCGGTCGACTCCGGCGCCGACGATGACCAGCCGCACCGCGCCGGAGGCGCTCAGCGACGCGAGCCGCTCGACATGCTTCTCTGGGGCTAGGCGGCCGACAAAACCGACAATCGGCCTACCGTCGGGCGACCAGTGCCGGCGCAGCGCCTCGTCGCGGGCGGACGGCACGAACCGCAGCAGGTCGACTCCGCGTGCCCATCGGTGAACTCGCGGAATACCTTGGGCGGCAAGGTCTTCCATGGTTGTCGTAGACGGCGCGAGGGTACGGTCGGCAAGGCTGTGCAGGTGGCGAAACCAGACCCAGGCGGCCCGTGACGCCAGCGGAATGCCGTAGCTGGCGGCGAACCCCGGTACGTCGGTCTGGAATACCGCGACCGTGGGCGCACCGAGACGGCGGGCCGCGTGCAACCCCCCATAGCCGAGCAGCGCCGGTGACGCCAGATGCACCACGTCCGGGTCGAAGCCGCGCAGCACCCGAAGCATCCGGGGGGTCGGCACACCCAGTGGCAGCGTGGTTACCTTGGGGAACATCCGGGCCGGCACCCGGTGGACCCGCAGACCGTCATGCAGCCGGTCGGCGCGCGGCTCGCCGGGCGGGTTGTCCGGGGCGATGACGAGGGCCTCACGACCGGTGCGGCGCAGATGCTCGAGTATGTGCAGCACCGAGTTGCTGACGCCGTTGACGTTGGGCAGAAATGACTCGGCGATAATCGCAACGCGCACGCGACCACGGTGTCAGGCCATATTGTCGGCAAGGTTTCCGACGGGCATACGCGGCGCGAAAACTAGCCGCCAGGATCTTTGGTGATCGTGGTGTCCCACAGTGTCCGTTTCGACGGCGCTGAGGCAGCGGTGCGACCCGCAGGGCGCGGTCTCCTTGCGCTACCGCAACCACAAGATGGGCCGTGATGCGGTGGTACCCATCGACGACGAACTGGCGATGCTGATCCAGGACCAGCAGGCGCGCACCCGGCAACGGTTCCCCACTACAGGTGTGCTGTTGCCGCGCATCAGCGCCGACCCTGACGGGCGGCTTTCCATTTCCCACTGCGACTTTCCGCCACCGCCGTCAACCGTGTCCGAGTCGTCCTCTTACCCACGGATGCCGCTGTGCGTCCAAGCCCAAAAAAGAAGATTAGTCAGTCCCGGGACCCGGGAGCCGGCGACACTGCACGGCGCGCGGCGATCGCCCCGACCGTCCCGCCCGTCCCGCCCGAAAATTAAGACCACCACATGATCTCAGCAGCCATCAAGGAAACGACCGAGGATACGGTGAAATATTGAAATTGCTTATTGACTGACAATTTCAATCGCTTGATGTCGCCAATCGCCCTGTTGGCAGATGGCGGCGGTGTTTCGGCGCTAGCGCGCCGACGCTGGCTAACCAATACGGCTCGATCACCCAAGTCGAGATCGGATAACCATCCACAGCAGTGCACATCCGTTGCACAGCAACGACGTTGGTAGACCCCAGGAGGATCAGCTATGTCATAGGTGAGGATTGCGCCGCACGCTTTGGAATATGCGGCGACCGATTTAGCTGCCATCGGATCGGTGTTTAGCGAAGCCAGCGCTGCTGCGGTCATCCCGACCACCGGGCTACTACCCGCCGGCGCTGATGAAGTATCGAGTGCGATGACAGCTTTACTGACCGCTCACGGCCTAATCTGGCAGGCCTTGAGCCGCGACTACGAATGGCTGCATCAGCAGTTTGTCGACCTGCCCAACGGCGGTACCGAGAAATACTGGGCCACCGAGATCGACAACGCCGCCCATGATGCGATCAACACCGCCAACGCCGACAGCGAATGGCTCCTCGGACGTCCGATGATCGGCAACGGCGTCAACGGACTCAACGGGACCGGACAAAGCGGCGGCGCCGCCGGCGGGCTGTGGGGCAACGGCGGCGCGGCTGGACTGTTCGGCCACGGTGGGGCCGGCGGCGCCGCCGGCGGCAATGGCGGTAACGGCGGCCGCGGCGGACTTCTAACCTGGCGGAGATTATCGGCCCCGCGGAACCCAACGGACCCTTCCGGACGTTGAGTCAGCAGTAATCGCTAAGCCGAGGTGTTCGTAGGAGGACACAGACTGATGACCTGGCATCCGCACGCCAACAGGCTGAAGACGTTCCTGTTGTTGGTCGTTATGTCAGCGATAATCGTGTTCGTCGGCCGGCTGTTCGGCACGACGGCAATGTGGCTGGCGGTTTTGTTCGCCGTGGGCATGAACGTCTACGTCTACTTCAACAGCGACAAGCTGGCGTTGCGGGCCATGCATGCGCAGCCGGTGTCGGAGCTGCAGGCGCCGGCGATGTACCGGATCGTGCGCGAGCTGGCCACCGCCGCCCATCAGCCAATGCCGCGGCTGTACATCAGCGACACCGCGGCCCCCAACGCGTTCGCCACCGGCCGTAACCCCCGCAACGCCGCGGTGTGCTGCACCACTGGCATCCTGCAGATCCTCAACGAGCGGGAGCTGCGCGCCGTGCTGGGCCATGAGCTGTCGCACGTCTACAACCGCGACATCCTCATCTCCTGCGTGGCCGGCGCGCTGGCCGGCGTGATCACCGCCCTGGCCAACATGGCCATGTGGATGGGCATGTTCGGCGGCAACCGGGAAAACAGCAATCCTTTTGCGTTGCTTCTGGTTTCGCTACTGGGCCCGGTCGCCGCGACGGTGGTGCGGTTGGCGGTGTCGCGGTCCCGCGAATACCAGGCCGACGAATCGGGCGCCGTCCTCACCGGCGACCCGCTGGCCCTTGCGTCGGCGTTGCGCAAGATCTCCGGTGGCGTGCAGATGGCGCCGTTGCCGCCGGAGCCGCAACTGGCCAGCCAGGCGCACCTGATGATCGCCAACCCCTTCCGGGCGGGCGAGCGGATCGGGTCGCTGTTCTCGACGCATCCGCCGATCGAGGACCGGATCCGCCGCTTGGAGGCGATGGCGCGGGGATAAGGGTTCTCATCGTGATAGCGCCCGCACTATCACCCGGCAGAGCCCTGTTTCCCCGGAAACCCAATTTCGTGTGAGCGCCATGTCTGCCTTCTGAATTGCTATTTCCGCGGAGAGCCAATTGCGGAGGTGGGTACCATGTGGACCTTTTTGAATACGCTCGCGCGAGCACCATCAGACTCGCCGCCTATTGCTTCGGTGAGTCCGAAGCGGACCCGGGTGAATGCCGGACCGCGAGCGCCTATGCTGCCAATCCGGCATCAACGGTGTCCCGAATACGACGAACATGGAGGTATCCGCATCGACATCCCATATCCGGCGGGGCAGACGCTGTCGATCAGCGCGAGTCTGCCTTGCGCGGGTGCGCCGGGGAGCGCCGGCGCACTGAGCGAACACACTTATAGCGCAACCCTTCTGATCACGACCTGACCGGGGCTTTACGTCTGCCTAGCCATTGAGGCTGCCGAATAACGTGTTTCGATGAATCAATGGACAGTTCAGAAGTTGGGAGGTCGTCAATCAGGCGGCGGCGTCGGACGTTTTCTCTTCGATTAGCGGCACCTTTCGAGACGAATGGCCCCTCATAAGGCCGCCATTGACGTGTACGTTTCCCCCGGTGGCGTGGTGTTGACGCTGCCAGTCCGTAATCGCTTGGTGCGCTGCGTGGTCGAGGTAGTTGACCGCGATGTGAAGTGTGACGGTGGTGCGTTCCGGGATATCAGCCAGCACCTGCGTCAGACGGGGCAGCGCGAGGAAGGTGCAGGTACCCTCGACGACCACACGCCATTCGTCGCCAATCGGGTGAGCTTCTATCTTGGCCCGTATCACCCGCCATCCAGTCATCGCGATGGCCAGAACAAGCCCGATCATCACGCCATGCAGGAGATTGAGGAATACGACGGCGACAATGGTTACCAGGTAGATGGCGAAATCGCCGGTTTTGACGGCGGTTTCGATGTGCGCGGGCTGTAGTAGCTGAATTCCGATGACGATCAGTAGTCCGGCCAGCGCTGCAGTGGGAATCAGTTCGATGAGTCCTGCGAACGGAAGCGCAAACAGCATCACCCAGAATCCGTGCAAGATCGTCGATGCGCGAGTCTTGGCGCCTGCCTTGATATTTGCGGACGTGCGGACGATGACGCCGGCGATGGGCAGACCGCCGATCGCTCCCGACACCATGTTCGAGGCGCCCTGCCCGATCAACTCGCGGTCGAGTTCGGAGCGCGGGCCACTGTGCATCCTGTCCGTCGCGACCGCCGTCAGCAGACTCTGGACACTGGTGATAAGTGTGACCGTGATGACCCCGATGGCGACGGCTCCCCAGTTTCCGTGCGGAATTGCCGGCAGTTGCAGTGCATCCAGCAGTGAGCCCTCGAGCGCGATCCGGGATACGTGAAAGGGAAACGCCACCGAGACGACGGTGACTGCCACGATGGCGACCAACGGACCGGGAACGGCGGCTGCCTTTGCCGGGGCCCAGCGCCAGGCGACCATGATGGTGATCACCAGTAGGCCCAGTATCACTCCGGGCTTGTGGGCGCCGAGGATCTGTGCAGGCAGCTCAACGACGTTGTCCCAGGCCGAACTATGGGACTCGCCGCCGAGCAGCACGTGCGTTTGTTGCAGCGCGATGGTGATCCCGATGCCGGCAAGCATCGCATGCACGACCACAGGCGAGATAGCCAGGGCGGCGCGGGCAACACGACTGAGCCCCAACAATATTTGCATAAACCCTGCGATCACGGTGATGAAACAGGTTAATCCCCAGCCGAATTGAGCGATTAGATCGGCGACCACGACAGTCAGCCCGGCGGCAGGCCCACTGACCTGTAGCGGTGATCCGCCGATAGCTCCGCCGACGATTCCGCCGACAATCGCGGCAATCAGACCTGCGAGTACCGGCGCATCGGATGCGATGGCGATGCCCAAAGACAACGGCAGCGCGACCAGGAAGACGACAAGCGAAGACGGCAGGTCGTGGCGGATGACCGATCGAACTCGATCGGTTCGTGACTGCGCCACGTGGCGCGAATCGGGTTGGCTGCTCGGGTCAGCCTGATCACTGCGGTCAGGGTACGGCTTGCGGAGGTATTTGATGTGCCGCATCGGTAGCTCCCTCGTTTCCGCGGGGACGTTCCGATGATCCCGCCCCGAATTACGTAACGTCGTCGTAAAGTGTTGGTACCCAAGGCAGTTAAATCGACCCAAACTCCAATGTTTGAGGCAGGCGCCCGTTGGCTACGGAGTTCGACGGTATTTTGCCGGCTGAGCCAGGGTCAACCGCATGCTTTAGCTGCATAGAGAACGCAAATTTTCTTCGCCGCGCCGATGCTCCCAAGTCCGAATGCATTGGCCTGGCACCAGCCGGCGATAATCCGGGAGTCGCTCTAAACTCGCTCGCTATGGCGCCGTTTCGGGTCCTTCGGCGTCAACGAGGTCGTCCATCGCCCGCCGAGCGCGGTGGCCGGTATGGACGCCACCATGGATGTGCACCACCCCTCCGGCCGCCTGATGCCGGTGCTGCCAATCGGCAATCGCCTGGTGCGCGGCGTGATCGAGGTAGATCACCGACATGGTGAGATTGACCGTCTTGTCTGTGGGGAGGGACGCCAACACCTCGGTCAGCCGCGGCAGCGAGAGGAAGGTGGCCGCCCCTTCAACGACCACGTGCCATTCGTCACCGGCGGCCCGGGCGTGGATCCTGAACCACATCACCCGCCATGCGGTCAGCGCGATGGCCAGGGAGAGTCCGATCAGCACGCCCTGCATGAGATTGAGGAATACGACACCGACGACGGTCACCAGATAGACGGCCAGGTCCCCGTTTCGCATGGCGGTTTCGATATGGGCGGGCTGCAGCAGCCTGATCCCGACGAAAACGAGCAGGCCGGCAAGTGCGGCGGCGGGGATCTGCTGGATCAGCCCGGCAAAAAACAGCGTGAAGACGAGAATCCAGACGCTATGCATGATCGTCGAGGCGCGGCTCTTGGCGCCCGCTTGCACATTCGCCGAGCTACGGACGATGGCGGCGGCAATCGGAAGGCCGCCGATCATCCCGGAGGTGATGTTTGCTACGCCCTGTCCGGTCAGCTCGCGGTTGAAGTTGGTGGGAGCCCCGGGATGCATCCTGTCAATCGACACCGACGCCAGCAGGCTCTCAACGGTGGCGATGAAGGCAACAGTGAGCACGCTGACCGCGAAGGCTCCCCACCTTCCCTCAGGAAGGGCCGGTAGCTGGAACGCGGCCAGCGGCGACCCGGTGAGTGTGATCCTGGCCAAGTCGAACGGGAACACCACGGAGATGGTGGTTGCTACCACGATGGCGACCAGCGGACCTGGAATGGGGGCCAATTTGGCCGGAGCCCAGCGCCAGGCCACCATGATGGCGATCACCAAGACGCCCAAAAACATTCCGGGCTTGTGCGCGCCGATGATTTGTCCCGGTAGCTGAACCACGTTTTCCCACGATGTGCTGTGCGACTCTCCGCCCAGCAGGACGTGCGTTTGTTGCAGTGCGATCGTGATGCCGATGCCGGCCAGCATCGCGTGCACGACGACCGGCGAGATCGCCAGTACCGCTCGAGCAATCCGGCTGAGTCCCAAGATGAGCTGCAGGACACCGGCGGCCACGGTGATCAGGCACGTCGCCCGCCACCCGAACTGGGCGACCAAACCGGCGGTAACAACCATCAACCCGTTCGCCGGACCGCTCACCGACAACGGCGACCCACCGATGAATCCGAGGACGATTCCTCCGACGACTGCCGAAATCAGGCCCGAGAGCACCGGTGCGTCCGAAGCGATTGCGATCCCCACCGACAGCGGCAGCGCGATCAAAAAGACCACCAGCGACGAGGGCAGGTCGTGCCGGAGAATGGATTGCAGTCGCGACACTGGCGGGCCCTTGTCCGGGGCCTGGCTGCGGTGTGGTTCGGTGGGCTGCATCGGTAATTCCCCTGTCTGGGCATTGCGGGGACGTTCCGACACCGTGCCCCGCACTACCTTGGTCACCTACTCGTAACTCGTTGGCGCACCGGCGAATACATTCGGCTGAAGGCATTCTGCATACGCTCGCCTCTGCACATGACAGTATTCGGGCAGCTAAACAGGGGTCAAGCTGGCGCGCAGCGCGCATACCGAACGCAGATTTCGGGGAGCGATCGGCGCTGACTATGGAGAACGCCATGCATTAGAACCCTGAGCCGTGCACCTCGTGACCGGGCTCGTCGAGCATCAGGCCCCGATAGGCCTGTTCGACGGAGGAGCCGTGGTTGATCACGGCGTCGACCTCGCGAGCGATGGGCATGTTCAGCCCGTATTCGTTGGCGAACTCCATGACCACACTGGCCGCCTTGACGCCCTCGGCTACCTGGTTCATCGACGCGATGATCTCGTCGATGGGCTTGCCCGCGCCCAGTTGTTCGCCGACGTGCCGGTTACGGCTGCGCTGGCTGGTGCAGGTGACGATCAGGTCGCCGAGGCCGGCCAAACCGGGGAATGTCTCGGTGTCGCCCCCCATCGCGACACCGAGTTTGGTCATTTCGCGCAACGAGCGGGCGATGACCAGCGCACGAGTGTTCTCACCGATGCCCAGCGAGTAGCCCATGCCGGCCGCGATGGCGAACACATTCTTAAGCGCCCCGGCCATCTCGACGCCGATGACGTCGTCGGTGGTGTACACGCGGAAGCGCCGGGTCCGGAAAAATGCGGCCAGCTGCGTGGCCAGATGTTGATCGGGCATGGCCAGCACCGCCGCGGCCGCATAGCCCTCGGCGACTTCGCGGGCGATGTTCGGACCGGCAAGGATGCCGGCCGGATGGCCGGGCAGGATCTCCTCGATGATCTGCGACATCCGCATGTTGGTGCCCTGCTCGAGGCCTTTGACCAGGGACACCACCGGGACCCAGGGCCGCATTTCCTTGCTCAGCTCGGTAAGAACACCCCGGAATCCGTGCGAGGGCACTCCCATCACGACGACGTCGGCGCTGTTGGCGGCTTCGGCGAAATCGGTGGTGGCCCGCAGGGTCTCGCTGAGCACCACGTCGTTGCCCAGATAGCGGCTATTGCGGTGATTGTCGTTGATGTCGCTTGCGGTCGCCTCCGAGCGCACCCACTGCAACGTCGGCACTCGCCGTGCACAGATGGACGCCACTGTGGTTCCCCAGGAACCGCCACCGAGGACAACGACTTTGGGTTCGCGCTTAGCAGCTGACATGGGGGTCAGCCTATTGCGGTGACCGGACATTTCACAGCGGTTGCTCGTCGCCCGCGGCCGCGAGACGAAGTCGAAACCAACGACCTCAGAGCATGGGACTTCGGTCCCTACCCGAGAAGACGACCACGCCGGGATGGTGGAGGTAGCTGCCTTATCCGAGGAGGAATCATGTCGCGACGAGCGAGCCGGCCGCACACGAGGTGGCTACCCGCTTGTAGCGTCCGGGCGTTCGTACTGCTGATCGGGGCCGCTTTCGCGTTTCTGGTCGGGTCACCCGGTATCGCGTCGGCCAACGGCGGCCGCCCGCAGGCCAACCCGGAACAACGAGCGGCGGCGATCATCCGGCCGGCCGTCATGTACCTTGCGGTCCAGGCCCACGGCCAGGTCCGGCTGCCCGACGGCCAGATATTGTCCCTGTTCGGTACAGGTCCGGGTATGCCCTTCACGGCGACATGGACCTGCACCGGCTTTGTCGTCAACCCAGACGGCTGGGTGGCGACCGCAGGTCACTGTGTTGATCCCGAGACGGCCAAGCAGCTGATCCTCAAGCGTGCCTCCAGCGAGTTCATGACGCAGTTTCCCGACTCGCCCGCGGGCCAGAACCCCGCCGCAACGCTGGACTGGCTGACAAAGAACGCGAAGGTCGAAGGCCAGACCCCCGATCGGGGGCCCGAGATCAACCTCATGTTGGGATACGGAACCGGGATCAAGCTCGTCGAGAAGCTTCCCGCCACCGTCGTGGACTTCCGGCCGATGGGCAAGGGAGACGTCGCGCTGCTCAGGGTGCAAAAGCACAACCTGCCGTCATCCGAGCTCGGCACCGATGCCGACGTCAGCATCGGCGCACCGGTTCTGGCGGTGGGTTTCCCCGAGACGACTCAACGGGTCACCGGCATGTCGCTGGATCCGACGAACAAGAGCGGCAAGGTGAGCAAGAAGTCGACCATGGAATCGAGTCCGATCTATGAGATCGACGCCGCCATCGCCGAGGGCATGAGCGGCGGGCCGACCATCGAACTCAGCGGCAAGGTGATCGGCGTGAACAGCTTCGGCCCGGTGGGCGAGCCGCAGCCGTTCAACTTCATTTCGCCAGCAGACAGTCTCGCGGCGCTACTGAACGCCAAGGCTGTCAAGCCGATCCTCGGACCCGCCGACCTGTACTACCGCCAGGGGCTCGACCACTACTACTCCGGCCACTACACCGACGCGATCTACGATTTCGACCAGACTCTGGCGCTGTCACCCGACTATCCCGGGCTGGCCGATCTGAAGACAAGCGCGGCCAACCTACGTCAGCAGTACGGTGACGCGCCGGTGTTTCTTCGCTCGAAGCCGGTGTGGTACACGGTAAGCGGCGTCCTGCTGATGCTCTCGGTGGGCGGCTGGGTGACCCTCACGGTGCTGCGCGGCCGGCGGCAGCGTCGCACCGCGTCCGAAGCCGAAGCCGAAGCCGAAGCCGAAGCCGAAGCCGAAGCCATAGCCGAAGCCGAAGCCATAGCCGAAGCCGAAGCCGCGTCGGATGCGCCGCCGTCGGAGGCAACCGGCACGGTCCGGCCGCTGGGCCTGGTTCCGGCTCCGTCCGGCGGGCCGCACTTCTGTGCCAATTGCGGAGCAGCGCACCACCCGGCGGAGAAGTTCTGCCCCAACTGCGGCAAGAGAATCCTGGTCGGCGAATCGGCGCGACTGGCTTAGCCCGGTAACCTGCCGTCAGCCGGCTACTGCGGCGCGGTCGGCGGCACGGCCGAACACCATCGCCTCCTCGATGCGGTCGAACCGGTAGTCGATGGCGTCGGCGAAGTAGTTCTGCCGCACGTTCCACGGCCGTTTGGTGCCTGACCGGGGCAGTGCGTGCAGTGAACGCAGCACATAGCCGGCCTGAATGTCCCAGGAGGGCTTTTCGGTCATCGGCTCGTCGCCGCGGTGCGGGTAGGCGTGGGTATAGCCGTGAGCGGCCATGTGCGCCAACAGCTTTGCCGTCGCCCGCGCAGTCATGTCGGCGCGCAACGTCCAGGACGCATTCGTATAACCCACGCACCAGAACAGGTTGGGCACGTCCTCGAGCATGTGTGCCTTGTAGACGAAGCGGTCGCAGGGATTGATCTCGGTCCCGTTCAGACTGATCTTGACGCCGCCCAGGGCCTGCAGCTGCAGGCCGGTAGCGGTGACGACGATGTCGGCATCGAGGTGTTCGCCGGACTCGAGCGCGATGCCGGTGGCGTCGAAATGGTCGATGTGGTCGGTGACGACGTCGGCGTGCCCGTCGGCGATGGCGGTGTAGAGGTCGGCGTCGGGAATCAGGCACAGCCGTTGGTCCCACGGGTTGTAGCTGGGCTTGAAGTGGGTGTCGACGTCGTAGCCGGCGGGCAGGTTCTTGATCGCCGTGCGCCGCAGCAGCCACTTCATGAACCGCGGCGTCTTGCGGGACAAAAACCACAGCACTGCCTCCAGCAGTGCGTTGTACATCCGAATGGCCAAATGAGAAGCCTTGCGGGGCAGCAATTTACGAGCCGCAGCGGCGAACCTGCCGTACTTGGACGCCGAGATGAGATAAGTGGGCGAGCGCTGCAGCATGGTCACCTTGGCGGCTTTTTCGGCCATCGACGGGATCAGCGTGACGGCCGTGGCCCCGCTGCCGATCACCACGACCTTCTTGCCGGTGTAGTCCAGGTCTTCGGGCCAGTGCTGCGGATGCACGACGGTGCCGCCGAACTGCTCGACGCCGGGGAAGTCGGGGGTGTAGCCCTGGTCGTAGTTGTAGTAACCACTGCCGAAGAACACGAACCGGCTGCGGCATTGCTGTGTGACGCCGCCCTGCTCGAAGGTGACTGTCCAGGTGTCAGCGGCCGAATCCCAGTCTGCTGCCAGGACATAACTGCCGAACCGGATGTGGCGGTCGATGCCGTACTTGTGGGCGGTCGTGGTCAGGTACTCGCGGATGTGCTCGCCGTCGGCCACGCCTTCCTTCCGGGTCCACGGCTCGTAGGGAAAGCTCAATGTGAAGATGCTGCTGTCGGAGCGCACCCCCGGGTACCGGAACAGGTCCCAGGTGCCGCCGATCCGCTCGCGCCGCTCCAGGATCGCGTAGCTCAGTCCGGGGTTGCGTTGCAGCAGCCGGTAGGCCGCTCCGATGCCGGATATCCCGGCGCCGACGATGACGATGTCGAAGTAGGCCGTGTCGATGGCTTCTCGTGGGCTCACGGTCATGCCAAACCTCGCTTGAATTCGGGTATTGCTCACCAGAGTAGGCACCGACCGGTTGGTCGGGCCAGCAGGCGGTATCTCAGGCAGGTCGCATGAGCACGTCGACGTGCAGGGGCGCGCAGCGCTCGATGAGCCAGATCTGGTCGGCCGGGCCGGCGAATATCCGGGCATGGGTGGGATCCTGCGTCACAGCACCCGCGCACCGGTCGCCGAAGAACACGTACGCCTTGGCGTCATTGCATTGCCGGGACATCCACACCAGCCCGTCCAGGCCGGCATCATGGGCCGCCTCGGCCCACAACACCGTGCTGGCGTAGCTGGACGCCGGGCTGGACGTGAGCTCGGCGGCGGTCACCTTCAGACGGCGCAGGCCGGTGCCGTGCAGCACCCCGACCTGCAGCCGGCGGGTCACTTTCAACCGGACCAGCACCTTGTCGGCGTATTGGTCGTAGGGGAGCACGCCGCCCGACACCGGGATGTCGTGCAGCAGCGTCTCGGCGATGGCCGCGTCTTCGGTCTCGGCGGCGTACATGATCGGCACCACCGGCTTGCCGAAGAAGCCGAACCGCGTCGGCGCGCCGATACCGGGGTTGAAGTCGGTGGCGGTGCGTGACGACGACAGCACGCGGTAGAGCAGCTGCCCGGCCGGCAGGATCGCGGTGGCAGGCGCTAACGGGTCCGGTGGCCGCCTTACCAAGACACGGCCATGGCCTCCGCGGCTACCGCGAGAACCCGGTCGGGTTCGGTGGGCAGGTGATCCACCGGGCGGTCTCCGTTCAGGTAGGTGGTGGGTGCGCACAGCCACTGCACCAGTCCGGTCTCCGACCAGCCGTTGGTCTCCGCGACGTCACGCAAGCGCTCGATGGCGGTCAGGGGCTTGCCGTCCGCCCCGAATTGAAACCCCGGGTAGGCCAGGTAGTTGCCGCGCCGGATGGCGACCAGCGCCTTGTTGCGGTGTGCGGTGGTGGCCAGATTGCGCGGCGCGCTGGATCGCGAGCCCATCCGCTTGCCGGCCTCGGTGCTGGTCAGCAAGCCAAACTCGGCCTCGATTCGGGCGTACAGATTCTGTTCGGCCTGCACCGCGCGCGCAACCGCCGGCTCGGTGTACACCGCGACCGACGACAGGGCGGCGCCCACCGCCTGAGCACTCTCGCGAAGACGCTGGTCTGCGGCCGTCAGCTCGTCGAGGGTCTTGACGGGGGTCATGCACACGGCTCCTGCGTTCGATTCATGCAGTTTCAGGATACTGCATGAATCGAACGCGCAACGAGCATGACGTTACCGCTTGAATCCAAGGCGTCTGATCCACGCCGCGACGTCACGCTCGATGCGGCTTGGGCTTACCGGTAGTTGACGAATTGCAGCGCAACCTCAAGGTCTGCGTTCTTCAGCATCGCGATCACGGCCTGCAGGTCGTCGCGTTTCTTGCTGGTGACGCGAATCTCGTCGCCCTGGATCTGGGTCTTGACGGTCTTGGGTCCCTCGTCACGAATCAGCTTGGTGATCTTTTTCGCGTTCTCGCTGTTGATGCCCTGCTGGATGGCGCCGGTGACTTTGTAGGTCTTGCCGGAGGCCTGCGGCTCGCCGGCATCGAAGGCCTTCATCGAGATGTCGCGGCGGATCAGCTTTTCCTTGAAGACGTCGACGGCGGCCTTGACGCGCTCCTCGGTGGACGAGGTCAGTTCGACGGCCTCCTCGCCCTTCCACGCGATCTTGGTGTCGGTGCCGCGGAAGTCGAATCGGGTGGCCAGCTCCTTGGCGGCCTGGTTGAGCGCGTTGTCGACTTCCTGCCGGTCAACCTTGCTGACGATGTCGAACGATGAATCCGCCATACGGTCCGTCCCTTCTTGCGATAGCCCTTTTGTGCTTTGTCTACCCGGTCGTTGTAACCTGCTAGGCGGCAGGTTGCCCGAGCGGCCAATGGGAGCGGACTGTAAATCCGTCGCGAAAGCTTCACAGGTTCGAATCCTGTACCTGCCACCATTTACTTCAGCAGGTCAAAAGGTGTTTGAGCGCGACGACACGATGATGGCGACGGCGCCCACCGTCACCATGACGAAGACCAAGAGGTCGGTCCAGGTCGCAACGGTCTCGTCGGCGTTCTTTCGCCGCTTGGCGACGTGGCGCAGGCCCGCAAAGCCGAGGTACACCGCGCCCGTTACGGCGCCGAGAATTCCCCAGCCCCCGGTGAACGGACTCACGAGGCCGACGAGACCCATGCTGAGGTTGGCATAGCCGAGTTCGTGCACCACTTGCTCGGCGCCGGCGTCCTCGATTCCGAGAATTCCCCGTGCGGTGCGCCCCGGGTTGGCGAGTTGACTGACGCCTGCCACGAGTAGCCGGGCGCCGACCCCCCAGAACGCCCACCACAGGCCAAAAACGACGGCGGGGTTGCCGCCGGTCACCGCAAGCTGGATGCCGCCACTGATCAGTGGCAGCACCAGTGTCTGCAGGAGCACTACCGCGATGTACATAGCTCGGTTCCTTCAGGAGTGGTTGACGTAGCTGTGGTCTTGGCGGACGTCCATGAACATCTCCGAGACGATGCGCCAGGAGTTGTCGGCCTGCCGTGAGACCACCCGAATGGAGTGGTTGTCCCGCAGGGCGATGGCCCCCCCTGCGACGAGTCCCTGGCCTTCGATCTGCAGGTGCGCGTGGATCAGTGCATGGTCTCGGCCCAGCCGGCGCACCGTGCACCCGGGGCCGGCGACGATGCGTCCGTCGTTGAAGTTCTTGTCGGCGAACAGGCCCCGCAGGTAAGCCGTGATGTGCGCACAGCCCCGTCGCACCGTGCCGAAGGCGTTGATCCAATCCGCGTCGTCGGTATAGACGTCGGCCAACAGGGCGGCATCGCGGTGGGAGAACCCGGCGAAGAGCCGGGTCAGTGTCCGGGTGATGGCAGCGCGATCGGCCTCGTCGAACGGTTCGAGTCCGACGATCTCGGGCGGGGTCGAGCTGGTGTGGGGGTTCACGCGGCGGGCCTCTCGCAATATCGAATCGTCTAACAGACGTAAACTAACAGGCGTTAGCATAACGTCCGTTAGCTTACGACCGTTAGACTTTCGGCGCAACTGCCCTGACGAAGATGGAAAGCGGGTCAAGGTATGAGCGAGGTGCCGCGTGGCCGGAACCGGCGCGGGGAGGGCGAGAAGCTGCGCGACAGCATCGTCGTCGCCGCGAGCGCATTGGTCGATGCCGCTGAGGATCCCGCATCGGTGACCCTGCGTGGCATAGCCCGCCAAGCCGGAATCAGCGCCCCGTCGATCTACCCGCATTTCCGCGATCTCGGGCACATTCTCGACGCCGTCCTGGAGCGCAGCTTCGCCGACCTCGACGCGACGGTGGCCAAGACCATGTCGAAGGAACAAACACCGCACGCGCGGCTCGTGTCCGGATGCCTGGCGTACGTCCGGTACGGGTGGGCATATCGGTCGCGCTACCGATTCATGACCGCGGCCAACGGCTTTGCCCCGCAAGCCATCAGCATCTTCGTTCGCATCGAAGACGCCTTGCGGGACTGCGTCGCGGCCGGTTTGTCGACCAGCGCGGATCCGCACGAGGATACCTTCCTGCTCTGGGTGGGCATGCACGGCATGGCCACGCTCGAGAAGCCCAGCCGCGCCCGTCTTCGGCAATTGGGAACCCTGGACCGTCCGGCGCTCACCGAAAAACTGGTCAAGCGGATCGCCGGCCTGGCGCAGTGAGCCTTCCGGGGCGGGTTGACCTAATGACCCTTAGCTGCGGCCGCTGCCGCAGTACCCAGTGTTCTCGGCGCCGGCGTGGCGAGCACCGCTTGGCGTTGGCCGCGTAGTTCGGCGGCGAGGTCGTGTTCGAACGCGGGCAGGGTCAGTCGGCGGCGGGTCAGCTCGCGGTCGAGCGCATTGATGAACAAGCCCGGCCCGCAGCGCCGGCAGCCCAGAACGGCCTGCTCGTTCATGACGTCTCGGGTGAGAGCGGCCGCCGGGCAGGCGGCCACCACCTCCAGGGAAGCACGCATATCAAGGGTGGTACTCACTCCGCAGGAAGGTGAGGCGCCGATTCCGACGATGCCGGCGACCGTGATCCCGGCCCGGTGGTAATCGGCCACTTGACGCACGACCCGCCGGGCCAGCTGCCGGTAGACGACCTTGGTCCACACGATGAATGCGCTCAGCAACGCGCCGCGCACTGCATACAGCGGTCCGCCCTTGGAGTGGTAGAGCCGCAGGGTGTGGCGTTTGAGCACGCCGCCCCACGCCAGCTGTTCGGGGCAGGGCAGCTGGTGGATACCGACGCGTGCGGTGATCAATTCGTCGACCACCTCGGTCACCGCCCCGGGGCGGGTAGCACCGCCGGCGTAGCGGGTGTTCTCGTTCAAAAGGCAGTGCGATACCAGGACGACGCGTCGGCTGCGTTCGTCTGCTAGCTGGTTGAGCAGCAGCCGGGCTGATTCACCGGACTTCGCCATGGGTCAATATGTCACGAGCTGCGAACGGTCGATGTTGGTCATTGGCGATTCATATTGCGGCAGTTGAGGTTTAGCAATCCAGCCGGCATGCCCGAGTGCCAGGCTGACCGCAGCGTAGACACCGGCCTCAGCCCACATATGTCCGATGCCCAACGTTCTGCCCAGGAAGACCGGCTCGTCGACGATCCCGCGAGAGGTCGCCACCGCATACGCGGCGTGGACGTAGGCGAGCGCAGCGAACGACCCGGAGAAAAACTTGCACGCCTCGCGATTCATGTCATCTTTCACTACCTCTCGGTGACGGACGCAGGCCAAGTCGCCGCTGCACGGACATTTCAATTCAGTCTTGGCCCACCCGGTGCCGGTCGCTAGGGACCGAAGTCCTCAGCGGGCAGGATGCAGGTCATCACCGCGCGCCATGGGGCGCAGCGCACTGGCGTCACCAGGTGCGGCAGCGTTACGGCCCGTGTCGCCGAGCGCGATCCACGCAGCCCCTGTCCCAAGGACTTTCGGCACTATCCCGGTAGGCCCGGTGGGACTTGACTCGCGGCAACACCGGTATGACGAAGACGGGTCATGGCGGCTGCCGCGCCCAACGTGGCTAGGTCAGACCCGAACGGGTTGCCTACCGGCCGCTGACAACGCCACGTCAGTGGATGCGGGCGCTGCCGCCGAGGCCGATCTCCAAGACGCTGCCGGTGATAACCCCGGGGTCGGTGACCAGGTAGACCACTCCACGACTGACATCCTCGGGCTGTAGCCACGGCAGCGGTATCGGGTTGGCCCTCATCATGCGGCGCACCAAATCGTCGGGAACGCCGTCACTTCCGGTCGGTTGCACCATCGGTGTCTGGGTGGTGGTCGGACAGACGACGTTGATGGTGATGCCTTCTTTGGCGACCTCCAGCGCCACCGACTTGGCCAGTCCGATGACACCCCATTTGGTGGCGTTGTATGCGGCGAGTTCGGGGATGCCCATTCGCCCGCCCATCGAGGATGTCACCACGATCCGGCCGTAGCGCTGGCGCCGCATCACCGGAATGGCCGCCCGCAGAGTATGAAACGTACCGGTCAAATTGGTGTCCACCAGCTGCTGCCACACCTGATCGCTGACTTCATCCAACGGCCCGGTGCTGACGACGCCGGCATTGGCCACCGCGATGTCCAGGCTGCCCAGGTCGTCGAGCGTCTGCTGCACCGCGGCGCTGACTTGGCCGGGGTCGCGAACATCGAGGGTGATCGGCAGGCACCGCCGGCCCAGCTCTTCGACTCGCTTGGCCGTATCGTGCAGCTCCTCCTCGGTGCCAAGCGGATAGCTCAGGTTCGTCATCGGCGCGGGCACATCGCCGATGACGATGTCCGCGCCTTCGGCCGCCAGGGCCAAGGCGTGTGCACGTCCCTGCCCTCGAGCCCCACCGGTGATGAAGGCCACGCGTCCATCCAAGGCACCCATAGCCGGCTAGGTTAGCAGCCATGCCCTGCTGTTGACACACCAGCAGCGTGGACACGAAAACAATTGCAGGGAAGGGCAATTCGAGCTAACGGCAATTCGCTGGGTTATGGGCGAACGCGGCGGGGAACGCAGGCACCCCTGACGCACCCCATGACACCGCGAGGTGGCTTGGTTGCCCGGCGCTGCCGCTGGCAGCCACCGTCGGGGCAGGGCCGATCGTCTTCGCCATCGCTGACGTACTGCGTCTGGCCTGGCGTCGGCGGATCGGCCTGTGCCATCGGCTCGCTCGCCACCACCACCCCGGCGGCGAACGCGCCTGCCAGCAGCATCTTGAGAGCGACCACGGCAATCGCCTCCTCAAGGCAGGTCATCAGTTAGATTAATAATCTTAACTCTTTACCTGGGGTTGTTTTGGGGGCGGTGCCAGTCGTCGTAGATGAGGCGCCAACTTGCCGTTTCAGCCTGCAGTCGCCCCCGCCTCTTGAGCCGGAGCCTGGTCGCGGCAGCCCGGCAACTCGTCAGGCGGTTCGACACGCAACATCTTCGCTATCGGCACGTCGGTGGACGAGTGCAGCACGATCGACAGGGCAATGGTGACTGCGACGACGTCGAAAACGAGCTCTCTGTCTGCTATTCCCACCTGTAGCGCCAGCAGCACGTAGACGACGGAGGCGAAGCCTTTCGGCCCGAACCACGCCGCGGTCAGTCGCTCTTGTCCGGTGAGGCGGGTTCGCACAAGTGACAGCAACATCGCGGCTGGCCGGATTGCGGCGATAACGACCACCGCGAAAACCCAAGCGCGCCAACTTAATCCCGAGAGACGCTGAGGGGTGAGCAACGCGCCGAAGACGATCAACGCGGCAAACTTGGTGACTTCCGACAGCAGATCACCGAAGCGTTGAAACTCCTCAGCTGCGACGTGGTCCATTGTGGCCAGCGTCGACCCGGCGGCGAAGGCCGCCAGGTAGGGGTTGGCATGTGTGAGGTGACAGCCGGCGTACACCACCACGCCGATCGCAAGGGGACCCAGAGGCTGCAGATGGGGCTCGGCGGTCAGTATCTTCGTGCGCCAAGCCCACGCCGCACCGGCCGCCACCCCGACGCCGAGTGCCAGCCCGAGCACGAGTTCTACGCCGACCTTCGACAGTTCGGATGCGGAACCGCGGGCGGTGGCCAGAAAGATCATCACGAAGGGCAGGGCCAGGCCGTCGTTCAAGCCGGACTCCACATTGAGCAGTCGGCGCAACCGTTGCGGGATATCAGAGCGCCCGACGATGGCCGCCGCGAAGACGGGATCGGTGGGGGACAGGATGGCCCCGACCAAGAATGCGGTGGGCCAGTTCAGGCCCGCAAGAAAATGCGCCGGGATTGCGATCCCGATCATCGTCAATGGCATGGCCACACCCAGTGCGCGTCCAGACAGCGACCAATTTTCGCGTAGCTCTTGCAGATTGGCCCGCTGGCCGTCGGTGAACAACACGGTGAACAGCGCGACGTCGGCAAGCGTGGCGACGAGCGGATCATTCGGGCCGATGTTGTCCCACGCGAAGATCCCCGGCCCGAGTAGGGCGCCGGCGACGAGGAACATCAGCGCGCTCGACAGCACCGTGCGGGCCGCGACGCCCGACAGTGACACACTGATGAGGAGTACCAGGCCGAACGCCAGGACGAGGCTCACTCAAACTCCATTCGGTGATCGAAATGCGCGGGCGTTACATAGCTTCCTTGATTCCGCGCCGAATCAACCAGACGTTGGCCGGCCATGCCGTCGCGAACCCGATGATCATGCCTATCTGCATCAGAAACCAGTACGCGGCGGTGTCGGGATGCAACGGCGAAGCCGGAAACAACACGAACGCCATCACGGCCATCCAGCCGAACAGGCCCACCTCGAATGCGGTCAGCGACAAGACGTCAGCCTTGGCCGCAGCCACCATGCCTTCGCGGAACCCCAGTCCGCGCATTGGAGCAATCGCGTAGTACTGGAACAAGATTCCCAACGCCAGCGCGGCCACATAGTCGCCGATATACTCCGGCAACAGGGCACGCCCCAGCAACTCCACATCCAGAGCGAACACCAAGAATTCGGCAATGATGTCGCCGAGCGTGCATCCCGCACCGCAGTGGCTGACCCCGATGGCGGTGGTGGCCCACTTCGGTTTATCGGGCGGCCGCTCAAGCTCGTGTCGACCAAGCCACCGTTGGCTGTTCGGTCGCCCGTGCCGCCAATACATCCACACTGCCGCCGGTCCGAAGTACAGCGCGGTAGTCGGCCAGACGGCTTCCATGATGCCCATGCGCTGCCGATACCCGCGGACGTAGACGTCGATGAAAATGATGGCCGCCGAGACGAATCCCGACACCAAGGCGACCCATGCGATCGCCGTCAACCAGGTTGGCGGCACCATGATCGGATTTGGATGGGCATCGTGGCTGGGCAAATACGGTCGGCAATTGCCGGCACTCTTGCCGGATGATGCCAAGCCGGCGATGTCTGTGCATTGAGCCCGCGGTATCCGACGTTCTCGAGTTCGGCGCGGTGCGGCCGAGATGACGCCCGAGATGACGCCCGGTTCCAGACAAGCGGATACCGGCCGACAGGTGCGAGGGGGCCGGTCAAAAAGCACGTCCTGGTCGACAGCATCGGCGATGGTTCGCTCTCCCGGTTGCCGGGTGTCTGGCGGGTGATCGTCCAACGTTTACCCAGGGCAGCCGATCCAAAACCGCTGTATTGCCGATCGGCTCGGCGCCGGTCGTGGCGCAGCCTGGTCAGCAATCAGTGACCAGCGGCCACGCCGGCGATACCGGCCAGTACCGCACCGGCAGCTACCGCCAACGGCTTGGCGTTCTCGCGCAGCCACCACTGAGCGCTGACCGCGTGCGAGCGGTCGTCGAATTCCCCATGTGCGCCGTAATCTTTGCCGTCCCCGTCGTCTGCGGGCTGCCACAGGTTGGCGGCTTGAGTGTTGGGTCGGTCGGTTTGCTGTGACGAGTAGCCGTTGCGGGCCAGATAGCGGTCGAGTAGGGCCGGAAAAAGTCGCTGGCCCAACAGCGTGGCGGTGGTACTGGCGCCCACCCAGTATTCCTTGTGCTTGGGATGGTTAGCCGCATAGTAGACCGCGCGCGCGGCGACCTCCGGTTGGTAAATCGGTGGTACCGGTTGCGGCTGTCGCGGCAGCCGGGACAACACCCAGGAGAACTGCGGAGTGTTCAGTGCCGGCATCTGGACGACGGTTACGTGGACGTTGCTGTTGTCATGCAGCAACTCGGTGCGCAGTGACTCGGTGAAGCCGTTGATCGCGTGTTTGGCCCCGCAGTAGACCGACTGCAGCGGTATCGAACGGTGGCTCAGGGCGGACCCGACCTGAACGATCGTGCCGTGATCGCGGGGCCGCATCCGGCGCAATGCCGCCATGGTGCCCCAGACGAAACCCAGGTAGGTCACGTCCGTCGCGCGTCGGTATTCGTCGGGAGTGATCTCGTAGAACGGGGCGAACACCGAAGTGAACGCCACGTTGACCCAGACGTCGATCGCTCCGAATCGGTCCTCCACCCGTTCGGCCGCGGCCTCGACTTCGTCGTAGCTGGCGACATCGGTCGGTATGGCCAGCGCCTGCCCGCCGGCTTGCTCCACCTCTGCGGCGGCCGCGTCCAGCCCGGCTTGACCGCGGGCCAGCAGTGCTACCCGGGCGCCATGCTTACCGAATTCTCGGGCGGCGGCACGCCCGACGCCGGCGCTGGCTCCGGTGATGACCACCGTCGACGGGGACTTTGAGAGTGTCACGAACTGCTCCTTTACTACTGCTGGTACTACTGCTGGTACTACTGCTGGGCCAGCTGTGCGGCCGGATCCGGAAGCCGGCCGGACACCGTGGACATGAATGTGTGGACAACCGCCAGCGGCATATGGGCTCGCGGCCGGACCGGCCGGATTGCTCATCGAGACGCTGGGCGCTTCTCGTCACGCCAACCGGTTACCCCGTTGGCCAGTTGTTGAGTCAGGGAAATCGCTGACTGCCCGGCGCCGGGCGAGCCGCGACGCCGTACCGCAAGCCGGGCAACCCCGGTGAAATCGGCGGGCATGCGATCTACCGTGGTAAGCGGCCCTCGGATGCGCGACGGAAGGGTGCACGTGTTGACCGCAGACCGCAAGGTTCGCTGGTGTACAGCGCCGTAGTCGTCGCGGCCATTGCCGTCCACTTTGCCTACCTGGCCTATCTGGTGGCCGGCGGGTTCGTCGCGTTGCGATGGCCGCGGACGATTGCCTGTCACGCGTTGGCGGTGGGGTGGTCGATGGTGAGCTTGGCCGTACACCTCAACTGTCCGCTGACAGCCCTTGAGCGATGGGGCAGAGCGCATGCCGGGATGGCGCCGCTGTCGCCGGACGGTTTCATCGCGCACTACCTCACAGGGGTCCTGTATCCGCCCGGGTGGTCTGGTCTGGTCGCAAGAGCCGTCTTCACGCTCGTCGCCGTCTCATGGCTCCTGATGTTCGGGTGGCGGGTGCGTCGCCGAACGGCCCATGCGAAGAGAAGCGAACCCGGTCTGCTGCAGAGCACCGGCTGACCGACCCGACGATTGGACAGAAACAACCCGCGCGCATCGATCGCACGCGCGTGGCGGACCACGAACTGGGCGCTGCCGTGTCATCGTAATAGATTGTGCGTCAAGCTGATTCATTATCTGGCGAAATTGGCACAGCCACCTCGTCAGAGACATCGGGAAGGGAAAGTTTCACCTTCGGTTTCCGCGGGTATATCCGGATGCGGTCACCAGGGCCGCCCGCTCTGCCGTGACGGCAGCGACGTTCGAGCCCGGCGGGCAGCCGCTCCGGTGCTGGCACGCGACGTGCCTCGGCTAGGCGGGAGGAGTAGCTGATGACTGCTGTCGAGGAGACGCGGCACGACGGATATCCGGCGTACCGACGCAAGGTTCGTTTCGACTGGTCGGATACCCCATTGCATTGGGTTCCCGGCGATCCGTTCAGCACGCACATGCTCAACGAGCTGCACTTGTTGCTTCCGGCGGGCGAACGATGGTTCATCCGGGTCGTCGACGAGGCGGCGCCCATGGTCGACGATCCCGAGCTCAAAGCCGCGATCAAACCGTTCATCCAGCAGGAGTCCTGGCACGCCTGGGCGCACCAGGTCGTCCTCGACCACCTCGCCGAACAAGGCATTGACACCAAGCCCTACACCCAGCGGCTGGAAAAATGGCTGGCCAAACTGGGAAACCAGCGCACCAACTGGCCCAAGCCACTACAACGGTGGTGGCTTTACCGCCGGCTGGCCGACGTGGCGGCGCTGGAACACTTCACGGCGGTGCTCGGTCAGTGGGTGATCCAAAATCGAGGTCTGGACTACGCCGGAACGGATCCGGTCATGCTGGACCTGTTGCGCTGGCACGGAGCCGAGGAGATCGAGCACCGAGCGTTGGTGTATGACGTCTACCAGAATATCTGCGGAAACTACCTGATCAGAGCGGTCTCGATGTTGATGACCGCCCCGCTGTTCGTGTCGTGGTGGATTGCCGGAGCCCGTTACCTGATGGCCAACGACCCCACCACCGACGCGACGTGGCGCTGGCGGGACTGGTTGCGGGCCGCCCGCCAGTACAAGGTGCCGGGGCCGTGGCGGATTCTGGTGACGGTGCCGATCCGCTACCTGCGGCCCAGCCATCACCCGAGCACCGAGGCGTCGACGCAGATGGCGATGGACTACCTCGAGCATTCGCCGGCTGCGACCGCCGCCCGGCAGAAAGATGCTCGGGCACAGGAAGACTCGGAGGACGACCGGTCACCCGGGCAATCGCGGTAAGGTAAGCCGACCTCGCCACCCAGCAGGATGGGAGTTTGCAGAGTGGCAACCTTTCGGCGCTACGTCGTCATTCAGCTAATGATGTTCGTGTTCGGCATTGTCGGGCCGATTTTCCTGGTCATGTTTTTCGTGTCGCAGCCGGATCCCATGATGAAGTGGGCGTACTGGATGGGGCTGTTCATCACCTACGCCGACGTAATGATCGCGCTGGCGCTCACCGCCGGGGGTGAGGACATGCAAGGCAAGCCCCTGAGCGGCAGGCGCGACAGGCCAAGCCGCACAACCACCCGCCAAAGGCGTTGACCCCAGGCCCCGTTGCGCCGACGATCGGATTATGTCGATAGGCAAGACGGCGCCCCCGATCCTGCCGCGCGGACCCCGGCTGCCCCGCTGGGTACAGGCGCTGATGATGCTGACTCGCGGATCGCATTTTGTGGCCGCGTGTCACCGCCGTTACGGCGCCGCCTTCACCTTGCGGGTCGCCGGTGTGGGGACGATCGTCTACTTGGCTGCCCCGGCCGATATCAAGACGGTGTTCAGTGGTGACCCGAGCGTCTTTCATGCCGGCGAGGCGAATTCGATTTTGCGGGGGCTGCTCGGCGACAGCTCCCTGTTGGTGATCGACGACGACCTGCACCGGGATCGTCGCCGCATGATGCTGCCGCCATTTCATCGCGACGCCGTTGCGCAGCAGGCCGAGCTGATGGCCGAGATCGTCGCGGCGAACATTGCCACCTGGCCGGTGGGACGCGACTTCGCGGTGGCGCCCAAGATGTCCGAGATCACCCTGGAGGTGATCCTGCGAACAGTCGTCGGTGCCAGCGACCCGGCCCGGCTGGCTGCGCTGCGCGATGTCATGCCCCGGCTGCTTCGTGTGGGGCCGTGGGACTCGCTGGCATTGGTCAAGCCGGAGTTGCTGCGCCACCGTGGTTGGCGCAGGCTCCGCCGGCGCATCGCAGAAGCCGACCAACTGCTCTACGCCGAAATCGACGATCGACGTGTCGATCCCGACCTGACGACGCGCACGGACGCCCTGGCCATGCTGGTGCGCGCCGCAGGCCACGACACCGCTTCGCTGACCGACGCCGAGCTTCGTGACCAGTTGATGACGTTGCTGGTGGCCGGGCACGACACCACGGCGACCGCGTTGTCCTGGGCGCTCGAGCGGCTGACCCGCCATCCCGCCGTGCTGGCCAACGCAGTGCGGGCAGCCCACGCCAGCGCGGCGGGTGATCCGGGCGGCGACGAGTATCTGGATGCGCTGGCAAAGGAGACGCTGCGGATCCGCTCCGTGGTGTTCGATGTGGGCCGGGTCCTGACCAAGCCGGTGGACTTGGCCGGTTATCGACTGCCCGCGCGAACCATGGTTGCTCCGGGGATCGGTCTGGTGCACGCCAGCGCCACGTCGTATCCCGAACCCGACCGGTTCGATCCCGATCGTATGCTCGGCGCGACTTTGGGTCCGGCCACGTGGTTCCCTTTCGGCGGCGGCAACCGGCGTTGCCTCGGCGCTACCTTCGCCATGGTCGAGCTGCGCGTGGTCCTGCGGGAGATCTTGCGACGGGTCGAGTTGACAACCACCACTGAGCCCAGCGAACGGCAGAAGCTCAAGCACGTCATTGTGGTGCCGCATCGAGGCGCGCATATCCGCGTCCGGGCGATCAACGAGGTATCGCCCGGACCGGGCGCAGCGGCCCTGCCGGCGACTCACGGCGCCAGCGGCGTGAGCAATGCGAGCTAAATCCACTTGGGTAGCGTTGCTTTGCAACGTAGTTCACCGCTGACCTGCTATGCGTGGGAAGGCGTGCGGGTTACCGGGATCGCGTGTGCTCAGCCACCGGAAGGCGTCGGCGCACCTTTTCACAGCGCTGCACCAACGCCAACCACTCTGCAGTGTCGAACGGCTACTGCCCCAATCACTTAACGGTCAGCGACAACCCTAGCAGCGCCACTAGATACCGTAGTCAGGCAATTCGAAGTCGTCGCGCACGCTGCCGGCCAACAGCGTGCCGAGCGGTCGGAAGTTCACCGCGCGCATCGCCACGTTGCGAAACCATAGGCCGAATCTGGTTCGCGTAACGAAGAACCCGATGAGTCTGGCTGCGCCGGCTTGCTTCCCCGTGACGAACGGGCGCAGCCGCTGCTCGTAGACGTTGAAGGCGCGCTGGTGGTCGCCCCCAGCCCGCGCGAGTTCTCCGGCCAGTACATAGGCCTCGGTGATAGCCAGGCCGGTGCCCTCGCCGCCGAGCAGCGAGATGCACCCGGCCGCATCGCCGATCAGCAAAACCCGGTCGCGCGACCAGCTTTCCATTCGGATCTGACTCACGACATCGAAGTAGAGGTCGTCGACCTCGTCGAGCGTGGCCAGGATCTGCGGGCATTCCCAGCCGCACTCGCTGAACTCGTTGCGCAACTGATCTTTTGGCGTCTCATCAACGCGATCGCGGGCAGCCCGGAAGATGAACACGAACATGGTGCGGTCGCCGCGCAACGCGAAGCGACCTACCTGTCGCCCGGGGGTGTTGTAGGTAACGTAGCTGAGTTCGTCGCGGGGCCGGTAGCCGTCCACGACCCACGCCGCAACCTTGCAGCCGAGGTAATGCTCGTAGGATTGCTCAGGGCCGAAGACCAGCCGACGCACGTTGGAGTGCAGTCCGTCAGCGCCGATGACCAGGTCGAAATCCCTTGCGGCACTGGATTGGAAGGTCAGGCGGACGCCGTCGTCATGCTGATCGACCGTGGTGATGCTGTCGCCGAAGATCGTTTCGACCTTGCTCTCGACGGTGGCATACATAGCGGCTGCCAGGTCGCCCCGAGGCAGGCTGATGAGATCCGCGCCGAACATCCGTCGAAAAACGGCGACGTTCACGTCGGCTTTGATCTCTGCGCCGGGGCCGACCGAGCGTAGGCACTCAACCTGGTATCCGGCGGCACGGACCGCCTCTTCGATGCCCATCCGCTTGGCCACCTGATAGCCGACACCCCAAAAGTCGATCAGGTAGCCGCCGGTCCGGAATCGTGGCGCCTGCTCGATCACCGTGGGAGTGTGGCCGATGCGGTGCAGCCAGTGCGCGAGGGCGACTCCCGCGATGCCGGCGCCGTTGATCGCTATCCGCATGCATCGATTCTGCCGCGCAGCGCGACGCGGACCACAGGCGCCCGTCGCCACCAGCCGATTGAGGCAGTTGCCCCATGCGTTCAACGCGCCGAAGCTCAACTATGTCCCTATGACAATGGTCGACGTCGCACCCGGATCCGGTTCCCCGGATTCGCATCATCGATGGGAAAGGGTGCTTACTGAAGGGCATGCGCCGTTGGTGCGGGCGCGACGGGTGTTTCGCTACCTGCCGTCGGCGCCGCGCTGCAAGGTCTGCAACAACCCATTCGGCGGGCCGGCCGGGCGGGTCTTGGCCGCCGCGGGGTTCAGTCCGTCGCGCAAGAACCCCACCCTGTGCGGCCGGTGCTGTGATGCGCTGCCCGCCGGCGGCGCGGAGGTCGACGTCGCGGTCCTGTTCGCCGACATCCGCGGGTCCACGGCGCTGGGCCGGCGCGGCGTCGCCACGGACTTCGCCGCGATCCTGAACCGCTTCTATGCGGCAGCCACCCAGACCCTGCTGCGCCATGATGCGGTGATCGACAAGCTCATCGGCGACGAAGTCATGGCGTTCTTCGTCCGCGGTATCAGCGGCCCGCAATACCGGCGCCGCGCGGTCCAGGCGGGGGCCGAGCTGCTCAAAGCGGTCGGTTACGGCGCCGACGGGGGACCGTGGCTGCAGTTGGGTGTGGCGGTCAATGCGGGCGTCGCATATGTGGGCAACGTCGGCGGCGCGGTGGTCGACTTCACCGCCCTGGGTGATCCGGTCAACGCCGGCGCGCGGATGCAGCAGCACGCCGGCAGTGGTGAATTGATCGTCGCTTCGGGAGTGGCTGATGAACTCACCGCAACGGCACCGCGGCGCTCGCTGAATCTGCGCGGGTACCCGCAGCCGATCGATGCTTTCGTTGTCGGGGCTGGGTACTGTTCGAATCGTGACGGCGCCGACGCGGGCGAAGCTGGCCGATGGTCGTGACATCTTGTTTTTCGCCTTGCCGGGTCACCGCGCGGAGCCGGTGCCCGATCGCCGGCCGCTGCCGCCGCGCGACGGTCAGCACTCGCAGTTGCGTTTCGACCGGTCAACCGGGCAGTGGGTGATCATCGCGGCATTGCGCCAAGACCGCACCTACAAGCCGCCGCCCGATGAGTGCCCGCTGTGTCCGGGACCGACGGGGCTGACCAGCGAGGTGCCGGCCAGCGACTACGACGTCGTGGTCTTCGAGAACCGGTTCCCCAGCCTGTCCGGCGCCGGCGGGCTGTCACCGGCCGGCACCCCCTTCACCTCGGCGCCGGGCCATGGCCGCTGCGAGGTGATCTGCTTCTCGGCCAACCACACCGGGTCGTTCGCCGGCCTGGAGCCGCCGCATGCCCGCCTTGTCGTCGAGGCGTGGCGGCATCGCACCGCCGACCTTCTCGCTCAGCCGGGCATCGAGCAGGTGTTCTGCTTCGAGAACCGCGGCGAGGAGATCGGCGTGACGCTGACCCATCCGCACGGTCAGATTTACGGCTACCCGTATCCGACCCCGCGGACGGCGATCATGCTGCATCAGGCACGCGAACATCGAAATCGTCACGGCACCAACCTCTTTAGTGACCTGCTGGACCGTGAGGTGGCCGACAGCAGTCGTGTTATCGCCTGCAACGAGCTCTTTACGGCGTTCGTGCCGTTCGCCGCGCGGTGGCCGGTGGAGGTGCATATCTACCCGAATCGGTTGGTGTCCAACCTCATCGAACTCGACGCCGCCGAACTGGACGGGTTCACACAGCTCTATCTCGATGTGCTGCGGCGCTTTGACCGCATGTATTCCAGCCCGCTGCCATACATTTCGGCACTGCATCAATACAGCGACACGCAGCCGGAGGGCTACTTTCACGTCGAGTTGATGTCAATCCGCCGCAGCGCTACCGCGCTGAAATACCTCGCGGGCTCCGAGTCGGCCATGGACGCCTTCATCAGCGACGTGACGCCGGAAAGCGTGGCCGAGCGGCTGCGAGATCTGGCGTGACGGTCCGCTACGCCGCGCCGGGGCGGATCAACCTGATCGGCGAGCACACCGACTACAACCTCGGCTGGGCGTTGCCGATCGCGCTGCCGCAGCGCACGATGGCGACGTTCACACCCGACGGCAGCGACGCGGTCACGGTGCGCAGCGACCGCATGGACGCGCCGGTGTGCATACCGCTGGACACCGTGCCCGGCGGGGTCAGCGGCTGGGCCGGCTATGTCGCCGGGGTGATATGGGCGCTGCGCGCCGCCGGCCGCCCGGTGCCCGGCGGCGCGATGTCGATCACCAGCGATGTCCAGATCGGCTCCGGGCTGTCGTCGTCGGCGGCATTGGAATGCGCGGTGCTGGGCGCGATCCTGTCCGCCGCGGATATCCGCATCGACCGGATCGAGCAGGCCAGGCTGGCTCAGCGCGCCGAGAACGAATACGTAGGCGCCCCAACGGGTTTGCTGGACCAGTTGGCGGCATTGTTTGGGGCACCGTCGACGGCGCTGCTGATCGACTTCCGCGACCTCTCCGTGCGGCCGGTGCCGTTCGACCCCGCCGCTCGGGGAGTCGCGCTGCTGCTGATCGACTCCCGGGCCCGGCACCGGCACGCCGGCGGCGAATACGCTCAGCGGCGCGCATCGTGTGAGCGGGCAGCCGCGGCTTTGGGCGTTGCGTCGTTGCGCGACGTCGACGATGTCTCATCGCTGGCCGTGATCGGTGACCCGGTCGATGCCCGGCGCGCCCGACATGTGCTCACCGAGAACCAGCGGGTGCTGGATTTTGTTGCCACGCTTCGTGATTCGAATTTTTCCGAGGCCGGTCGCATCCTCACCGCTTCGCACGCGTCCATGCGCGACGACTTCGCCATCACCACCGACCACCTCGATGTGATCGCCGACACCGCGGTGCGCAGCGGAGCGCTGGGCGCTCGGATGACCGGCGGCGGTTTCGGCGGCTGTGTCATCGCCCTGGTGCCTGATGACCGGGTAGCGGCCGTCGGGCAGGCGGTGCGAAATGCGGCGCGCGACGCCGGCTACCAACTGCCGCTGGTCAGCCGGACCCATGCCGGGGCGGGGGCGGGCCCTGGTTGAGGCCTTTCGACGGAGATGCGCCGGTTCTGTGCCAGAGCAACCGATTTTCGAAATTGCGGGGATTTGTCAAAGTTCAGGACAATTTCGCCGCCGAACATTAGTGTTGACGGGCATCGTACGCCGGGAAGGTGCGCGGACGGGAGCGGTAGATGAATTTCTCGGTGTTGCCGCCCGAGATCAATTCGGGTCGGATCTTTACCGGTGTGGGCTCGGCTCCGATGCTGGCCGCGGCCGCGGCCTGGGATGAGTTGGCCAACGACCTTGGCTCGGCGGCGACCTCGTTCTCGTCGCTGACCTCGGGGCTGGCCGGCGGAGCGTGGCAGGGCGCGGCGTCTGCGGCGATGGCAGACGCTGCTGCACTGTATTCGGGAATGCTGCATCAGGCCGCGGTCCGCGCCGTCGGAGCAGCCGGTTGCGCCAAGTCCGTGGCCGGGGCGTTTGAGGCGGCGCAGGCGGCCACGGTGCACCCATTGCTGGTGGCGGCTAACCGGTCTGCGCTGGCGTCAGCGATCAAGTTGAATCTGTTCGGCTTCAACGCCCCGGCGATCGCAGCTCTCGAGAGCGAGTACTTGGAGATGTGGGCACAGAATGCGGCCGTGATGACGGGCTATTACAGCGCGGCGTCGGCGGCGGTCGCGCAGCTGACGCCGTGGCAACCGGGGCTGCAAAACTTGGCGGGGCTCAACAGCTTGGCCGGTCTCAATCTGGGCATCGGAAACATCGGCAGCGGCAACATAGGCAACGGCAACACCGGCGATTTCAACTTGGGCAGCGGAAACCAAGGCAATGCAAACATCGGCGGCGGCAACCATCGAACTCTCGGTTCCGACAACGGTTTTGGAAATCTGGGCTTCGGCAACAGGGGCTCTCTCAACTTCGGCAGCGGTAACAACGGCGACGGGAACATCGGGCTCGGCAACGGGCACTCCCTCACCACCGGCCGGGGCAACCTCGGTGTCGGCAACGACGGCAACGACAACATCGGAGTTGGCAATTACGGTGCCTATAACCGCGGCCTTGCGAATGGCGGTCAAAATAATTTCGGAGTGAGCAACGCGGGCTCCGACAACATCGGCTTCGGCAATCGTGGCAACCACAACATCGGCATCGGCCTATACGGGGACAACCAGATTGGCATTGGCGGGCTGAACTCCAACACCAGTGGTTGGAACGTCGGTTTGGGCAACGACGGGACCGGAAACTGGGGATTCGGCAACACCGGCACCGGCAACATCGGCTTCGGCAATACCGGCATAGGCAATATCGGCATCGGGCTCACCGGCCACGGCCAGATTGGCATAAATCCCGCGCTGAACTCGGGTAGTGGAAACATTGGCTTCGGTAACTCTGGCGTCGACAATATCGGTATTTTCAACACCGGCAGTCACAACACCGGCTTGTTCAACACCGGCAACGGAAGCTGGGGTGCCCTCAACGCGGGCGATGTGGATACCGGCATCGGCAACACCGGTAATACCAACACTGGCTGGCTGAATTCCGGCGATAACAACACCGGTGTATTGAACCCCGGCTATCAGAATGTGGGCTTGGGGAACCCGGGCCCCGGCAACGTGGGCCATTTTAATACGGGACAATTCAACGTAGGTGCATCCAACGCGGGTAACTTAAACGTTGGCTATTTCAACGCCGGATTGCTCAATGCCGGCATTGCCAACTCGGGCGACGTCAACGCCGGTTGGGCCAATTCAGGCGGGACCCCGCAGGGGGGTGGCAGCACCGGCTTCGGCAACTCGGGTGAGTTAAACACGGGTTTCTGGAACTCTGGTATCGCCAACACTGGGTGGTCGAACTCGGGTGACATCAACACCGGTTTTTCGAACGCCGGCAATATCACCACGGGCATTGGCAACACGGCCAGTCACACCGGCAACTCGGGCTACGGGAATATTGGCACGAATAATTCGGGCTTCTTCAACACAGGCATATTCAACTCCGGTGTCGCCAGCTCTCGCCTGCAGAGCGGCTCCTTCGATAACAGCGGCTTTTTCAACGCCAGCAGCGGTGGCAATGCAGCAGGCTTTTTAAACATCGGCGACGGCGCCTACCAAGTTGGTGTGTTGAACCTAGGGAGCGGCAATCCGCAGGTGGGCGTGTTGAACTTTGGCAGCGGCAATACCGTGATCGGTTTCTTCAACAGCGGCACCGGCTACGGCTTGGTGGGCTTCGCCAACGGGGGCGACGGCGTTCTCAACCAAGGCTTCTTCAATTTTGGCGGCCAATCCAATGCAGGGTTCGCTAACAGCGGCACAGCTAGTTCGGGCCTCTGGAACACGGGCAGTATGAGCTCGGGCGCTTTCAACAAGGGCGTTGGCCAGTCAGGTTTTTTCGGCGCGGTGTGACTGACACCACGATGGCAATGGACCTCCCGGTGATTGCAGCACCGCTTCGACATACGGACGCTCGGCCGTCTTGGCCGATCCACCGGGCGCCGTATTCAGCGTGTGAGCACGACGATGCCGAGTTTCCGGACGGCGCCACCTATGAAGTGCGCACCGGCGGCGTGCTCAAGGTGCTCAGCGGCAACGATATTCATCTCTACAGTCCGTCGTACTGGCAGGAAGTCGCGATTGACATCGGCCCGCCCGACCAACGCGACGAAGGCCCGGGAACTGGACGACGACGGCGATTGCAGTGAATGCCGCGAGATGCCTCGACCCAGCCGCGACCGAACCGCCGTCTCGTTAAAGGCGGCGGTGTAGGCCTTAAAGGGACTTTTGGGCAACCAAGCTGGTGGCCTACTGCCCTTCCGCAGGCGCGCTGGATGAGCGGACGATTGAACCTGGGCAAAAAAAGATGACATGTTGGCAGGACCCCCTCGGCTCAGACGCTCGTTATATGGGCGTCAGAGAAATTTTTTAGGAACTCGAGGAGGTCCCGATGACAATCGTAGGCGGGTTGGACGTGCATCGGCAGCAGATCACCTTCGATTACCTGGATAACGACGGGTTGGTGCACTGGGGTCAGACCCGGCCGGCGACACGGAAAACGTTGCGGGGTTGGCTGGCTGAGCATTGCCCGGATGGGGATGGCGAGTTCGTGCTCGAGGGCTGCACGGGGTGGCGGTATGTCAGCGAGGAGCTGGCGGCGGTCGGTCTGGGGGTGCATTTGGGGGATCTGGCCGAGATCGCGGCGTTGCGGGGGCCGAAGAAGCGCGCGAAGACCGACCTCGCTGATGCGCGGCTGGTGCGCACGCTGCAGTTGGCGGGCGGGTTCCCGAAGTCGTGGGTCCCGCCCGCGCATGTAGTGGAGATCCGCACGCTGGGCCGGTTGTACTGCGCGTTGATGGAGGAGCGGCGGGGCTGGCAGCAGCGGATCCACGCCCACTTGTTGCATCAGGGTCGTCCACCGGTGAAGGCGTTGTTATCCGAAGCGGGCCGCGAGGCGCTCGCGGGCGCGCAGTTGTCGGCGGCCGGGCGCCAGTGTGTGGACACCGCATTACGGCGCATCGAAGAACTGACTATCGAGATCGATCCGCTGCGAATGCAATTGGAGAGTTTCGCGCGCCGCCAGCCGAGGTGTCGGGCGCTGCAGGCCCATTACGGCATCGGCTGGTTGTGCGCGGCGATCATGTGGGCCGGGGATGGTGATGCGCGCCGGTTTTCCAGCTCGGATCAGCTGGTGCGCTTCGCCAGGCTCGATGTCACCGTCTACTCCTCGGACCGTAAACGCGAACCGGGGCACCTGTCGCGCCAAGGCTCGCCCGAGTTGCGGTGGGCAGCGGTTGAAGCGGCCAAGTGCGCGGTTCGGCGCAGTTCTCCTGATTACGCCGATTACCACACGCTGGCGGCCAAACATGACGGTCACAACCGTATGAACCCGACCCTGGCCGTCGAGCACAGATCTTGCGCCGCTGTTATCACACGCCGCGTGACACACTCTCCTCGGCAGTACAGGAGGAATCTCACATGACTTGAGTCACAACATTTTCGCCTCGTCGACCCGGGTGTCAGCATGCGGCGAACCCTCGCCGGCGTCAAGGTCGTCCGTCCTCGCTGCGCTTGCGGGCGCTCCACCTTGACCCCGATTGCGGTCCACCGCCGCTAGCACGGGTGACGATCAGGCCAACAACGCAAGAAATGACCGTACGGACTCACCTTTACGGGGTCCTCAACACAGATAAGGGGACGTTGATGAGGGCAAATGTCGGAGACTGGCTGGTGATCAAGGGCGCCACGATCGATCGACCGGACCAGCGCGGGCTGATCACCGAAGTGCACTCAGCCGATGGTTCACCGCCGTATGTCGTGCGATGGCTCGACACCGATCACGTGTCGACGGTGGTTCCCGGTCCGGACGCCGTCGTGGTCACCGCAGTCGAGCAGCGGGCGGCCGACGAGCGCGCCCGGAATCGGTTCGGGGCAATACAGTCGGCGATTCTGCACGCTAAGCGCACGTAGGCAGTATGGGCAGTGGACTCGGCCATGGCGGCCCGATGGCCTGCACAAGCGCGGCGTCGAGACGGAACTGTAGTGCCGTTCGATATCGCGCGGATCGAAGCCGCGGTGGCGCGGGCCGCCCGTGAGGTGGCTTACGACGACCCCGACATGCCGGCCACCATAGCGAGGGCAGTCGCCGAAACATTAGGTCCCCGAACCGCACCCGTCGAACGCATCCAGGATTTCGTCGAGGCGCGGCTGGGCGAGGCAGGTCTCGACGACGTCGCCCGCGCCTACATCATCTACCGGCGACGGCGCGCCGAACTGCGCGCGGGCAAGGCCTTGCTAGGGGTTCGCGACGAGCTGAAGCTGAGTTTGGCGGCGGTGACGGTGTTGAGGGAACGCTATCTGCTGTGCGACGCGCACGGCCGGCCCATCGAGTCGACGGGCGAGATGATGGATCGCGCGGCGCGTTGTGTCGCCGCCGCCGAGGACGAGTATCGGACCGGTTCGTCGGCGCAGTGGGCCGAGCGGTTTGCCACGGTGTTGCGCAACCTCGAGTTCCTGCCGAATTCGCCCACCCTGATGAACGCCGGCACCGACCTGGGGCTGCTCGCCGGCTGTTTCGTTCTGCCGGTTGAAGACTCGTTGCGGTCGATCTTTGCGTCCCTGGGAAAGGCCGCCGAGGTGCAGCGGGCCGGCGGCGGCACCGGATACACGTTCAGCCGCATACGGCCCGCCGGGGACCGGGTGGCCAGCACCGGCGGCGCGGCCAGCGGGCCGGTGTCGTTTCTGCGGCTGTACGACACCGCCGCCGGTGTCGTCTCGATGGGCGGTCGGCGCCGCGGCGCCTGCATGGCAGTGCTCGATGCGTCCCACCCCGATATCTGCGGCTTCATTACCGCCAAGACCGAATCAACCAGTCAGCTCACGCATTTCAACCTGTCGGTGGCCGTCGGCGACGCATTCCTGCGCGCCGTCGAACGCGGCGGCACACACCGACTGGTCAACCCGCGCACCGGCCAGACGGCCGCACGCATGCCCGCGGCCGAACTGTTCGACGCGATCTGCCACGCCGCGCACGCCTGCGGCGACCCCGGGCTGGTGTTTCTCGACACGATCAATCGGGCGAATCCGGTGCCGGCGCGCGGCCGGATCGAGGCGACCAATCCGTGCGGAGAGGTACCGCTGCTGCCGAACGAGTCCTGCAACCTCGGCTCGATCAACCTGGCCCGGATGATCACCAATGGCCACGTCGACTGGGACCGGCTCGGGGCGGTCACCGAAGTCGGGGTGCGGTTCCTCGACGACGTCATCGATGTCAGCCGCTATCCCTTTCCGGAGCTTGCCGAGGCAGCCCGCGCCACCCGCAAGATCGGGCTGGGGGTCATGGGTTTGGCGGAACTGCTTGCCACACTGGGCATTCCATATGACAGTACCGAGGGTGTGCGGCTGGCTGGCCAGGTCATGCGCCGCATCCAGCGGCACGCGCACCTGGCGTCGAGGCGGCTGGCAGAAGACCGGGGTTCATTCCCAGCGTTCGCCGAGAGCCGGTTGGTCCGGTTTGGTCCGCGGCGCAACGCGCAGGTCACCTCGGTCGCCCCGACCGGCACCATTTCACTGATCGCCGGCACCACCGCCGGGATCGAACCGATGTTCGCCATCGCCTTCACCCGCGCCATCGTCGGCAGGCAGCTGCTGGAGGTCAACCCGTGCTTCGACCGGCTGGCCCGTGATCGGGGCTTCTACCGTGACGAACTGGTCGCCGAGATCGCCCAGCGCGGCGGAGTGCGCGGCTATCCCCGGCTGCCTGCCGAGGTGCGTGCAGCGTTTCCGACCGCGACCGAGATTGCGCCGCAGTGGCACCTGCGCATGCAGGCCGCGGTGCAGCGCCACGTCGACGCGGCGGTATCCAAGACGGTCAATCTGCCGGCCGCCGCAACGGTCGACGACATCCGGGCCGTCTATCTCGCAGCGTGGCAGGCCAAGGTCAAGGGCATCACTGTCTATCGCTATGGCAGCCGGGAAGGGCAGGTGTTGTCCTACGCCGCGCCGGAACCGGTATTGGCTCGCGTCGACAGCGGGTTCAGCGGCGGCTGTGCCGGGCGATCGTGCGAATTCTGACGTTGCGCCGGCTGCGCGGTGACCTTTGGCCCTGGCCCGCACACAGATTCGCGGCGTAGTAAGAGATCATGCGCCACGAAACAGAATTGCCACCAGCTATCGAGGTCGACGTGACCACGCGCGGCGAGCTTCCCGGCGCGGTCGATTACGCACGCACCAAGATCGGCCAGCTCGGGCGTCTCGCGCACCGGCCGGTGCTGCACGCCCGTGTTCGGATTACCGAACATCGCGATCCGGCGGTAGAGCAGCCCGTCGTCGCGCAGGGCAACCTCGACGTCGACGGCCGGCTGGTGCGGGCCCAAGCTCAGGGGGAAACCGCGCAGGAGGCGATCGACTTGCTCGAATCGCGGTTGCGCCATCGGCTGGAACGGATCGCCGAACATTGGGAGTCACGGCGGGACGGGGAAAGTGGCTCGGCCGCTGGCTGGGTTCGGAAACGTGGCGCCACTCGTGCGAACCGGCAGCCGGTTCGCACGAGTGGCGCCACGTTTCCGAACCCAGCCAGCGGCCGAGCCACTTTCCCCGTCCCGCCGACGAACGCCGCGTCATCCGGCGCAAGTCATTCACCATGGCACCGTGCGCGGTCGATGAGGCCGCGCTCGAAATGAACATGCTCGACTACGACTTTCACCTGTTCACCGAGAAGTCCACCGCGACCGCGGGCGTCCTCTACCGTGGTGGTCCGACGGGCTACCGCCTCGCACTGGTAGCGCCCGTTCCCGCGGATCAGCTCAGTCCGTTCGAACTCGACCTGACCATCAGCTCGCAACCGGCGCCGTGTCTGAGCCTCGACGAGGCCACCGAGCGGCTGGGCCTGCTCGGGCTGCCGTTCCTGTTCTTCATCGACGCCGCCCAGGGTCGTGCGAGCGTCTTGTATCACCGCTACGACGGTCACTACGGGTTGATCACCCCGGCGGGCTAAGGGCCTAATACGTCCCGATTTCCTGTTCGGGCAGAACGGCACCGGTCGCTTCGAAGACCACCCGCCGGCCGATCTCGACGGCGTGGTCGGCGAAGCGCTCGTAGAAGCGGCCCAGCAAAGCGATATCGACAGCGGCCGGGACCCCGTGCTTCCAGGCGCGGTCCATCAGCGTGGTGAGGAGCTGTCGATGCAGCTCATCCATTTCGTCGTCTTGCTGGCGGATGTAGGCGGCCTTGTCGGCATTGCGGGTCATCAAGACTTCTTGTGCGCAACGCGCCAATTCCACCGCAACCCGGCCCATTTCGGCAAAGTGATGCTCAACTTCGTTGGGCAGCACGTGGTTTGGCAGTCGGCGGCGAACGATCTTGGCGACGTGTACCGCCAACGCGCCCATCCGGTCCAGGTCGGCGGCAATCTGGATGGAGCCGACTATTCGACGCAACTCGCCGGCGACCGGTTGTTGCAGGGCCACCAGGGCGAAGGCGTTCTCTTCGGCATGTTTTCGCAGCGCCACGACCTGGTCGTGGTCGTTGATGACCTCCTCCGCCGCGGTGTCGTCGGCTCGCAGCAGCGCATGGGTTGCACGCTGCATCGCCACCGCGGTCACACCGCATAGCCTGCCCAGCTGATCAGCCAACTCCGCGAGTTGTTCATGGTAGACGGTTCGCATATGTCCTGTCCCCTCCTTGTGTGGTCATCCTTTTGCGATTCCCGGCGGCACGCACCGCCACCGAGGCAAAGTCGTCCCGCGCGCAATCAAGCGGTTCCGCCACCTCGTCACATAGCCTCATGTGCAGAGTGTGTCGCGATGAAGCGCTTAGCGGAATGGAATTAGGTCCCTTGGCTTGAGGTTTTCCGACCCCTGCGCTGATGCGGCAGCGAACCATCGGCGCGAGCCGCTCATCGGAGCCAAACCGGGCGGCCATCCTGGCGACGGCTACCGCCGTCCCCGCCGACGGTGTGCCCTCGGATCAGGCCCGCGCCATCAACAGCATCGCCGTCTCGTCGTGGCTGATCCAACCTTTCTCAGCGCCAACTGGCCTCGGCTGGTGATGCTCGGCCCCACCGGACAGTTTGTCGACCTCGCCGTCCCCGAGGGCACCTGCGCACCGGTCACGGTAACCACCCCTTGCCGGGAGCCCCAAGACCAACGTTGACCAGGACAGGTCAAGCCGACCTACGGGCGAAGCCCCGTGAGCGGCAGGGAAAAGGGATCGGCACGGGGCTGAACGTGCCACCCCATGGCCGGCACAATCCCGCCGGAAGGGGTGGCTGCGATAACCGCTCGCCGGTCCGCGGGTTCGGCCCTTCTCAGATGTTCTCCGCGACATCGTCCCGTCCGCGGTTGAGGTACCAATGCTCGTGGCAACCGTTGTTGTGACAATTCGCTGGGGTGAGTTGGCGATATCCGGCGGTCACCGTTACAAATGCCGTCCACCAGGTATATGGTCCGTCACGCTGGGTCTCGGCGAGTCTGGCGAACTTTGCTATGCCGGCTGTTGCATGGACGGTTGGCGGCAGTACATCCGCCACGATCTGGTTAACGCCCACCGCACCCTCCGCTCAAGGCGAGACAATTGTGTCACCACATGTGTCATCGATGAGACGACTGTATCATCATGTGTGTCACGCAACAACTGTCTCACCACATGTCTCACAGACCTGCGCTTGTCGAATGTGCGCAACGCGGCCGCGATATTGGCGGGAGCTAACTCCCGGGCGACCGATGACCGCCAGCCCGCCTCATGGGTGCTTCGCGCATAGCTGCACACTCATCGATGCCCGCTACCGGGGCTGGGCATCCCTGGACATCGCGGCGCCGTCCCGGTGAAGTGGAACGCGCCGGCTTATGGGGCGTAGGCGGGTACACCCTCGAATGTGCCGCAAATCTGGGCCGCGCACTTCATCATTGATCTGCTAACCGCGGTGACGCAGCCCGATGCCTTCCGTCGGTGAGGCGCACAACATAGGTCCGGTCAGCGGCCTGATACTCGACCGTGCCGCCCTCGACGACCATCCCGATCAACGCATCGCCGTCCTCGAAGAAGTACGCGTTGTCTTCGGGGCGCATGGAATCGATGTGGCAACCGGGCACGATCACGACGCTTCTGCGGGGGTCGTCGGTAAGGACCAGAATCCGGGTCCCGCGTTCCGCCGCTGTCTTCGCCACTGCCTTTCGCCCCGCCTTCGCGGCTACTGGGTGCGGCGCGGCCGTTGTTACTGCAGAAGGCTTTACGGCGTTGGCGGTCTTTTTGGTCGCCGCCTTCTTGGGGTCTTTGGCGATGGTCATGGTGTTCCTGCCGTAGCTGTAGCTTCGGCAACGCTCGGGTTTTCGACGTTGCGGCAGTCTGAAATCTAGGCACGCCGATCGCGCCGTTCTAGGGCCGTTGGGCCTGACTTTCCGAGGGACGAGTAGGCCTGCGCGATCGCCACTTCGAACGGGTCTGCGAACAGGGCCGAGATGTGCTGGCGGATGGCCATCGCTGCCGGTTATCCCTTGCTCATCACTGGCAACACCAACGCCCCAGGGCGGGAACCCGATCGACGCCGTTCATCGTTGGCGCCCGACAAGTCTGGCTAGTGCGATTGCGGCGCGGGTTCGCCGTACCTGTCGTGCCCGCCCCTGGCCAACAGGTCGCCCCAGGCGCGGCTCACGGCGGCGACGACGGCGTCGTCAAGGTCGTACGTCGCGTCGTTCTCGGCGATCGCCACCAGCGCGTGAGCCAATTCCATCGGCGCCACGTTGTGCTGCTTGGCTGTGTGCACGATGTCGGTGAAGGCCTCGTCTAGGCTGCAATGGCGCAGGGCAACCAGGACGCCCTCGGCGGCGCCGAGCCTTCGCTGGCCACCGCGGCGAGCACCCCGCGCGTGGTCGATTTGTGGTAGTTCCACCGTGGGCTCCCTTGTCTGCGATGCTGTTGATACTCGCGAGGTCGGCCCCGGGACCGGCAGGGTCGTAAGGCCTATCAACATGGGCCCAAGGACACCGCCGGCTTCTATCGGCTGAATTCGTCACGGTCGGTTACTTCAAGAGCGGCACCGGATCGGTGAACGGCAGGTCCAGGTCGGCGCCCACTTCGTCGCTGAGCAGCAAACCCTCGTGGGTGGAAAGGCCGTTAGCCAGCGCCATGTCGGACTGACATGCGGCCCGCCAGCCCTGGTCCGCGAGCTTGAGCACATAGGGCATGGTGGCGTTGGTCAATGCGAAGGTGGATGTCCGTGGCACCGCGCCGGGCATGTTGGCCACGCAGTAGAACACGGTGTCGTGCACGTGAAAGGTGGGTTGGTCGTGAGTGGTGGGCCGGGAATCCTCGAAGCAGCCGCCTTGGTCGATGGAGATGTCGAGTAACACCGCTCCCGGTTTCATCTGCGCCACAAGCGAATTCGATACCAGCCTGGGCGCCTTGTGCCCGGGCACCAAGACCGCGCCGATCACCAGGTCGGCCCGCTTGACCGCACCCTCGAGCTCGAGACCGGTCGAGTAGCGGGTGCGGATCCGGCCGCCGAACTCGGCGTCGAGCTGGCGCAGCCGTTCGATATTCACGTCCAGCACGGTCACATGGGCGCCCATCCCGCTGGCCACTCGTGCCGCGTTGTAGCCCACGGTGCCGGCGCCGATCACTACGACGTCGGCCGGCCCGGTGCCGGGCACTCCGCCCATCAGGATGCCGCGGCCGCCGGCCGGCTTCATCAGATGGTAGGCCCCAACCTGGGTGCCCAGCCGGCCGGCGACCTCACTCATCGGGGCCAGCAACGGCAGCTCGCCCTCGACAGTCTGGACGGTCTCGTAGGCGATCGATGTCACCCCCGAACGCAGCAGCGCTTCGGTGCACGGCAACGACGCGGCGAGGTGCAGATAGGTGAACAGGACCTGCCCGCGGCGCAGCAGCCCATACTCAATGTCGATGGGCTCCTTGACCTTCAGCAGCAGCTCGGCGTCGGCCCACACTTGTTCGGCGCTGCGGGCGATCTCGGCACCGGCAGCGACGTAGTCGGTGTCGGGAATAGACGACCCCTCACCGGCGCCGGTTTGGATGGTGACCTGATGGCCGCGACGGACCAGCTCTCTGACGCCGGCCGGGGTGATGGCCACCCGGAACTCGTTGTTCTTCGTCTCGGTCGGTATGCCGACTCTCATGGGGCTCCTAGCTGAGGTCTTCTGTCGTAACGGTATTGCTGCGCGGCGAAACTTCGAGTAGGTCGTCAGCGCAAGCCGCCACCCGAATTCCGAAGCGCCGGCTGACGTGCTCGATGGTCCTGCGCAACCATTCCGCGTCGGTTGCGGCGGCGCGCTCGAGTCGCATCCGGCGCACCCGCAGCGGAATCATACGCAGCGACATCAATTCGGCGGTGGCGGGATCGGTTGATGCCACATACAGCAGCCTGAGGTGGCCGCGGAACGACTCGTGCCCGCCGATGCCTTCGTAATCGTCGATGACATCACCGCACCCGTACAGGATCGGCTTGCCGCGATAAATCTCGATGGGCCGGGGATGGTGCGAGGAGTGTCCGTGAACGACGTCGACGCCGGCTTCGATCAACCGGTGCGCGAACGCGATCTCACTTGGCTCGACCGCGTAGCCCCAATTGGATCCCCAATGCACGGAGACGATGGCAAGGTCGTGGTCGCCCTTGCCGGCCAGTACCTGTGCGGCGACGTCGTCAGCGGCCTCGCGCTGCGCGGGATCCCGAACCAACCACACCCCGGGCCGATCGCGTTGTGCGGCCCAGGATTCGGGGACACCACTGGACGGGGTCGCCACCGAGCCGATGATCACCCGGTGCCCATCGCGGACCGCCACCGTCACCGGACGGCGTGCGGCGGTCAAGTCTGGTCCTGCCCCGGCGGCTCGAATACCCACCGCGGTAAGGGCTGCGACGGTGTCGGTCAGGCCCGGGTAGCCGAAATCCAGGATGTGGTTGTTGGCCAGCGCGCACACATCCGGCCGCAGCGCCGTCAGCGCCGGCAGGTTCTCCGGGTGCATCCGGTAGCACACGGGCTTGCCGTGCGCGAACTCATTGCCGGTGGTGATCGTCGTCTCCAGATTGACCAAACGCACGTCGACGCAGGCATTGTCGAGGACCTCCAGCGCCTCGCCCCAGGGCCATCGCCACTCCACGGGACGTGGAATCGGTCCGTTGGCCCGCTCGGCCAGGCGCACGTACCCGCGCGCATCGCGCAGGTAGCGCTCACGTAGTTCCGGTTGACCGGGCCGGGTCAGGATCTGATCGACACCCCGGCCGAGCATGACGTCACCGCCCAGCAGCACCGTCACCATGGCGGACCTGTCGACCGGAATCGCACTCCGGTATTGAACACCGGGCACGCGGCACGGACACCGAAGGCCGTGAGCTCGTCGTCGAACCTGCGACTCTGGCCGTGCTGCCGGAGGTCGCGGTGCGGTAGAACGGCAGCAGTGGTCGGTTATGTGGACGTGCGGGCCTACGCGGAACTCAACGACTTCGTCGATTCCTGGATATCGAGTCGACGACGAGGCTGCGTCCGGTGCCGTTACGTCATCCGCGATTCGTGGTCGACGTGAACCTGGGCCGGCTCGCGTGGTTGCTGCGGTTGCTCGGCCTGGATGTGTGGTGGTCGAGCGCCGCCGACGACCCGGCGCTGGTTGGCATCAGCCTGGGCGGGCAGCGGATTTTGCTCACCCGCGACCGCGGGCTGCTGAAGCGCCGCGCGATCACCCCGGGCTGTTCGTCCACTCGCAGCATCCCGGGGAACAGGCGCTCGAGGTGATACGCCGCTTGAATCTGCGGCAGCGGCTGGCGCCGTTCACCCGCTGTCTGCGCTGTAATGGCATGTTGGCCACCGTCTCCAAAGACGAGGTGCTGGGCCGCCTCGAGCCGCTGACCCGGCGCTACTACGACCAGTTCAGGCGTTGTCGGGATTGCGGGCGGATCTACTGGGCCAGATCACATCACGCGAGAATGGCCGCCCTCGTCGAACAGCTGCTCGACCAGCTGTCCGGCGATGCCCGCTGAACCGACAGCGACCTGACACCGAAGACACTGGCGCCCAACTGATTCCGTACTAGCTGGCCGGAGTCAATTTGACCGCTACCAGCTTCAGCCGGTCGACCGCCTCGGTGAACTCGTCGAGGGTTGGGATGCGGGGCTCACGGAATTTCAACCCCATCATCCGTTGGGCGCGTTTGGGGCCGTAGGACTGGGCGCAGCGTAGGAAAAGATCGGATACCACCTCGCGGTCCCGGATGAGTTCGCCCCGCATGGCGGTCGTCTTACCGCCGTAGACCACCTGCGCGGGGGCGCCGCCGCGGAAGTTCTGCTTCCACCCGGCGCCGGTCAGCGCGTACAGGTCGCCGTCGATCACATGGGCGCTCAATGGAAGTGAGAACTGCCGTCCCGTCTTTCGCCCCGTGAAATTCAGCACCATCAGCTGTGTGCGCAGTGGGCCCGCCAGCGGAGTGCCCAGCAGGAAGCCAAGTACTGGGTTGACGGCACGAAGAAGGGCCGAAGGCGGGTGCCCGACGTCTACCGCATACCTCTGTTCTGTCATGCCAATACCGTAGGGCAATCAGCGCTTCTCGGGGGAGTTCGCCAGGATCTGCCGGCACTTCGCCGGTGGCTGGGTCCGTTGGCGGCGACATGAGCGGTGGCAGCGAAACGTGCCGCCCGTAATCTCGCCGCGGGTGAGAATCGCAGGCTTCTTGCGCAGCACAGAAAGCGACGAGAAGTCAAGCGTCGCAGCGGATTAAGGACCCAGTGCGGTCACAAGCAGTTCCGGCACGTATTCCACCAAGGTGGGAACGAGGCCGCCGAGGCGCGGGCCGGTGACGGTCAGGGTGTTGAGCAGCGGGAGAGCTGGCAGGGTCACCGTCGCGGTAAACGGTTCCAGCGGACCGAGAAGTCCACTTACCGCAATGTTGGCCGTCACGGTCAGTCCCGGCAGGGGTAACTGCATCGACAGCGCCTGGTGGCCGTTGAGGAAGGCGTTGACGATATCGTGGGGGGCGCCGAAGAGCGCGCTGGTAGCTCCCGCGACGTTCCCCGCGGACAACGCGCCCATGAACGAGGTGGCGCTGGTCCCCGCCGCCATCGCTGCGTTGACCGGTGCTCCTAAAGCATTGATTGCCAGCAGTTCCGGCACACCGAGATCAAAGCCGAGTGAAAGGCCCGACATACTCACAGACGCCGTCGACAGCGATATCGGGCTCGTGAAGGCCTGATACAACGCGTTGCCACTCTGCGCAAGCTGCACGGGTAGGGCCAACAATGGCAGCGGGTTTCCGGTCGCCAGCGACGTGGAGATCAGCTGCGGGTAGCGGCTGACTGCCTGATATAGGGCAGGTGCCGTCTTGTTGGTCCAGGTGTTGGCGATGGTTTGCAGGCTGGTGGCGGTGTCCGTGATGAGCGAGCCGGTCATAGCGCTGGATGCAGCGGCCGCTCCGGTGCCGGTTGCGATCAGCGGCTGCCCGAGTAGTGCCTCGGCGGGCGTATTCACCGCGTTAACCAGAATTTGCCCTGCGTTGGCAGCCTCGGTGCTTTGGTAGGCGACGGCGCTCGCGGTCAACAAATTGACGAATTGCTCATGAAATGCCTGCACTTGCGAGCTGATTAATTGATACTCCCGGCCGAAGGCGCCGAACAGCGCCGCAATCCCGGTCGATACCTCGTCCTCGGCCGCAGCCAGCAATGCCGTCGTCGGGCCGGCGGCGGACGCGCTCGCCTCACCCAATGTGGAATGCATTGCCGCCAACTCTTGTGCTGCCGTGGTTACCATCTCCGGCGCCGCGAGCACAAATGACATTTCTGCCTCCCATCGACTTATCATCACGGTCGCCTGACGGTCTTCAAGGCGACTGTCAGCTTAATGGCGTGCCGGCGATAACGGCGGAAAACGTGAAGTCTTTCCCGCCCGTAATTGCGGTACTTGGTCTATTTGCGACGGCTGCTGAGATCGTGAGCTGATCGCGATTCGGAATCGCGCCCACGGCGTTCGCCGTAGCTCAAATCTGGGTGATTTCCATTCGGGCGCTCTGGATGAACTTGACGCCCAACCACTTTCGCGGATACGCGGGCTGCCTCCGCCGCCGATTTGGCGCAAGCCGGCATGTTGTCACAAGCGGCCCGCGGGTCCTGTTGCACGCGGTCCACCAAATCGTCGAGGTGCGGGGATGGTTGGGCCGCCACCGCCGGATCCTCGACGCACCATCGCCCGGCCAACCGGCTACCGCCGGTTGGCCGGGCGATGGCTGAGTTACCTGCGCTATTGCGTGATCGTGGTCTGCTCGTCGATGACGTTGGTCGCATCCATCAACGGACCCTGTTCACCTTCCAGCGAGTCGGCGTTGAGCTGAAGCACATAAACGGCGTCCTGACCGGGGATGACTACCGTCTTCTGTGCGACAGCGCGGGTCTTGCCGTCGCGGACGTAGGTGCCGTTCAGCTGCCAGGCGTTAAAGCCGCTGAGCGTGGATGCGATCCCGTTGCCCGAACCCTGGTACCCGGGCAGGTTCTGCAGCTCGCCGGGGGCGTACTCGATGACCTTCGCCGGGTCCACGTTGCCGGTGAGTTTGGACACCAGTGCGGAGATGGTGGGCGGGTCTTTGGGATCGGCGGGCTGGCTGTAGACGATGGCGCCGTATGAGGTGCTGCTGTCGTTGGCCGTCTGCCAGCCGTTGGGCATCGGCAAATTGATGGTGGGCGAACCGGGATCGCCCAGGTGGACCGGTGTTTCGGTGATGTGGCTCTCGGTGACATAGTCGGCGATGGTCTTCTTGGCCTGCGCTCCCGGCGTCGGGCTGGTCGAGGACGCAGATGTCGTCGACTTGGAGCTCGACGTCGTCGACGACGTCGACGTGGAGGTCTTGGTTTCGGTCTTAGAGCCGCAACCAGCCAGCGCCAGGCTCACCGCTACGACTGCGATTACCGCGGTCAGGTCCTTCATCAATTGCATCTCCCGAATCTGGGTCCCGGTACCTGCACCGGCGACATCGGCACTGAGACTAGCCGAACCCGCACGAAACGCAGCCGGTATGGACGCACGACTTTGACGCATACCGTTTGCCCCGGCGCAAAACTCCCGCCGGTCGCCGGTATCAATCGCCTCGAAATAGCCACGGGAGCCCATTGCGTGCAGTAATAGACAGCTATGCGGTCACGGAGGTCGCTGCGGGCAGTGGTGGCGCTCGTCGCGGTGCTGGGTCTTTTCGTGCCGTTGCTTGCCGCCTCGCCGACGGCTTATGACGGTGAACCGGCTTTCACCGCCAATCCGGTCGACCACGTCGATACTCTCGTCGGCACCGGATCTGGCGGGGAGATCGTCGGGGAGATCAACAACTTTCCCGGTGCGTCCGTGCCGTTCGGCATGGTGCAGTACTCACCGGACACTTCGCGCACCTACGCCGGCTACCAGTACCAGAATTCGCGTTCCACCGGGTTCAGCATGACCCACGCCTCGGTGGGTTGCGCTGCCTTCGGGGACATTTCGATGCTGCCGACCACGTCTGCTCTCGGCGCGCAACCCTGGCGCGCTACGGAGCGGATCGCCCACGACGACACCGAGTTTGGCGTGCCCGGCTATTACACGGTGCGGTTCCCCACCACGGGGGTGACCGCCGAACTCACCGCCACCACGCGCACCGGTTTTGGCCGGTTCAGCTATCCGCGCGATGGCCGTCCGGCGTCGTTCCGGGTGCGCTCGGGGGCGTCGCTGGCCGGAAACTCCCGCGCTGCCATCGCGATCGACGAGGACAACACCACCATCACTGGCTGGGCCACCAGCGGAGGGTTCTGCGGCAAGAAGAACACCTACACGGTGTACTTCGCCATGCAGTTCAACCGGCCGTTCACCTCTTACGGCACCTGGGACGGCTATGCGGTCTATGCCGGTGTCCGCCGCGCGCAATCGCGGTACAGCGGGGCGTACGTGGACTTTCCGGCCGGCTCGGTGCTCGAAGTGCGGACCGCGATCTCCTATGTGAGCATCGACGGAGCCCGGGCCAATCTCGCCGCCGAGGGCGGCGCGAGCTTCGACAACGTTCGCACGGCCGCAGCCGCCGAATGGAACAAAGCCCTGTCGCGCATCGCGGTGGCCGGGCGCGATTCCGGTGATGTGACGACCTTTTATACATGCCTATATCGGTCACTGTTGCACCCCAACACATTCAATGACGCGGACGGTCGCTACATCGGGTTCGACGGTCTCATCCACACTGTTGCCCAAGGACATACCCAATACGCCAACTTCTCCGACTGGGACACCTACCGCAGTTTGGCGGCCCTGCAGGGTCTGTTGTTTCCCGAGCGCGCCGGCGACATGGCGCAATCGCTGGTCAACGATGCCGAGCAGAGCGGGTCGTATCCGCGCTGGGCACTGGCGAATTCGGCAACAGGCATGATGACCGGGGACAGCGTGGTGCCGCTGATCGTTAGCTTGTATACATTCGGCGGCAAGGACTTTGATGTCGACACGGCACTTCGCTTCATGGTGCGGGGCGCGACCGAGGGTGGTGCCGGGCTGGGCGGCTATGTGGAGCGTCCGGGAATCGCCACCTACCTGGAGCTGGGCTACGGACCCCAGACGGCGGAGTTCCGCACCGACGGCCGGATCGCCGGCGCGTCGATCACGCTGGAATGGTCGGTCGACGATTTCACCATCTCGCGGTTTGCCGCGGCGCTGGGCGACACGGCCACCGCCGCCGACTTCCAGAGCCGGGCGCAATACTGGCAGAACCTGTTCAACCCCAGCACCCGCTACATCTCGCCGCGCAGCCCGACCGGCTTTTTCCGTTACGGGCCGGGGTTCGTCGAGACCCCGGATGGCTTCGGCCAGGACGGATTCGACGAGGGCAACGCCGAGCAATACCTGTGGTGGGTGCCACACAACGTTGCCGGCCTGGTAACCGCCCTGGGTGGGCGGAAGGCGGTGGCCGACCGCCTTGACCGCTTCACCAAGAAGCTGAACGTGGGCCCCAACCAGCCCTACCTGTGGGCCGGTAACGAACCGAGTTTCGGGGTGCCGTGGCTGTACAACTACATCGGGCAACCGTGGAAGACGCAGCGCACCGTCGACCGGGTCCGCGGGCTGTTCTCGGCCACACCCGACGGGGCGCCGGGCAACGACGACCTCGGCGCGATGTCCAGTTGGTACGTCTGGGCGTCGCTCGGGCTGTATCCGAGCACTCCGGGAACATCGATTCTCACCGTGAACACACCGTTGTTCGATCGCGCCGTAATCGCGCTTCCGGCAGGCAGATCCATCCGGATCACCGCGCCCGGAGCTTCGGCGCCCGGCCGAATGAAGTACATCAACGGCATGACCATCGACGGGCGGCCCACCGACAAGACGTTTCTGCCGGAATCGATCATCCACACCGGCGGAGACGTCGCATTCTCGCTTGCTGCCAAACCCAACAAGGTCTGGGGCGCCGCGCCGTCCGCCGCGCCGCCATCGTTCGGCGCGGGCAGTTCGGCAGTGACGGTTAATGTTCCGCGTCCTGTCGTCGCGATCGCGCCGGGGACGACGGGAACCGTCACCCTCGACGCGCAACAAATGATCGAAGGCGCCGGCGACTACACCATTACCGGCATGTCCATGGTTGATGGAATCACCGTGGCGCCGGTGTCCGGGCGGTTCACCGACGACGGGGCGGCGTCGGTGAATGTGGCGATCAAGGTGTCACAGGCGGTGCCCGACGAGTACTACCTGGTGTATCTGACCACCACAGTGGGTGAAAGCAGCCGGAGATCGGTGGTGCTCGTCGTCGTCATGGAAGTGGAGTCTTCCGAATAAGCAAGCGGGACCGGTCAGCCGCACAAAGCATCTCATCGCGATTCGGCTCGTCCTTGCCAGGGCCGCCGCCCGGCAGTTACCGGGTGACAATGCTGGATTCGCACCGGTGCCCTGTTGTCGGTGGCGGGCGTACATGGTGTCACCGATCGGCTGGAGCTGATGCTGGGGTTTGCGATCGCGGTGACCGCGGGGGCACTTGGTGGCGGCGGGAGCAGGTTGAACAGCACTGCGCGAACTTGTCTGTGCGCGTGCGCATTCGGCATCCGGGGATACCAAGCCGCCGCGCGGTAGTGAGGTTGGCAACACACCTAGATCATCTCGTTCTTGGTGAGCCAGCGCATGATCGGCCAGCCGAGGAAGACCGGCAGCCAGCAGGTGAGCACCCGATAGAGCAGCACCGAGGGGACGCCGATGGCCGCCGGTACCCCGAACGCGGCCAGCCCACCGATCAGCGCCGCTTCGACCGCGCCGACGCCGCCCGGGGTCGGCGCGGCCGAGGCGAGGGTGCCGCCGACCATGGTCACCACGGTGACGGTGACGAACGTCGTACCGCCGCCGAAAGCTTCGACGCTAGCCCACAACGCTAGCGCCGCGCCCAGAGTCGTTCCGGCACAACCCAACAGAATGATCGCCAAGCGTCGCGGTTCCCGCGCGAGGGCGGCCAGGTCGTTTGACACCTCCTTGAGCTTGGGGCGCAGTTCCGTCGAGAGCCACCGTCGCAGGTTGGGCACGAACAGAAAGGTGCCGATGATGCCCAGCGCCACACCGCCGATCAGATACAGCACGGTGGCGGTCGGGACGAAGTGGGAGAGGTCGGCCGAGGTGCCCGCGACTGCGCTGAACAGGATCAGCAATGCCAGGTGGACGATCACTTGGACCGATTGCTGAAGCGCCACCGCCGCGGTGGCGCGCAACGCGGTCAGGCCGCTCTTCTGCAGGAAGCGGGTGCTCAGCGCGAGCCCGCCCACCCCGGCCGGCGTGGTGGTTGCCGCAAAGGTGTTGGCCACCTGGACAATCGACAGTTTGGTGAAGCTCACCTGTCCGTCGGCGCAGGTCCACAATGCCGCTGCCGCGCCCACGTAGGTCAGCGCCGACACCGCCAGGCCCAGCAGCGCCCACGACCAGTTGGCATGTCTGAGCTGAGAGAAGAAGGTCGGCACGGTGCTGATGAACGGGTAGGCGACATAGACCAGCGCGCCGATGAGCACCAGCTGGATGACCTGGCTGCGGCTGAACCGGGTGATCGTCTGGGTTTCGATCTGGTCGGCGCCGGTTTGGCGCATGACCTCCGAGCGGGCGTTGGCGATGGCGGTCTTGGCGTTGGCCACTGATTCACGGATCCGCTTGGGCACTGCGGTTTTGGTGAGCCGGCGCGAGGCCGTCAAGATGGTGTCGGCGCCGAATGCTTCGATTGCCGCCGCCACCGTGGACTCCGCGTCGTAAAGTGCCGTCGTGGTCACCAGAAGGTGGGCGATGTCGGATTGGAGTTGAGCGTCGGTGGCCCCGTATTCGGCGGCGCCGAATCCGCCGAACAACACCGTGCCGTCGTCGACAGTGATCGCATTGCAGCGCAGGTCTCCGTGGGAGATCTGGTGGTTGTGCAGAGTGCGCAGCGATTTCCACACCTGGGCAACCGGAGTCTGGTTCGTCCACTCGTCGAGCGGAATCCCTCGAACCGGCTGGTGTGCGTACAAGGTCCAACCGCGGTCGAGGTCGGCCAGCGCGATCGTCGACGTGTTGGCAACGCCCGCTTGCCCGATCGCGATAGCCATCAGTGCGCGATGCTCGACAGCGCGACGCATGGAAGGCTGCAGGGGCGCGGTTTCAGAGCCGCGCAGCCGCAACTTCCACCACAGTTGCCGCAGCGCGCCGCCGCTGCGTTGATGGGGGCCGTACAACTCCACTGCTGCCCGGGACTCGGGGTCCGTCGAGGTGGCCGACAGCACCAGCGGCCCGGGTCCGCCCGGCCGGACGACTGTGAGCATGGCGACGACAAATCCGCGTTTGGACAGCGCGCGCACCGCTCCGTCCAGCGGCACCTCGAGCGCGGGAGTGCCGACGACCAGAACCACTAGGGCGCCGACGAACCATCCGACCGCCAATCCGAGCAGCGATCTTGCCGGCACGATGGCACTGATGACGAGGTGGATCGGCACGAACGCCAATAGCAGCGCCCACCACCAATGTCGCCACCGGGCGGGCAGCCACGGTCCCGAGACGGTGAGCACCGCCGCGAGCATGGCGATCCACCGCGGGTCGTCGAGGAACTGGGCCGGCAGCGTGGTGAGCTTTTCCGACAGGTCGAAGTGCCAACGGGGTGCCGCGATGCGGTTGCTGTTGATCGACAACGGCAGAAAGGCCATGAAGGCGGCGGCCGCGTAGGCGCCCAGCAGCTTCCATTGGCGGGAGACGATCAGGCCGATGAGGATCATGAACGGTAACGCCAGAATCGCGATGCCGTAGACCAGGTACACCAGATCCGACTGGGTCGGCGACAGCACGCCGACGATCTCGGAGATGGACTTCTCCAGCGCGATCCACTGGGGGCGGGTGAACAGTGAACTCGCGATCACCGCGGGCAGGAATATCGCCGCCAGGGTGAGCCGGATGATGTCGTTCGTGCGCCGGATTACCGGGGGCAGCAAGCCGCCGGAAACGGCGATGTCGCGCCCGTCAACTCGCATGTTGTTCCCGACGATCCTTCGGGTGGTGTCCGCTGAGCCGTGCTCGTCCTGTCGACAACTTAACCGTTACCGATGAATCGGCCGATGTCGGCTGGTGCCAGGCTGGGTTCTGGCCCCCGCCCGCGCATGCGGGTGCTCGCCGAGCCGACCTAGGGTGTGGTCGCACCGGTCTACGGGCATGCGGTTTTCCCACCTCCTCGAAATTCACGGTGACTTGGAGCTGCTGGTCAGTGATGGCCACTTGCGTTTTCAGGCGCCGTATCTTCTCTTCGGCGATGGGTGTCCGGGCATGTCTCACGTCCGCACCGGGTGGGCTGTGATGCCGCCGTATCGAGTGTGCGGTGGCGGCTTTGAGGGTGCATGCAGGGTGGAGTATTCGTGATTGGGCCGTCCTGATGGCACGCTCGGCTGCCTCGGTGCACGCTCGTGCGCCCTGAGCGCACGCTCGACGACCTGGGTGCACGGGGGTGCGCGCTCAGCGTGTTTTGCTGTGAAAGCCGTGGGTGTATGTGCGGTCAACCTAGCCAGGGGCGGCGAAGTTGGCCAGGAGGGTTTGGTCAGCCGCCGGATAGTGGGCGAGACA
>NZ_UPHT01000171.1 GCF_900566085.1 Mycobacterium attenuatum
GTCCGTTTGGTGGCCATGGGTTGCGGATATATCGCACCGGGGATCTGGTGTGCTGGGGTGCCGACGGGCAATTGCGTTACCTGGGCCGCGCTGATGAACAAGTCAAAATCCGCGGCTACCGCATCGAACTCGGCGACATCGAAAGCGCCCTGCTGGCCTGCCCGCAGGTCACTCAGGCCGTCGCCACCGTGCACCACGCCACCGGAGGCGACCGGCTGGTTGCCTACATAACCCTGGAGCACACCACCGGCCTAACCGACCGCCACACTGGAGAAGCCGACCGGCAGGCCCGAGAAGCCGAAGACGCCGAAATCGTCGACCAGTGGCAGCATCTCTACGACGACTTGTACGCCGCAGATGCCGAATCGTCGGGATTCGGCATGGATTTTCGGGGCTGGAACAGCAGCTACACCGGCGATCCGATTCCGCTCGAGCAGATGCTGGAGTGGCGCTCGGCCACCGTGGATCGGGTCATGGCTCTGCGGCCGCGGCGAGTGTTGGAGATCGGCGCGGGCTCGGGGCTGATGCTGTCGCAGATCGCCCCGCACTGCGAGCACTACGTCGGCACCGACACGTCGGCGGTGGCCATCGACACGCTCGCTCTCTCGCTGGAGCAGTTCCAGATCCCCTGGCGTGACCGGGTCCAGCTGCTGACCCAGCCCGCCCACGTCGTCGACGGGCTGCCGCGCGCGTACTTCGACACCGTTGTTCTCAACTCGGTCGTCCAGTACTTTCCCAACGCCGCATACCTTGCCGACGTCATCGACAAGGTTCTGCCACTGCTGGCCCCCGGCGGGGCGGTGTTCATCGGAGACGTTCGCAACCACACCCTGCAGGGCGCGTTCCAGACCGGGGTCGCGCTGGCCCACAGCGACTGCGTCGACTCCCGCGAGATCCGTCAGCGAGTCCGTCGCGCTCTGATCAGCGAAACCGAATTACTGCTTGCCCCAGAGTTTTTCGCCACCTGGGCCACCGACCATCCGGCCGTCGCCGGTCTCGACATCGAGGTCAAACGCGGAGCCGCCGACAACGAGCTGAACCGGTACCGCTACGACGTCACCATCCACTCCACACCCGCACCGGTGCGCTCGCTGGCCGGCGCACCTCGTTGGCCGTGGACCGAATGCGCGGGCCTGCACGGGCTGCGCAACCGGCTGGGGTCAGCGCATCTGGCCGCCGCGCGCGTCACCGGCATCCCGCGCACCGGACTGATCGGCGACGTCCACGCCGAAAATGCCCTCGCCGCGGGGGTGCCGCTGGACGAGGCGCTGGCCCACGCGACGCAGACCCCGGCAGCCACCCCCGAGCAACTGCACCGCCTCGGCGAAACGCTCGGCTATCGCGTCGCCGTCACCTGGGGCGCCCAACCGGGCACCATCGACGCGATCTTCACGACCCCGGCCGACCCGCACCCGCTGACCGACGTCTACTTGCCCACCGTCGGGACCCGCCAACACGCCGAAGCCAATGACCCCCACACCACCACCAAAATCAGCGCGATCCGCCAGCGATTGAGCGCACGGTTGCCCGAGTACATGGTGCCCGCACACATCGTGGTGCTCGACGAGTTGCCGTTGACCACCTCCGGAAAGCTTGACCGCAACGCGCTGCCCGCACCCGAATGCCAGGATCGCGACCACTACCGCGCCCCCGGCAACGCGGTGGAGGAGATCTTGGCCGGTATCTATGCCCAGGTGCTGGGGCTGGAGCGGGTCGGTGTCGACGAGCCGTTCTTCGATCTGGGCGGCGACAGCATCCTGTCGATGCAGGTGGTGGCGCGAGCCCGGGCGGCCGGCGTGCTGTGTCGGCCCCGCGATGTCTTCGTCGAGCAGACGGTGGCCGGGCTGGCCCGGGTCGCCCGGGTGGATGGCGGCGCGGGTGGCGTCAGCGACGAGGGACTCGGGCCGGTGCCGGCCACCCCGATCATGTGCTGGCTGCACGGTGTCGACGGCCCCACCGACCAGTTCAGCCAGACGGTGGTGCTGCAGGCTCCCGCGGGCGTCGCCGAGGCCGACGTGCTGGTCCTGCTGCAGGCGCTGCTGGACCGGCACCACACGCTGCGGCTGCGCGCGGACGACGGCGCGCAGGGATGGTCATTGTGGGTTCCGGCGCCGGGATCTGTCACAGCGGACGGCTGCCTGCACTCGGTGGACGTGTTGTCCGACGAGGCGCTGCTGAAAGCCCGTTCCCGGTTGAACCCGGCCACCGGAACCATGCTCAGCGCACTATGGGTCGCCCACACCGGCCAGCTGGCGCTGACGATTCACCATCTGGGCGTCGATGCCGTGTCGTGGCGCATTCTGCTGGAAGACCTCAACATCGCCTGGGCGCAGCACCGCGACAGGCGGCCGGTGGAATTGCCGGCCCCCGGGACGTCGTTCGCCCGATGGGCGTCGCTGCTGGCCGAATACGCCCAACGTCCGGACGTGGTGGCCCAGGCCGACATGTGGCGGCAGGTGGCGGCCGCACCGGCCACGCTGCCGGCGGCTTCACCGGAGAGCGACACCTTTGGCACGGCCGGGCGGCTGTCGGCGGTACTGGACGCCCAGACGACCCGCGCGCTGCTCGGCGAGGTGCCGGCGGCCTTCCACGCCGGGATACAGGAAATCCTGCTGATCGCGTTCGCGCTGGCCTGGTCTGAGTTCCTAGGGGTCTCGGCTTCCGGTGGCGCCTCGATCGGCATCGACGTCGAAGGCCATGGGCGTCACGAGGAGCTGGCCCCCGACGTCGACCTGTCGCGCACTGTCGGCTGGTTCACCACCAAGTATCCGGTGGCGCTGACACTGTCCGCTGGTTTGCGCTGGGCGCAGGTGATCGCCGGCGACGCGGGGCTGGCAGCGGTGGTCAAAGCCGCCAAAGAACAGCTTCGGGCACTGCCGGACGCCGGGCTGAGCTACGGCGCCCTGCGCTATGCGAACCCCGACGTCGACCTGGCCGGTGCCGACCCGGTGATCGCGTTCAACTATCTGGGCCGTCTGGGCGCCCCCGGCACCGAGCTGCCCGGCGATGTCTGGCGGATCAGCCAGGAGGGGATGGCGTTGACCGCTGCGGCCGCGGCGGTGGCCATGCCGATGGCGCACACCGTGGAGCTCAATGCCGCCACCGTCGACACCGACACCGGCCCGCAGCTGCAGGCCAATTGGTTGTGGGCGCGTTCGGTGCTCGACGGCGCTGCGATCACCCGGGTGAACCGGCTGTGGTTCGAGGCGCTGGACGGCATCTGCAAGCATGTGCGGTCCGGCGGTGGCGGGTTGACGCCCTCTGATATCGCGCCGGCTCGTCTGAACCAGCAGCAGATCGACGAGCTAGCGCGCCAGCACCGGGTCGCCGATATTTTGCCGCTGACGCCCGTGCAGCAGGGGTTGCTCTTTCACGCCAGCGCTGCGCGGGACAGCGCCGGCGCCGCCGACGTGTATGCGGTGCAGCTGGGTTTCACCGTGTCCGGCGCCGTTGATCCCGACCGGTTACACGAAGCGGTGCAGGCGGTGGTCACCCGGCATCCGAACCTGGTGGCCCGCTTCTGCGCACAGTTCGACGAACCGGTGCAGCTCATTCCCGCCGAGCCGGCGGCCGGGTGGCGGTATGTCGAGTTGGACGCCGACGACCCCGACGAGCAGATCGAGCGGGTGTGCGCCGCCGAGCGCGCGGCAGTGTGCGACCTCGCCGAGGGGCCGGCCTTCCGGGTGGCTCTCATCCGCATCGGCGCCGGCCGGCATCGCTTCGTGCTGACCAATCACCACATCGTCGTCGACGGCTGGTCGATGCCGATTCTGCTGCGCGAAATTTTCGCCGGTTACTACGGACAACGGTTACCCGCGACGGTCCCGTATCGCCGCTTTGTCGCCTGGCTGGCCGATCGCGACCTCGATGCCGCACGCGCTGCCTGGGCCGAGGTGTTGGCCGGCTTTGCCACTCCCACCCTGGTCGGCCCGCACGATCGGCAACAGCGGGGACCGCGCGGCGTGGAGTCGTTTCAGCTGCCCGCAACCACGACGCGGGCCATCGGCGAGCTGGCCCGCACCTGTCACACCACCGTCAACATCGTGCTGCAGGCCGGCTGGGCGCAGGTGCTGATGCGGCTGACCGGCCAGCATGACGTCGTCTTCGGCGCCCCCGTCTCGGGACGGCCTACCGAGTTGGCCGGGTCCGAATCGATGGTGGGGCTGTTCATCAACACGGTGCCAGTGCGGGCGACCATCACGGCCGAGACCACCACCGCGGGCCTGCTCGAGCAGCTGCAGAACGCTTACAGCCACACCCTCGAGCACCAGCACCTGGGGCTGGGCGACATCCACCGCAGCACCGGCCACGAACGGCTCTTCGACACCCTGTTCGTGTACGAGAACTACCCCGTTGACACGACCGCCGCCGGCGCACCGCTGGGCCCACACGAATTGGCCATCACCGACATCACCAGCCGAGACCACACTCACTACCCGCTGACGATCCGCGCCCTGCCCGGCGACGAACTGGGCCTTCGCGTCGAATTCGACACTGACGTGTTCGACGCCGAAAGCATCCACGCGCTCCTCGGCCGGTTCGAGCGGGTGCTGGCGGCCATGACCGGCGATCCGGCGCAACAATGAGCGCCGACCCCACCCGGCGACTGCTGTCGATCGACGTGCTCGACACCGACGAGCACGCCCGGCTCGACGAGTGGGGCAACCGCGCGGTCTTGACCCGGCCCTCACCCGTCCCGGCGACCTCGATTCCGCAGCTGTGGGCCGCCCAGCTGGCTCGCACGCCCGAGGCGGTGGCGCTGACCTGCCAGGGTCGTTCGCTGACTTACCGCGAGCTTGAGGACGCTGCCGACCGAGTGGCACACCTGCTGACCGGTCGCGGGGCGATGCCGGGAACTGTTGTGGCGCTAGTGTTTTCCCGATCCACCGAGGCGATTATCGCCATGCTGGCGGTGCTCAAGACCGGGGCGGCCTATCTGCCGATCGACCCGGCGCAACCGGCGGCGCGGGTGCGGTTCATGCTCGCCGACATCGCACCCGTCGTCGCGCTCACCACTGCCGCGCTGGCCGACCGGCTCGATGGGCAGGACCTGCCCGTCCTGCATGTCGATGATCTGGGCGACACCGTCGCAGTCGGTCAGCCCGGCACCGCGTCAGCGAGCCCCGATGACATCGCCTACTTCATCTACACCTCGGGCACCACCGGGGTGCCCAAAGGTGTTGCCATCACCCATCACAACGTCGCCCAACTGCTGGCGTCACTGGAGGGAAAGCTCCCGCCGGGCGGCGTGTGGACGCAGTGCCATTCCTATGCCTTCGACTTCTCGGTGTGGGAGATCTGGGGAGCACTGCTGAGCGGTGGACGCCTGTTGGTGGTACCCGAGTCGGTGACGCTCTCGCCCAACGACTTTCACACCCTGCTGGCCGGCGAAAGCGTCAGCGTGGTCAGCCAAACCCCGTCCGCGGTGGGGGTGCTGCCTCCCGAAGGGCTGCAACCCGCGTCGCTGGTAGTGGCCGGCGAGGCCTGTCCGGCCGAGGTGGTGGACCGGTGGGCACCCGGTCGGCTGATGATCAACGCCTACGGCCCGACCGAGACCACCATCTATGCGTCGATGAGCGCGCCGTTGACGGCGGGTTGCGGCGTCCCGCCGATCGGATCGCCGGTGCCCGGGGCCGCGCTGTTCGTGCTGGACCGATGGTTGCGTCCGGTGCCGCCCGGTGTGACCGGGGAGTTGTACGTTGCCGGGCGCGGCGTGGGGCTGGGCTACTGGCGCCGGTCGGGGCTGACCGCGTCGCGGTTTGTGCCGTGCCCGTTCGGTGCGCCCGGGACACGGATGTACCGCACCGGGGATCGGGTGCGTTGGCGCCGTGACGGACAGCTGGATTACCTCGGCCGCTCCGACGAGCAGGTCAAGATCCGTGGGCATCGCATCGAGCTGGGCGAGGTGCGCGCGGCGTTGGCCGGGCTTGCCGGAGTGGACCAGGCGGCGGTGATCGTCCGCGAGGATCGTCGCGGCGATAAGCGCTTGGTGGGTTATGTCGTCGGGGCGGCCGACCCGGCGCAGCTGCGCGCCGCGCTGGCCGAGCGGTTACCGGCCGCCATGGTGCCCGCCGCGGTGGTGGTGATCGGCGAGCTGCCGCGCACGGTCAACGGCAAACTGGATGCTCGGGCGCTGCCCGCACCGGAGTACCAGGATGCGGATCGCTACCGTGCCCCCACCGGTGCGGTCGAAGAGATCCTGGCCGGCATCTACGCCCGGGTGCTCGGGCTCGAACGCGTCGGAGCCAACGACTCGTTCTTCGATTTGGGCGGGGACTCGCTGTCGGCGATGCGGGTGATCGCCGCGGTCAATACCGCGCTGGACGCCGGCCTTGCCGTGCGCGCCCTCTTCGACGCGCCCACGGTTGCCCGGCTGGCGTCCCGCGTCGGCGGGCACGGGGTTCGGCGAGAGCCGTTGGCGGCTGTCGAGCGGCCCGCCGTGGTTCCGTTGTCATTTGCGCAGAGCCGGTTGTGGTTCCTCGACCAATTGCACGGTCCCGCACCGGTTTACAATATGGCGGTGGCGTTGCGGCTGTGCGGGCGCCTGGACACCGACGCGCTGGCAGCGGCGTTGGCCGACGTGGTCGGCCGCCATGAGGTGCTGCGGACGCTTTTCGCCGCCCCGGACGGGATACCGCAACAGCTGGTCGTCCCCGCCGAACGGGCCGATTTCGGTTGGCGGGTCATCGATGCGACCGGATGGCCACCGGCCCGGCTTACTGCCGCCATCGAGGAGGCGGTGCGATACGGCTTCGATCTGACTAGCGAAATACCTTTTCGGGCAACGGTTTTCCGAGTCGCCGAGGAGGAACACACGCTGGTGGCCGTGGTGCACCACATTGCCGCCGACGGTTGGTCGGTAACCCCGTTGGCGCGTGATCTGAGCGTGGCCTACGCCAGCCGCTGTGCGCAGCGGGTGCCCGACTGGGCCGAATTACCGCTGCAGTACGTCGATTACACGCTGTGGCAGCGCAACAATCTCGGTGAGCTGGCCGATCCGGACAGCCCGCTGGCCGCCCAGCTGGCCTACTGGGAGCAGACCCTGGCCGGGATGCCGCAACGCCTGGAGCTGCCCACCGATCGGCCCTACCCGCCGGTCGCCGACCACCGCGGAGCAACGGTGACCGTGGACTGGCCGGCACAGCTGCAGCAGCGGGTGCGCGAGCTGGCCCGCCAACACAACGCGACCAGTTTCATGGTGATCCAGACCGCGCTGGCCGCGCTGCTGTCGCGCCTGAGTGCCCGCACCGACGTGGCAGTGGGATTCCCGATCGCCGGTCGCGGTGATCCCGCGCTTGACGAGCTGGTGGGCTTTTTCGTCAACACGCTGGTGTTGCGGGTCGACCTGGATGGGGATCCGACCTTCGCCGAGCTGCTTGCCCAGGTGCGCCAACGCAGCCTGGCCGCCTACGAACATCAAGACGTGCCGTTCGAGGTGCTTGTCGAACGGCTCAAACCGCCGCGATCGCTGACCCATCACCCGCTGATCCAGGTGTTGTTGGCCTGGCAGAACAACGCCCCCGCCGAACTGGCCTTAGGTGATCTGACGGCCACACCCCTCCCCGTTGACACCCACACCGCCCGCATGGACCTGACGTTCTCGCTGAGCGAACGCTGGACCGACGCGGGAGAGCCAGCCGGCATCGGCGGCACGGTCGAATTCCGCACCGATGTGTTTGAGGGCGAGAGTGTTTCGGTGTTGGTGGGGCGGTTGGAGCGGGTGTTGGTGGCGATGGTGGGTGGGGTGGGGCGGCGGTTGTCGGTGGTGGATGTGGTGGATGGT
>NZ_UPHT01000172.1 GCF_900566085.1 Mycobacterium attenuatum
ATTTCGGGTCGAAGTGTCTCACTCAAGGTTGACAGAGAGGGGACCCTTCCTTCCAAAGTTGTCTGCAAAACATCGGGGGCGCCTCCGAGTCGACACCCGATGTTCGTTATGTCAAGTATGACGGGCGCGCTGGCTGTACAGCCAGCGCAGATCAGCCTCGAAATCAGCCGTGGTCTGCGCGTTCGAGATCCCTTTCATAGGTCGAGCAGGCGAGCACGACACGGCACTCGACTAAGCTCCGAAGCTTTCCTTCATGGGCAACGGCTGGGGGGCTGTTGCCGTCCTCCCGAAGGAGCGACGCCACGGAATGGCGTCCGTCGTCTATGGCTCATCGTCGATTCGAGCTGCGCTCACGCCAGCTTCGCCGCAGCCGCTGCCCACCACCAACTCGGCCAAGACTCCAAGTCCAGCGCCTTGGTCCCAGTGTTCCGCGATGAGCCCAGCTGCCGTGCGATCATCGCAAGCGACAAGTTCTCCGACCGATACAACGCCGGATCACGGCCAACTCCTCCACGACAATCATTGGCCCATCGAGGCGGCTCAATTTTCGACCGGAATCACCTGCTCGCGTTTGAACCGGAACCGACACCTCGTGAAAGTGGCGGGAAAATATACGCACTTTGGCTGAGGTTTTTCACGCCCTGTTCTGGTGAGCTGTGAGACGCATTTGATGCGGTTGGTTGCCCGGCTGCGGGTCCGTCGGAATGTGAGGGGAACTGCGAGCATGACCGCAGCCGAGATGGTAGGCGGCGAAGGCCAGCGCTGCGTGCGTGCCGATACCGTGCGGTCATGTGAGGTAGTGCACGCCAGTGCCCGCTTGCAACAACTCGCAATCATGTTGCCAAGCGCGCACGAGCGGGACGACCAAGCGTGGCTTAACAGGTCGTTTCAGGGTGCCAATTGTGCAACGCGATATGACATCGCCCAAGGGCCGTCGGCGTTCGGTCCTCAGCGCCGCAACTCGCTGCGCATGAACACCCGCAATCGGCGGCAATGCATGCGGTGCGGCTTCCCGAACCAAGCCATGGTTCGGCGACCACTTTGCGACGGATCAGGCTACTGCGGGACTGGCCAGTTGATCCCGCGGGCTGGGGTGCGCTGGCTGGTCGACCCACATCTTATGGCGGCGGATTGGATGGCTGATGAACGTGGGACTACCAGATGGATACCGACGGGCCGTCGGGGCGCAGCCTTGGGAACCCATCTGTGAGTAATAACCCCGATTCAGACCTGCCCGCACGGGTTCTAGCTTCCGACCACCCCGCTGACGCCGCAGTGCTAAGCCGACTTCGCGCCGATCCCACCGTCGAATTTGTTGATCATCTGGACCGACAACTACAGGAGTTGGTGGGCTTACGACCAACGCCCGACCCGGAGCTGGCCGACGAACCGAGCCGGTGGGTGTATTACCCGTGGCGACGGGCCGTCGTGGCGGTGCTGGGCCCGCGCGCGTTTCGCACCCTGCGGTTGGATCGCAACCGCAATGGGATTACTACCGAAGAGCAGGCTCGGTTGGGTGCGCTGCGCATCGGGGTCGCTGGGTTAAGCGTGGGGCATGTGATCGCTTATACGCTTGCCGCCCAAGGCCTATGCGGGCAACTTCGTTTGGCGGATTTCGATTCTCTGGAGCTGTCTAACCTCAACAGGGTGCCCGCCACGGTGTTCGACCTTGGAACCAATAAGGCCGAGGTAGCTGCGCGCCGCATCGCCGAACTAGATCCTTATCTGACAGTTCGCGTGTTTGACTCTGGCCTGACCTTCGATACCGTTGATGAATTCCTAGACGGCCTGGATATCGTTGTGGAGGAATGCGATTCGCTCGAAATCAAGGCTTGTCTACGTGAAGGCGCCCGCAGCCGCGGCATCCCGGTGCTGATGGCCACTAGCGACCGCGGCCTTGTTGATGTTGAGCGGTTCGATCTGGAGCCGCAGCGCCCAATTTTGCACGGATTGCTCGGCGACCTTGATGTCCGATCGCTCTCGGCGATGAGCAACCGTAAGAAGATCCCGTACATCCTGCGCTTCCTGGAAGCCAGATGCTTGTCGTCCCGCAGCGCGGCTTCATTAGTCGAGATCGATCACACACTGTCGACCTGGCCCCAGCTGGCCGGCGAAGTGACACTAGGAGCTTCGGCACTCGCCGAAGCGGTGCGTCGAATCGGTCTTGGCGAGCAGCTACACTCGGGTCGCACTCGTATCGACATCGCCGCAGCGCTCGACCAGCTCACCGAGCCGGACCCATGCAGGCACGATGCCGTGAAGTCGACGAAGCATACACAACACCCGGTGACCGGGGTTGCTGATGTCATCGGCGCAGCCGCGATCCGCGCGCCTTCAGGCGGTAACCAACAGCCCTGGCGCATCGAAGCCCGCTCCGATGCCCTGGTGATTGACATCGCGCCGGAGCACACGGTTAGCCTTGATGTCGGTTATCGTGCCAGCGCAGTCGCGGTAGGGGCAGCGTTGTTCAACGCCAAGGTTGCAGCCGCTGCGCATGGTGTCCTCGGGCACGCGAGTATGGCTGAAAACAAAGGTGGAACGCCGCTGCGGGCTACTCTGACTTTGGAAAGCGGACAAAATCACGAGCTGGCCGCCATTTATGAATCAATGCTCGCCCGCGAGACCAACCGCCACCACGGCGAACCGACACCGATCCCGGTCGAAACGATCGACGTGCTTGCCGAAGCGGCGGCCGCTGAAGGCGCGCGTGTGCATTTGTTGACCACACGAGGCGATATCGCTCGTGCGGCTACCATTATGGCTGCTGCTGACCGTATCCGTTTTTTGACGCCCCAGCTACACGCGGAGATGATGTCGGAGCTGCGCTGGCCGGGAGATCCATTTCCGGACACTGGTATTGAGGTGTGCAGCCTCGAAATGGCTAGCGATCAGCTTATTGAGTTGGATCTGCTGCGTCGTACCGACGTGATGGAGCTCTTGGCCCAATGGAACGCCGGCACTGCACTGGGCCAAGACACTCACCGTCGCATCACAGCCAGTTCGGCACTCGCCGTGGTCTTGGTCGCTGGGTGTACGTTGACCGACTATGCTCGCGGCGGATCTGCGGTTGAGGCCGTATGGATCGCCGCAAACCGTTACCTGCTTGGCGTGCAGCCGATTTCGCCAGCATTTATCTACGCCCATGACGCGAGCGAGCTGCACGCATTGTCTGCCCAGTTCGCTGACGAGTTGGGCAAGCTGCGCAGCGATTTTCACAGTTTGTTCTCCGTGTCGCCCCAAGACTCCATTGCGCTGGTGCTGCGATTAACGACCGCCGGGTCCACCTCGGTGCGGAGCCGCCGCAGTCTTGATCGCATCCGGGTGCTGTCGTTGTGAGCAGCTGGATTAGTTCATGACCCGTTGCCTAGACGAGCTTGTCACTGCGGTGGCCTCGGAGCTCATGGTGGCCACGGTGGCCACCGCGGATTTGATCAGTAAACGCGTGCTAGCCGACTTGGTAAGTCACTTCGGCGTCGATGCAGGCTTTCTTCGTCACAACGATCACAACATCCGTGCGACGAGGCTGGTCGCGGAGTGGCCGCAACGCGATCATGTGCCCGACCCCGATCCGATCGGCGTCGTGTATTTCGATGACGCAGATCCGATTTTCGCCCTGTGCGAGCACGCCAAAGACCCACTCGTGTTTCATCCCGAACCAACCAATGCGGAATACCAACGTCGCATCCAGCAAGGCACTGCCGTACCGACTGTTTCCGTAGCGTGCGTACCGTTGCTGTCCGGAGCGGTCACTACCGGCGTCCTCGGCTTCGTCAAGTACGGTGACCGGCAATGGGACGCAGACGAGTTGCACGCCCTGCAGGCGATCGCAACTCTTTTCGCCCAGTTGCAGGCCCGTATCGTTGCCGAAGAACAATTGCGATACTTGGCGGACCATGATGATCTGACCGGGTTGCTGAACCGACGAGCTCTAACAGCTCATCTCAATCATCGGCTGGCAAGCGGTCAGCCCGGCCCGGTGTCGTTGCTCTTCCTCGATCTCGATCGGCTCAAACTGGTTAACGACTATCTCGGTCACGCCGCTGGTGATCAACTGATCAAGATCCTTGCCCACCGGCTGCGCGAGGCAACCCAAGACTCAGCGTGCGTGGGCCGTTTTGGCGGAGATGAGTTCGTAGTGGTGCCTGCCGAGCCGATGTCGATCGATGCTGCCGCGTTGTTTGCACATCGCCTGCAGACACAGCTAAAAAAGCAAGTGGTGATTAATGGAGAGGCACTCACGCGCACTGTGAGCATCGGTGTTGCCAGCGGTCTCCCGGGACACGACACCGCGTCAGAGCTGCTGCGGAGGGCCGATCAGTCGGCGCTGTCCGCGAAAAGCGTTGGCGGCGGTAAGGTTGTCGTTCTCAACCACGAGGTGAGAAAACAACATGCACTGCAAACGGACGTTGAATTGCACCTGGCAGGGATGGTCGATACTGACCTGGTACTGCATTACCTTCCCGAGATAGACATGCGCAACGGCAAGATTCTAGGCGCTGAGGCGCTTGTCCGCTGGCAACACCCGACACGGGGCTTGCTGTTACCTGACTCATTCATCAGGGTAGCCGAATCCATCAATCTTGCGGGCAAGCTGGGCCGAATGGTGATGCGCTTGGCCTGCGCAGAATTCCGTCGATGGCGGTCGGCCGGTGTGGGCGTTGATGCGTTATTGCGCATCAACGTCTCGCCAGTGCAACTGGTAGCCGGAGGATTCGTTGACACGGTGGCCCGTACGCTGGATCAGTTCAACCTCGACGCCAATCTGATCTGCCTGGAAATCACTGAAAGTGCAGTGGTCCAAGACCTCGAAGCTACTCGCAAGACACTTTGCGAGCTAAAGGAGATCGGAGTCCACCTCGCCATCGACGACTTCGGCACTGGCTACAGCGTACTCACCCATCTGAAATCCCTGCCGGTTGACACCATCAAAATTGACAAGGGGTTCGTAGCCGAACTCGGTAGTAACAGAAGCGATCTGGTGATCGTGAGAGCAATCATGGCACTAGCAAAGGAATTTGGACTCGAAGTGGTCGCTGAAGGCGTTGAGACCGCCTCTGCGGGGGAGATACTGCTGGACTTGGGCTGTTATCGCGCACAGGGATTTCTGTTCTCGCGCCCTCTCGACGGCGCGGCGATGGAATCGATGCTGGGCAAAGGCATCAATCCCCCACCGGGTTTACCGGGTGCCATCCGCGCGACCGAGGCTGATGGCGTCGCGGCAAGACCGATACCTTGGATGCCAAGTCGGCCGCCCGCGCTCGCCTGAACGAACCTGCTGCCCGCAGCGGATTGACAAACATCGGGCGTCATGATCAGCGGTGGCGCGCGGCTTCCTGGGTGAGTTGTACACGTGATGTGATGTTGAGCTTGCCGTAAATCTTGGTCAGATGTGTTTGCACAGTGCGCGGCGAAAGGAAGAGCTTTTTCCCGATTTCCTTGTTAGTCATTCCTTTCGTAACCAAATTAACGACATTGTGCTCGGCTGGGGTCAAAGATGCCCATCCGGTCGCAGGACGTGTACGTTTGCCCCGACCCCGCTGAGCGTAAGCGATCGCTTCGTCGATCGACATTGCGCTACCCTCCACCCAGGCGGAATCGAAGTCTTCGCTACCCATTGCGTCACGCAGTTTCGCCACCGAGGCTTCATGGTCGCCATCCCAGACCTTGAAGCGTACTTCGCCGGTACGGTCTCGTTGGGCTGCTGAGGCGCCAAGAAGTCGCGCCGCTTCGTGGTGACTACCCGCCTCCGCGGCTAAGTAGGCCAACAGCTCCAGCAGGTCAGCCATCCCCAGATATACCTGCAAATTGACACCACAAGTCACAGCGGCGTGGATGTCCTCCCGTGCCTGACCGAGTCGATCCTGCATGATCGCGATGCGAGCGCGTGTTTGCAGAGCCGCCATGAGATGCCATCCGCTGGTGGAACTTGCGGCCTGGTCCGCCAGTTGTTGCGCAGTAGCCACATCACCTTGTACCAAGGCCAACTGCGCCGCGATTACATGGTGTATCGGCAACTGTCGTTCAGGTACGAGATTTGGCAAGCTGAGCTTGTAGACCTCGACGGCGTCGATATTGCCTGCGGCCAAGGCCGCGTAAACCACTGCTGAATAAGCACAATCCTCAAAGACTTCGCCTAACTCACTTACGGATTTCACACAAGCATCGGCCGTGGCCAGGGCCGCTGGGCCGTCCTTGTGAGCCGACAACCACGCCTGCAGGTATAGGCCTAGTGATTGGGTAACAATGTCAGTGGCGTCCTCGGCTTCGACAGTAACCTCACAGCATCGCGCAAGTGCTTCGGCCAGATGACCTTCCCACGCATACGCCGCGCACTCCCACAAACGACATTGCCGCGCAACGAATCGATCCCCGATAGCGTTGGAAAGTTCGAAGGCTTGATGGCTCGCTCCTCGCAATTCTGTCGGATCGCCTGCCATGCAAGCGTAGGCCAACCGCCAGTAGCGAATTCGGTTCAGCGACCACCTGTCGTTGAGTGCCCTCGCGACCTCCAAGGCTTCGCCGAAGTATTCTTGAGCCGTGCTCGGGTCGTAACCACTGCACCAGCCGCAGGCGACCAGCGCCCGAGTCAATACAGCCGGATCACCGACTTCACGCGCTAGCGCCAGCGCTTGTTGTGCCTGCGAGAGGACGGTTGGCACGCTAACTGCACTCGATGCCAACAACGTGCTGAGCAAGACTCTGTCCGCAAGCGCCCGCGCCCAGACTCCGGGTGCTATTTCGGACTGAATGTCGTATTCGGCTCTTAGAATCGAATCCAGCCAGGCCAGACCTTCGTGCTGGCGGCCCCGGCCGAGCCATACCGGCTGCAGTAAGGATGCGAGAGTTAATGCAGCTGAAATTCGCCCTTTGTCTCGGTTCCACATGAAGGCCGCACGAAAATTTTCCATCTCGGACTCCGCCACCTCGACAAACAACGGACCCCCGTTGCCCGCTGACATGTCCAGGCTTGCAGCCAACTGCGTGTAATAATCCGCGTGCCGTTTCCGTAATCCGATCTCACCGGATTCAACGAGCTTTTCTCTGGCGTATTCACGAACTGATTCCAATAGATAATATCGCGCCTGGCGTTGAAGCTTCTCGACCGCCACCAAAGACTTATCGACGAGCATCGTGAGCTGATCAAGCACCACAAAAGGCTCGCAGCCATCTCCGGCAACGGCCACCACCGCGGCCAAGTCGAAAGTGCCTGGAAACACTGCGAGCCGTCGAAACATAATTTGCTCGCTCGCAGACAATAGATTATGTGACCAATCCATCGAACCGCGCAAAGTCTGCTGGCGCGGCATCGCGGTTAGGCCGCCGGTTAACAGCCGGAAGCGATCGTCTAGACTATCGGCAATCTGCGTCACCGACAAAGACCGTACTCGTGCTGCCGCCAATTCGATCGCCAACGGAATGCCATCGAGACGGTGACAAATTTCGGAGATTGTGCGGAGATTCTGATCAGTAACTTCGAAAGTCGGTTGAACCAAGCGCGCCCGCTCGACAAACAGTTCAATCGCCTCGTCGGCAACCGGCAGGGACGGCAAATACCAGACAATCTCACCTGCCACCCCGAGCGATTCGCGACTAGTCGCCAGAACTGTCAAGCCCGGGCACACAGTTAGCAGCGAAACCACTAATGCTCGGCATGCGCTCACAAGATGCTCACAATTGTCCAACACCATAAGCATCCTGCGCTCGCCAATGAACCGACTAAGGGTGTTCACCATCGTGCGATTCGGGTGGTCCATCAAACCGAGTGCGTGGGCCGCGATTGTTGGTACAACTGTCGGATCGGTGACTGAGGCCAGATCCACAATCCAGGTACCGTCGGGATATTCGAGCATGCTCGAAATCTCGATAGCCAGCCGGGTCTTTCCGACCCCACCGGGACCGTTCACCGTAACGAGTCGGCACGTAGCCAAAAGCTCGCGAAGCTCGTGGATTTGCTGACTTCGACCAATAAAACTGGTGATGTAGAAACTTTTGGACTCCAAATTCAACTTCTTCTCCAAGTTTCTCTAACGTTGAAGACGCTGGGATTGAAGATGATCGACGAACACGTCTGGTTGGATTTCACCATAATTGCCTTGCCACAAGGTGGCGACTAATTGTAATTTAGCCAAGCACAAACCTGAACGTGCTGTCTGCTGCGCTCGTAATTACCGGACGCAGGGCCGATGGCAAATTGTGGCTCACCGCAATGAGCCTTCTCAACCGCCTTTCACCCAAGTCGGTCAACATTGTAACTCCGAACCGGTGGGTCCACCCCCAGGCCTCGCCGAAGGCGCGGACGCGTTCGTTGCCCGGAAGCGATCGATGACGTATCCGAGCCCGACCGGACCATTCACTGCGCATCATCCACCTGCTGCAGCGACGCAAAGGGAACGCCGGTACCACACATTGATCGCCGAACAGATCTGTGCCGACGGGATATCGGCGCAGTGCGGCCGCCTGGAATCCCCACGTCGATGCACCCTGTCGACCCGAGATGCGTCTCCGCGCATGGCGTCAATGGTTCCGATTCTGGCCGTGGCCGCAGATATCTGAGCGCCCCGCCCTACGAGCGGGCTGGTCTGAGGCAAGCGAAAACGCCCATCTCGTACGCGGTTTAGCGGATGTTCCTGGCATCAGAGCGCAACATACTTCCAGGCATGCATCCGATCGATACGACCAACCTCTCGCACCTGGACACCCTTCCGACGCTCGCCCCAGTGGTACTGGAATACCCACGTCCCGACGTAGCGCTAATAGTCCTCAATCGGCCAGACCGAATGAATGCCTTGGGATTCGAGCTCGTCGTCGCCCTGAAACAAACACTAGAAAAGATCAATGTCGATAATTCCGTGCGAGTTGTGGTACTCACTGGTGCTGGCAGAGGTTTTTGCACGGGTGCCGACGAAGAGCTTGCCGGCAAAGTGCCGCATGAACTGCCGCGGCTGGACGATGCATTACGAGCACAGAAGATACTCGACGAGGTGACCTGGCAGTTGCGACGGATGCACCAGCCGGTGATCGCTGCCGTCAACGGCGCGACTCACTGCGGCGGAATGTATTTGGCGCTAGCTGCCGACATCCGAGTCGTAGCGGACAACGCCTACTTTCGCGCCGCAGACATTAGAAACGGACTGACAGGCAGCGAACTCGGATTAAGTTACTTGCTCCCTAGGGCAATCGGGTCTTCGCGAGCGTTCGAACTGATGTTGACAGGCAGAGACGTCGATGCCTCGGAGGCGGAGCGAATCGGGCTGGCATCTTGCCGGGTGGCCGATAAAGACCTGTTGGATTATTGCTTCTCGATGGCCGGCCAAATTGCAGGACTTTCGAGGATTGGCACCGAATTCACCAAGCGCACACTGTGGAGCAGCCTCGACGCTGCCAATGTGGACGGACGCATGGGGGCCGAAGGCCTCGGGCAGCTCTACGTTCGTTCGCTTACAAGCAATTGCGAGGAAGCAGTCGGCGCGCGCGCCGAGAACCGTCTGCCCGTACTTGCTGACTGCCGATAAGCTCGTCGGCGGCACGATTTCACACGCGCACATATCAATCGGAATATGTTGTCGCGCAACAACTCTGAGTTGGCATTTTTCGTTATCCCACCCCCGCCTCAGCCCCCTCGGCAATGCTGGCCTCTGTGTGCGACGGTGTTCGCCGTGCCCGCCTTATGGGATCTGATCGGCGCGCCGGTGCGTTGCGGGTCGGCAGCGGAGGCCACAGACGTCCCGCAGGGCTGCTTGGGCTTCTCGTTAGCGGCTGTCGACCGCGTCTTCCAAGACCAAACTAGGCGGCGGCACCCCTCAATCTGCGACGTATCGATTTGTGCGTGATCGCAGTGTATGTACGCACTTTTGCTGATGTTGTCCCGCTGGTCATCGCTGCACGCTGTAGGGCGTGTGCCCGGCTGAGCCGATCTTCGCCAAGCAGCAACAGACCTCTGTCCCCGCGAAGATCCCCGCGAAGATCCCCACGAAGATCCCCCCGAAGATCCCCACGAAGCTCTCCGCGACCGCGAACTCATCCTGCGAGTTGATTAGGAGAACACGTTGAGCAGACTTCGCACCGACGCCGACCTCCGCGACGGCAAAACAGGTTTCGACATGACCGCTGCCATGGCGGCTGCGGCTCGCGCCAGCGAAACCGGCCAGCCTGATCCACTGATCCGAGATCCGTACGCCCGGCTCCTGATTGCAGATGCCGGCATCGGCATCTGGAAAGCGCTGCTTGACGACTCGCTGTTTGCCAAGCTCAAATCCGCCGATCCCGGGACCGCCGCATACCTTGATTGCCTGCGCAGCTATCAGGCGGTTCGGACGCAATTCTTCGACGAATACATCACCGATGCTGTCACACGAAATATCCGCCAGGTGGTGATCGTCGCGTCCGGTTTGGATTCGCGCGCCTACCGGCTGGACTGGCCGGCCGGCACCACGGTCTACGAGATCGACCGGCCCGAAGTACTGGACTACAAGTTCAAAATTCTAGCGTCCCAAGGTGTTGCGCCCGCGGTAGACCTCCGCGAGGTCTCCGTAGACCTACGCCACGACTGGCCCGCGGCACTGTGGGGCGCGGGTTTTAATCCCTTGCTGCCGACAGCCTGGTTGGTGGAAGGGCTATTGGTATTTCTACCCGCCGACGCTCAAGACCGGTTGCTGGGCCAGATCGGCGAGCTCAGCGCGGTAGGTAGCCGGCTCGCGGTGGAAACAGCGGCCAGCTACGCCAAAGGAAGCAGAGAAGAGATGCGGCAACGGTTTCGCGACATCGCCGCTGAACTCGGACTCGTGCAGCCGACGCACCTGCAGGATCTCATGTACAACGACCCAGATCGAGCGGTCGTCACGGACTGGCTAAACACTCACGGCTGGCACGCAACGGCGCGAAACTCCCGCGACGAACTGCGCCGTCTACACCGCTGGAATGGCGGTGGGCCGATCGCTGAAGACAAGGACGCCTTCGCCGATTTCGTGACCGCGGAGCGGCGATAGCGTCGGCTATCGGCGGTCGGTCAGCCGCACGGATGGCCGGTGCACTCACAACTCATCAGCGCGCTCTGGGCCGCGAGGAGGTTAACCCGCAAGCCAGCTTTGTTGACCGCCCACGCGATGCATGATCGCACCAATAAAGAACGGTAATAACATGATCCGCGCATCAAAGACACACCAAGAGCCCGCCTCAGACAACGGATCTGACCTAGAGCGCTCCAACTCGCACCAGCGTAAACGCGCTGCCAGCGCGGCGCTGGGAGCATTGGTTCTGACCAGCGGTATTGCCGCCACCGCGGATGCCGCTACCAACTACGGCTCTAACCTCAGCGCCGGCAGACTCACAATTGCCCTCGCTGATTATGATAGATACAAAGCCGACAGTTGCACGAATGACAATCTTAATGGCTCCACAAGCTTCGAAGATACCGATGACGATAACTACCTCAACGTGTTCGCCGCCAATAGCAACAACTACGACGATGGCCTCGCCAACCCGTTCATCGGCAATAACACCCCCGTCATCGTTGAGACGGTTGACCTCTGGGATCTCATCGACATGCTCAACGATCTCAGCAGCCGACCCATTGAATTGACTCGCATGGATAGTGATAACAACGACCAGAACTGACGCTGACGCCCCATACCGCGCAGACGAGGCTGCACGGATGCAGACAAACGATATCGCGGCATTCCGCGTCCCGCGGCAAAGCACCAGTTCCAAGCCCCACATTGGAGAGTGCCCGGTGCACAGCCCAATCCAGACATTCGTCCCGATCTAGCCGGCAAACCACCTAGGCGGCTACCGATTTCGGCGTGCAATCTCTCAAAGTGGTGGCTGCACAACGCCGCTGCACAGATACGCGCGGAAATTGGCCTGGCTAAGCGCTATTGCCGATGGTTTTTTGGCGACATTGCCAGACCATGGTAGCTATGGCCCAATCAACACGAAAACTCCAGATGAACGGCTACCTTACGGGATCAACCTGCATCTCATCGAAAGGGGAGGTGACGCTAGTGTTGAGTCGCGTTGACGGACTAGAGCATGCGATGACGAGCGACGTGGTCCAGCTGAATCGGAAAGCAACCGACGCCATCGCGGCATACTACGGGGCGTACTTCACCGATCCTGGCGAGATCGGTACGTTTGGCGTCGTTTTCGAGGACGCCAGCGATGCGGTGGCTGCCGCCCTGGAACTACAGCGAACCGCGCTTGCATCGGTCAAGCCCAGGATCGGGATTCATACCGGTGAGCTTGGTCCGTTCTGTACCCATGCGACGATGAGCCACGCCATAGCACTTCGCGATTTTGCCGACCGCGGTCAGACGGTGTTATCCCATACAACCAAGGAGTCGGTACACGGACGCCTTCCGCACGGTGCTTGGCTGCTGAATTTGACCGCATATGTAGTGGATCGCGAAGGTCTCGAGGAGGTCGTTCAGGTGTGCCATACCGACCTTTGCAGCGATTTCTCGCTCAAACGATGGGTCCCCACGTCGACGCCCGCATAGCAGCGGGACGAAACCGCGTGTGCGGCGGTCTTGGCCGTCGAACCGCACCGATATCTCGCTCGGGGGTACACCGAGCCCGGGCAAAAGCTCGCTTGAGCAAGCGGCAGGTCGCAAAACCTGTAGCGTTCCCAGGTATGTCGGAGGTGGTGACCGGGGACGCGGTGGTGCTGGATGTACAGATCGCCCAGCTGCCCGTGCGCGCGGTGAGCGCGATCATCGACATGACGGTGATGTTCATCGGCTACCTGCTCGGGCTGATGCTGTGGGCGGCCGCGTTGAGTCAATTGGACGAGGCGTTGACCATCGCATTCCTGATCATGTTCACGGTTTTGGCGTTCGTCGGCTACCCGGTGGCCATCGAGACCGCGACGCGGGGCCGGTCGGTGGGCAAGATCGTGATGGGACTGCGCGTGGTGTCTGACGACGGCGGTCCGGAACGTTTTCGTCAGGCGCTGTTTCGGGCGCTCGCGTCGGTGGTGGAGATCTGGATGCTGCTGGGCAGCCCGGCCGTGATCTGCAGCATGGTGTCGCCGAAGGGCAAACGGGTGGGCGATATGTTCGCCGGCACCATCGTGGTCAGCGAGCGTGCTCCGCGGCTGGGGCCGCCGCCGGCGATGCCGCCGGCGCTGGCGTGGTGGGCATCGTCGTTGCAGCTGTCGGGGCTCACCGCCGGTCAGGCCGAAGTCGCGCGCCAATTCCTCTCCCGCGCACCACAATTGGATCCGCTATTGCGTGAGCAAATGGCATACCGGATTGCCGCCGACGTGTTGTCCCGGGTGGCGCCGCCGCCCCCGCCGGGTGTTCCGCCGCAACTGGCGCTGGCCGCGGTGCTTGCCGAACGACACCGCCGCGAGCTGGCTCGGCTCCGTGTAGCGATGGGTCCGACGGTGGGTCCGCCGATGCAGTCGATGCCGGGGCAGGGGTGGCCACCGGCGTCAGTGGCCCCGGCCCCATGGCCGGCCCAGCCACCGATGTACGCAGCACCGCCGGCCGTTCCGTGGCCGGAGCCGGACGCGCCGCAACCCTGGCCGCAGCAGCCCCCGCCCGGTGGATTCTCGCCGCCGAGCTAGCTACTGCGCGACGGTCGCGACCAGGATGGCCACGTCGGCAACCAGTAGCCCCAAGCCGACCAGCGGAACCGCAATGCCGAAACGCATCTTGGCAGTGAAGACGGTGGTAGCGATGACCAACAAAGCCACTACCGGCGCACCGTAGAACAAGACACCGAAGTCGATCCCGGCGCCCAAGTTGGGGCATCGACTTTCGCTACAGGCATCAGTGCTCATCACCGCGCCGAGAGCGAACAGCATCACGATCGCGGCGCCCGGCACGGTCAACAAGGCGAGCACCCAGGTGATCCACATGCGGGGCCGCCTGTTGCCCGGCTTCGGATCGGCAACGCCATGGGAACCGGTTTCCGTCAGGCGAATTCTGCCGTTCATGACCTGCGGAGATACCCGGTCATCGACGATCTCAAACCGGCACTCGCCGTCGTCGTTGCATCGCGTCCTGTCGCGATATATCGTCACTGTATCGGCACGGGCCTTCCCCCCAAAGATAAGGAACAGACATGAACAACCTCTTCGCTTCCCCCGACCAGCCATTCGACACCCGCCCCGGGTTCGGCTTCGGTCCCGGCCCGACACAACGGCGCGCCCTGCACAGCGCCAGGCGACATGCCCGCCGCGAATTCTTCGATCACCTCCGCGACCATGCCGGCGATGATGCGCCATTCGGCTTGGGCCCCGGTGTCGGCCCGGGCTTCGGATTCGGGTTCGGGCTCGGCCCCGGCGGTCCGCGCGGCGGGTGGCGTCGCGGCAGGCCCGGCCGCGGACGGCGCGGTGACGTGCGGGCGGCCATCCTGGTGCTACTGAGCGAAGGACCGATGCACGGCTACGAGATGATCCAGCAGATCGCCGAGCGCAGCAATGGTCTATGGCGACCCAGCCCCGGTTCGGTGTATCCGACGCTGCAACTGCTCGACGACGAAGGCCTGGTCAGTGCCGGCGCGTCCGACGGCAGCAAGAAGCTGTTCGAGCTGACCGACGAGGGCCGGGCGGCGGCCGAAAAGGTCGAAACCCCTCCGTGGGAGGAGATCGCCGAAGGCGTGGCCCCCGGCCATATCAACTTGCGCAAGGCCATGGGTCAATTGTTCGGCGCGGTGATGCAATCGGCGCACACCGCCAGCGGCGAACAACAGCAGCGCATTGTCGACATCATCAATAACGCACGCCGGGAGATCTACGGCATTCTCGGGGAAGAATAAAGGAGCCCTTGGCGCAGAAGGGCTTTGCGCCGAAACCGAAGCCACGGTTGGGTCCATCTCGTCGGGTGGCCCGGGAGCAAGATTTGTGAGCTCGTGGCGAAGGTTACTTAGGACACGTCCACCCAGTCGAGTGTCCGCTGCACCGCCTTGCGCCAGCCCGCGTATCCGGCGGCGCGCTGCTCGTCAGTCCACTGGGGCGTCCAGCGCTTGTCCTCTTGCCAATTGGCCCGCAAGTCAGAGGGATTCGACCAAAAGCCAACCGCCAGACCCGCCGCATAGGCCGCGCCCAGCGCGGTGGTTTCGGCGACCACCGGCCGCACCACATCCACGCCCAGCACGTCGGCCTGGATCTGCATGCACAAGTCGTTGCTGGTGATGCCGCCGTCGACCTTCAAAACTTCAAGGCGCACACCGGAATCGGCTTCCATGGCGTCAACCACATCGCGGCTCTGGTAACAGATAGCTTCCAGCGTCGCGCGGGCCAGATGCGCGTTAGTGTTGAATCGTGACAGGCCCACGATCGCACCACGGGCGTCGGATCGCCAATAGGGAGCGAACAATCCGGAGAACGCGGGTACAAAATACACCCCGCCGTTGTCAGGAACCTGCCGCGCCAGCGACTCACTCTGCGCAGCACCACTGATGATGCCGAGCTGATCACGTAGCCACTGCACGGCCGATCCGGTGACCGCGATCGAACCCTCAAGGGCGTAAATGGGTTTGGCGTCACCGAATTGGTAGCACACGGTAGTCAGCAGCCCGTTCTTTGATCGCACGATCGTCTCGCCGGTGTTGAGCAGCAGAAAATTGCCGGTGCCATAAGTGTTTTTGGCCTCCCCGGCGTCCAGGCACACCTGACCGACCATGGCCGCATGCTGGTCGCCGAGTACACCGGTGATCGGCACTTCGCCGCCCACCGGCCCGGTGTCCAGGGTGACGCCGTAGGGCCGTAGCGGCGACGACGGTTCGATGGCCGGCAGCATCGCGCGCGGGATGGCGAAGAACGACAGCAGCTCGTCGTCCCAGTCCAGCGTCTCCAAGTTCATCAGCATGGTCCGGCTGGCGTTGGTCACGTCGGTGACGTGCACGCCACCGCGCGGCCCGCCGGTCAGATTCCACAGCACCCAGGTGTCCGGGGTGCCGAACAGCGCATCGCCGCGTTCGGCGGCTTCTCGTACCCCATCGACGTTGTCCAGGATCCACTGCAACTTCCCGCCCGAGAAGTAGGTCGCCGGCGGCAACCCCGCCTTGCGGCGAATCACCTCTCCGCGGCCGTCGCGCTCCAGCGCCGCCGCGATGCGGTCGGTGCGGGTGTCCTGCCAGACGATCGCGTTGTAATATGGCCGGCCGGTGTGCTTGTTCCACACCAGCGTCGTCTCCCGTTGATTGGTAATCCCCAGTGCCGCAATGCTTTCAGACGACAAATCGGCCGTGTTGAGCACCGACATGAGCACCGAGGCAGTGCGTTCCCAGATCTCCACCGGGTTGTGCTCGACCCAGCCGGCGCGGGGCAGGATCTGCTCATGCTCGAGCTGGTGACGGGCCACCTCGGCGCCTTGGTGATCGAAGATCATGCAGCGGGTGCTGGTGGTGCCCTGATCGATAGCGGCTACGAATTCAGCGGACTCGGCCAACTACGCTCCTCCGGGGCGTGGACTTTGGCGTAATCGTGTCACCCAGCGAACGGATCGCGCACGGTGATCCCCTCGAACTTGCGGAAGTCGCGGTCGCGGGTCCAGATGGTGGCTATCCCGTGCTGGTGCATCAGCGCCACTATGTGGGCTTGGGACACCAGACCGCCCCGGGGCTGCACGACATCGGCGACTCGCCGGTAAACGCCCCAGAAGTCCTCGCCCTCACCGACCGTCCGGACGTGGGCTCGAGACACGAATTGACCGATGTTGCCGGCGGCGGCTCCGGGTGCCAACGGCACATCCAGCAGCGCCGGATGGGTGACGATGCGCAGGTATTCCGCCGCGACCGGCCACAGCAGGTAGACCAGGCCGGGCCCGGTCAGGAAGCGCTCGACCAGTACCCGCGCCGTCTCGTGGAACGCGCTGCCGCGGTGCGTTGCGTGGACAAGGACGTCGACGCCGAAGGTTTCGCTCATGGCCTGTCCAGCACGGCGTGCTTGTCCTCGAGATCGACCCTCGGCCGCAGGTCGGCGGTCGCCCACTGGATATCGGCGCTGCGACGCGGCTCGGCGGCCAGCGCCTGGGCCAGAAGTTCCGAAACCAGCTGCCCCAACGTCTTGCCCTCCTGGCGCCGGCGCCGCTTGAGGGCTCGCAATACGTCGCCGTCAATGTCGATCGTGGTCCTCATGCATCAGATGCTAGCCATGTAAACATCTGATGCCGCCCGCCGTGTTGCCGGTCGTGTTGGTTGCGCTGCGGGCGGTAAACCGGTTGCATCGGCGTTGTGGGCGAAGAGGTCAAGCGCACCGCGTATGACCGCACACACCGGCGGGAATACCGGCGCAAGGTGCAGATCTGTCTGGACGTCTTCGAGACGATGCTTGCCCAATGCACTTTCGACTCCGAGCTGCCCCTCACCGGGATGGAGATCGAATGCAATCTGGTCGACGGCGACTACCAGCCAGCCATGTCGAACCGGGCGGTGCTGGACGCGATCGCCGATCCGGCCTACCAGACCGAATTGGGCGCCTACAACATCGAATTCAACGTGCCACCGCGACTGCTGTCCGGGCGTTCCGGCCTGGATTTGGAGGCCGACGTGCGGGACAGCCTCAACGACGCCGAGCGGAAGGCCGGTTCCGACGGCGCCCACATCGTGATGATCGGCATCCTGCCCACGCTGATGCCCGAACATCTGACCGAGGGCTGGATGAGCGAATCCACCCGCTACGTGGCGTTGAACGACTCGATATTCGACGCCCGCGGCGAGGATATCCCGATCAATATTTCCGGGCCCGAGCCGCTGAGCTGGCAGGCGGCCTCCATCGCGCCCGAATCAGCCTGCACCAGTATGCAATTGCATCTGCAGCTGGCTCCGGCCGATTTCGCCGCCCACTGGAACGCGGCTCAGGTGCTGGCCGGGGCGCAGCTTGCGCTGGGCGCCAACTCCCCCTACTTCTTCGGCCACCAGCTGTGGGCCGAAACCCGGATTGAGCTGTTCGCGCAATCCACCGATACCCGGCCCGAGGAACTGAAGACCCAGGGCGTGCGGCCACGGGTGTGGTTCGGCGAGCGGTGGATCACCTCCATCCTGGATCTGTTCAAGGAGAACGTCCGCTACTTTCCGTCGCTGCTGCCGGAGGTGTCCGACGAGGATCCGGTCGTCGAACTCGCGGCCGGGCGGGTGCCGCAGCTCGCCGAATTGCGCCTGCACAACGGCACGGTGTACCGGTGGAACCGGCCGGTGTACGACGTCTCGGAAGTGGCCGGCGAATGCCGGCCGCATCTGCGACTGGAGAACCGGGTGTTGCCGGCCGGACCGACCGTCATCGACATGCTGGCCAATTCGGCCTTCTACTACGGCGCGCTGCGCAGCCTGGCCGAAGCCGATCAGCCGCCCTGGAACACAATGAGTTTCGCTGCGGCGCAAGCGAACTTCTTCGCAGCCGCGCGGCACGGGATGGATGCCCTGATGCATTGGCCGGGCCTGGGCGAGGTGACGACGCAGGAGTTGGTATTGAGCACGTTGCTGCCGATGGCTCACGAGGGATTGCGGCGTTGGGGTGTCGACGCCGAGGTGCGCGACCGCTTCCTGGGGGTCATCGAGGGCCGGGCCACCGTCGGCCGCAACGGCGCCAGCTGGCAAGTCGCCACGGTGCGCGCGCTGCAGGACGGCGGCATGAACCGGCGTGCGGCCCTGGCCGAGATGCTGCGCCGCTACTGCAAGCACATGCACGCCAACGAGCCGGTCCACACCTGGGAGTGCTGACAGCTGGCGAGTAGGTTGAAAGCCATGACCTCTGACGTGATGGACTGGGACAGCGCATACCGGCAGCAGGGCGTGTTCGAGGGGCCGCCGCCGTGGAATATCGGCGAGCCGCAGCCGGAATTGGCTGCGTTGATCGCGGCCGGGAAGGTACGCAGCGACGTCCTCGACGCCGGATGCGGGTACGCCGAATTGTCGTTGGCGCTGGCCGCCGAGGGCTACACCGTGGTGGGCATCGACCTCACGCCCACCGCCGTCGCGGCGGCCACCAAGGCCGCCCAGGAACGGGGGCTGGCTACGGCCAGCTTCGTGCGGGCCGACATCACCGACTTCGCCGGCTATCCGCCCGGCTCCGCGGGCCGCTTCGCCACCGTGCTGGACTCCACGCTGTTTCATTCGCTGCCGGTAGAGGGTCGCGACGGCTACCTGAGCGCGGTGTATCGCGCGGCGGCCCCAGGCGCCAACTACTACGTGCTGGTGTTCGCCAAGGGCGCGTTCCCGGCCGAATTCGAAACCAAACCCAACGAAGTCGACGAAGACGAGTTGCGGTCCGCGGTGGGCAAATACTGGGAGATCGACGAGATCCGGCCGGCGTTCATCCATGCCAACGTGCCGCAGGTTCCCGCCGGAGCCCCGTTCGAAATGCCGCCGCATCCCCACGACGAGAAGGGCCGGATGAAGATGCCCGCCTATCTGCTGAGCGCACACAAGGCGGGCTGACCTGGCACCCGTTAGGCCTTAGACCGAAGTCGCCGCGGTGGCCGCGATCAGCGCCTCGGCAAAAGCCTCCAGGTCTTCGGTGGTGGTGTCCAGGTGGGGCGAGATGCGTAGCACCGGCCCCGTCAGCTCCTGCGGCGCGCGCCCCACATCGGCGTAGGTCGTCAGGATTCGCCGCTCCGCCAGCAGCCAATCCCGTACCGCCGCCGGGTCGGCGCCGTCGGCCGGGGCCAACGTGGTGAGTGCGCTCGGCTCGTCGACCTCTTCGACCACCAGCCAGCCGTCCACGTCGGCCAGCAGGGTACGGGCGATGCCGCCCAGTTCGGCCAGTCGGGCCCGCACCAGCTCCGGGCCGTAGGCCAGGTGCTCGCCGATCGCCACCGAAAAGCCCACGCGCGCAGCAACATTAGCCTCACCGAACTGCAGGCGCTGCGCCACCGACAGCGCCGGTGCCCACTGCGGAAGCGGTAGCCGGGGACGCAGCCGCTCCATCAACTCCGGTCGCACGGCCAGCACCCCGACCCCGCGCGGCCCGGCGAGCCATTTGCGTGACGACGAATAGGTAACGTCGGCACCCACCGCGCAGTCCACCTGGCCCAGCGCCTGAGCGGCGTCGACAACCAGCGGCAGCTGCAGCTCGCGGCAGAGCCTGGCCATCAGCGCCAGCGGCTGCACGGTGCCCCGGTGGCTACCCACCGGGGTCAGGTGCACCAGATCGGGCGGATTCTCCTCGAGGTCGAACGCCGCATCGTCGAGCGCGAGCCGGCCGTCGTCGAGGGTCGGCAGGAACCGCACCTCGAACCCGTGTGCATCCATCACCGCCAGGTTGGGGCCGTATTCGCCGGGCAGGCAGGCCAGCGTCCCGCTTCCTGCGGGCCAGCTGCCCAGCAGCAAATCCAGCGCGTGCAGCGAGCCGGTGGTGAACACCACCTCGGCGCCGGGCATGCCGCACAGGGTTGCCACCGCAGCCCGCCCGGCGTCCAGCGCGGCGGTGGCCGCCTCGGCTGCGACATACCCGCCGACCTCGGACTCGTGCAGCGCGTGGCGGGCGGTGGCATTCAAGACCGCGAAGCTTTGTCGCGAGCATGCGGCACTGTCTAGGTGCAGGCCCGCGACCGGTGGGCGCGCCGCCCGCCATCGCTTAGCCAGGGTGCTCACTTCACGCTCAGGGACAAGCCGAAGTCGCCCGCGTCGTCGGTCCACCACCGGGTGCGCCGCAGTCCCGCGGCGGCCAGCTCGGCGGCGATGCCGTCGGGCCGGAACTTGCACGACACCTCGGTCAGCATCTCCTCGCCGGAGGCGAAGTCGACGGTCAAATCCAGGGCGCCGACTCGCACGTGCTGGGCACTGTCGGCGCGAAGCCACATCTCGATCCGCTCCTCGTCGATATTCCAGCGGGCCACGTGCCGGTAGCCGTCGAGGTCGAAATCGGCGTCCAGTTCCCGGTTGATCACCGCGAGCACATTGCGGTTGAATCGGGCGGTCACCCCCGCGGCATCGTCGTAGGCCCGAACCAGCCGGCCGGGGTCCTTGACCAGATCGGTGCCCAGCAGCAGGCTGTCACCGGGGCGCATCACCCCGGCCAGCGTCGCCAAAAATTCCGCCCGCGGGCCGGGTGTCAGGTTGCCGATCGTCGAGCCCAGGAACACGAACAACCGCCGGCCGCCGGCCGGGATTTCGGTCAGGTGCTCCTCGAAGTCACCACAAACAGCGTGGATTTCGATGCCGTCATATTCACGCTTGATGGCGGTCGCGGCTGCCGACAGCACGCCGGCGTCGACGTCGAACGGCACGAATCTGCGCAGCGATCGGCGATCACGTAAGGCGTCCAGCAACATCCGCGTCTTTTCCGAGGTGCCGCTGCCGAGTTCGACCAGGGTGTCGGCCTGGCTGGCGGCGGCGATGCCTGGCGAGTGGGCACGCAGGATGCCCGCCTCGGCACGCGTCGGGTAGTACTCCGGTAGCCGGGTGATCTGGTCGAACAGGTCGCTGCCGACGGAATCATAGAACCACTTGGGGGGCAATGACTTCGGCGTCTGTTGCAGCCCGCCGGAAACGTCGCGGCACAATGCCTGATACGCCGAGTCCTCGGCCAGATGGTTCGACAGCGACAACGTCATCAAAGTCCTTTCGTGGCGTCCAGGGCGGTCAGCGTGACCCGATCCGCGGTGACCTCCACCAGATGGCGGTCCGGCACGTCCTGCCAAGCGGAGTCGTCGTCGTAGGGCTCACTGGCCAGCACCACCCCATCGGGGCGGCGCAGAATGGACAGCGTCTCGTTCCAGGTGGTAGCCAGCAGCCGAGATCCGTTGGCGGCCATGATGTTGAGCCGTGCGAGCGGGTCGGCAGTACCGATCTCGGCGATGGTGACGGCCAGCGCGTCCAGGCCGCGCTCGAAGATGGTGGCCGCCAGTATTGCGCTGTCGCAGACGGATTCGGCCGTAGCGGTCAGCGGCAGCACACTGCGGTCGACGACGCCGTTGTGCGACAGCAGCCACTGTCCGTCGGTAAACGGTGCGGTGGCGCTGATCTCGATCGGCATCCCCACGGTCGCCGAGCGGACCGCGGCCACCACGCAATGGCTGTGCAACCCCGGTGCTACCGAACCGAACGACGCGTCCCCCCACAGCGGCGCCGCGCTGCGCCAGCGCCGCGGCACCGCGCCGTCGAAGAAGCCGACGCCCCAGCCGTCGGCGTTCATCAGGCCATGCTTTTGCCGCCGCGGCGCATAGGACTGCACCAGTAGGCTCTGGGGGGGTTCAAGCATGAGTGCCGACAGGGCGATCTCGGTGCCGAGCCAACCCAGATGCCGGCACATCAGACAAGATCCTCGACCGACCAGGCCAGCCGGACACCGGCGAAGATCTGCCGGCGGTACGGGTGGTCCCAGTTGCGGAAGCTGGGCCGCAGAATGGCCGGCTCGACAGCCCAGGAGCCGCCGCGCAGCACCCGGTAGTCGCCGTCGAAAAACGGTTGGGAATACCGGTCGTAGATCATCGGGACGAATCCGGGCCACGGTCGTAGCGGTGAGCTGGTCCACTCCCAGACATCGCCCAGCATCTGCTCGACCCCGTAGGGCGACACCCCGGCCGGGTAGGCGCCGACGGGCGCCGGTCGCAGCGCCACGGCACCGAGATTGGCGTGCGCGGCTGACGGCGGCTGCGCTCCCCACGGGTAGCGACGCCGCGAGTTGGTCCCCGGATCCCACGCACACGCCTTCTCCCACTCCGCCTCGGTGGGCAGCCGGGCACCGGCCCACGCCGCGTACGCCTCGGCTTCGAAGTAGGTGACATGCTGGACCGGCTCATCGGCGGGAAGGTCTTCGAGGTAGCCGAACCGGACGCGAGTTCGCCCGTCGGAGCTCCAGAACTGCGGCGCGCTCAGGCCGGCGCTTAACCGGTACTGCCAGCCACGCTCGGACCACCACCGCGATTGGGTGTAGCCGCCGTCGTCGACGAACTGCTGCCATTCGCCGTTGGTGACCGGAACCCGCCCGATCCGGAAGGCTGGGACGTCGACGACATGGGCGGGACGTTCGTTGTCCAGCGAGAAGGGCTCGCTCTCGGCGTCCACGCCCAGCACGAACGGGCCACCGGGCACCAGCACCGATGTTCCCGCCACGCCCGGCCGGCCCGGGGGCAGCACGGACGTCGCGCGCAACAGCGGCGCACCGGTGCGCAGGTTCAGCGCCTGCAACATGGTCTCGGTGTGCTGGTATTCGTGGCTGGCCACCATGCCGAACACGAAGCCGGCCGGGTCGCCGGGATGATCGTCGGACAGAGCGTCCAACGCATCCAGCGCCGCCGAGCGAACCGTCCGGCAAAAGGACCGCGCCTGATCCGGCGACAGCAACGGCAGCTCGACCCGGCTGGCGCGCGAATGCTGGAATGCGTCGTAGAGGCCGTCGACCGCCGGCGCCAGCATGCCGGGCCGGTCCGGGCTGCCGCCGCGCAGCAGCCAGAACTCTTCCTGTTGACCGATGTGCGCCAAATCCCACACCAGCGGGCTCATCAACGGGTCGTATTGGCGGCGCAGTTCGGCATCGTCGAAGTCGACCAGCCGCAACGTGCGCGCCCGGGCCCGCTCCAGGTCGCCGGCCAGCCGTTCGCGTGCGGTCACGATTCTCCTCGTGCCAGCCGTGCCACCGTCTGCGCAAGACCGCATTCGATGACCCGGTCGGCAAAGTCGTCACCGGGACAGCGGCCCCGCTCGACATTGTCTGCCAACGCCTGCATCGCATCGCTGAGCTCCGCCGGCGCGCGCTCGGCGGCGACGGCCACACATCGACCGGCCGCCTCGTAGAGGCGCCGGTCTTCCAGCCCGATGCGGGCAGCGGTGTCCCAGGCGGTGGCAACCGGCTCGACGGCCTCAGCGGCCACCCCGGCTGCAGCTGGGTCGTCGAGCAACGTCACCACCGTGAACGCCAGTGCGGGCCAGAACGGGGCGGGCACGCTGTCGAGGTAACGGATCTCCAGCCATTGCCGGGGACGTACCGGCGGGAACAGCGTGGTGAGGTGATAATCCAGGTCGGCGGTGGTCGGTCGGCGATCGCCGAGCCGGACCCTGCCGTCGGCCCAATCGGCGAAGGGCACGTAGTGGGTCACCGCGACCGCGTCCGGATTGTGCACCAGCATCACCGGAGCCTTCAGGGCATACCGCGCCCAGTCGGTGACCGGGTCGTCCCCGCTGGCGCCCAGGATCGGCCCGCAGCGGGCAGCATCCATCCGGCCCCATACCCGCTGCCGGGTAGACCGCCAACCGGAGAACTCGCCCCCCAGCATGGGGGAATTGGCGGCGATCGCGATCATCGTCGGTCCCAGGGCATGCGCCAGCCGCACCCGCGCCGCCCAGTCGGCCTGCGGACCGGCGTCGACGTTGACCTGGATGGAAGCCGTCGACGTCATCATGGCCGCCCCGGCTGCCCCGGAGTCGCTGGCGGCGAAAAACTGCTCCATGGCGCGGTAGCGCGCGCCCGGGTTGATTCGCTTGGTCGGCCGCAGCGGGTCGGCGCCCAGGAATACCAGCCCCAGGCCGGCGTCGGCGAAGGCCGACCGCAGTACGGCCTGGTCGCGGTTCATCGCGTCGATGGCCGCCAGCACGCCGTCGCACGGCGGACCCGACAGCTCCACAGCTCCGCCGGGCTCGACGCTGACCGCACTACCGCCCGGCAGCGGGCTCAGCCAGTCCAGAACGTCGCTGATCTCGTCCCAGCTGGGCCGGCGAAACGGGTCGGCGGGGTCATAGCAGTGCGCTTCCAGTTCCAGCCCGACCCGCCCCAGCGGGCCGTCGACGAGGCAGCTTTCGGCGATGTATGCCCCCGCAACTTCCAACGAGGCGATCTCCCCGTCGCTGTCACCGGCGCTGTCCAGCTGCGCTGCCGCAGCAGTGCTGGGGGCAAACGTCATATCACGATTCCTCCGGGGCCTGCGGCTATCGAGAACGATAGCCGCCACCATCTCATCTTCCAGAGAGCCCCGACATATTCCCGCACGTTCTCGGTGCCCGGGTCAGACGAGTACCCACATTCGCGGGTGGTTACTGGCCCAGGATGTTCTGCATTGCCCCGGCCAGCACGTTGACCGCCGGACCTGCGTTGCCAGACTGGCAGACCTTTGCCTGCAGCAACACATTTTCCCGCAGCCTGGTTTGATCGAAGCACCGCCGGTCGGTGCCGGCTTCCTGCTTGGTCCACGCCGAGTCGGTTGCTGTCGGCGGACCGCCCTCGAACGACCAGACCTGTGTGGTCCCGTTGTCCAGGTGCATCGCGGTGGTCTGCCCCGAGCAACCCACGGTTCGGTCCACCACGCGGTGAAACGCTCGGTCTGCGGCGTCGCTGGTTGCGAATACCCCGATCGTCTGCTTGACGTAGTGAGCCTGGTCGGTGGCCGAGGTCTGGGTGATGGCGCCGTTGAATGAAGCCAGGTCGGGATCGTCGTACACCTCCGGCAGCCCGATGTCGGCCCAGTTGTTGCACACCGGGAGGTCAACCGCATACGCCTGGAACGGCTCGGTGAACATCAACTCCCAACCCATCGGCGCGCCGACGATATTGCCGACCGATCCCCTGCCCAGGACCGCGTAGTTCACCACCCCCGGCTCTGACGGGTTCGCCGCCGCAGTCGGAGCACCCGCCAGGCCCGCGACCAGTCCGAGGCTCAGCGCGGTGATCCGCATGGTGTCAGACCTTGCCATGAAGCCGATCATGCCAGGCGGGCCAACGTCGATTTGCCGGACCAAAACCCGCGCGATTCAGCCCAGGCCGGCCCGCACGCCTTCCTCGACCTTCTTGCCCAGATCGGGGTCCACGTTGCGCCAGTACTCGAACACCCGCGACAGCACCGGCTCCTGCACACCCTTGGAAACATGTCCAACAATGTTGTGGGCCAAGCGTTCCCGCGCTGCATCATCGAGCACATCGCGGACCAGGGTGCCGGCTTGACCCCAGTCGCCGTCCTCGGCGCGCAGTGTGTACGCCGCGCGCACCATCTGGCCGTCGGCCATCCACCGCACCTCGGCGGCGCGCGCCGGATCGGCCTGCGGGCCGCCGTAGGAGTTGGGCGCATATACCGGATCGGTGACGTTGTGCATCCGCATCGCACCGTCCTTGGAGTAGCTGCTGACCGTCACCTTCGGCGAATTGACGGGGATCTGCTTGTAATTGGTGCCCAGCCGGGCCCGGTGCGCATCGGAGTAGGAGAACCCGCGCGCCAGCAGCATCTTGTCCGGGCTCAGTCCGGTTCCGGGCACGATGTTGTTGGGCTCGAACGCGGCCTGCTCCATCTCGGTGTGGTAGTCGGTGACGTTGCGGTTCAAGATCAGCTTGCCGACGTCGATCAAGGGATAGTCGCCGTGCGGCCACACCTTGGTCAGGTCGAAGGGATTGAAACGGTAGGTCTTGGCCTCCTCGAACGGCATGATCTGCATCTTGAGTGTCCAGCTAGGGAATTCGCCGCGCTCGATCGCCTCGTAGAGATCGCGCTGATGGTAGTCGCCGTCTTCACCGGCGAGCCGGTCGGCATCCTGCTGCGACAGAAAGTCGATACCCTGGTCGGTGATGAAATGGTACTTCACCCAAAAGATTTCGCCGTCAGCGTTGATCCAGCTGTAAGTGTGGCTGCCGTAGCCGTTCATGTGCCGCCAGGTCTTGGGGATGCCCCGATCCCCCATCAGCCAGGTCACCTGATGGGCCGACTCGGGCGAGAGAGTCCAGAAGTCCCACTGCATGTTGTGATCGCGCAGATTGTTTGCCGCACGGCGCTTTTGGGAGCGGATGAAGTGCTGGAACTTGAGCGGGTCGCGGATGAAGAAGATCGGCGTGTTGTTGCCGACCATGTCGAAGTTACCTTCGGTTGTGTAGAACTTCAGTGCGAAACCGCGCGGATCCCGCCAGGTATCCGGGCTGCCGCGCTCACCTGCGACGGTGGAAAACCGGATCAGGGTTTCGGTTTTGGCGCCCGGCTGGAACACCGCGGCTCTGGTATACCGGCTGACGTCGTTGGTCACTTCAAAGTGGCCGAACGCGCCGCCGCCCTTGGCATGCGGCTGGCGTTCCGGGATGCGCTCCCGATTGAACATGGCCATCTGCTCGATCAGGTAATGGTCCTGCAGCAGAATGGGGCCGTCGGGTCCGACGGTCAGCGATTGGTCGTCGCTGGGAGCAGGACTGCCGGCGTCAGTGGTGGTATAGCGCTCCGTCATTTCGTTGTCTCCTTGTCGACTGGGATGCTCGAATCGTGTTGTGCGCAAACGAATTCGGCTCGCGATGGTATTATCCGGCATCCAACAAGCCGCTGGGTGCCGCCTTTTCCCAGGACGCGTTATGGCCGCGCCGGCGACGTTGTGGGGCTGGGGCTGCTGGGCGTCTGCGGGGCCGCAGGACCGAATTGGCCGGCACCCGGACCACCGGGACCCCCGGGACCACCGGGACCGCCCGGGAACCCAGGACCCATGCCAGGGGGCGGGGGTCCGGGGAATCCGAACTGCCATCCCGGCCCGGGACCGGGACCACCCGGACCACCCGGACCACCCGGACCACCCGGACCGCCGGGCATGAACATGCCGTGGTGGTGATGGCGGTGGTGGTGGCACTTGCCGTATCCGAAGACCAAAGCACCAGCAAGAAAGAGCGTCCAGGCGATGAAGATGACTCCGGCCACGATCACCACCCACGCCGCGGCCTGGTAGAGCCTCGGCGGCTTTTCCCGCGGCGGTGGTGGGGGTGGTGCAGCGGTGGCGACAGCGGGCGGCGGGGTCACGGGTTCGGGTGTTTCGCTCATCACTCGAATATTGCTCAGCCCTGCGACAACCGCAAAGGGTTCGGCGGCCCGGCCCCGAATTGATGCCCAAATTGATAAGGCCCGGTGCTCAAGCGAGCACCGGGCCGGTGTTGGTGTTGCTAACGACCGGGTGTGGTGGACGGCGCAACCGAGGACGGCACCTGGCTGGGACCGGCGGGGCCGGTGGCGGGGCTTTCCGCCGGGGCTCCGCCGGTGGGACCCCCCGTGCGGTGCATCATCGCGTGGGGCTTGTGGTGATGGCGATGGTGGTAGCCGCCGTGACCGCCTTGCATGCCCAGCCGGAAGCCGGTGAAGAAGATGACCGCGACGATGAACACGATTCCGGCGACGATGACGACCCACGCCGCAGCCTTGAAAACCTTGGGTGTTTGACGTTCCACAGCCGCGGTCGGCGGCGGTGGAGCCACGGCGGTCGACGTCGGCGCTGTTGGTGTTTCAGGTGTTTCGCTCATGAGTGGCATGATGCCGGGGCAAACAGTGGTGGCGGCTATGCGTAACTTAGGTAGCAGCTATGAGCGCTGGATCTGGGTGGCGCCCGCCGCAGCCCTACCGAACCATCAGGCCTCACCGCATCAGGGCTTGAACGGATTGACCGCAAACTGGATCACCCGATACGGCGCTCGGGCGCGCGGGTCGGCATTGTTCCATTGGCTGACGAATATCCGCAGCTCATCGAGGGTCGAACCGGGCGAGATATACCCGCCATAGGGCTCCGCGAGTCGATTGTCATACGGCGGCGGCAGGCTGTCGGCCGGGTCGGGCCACTCGTCGTGCTGCACCACCGTGGTCACCGGGGCAGTACCCAGCGTCGTCGGATCCTCGGCCACCCGGACCTCCATGTCGCCGGTGCTGGCGTTGAAATACGACAGCACCGTCTTACCCTCGATCTGCCGGACGCTCAGCTCGCCGACCTGGTCTGGCCACAGCGGGGTGGCTGGCTTGTTCCAGCCGCCGCCGGGTCCGCCGGCCCAGCCCTGCCATCGCGATCGGTCGGTGAACGCCTCGGGCGTGGACCGGTACAGCACCGCCGGCTGCCGGCGGGTGAAGCTGTCGGCCACGATGTACACCCACCCGGTGGGCGAATCCGGCGTCGGGATCGGGTCGTAGTAGCCGCTGATCTGTGTCTGCGCCCCGCCCGCATACGAGCCGTCACGCCGCGACCCCGGAACGGTCCGCCAGCCGCCGCGCACCGGCTCGGCAACCACCAGCCGCGAGTTCAGCGGCTCCAAATCTTTGGTCGTGGCCACCAGCAGATAGTTGCGGCGGTTGATCTGCACCACCCCGGCGGGCAGCTGCGAAGTTCCCGGTGGTGTCGGATCGGCCAGCAACGGCTTGCTCACCCCGGTGACGCCGGTGTAGCGCACCCCGTCGGGGTCGTCCACCGACTCCGTGTCGACATGCAGCGCAACCGGCGCATACCAGCCGCCGAACCCGACGCCCTGGCCGGCGAAGCTGTCCCCGCACACCTGCAGCAATTGGCTGGGAAATTCCACGAACTCGCACAGGTCGGTAGCGCCGATGCCGTAGTCCCCGGTCGGAGTTCCGGTACCGGCCGTCGGGCCGATCCGCAGCACCTGACCCGGCGCCAGCGGCTGCAGGATCGGCTCCGGCACCGGCGCCGGCGGATCGGCATGCGCCAGCCAAACGCATTGTGGCGCAACCAAAAATAATGCGGCTAGCACTGCCCACCGCGCGGAGATCACCCGCGGGTCACAACTTTGAGGCCAGCAACTCGGCGATCTGGATGGTGTTCAGCGCCGCGCCCTTGCGCAAATTGTCACCCGCAATGAAAAGCGCCAAACCGCGCCCGCCCGGCACCCCGGGGTCGTTGCGGATGCGGCCAACAAGCGACTCGTCAACCCCGGCGGCCGCCAACGGCGTCGGCACGTCGACCACCTTCACCCCGGGTGCGCCGTCAAGCAACCGCCGAGCCCGCTCGGGCGAAAGCGGCCGGGCAAACTCGGCGTTGATGGACAAGCAGTGGCCGGTGAACACCGGCACCCGCACGCAGGTACCGCTGACCGCCAGGTCGGGAATGCCCAGGATCTTGCGGCTCTCGAACCGCAGCTTCTGGTCCTCGTCGGTCTCCCCGGAGTCGTCATCCACCAGCGACCCGGCCAGCGGCACCACGTTGAACGCGATCGGCGCGACGTACTTCTGCGGCGCCGGAAAATCGAGAGCGGCACCGTCGTGCACCAGCTGCTCGGCGTCGTCGATCACCGCTCGGGCCTGGGCGGCCAGCTCGGCCACCCCGGCCAGGCCGCTGCCGGAGACCGCTTGATAGGTCGAGGCCACCACGCGGACCAGCTGGGCCTCGTCGTGTAGCACGTTGAGCACCGGCATCGCCGCCATGGTGGTGCAGTTCGGGTTGGCAATGATGCCCTTCTTGAGTGCCCCCGCCCCGCGCACGTCCCGTTCGAAGTTGACCTCTGACACCACTAACGGCACGTCGGGGTCTTTACGCCACGCCGACGAGTTGTCGATCACCGTCACGCCCGCGGCGGCGAACCGCGGCGCCTGCACCCGCGACATCGCCGCGCCGGCGGAAAACAGGGCGATGTCCAGCCCGCTCGGGTCCGCCGTCTCGGCGTCTTCGACCTCAATTTCCTGACCGCGGAAGGCCAGCTTGCGGCCGTGGGAGCGGGCCGAGGCGAAGAACCGTACGCTTTCAGCCGGGAAATCACGCTCGTCGAGCAGCGTGCGCATCACCTGGCCCACCTGGCCGGTGGCGCCGACCACTCCTATTGAAACCATCTAGCGTCCCGTCCCGGCGTACACGGTGGCTTCCTCGTCGCCGCCTAGGCCGAACGCCTCGTGCAGCGCCACCACCGCCTTGTCCAGCTCGGTGTCCCGGCACAGCACCGAGATGCGGATCTCCGACGTGGAGATCAGATCGATGTTCACCCCGACCGCGGCCAGCGCCTCACAGAACGTCGCCGTCACCCCGGGATGGCTGCGCATGCCCGCCCCGATCAGCGACAGTTTGCCGATGTGATCGTCGTAGAGCACCTGGGAGAAGCCGATCTCGTCTTTGAGCGAGTCCAGCTTGGCCACCGCGGTCGGTCCGACGTCGCGTGAGCAAGTGAAGGTGATGTCGGTCTTGCCGTCCTCGATCTTGGACACGTTCTGCAGCACCATGTCGATGTTCACCTCGGCGTCGGCGATGGCGCGGAACACCTTGGCCGCATATCCGGGAATGTCGGGCAGCCCGACAATGGTCACCTTGGCTTCGCTGCGGTCGTGCGCGACTCCGGTCAGGATGGGGTCTTCCATAGGTACGTCCTTGATCGATCCGACGACGACGGTGCCCGGCTTGTCCGAATACGACGAGCGGACGTGCACCGGAATGTTGTAACGGCGGGCGTATTCCACACAGCGCAGCATCAATACCTTGGCCCCGCAGGCCGCCATCTCGAGCATCTCTTCGAAGGTGACCGTGTCCAGCTTGCGCGCGTTGTGCACGATCCGCGGATCGGCGGTGAAGATCCCGTCGACGTCGGTGTAGATCTCGCAGACGTCGGCGCGCAGCGCGGCCGCCAGGGCGACCGCGGTGGTGTCCGAGCCGCCGCGGCCCAACGTGGTGACGTCGCGGGTGTCCTGGCTGACGCCTTGGAACCCGGCGACCAGAACGATCCGACCTTCGTCGAGCGCGGTCCGCACCCGCCCCGGGGTGACGTCGATGATCTTGGCGTTGCCGTGGGTGCCGGTGGTGATCACCCCGGCCTGCGAGCCGGTGAACGACCGGGCCTGGGCGCCAAGCGATTCGATCGCCATGGCTACCAGGGCGTTGGAGATGCGCTCACCGGCGGTCAGCAGCATGTCGAGTTCGCGCGGCGGCGGCACGGGGCACACCTGCTGAGCCAGATCCAGCAGGTCGTCGGTGGTGTCGCCCATCGCGGAGACGACGACCACTACGTCGTTGCCCTGCTTCCTGGTCTCGACGATGCGTTCGGCGACCCGGCGAATCCGGTCGGCATCGGCCACCGAGGATCCGCCGTACTTCTGCACGACGAGCGCCACTGATCTTTTCCTGTCTTGATTGGCCCGGGTTTGAGTCCACAACAGGATACGTGGACGCGCATCTCAATTTTATGGGCGATACCCGCGGGCGGCCCGTGCCCGTCGAGTGTGAGGCCATTGCGTCGAGCGTGAGGCCACGGCGTCGAGCGTGAGGCCACGGCGTCGAGCGTGAACCGATGGTTTCCAGCGCGAACCCAGGGCGGAACTTCCGCAATTTCACCGCCCGCGGCGCACGCTCGAGGCCGTCAGCGCACACTCGGCGTCAGTCGATGCGACCGGTTTTGGTGAGCCGGCCGGTAGCGGTAGAGTGCACAACGTGCAGCGGGTGCTCCTCCTCGGACGCCGCGACGGGGTCTGATCCAGACCGGCTTCCCGTCGCGGGGCGTTCGCGACTGCGCCGGTCTGAGGTTCCTTCTCACAACCCCGGAGCAACTACCGTGACCAATCCTGATACACCCGACGCGTATCGATCGGCCCGAACCGTCATCAAACCTTCCGGCCCACCGCGTCCCGGCCAACCCGCGTGGAATCCCCAGCGGGGAACCTCGATGCCGGTCCACCGGTACCGGCCCTTCGCCGAAGAAGTCGAGCCCATCCGCCTCACCGATCGCAGCTGGCCTGACCGCGGCATCACCCACGCCCCGTTGTGGTGTGCAGTGGATCTGCGCGACGGCAACCAGGCGCTGATCGACCCGATGAGCCCGGCCCGCAAGCGCCGCATGTTCGACCTGCTGGTTCGCATGGGCTACAAGGAGATCGAGGTCGGGTTCCCGTCGGCCAGCCAGACCGACTTCGACTTCGTCCGCGAGATCATCGAACAGGGCGCCATCCCCGACGACGTCACCATCCAGGTGCTGACCCAATGCCGCCCGGAGCTGATCGAGCGCACCTTCGAGGCCTGCGAGGGCGCCGCGAGGGCGATCGTGCACTTCTACAACTCGACGTCGATTCTGCAGCGCCGGGTGGTATTCAAGGCAGACCGGGCCGCGGTGCAGGGCATCGCCGTTGACGGCGCCCGCAAGTGCGTCGAGGAGGCCGCAAAGTATCCGGGCACGCAGTGGCGCTTCGAGTACTCGCCGGAGTCCTACACCGGCACCGAGCTGGAATACGCCAAACAGGTCTGCGACGCCGTTGGCGATGTCATCCAGCCCACACCCGAAAACCCGATCATCTTCAACCTGCCCGCCACCGTCGAGATGGCAACGCCCAACGTCTACGCCGATTCGATCGAGTGGATGAGCCGCAACCTGGCGCGTCGCGACTCGGTCATTCTGAGCCTGCATCCGCACAATGACCGCGGAACAGCCGTCGCCGCAGCCGAATTGGGCTATCAGGCCGGCGCCGACCGCATCGAGGGCTGCCTGTTCGGCAACGGCGAACGCACCGGCAACGTCTGCCTGGTGACGCTGGGGCTGAACCTTTTCTCCCGCGGCGTGGACCCGCAGATCGACTTCACCAATATCGACGAGATCCGGCGCACCGTCGAGTACTGCAACCAACTACCGGTCCACGAGCGGCACCCCTACGGCGGCGACCTGGTCTACACCGCGTTCTCCGGCAGCCACCAGGACGCCATCAACAAGGGCCTGGACGCGATGAAATTCGACGCCGACGCCGCCGACACCGATGTCGAGGACATGCTGTGGCAGGTGCCGTATCTGCCGATCGACCCACGTGATGTCGGCCGGACCTACGAAGCGGTGATCCGGGTCAATTCGCAGTCCGGCAAGGGCGGGGTGGCCTACATCATGAAGGCCGATCACGGCCTGGTCCTGCCGCGACGGCTGCAGATCGAGTTTTCCCAAGTGATCCAAAAGATCGCAGAGGGCACAGGGGGAGAGGGCGGTGAGGTCTCACCGAAGGAGATGTGGGACGTATTCGCCGAGGAATACCTGGCCCCGGTGCGGCCATTGGAGCGCATCAAACAGCATGTCGATGCCGCCGACGACGACGGCGGCACCACCACCATCGTCGCAACCGTCAAGGTCGACGGGGTGGAGACCGAGATCAGCGGAACCGGTAACGGCCCCCTGGCGGCGTTTGTCGACGCGCTCGGCCACGTCGGCTTCGAGGTGGCCGTCCTGGACTACTCCGAGCACGCGATGAGCGCGGGCGGCGATGCGCAGGCTGCGGCATATGTCGAGGCGTCGGTGGCGGGCAGGACGGATGGTGCCGCAGACGCCGAGCGCGAAACGGTGTGGGGCGTCGGTATCGCCCCGTCGATCACCACCGCGTCGCTGCGGGCTGTGGTGTCGGCGGTCAACCGAGCCAGCAATCGGCGATGAGCTGACGTCGGCACACCGGCGCTACCGCGGGGACCACCCGCGCCGTACTACGGCGTCGCTCCACCCCGGCCGCGGAACTCGTTGTCGGGCCGGGGTCGCCGCGTGAAGACGCGGTGACGTCACGATCGCGGGAGTCGTGCTTGGGCATTGCGGCGACCGTAATCGGCGCGGCGAGCTCAATCTGGAGGCTGAATATGGCACTCAGTTATCAGGTGTGCATAGGACATGCCGTCGGCCGCTCAGAAAATTCGCGCTGCGGCCAACTAGTTCTCGAAGAACGCACGTAACAGCCGGTGGACCGCTCCGGCCGGATTCTGTGCCCCGCCCGGCATCGTGAGGTTGCTGAACAGGTACCCATTGAGCAGCCGACTCAACTCGTCCATCTGCTCAGGCGTCGGGGTGAAGCCGGCCGCCTCGAGGATCAGCGTGGCGGTTTTCACCGCGGCTGCCTGCAGTGCGATCAGGAACGGCTGCAGCTCGGGCCGGCGCGTCCCCTCCAGGAACAGCTCAAACCGCGCCAGCGTGTAGCGTCGCGCCCGCTCATCGGGGTCGGCAAGGAGACGCGTCAGGAGCGCTTCGACGCCGTCACGGGTCAGCGAACCGACCGCGGTTTGCAACGCCGCCACGCGTTGCCAGTGCAGGTCGACGGTGCGGGCCGCGGTCGCTTCGAGCAATGCCTGACGTGTCCGGAAGTAGTTCGACGTGGTGCCCGCGGGCAACCCCGCCCGCTCGTCGACCTGCCGATGTGTGAGCCCGCCGACTCCGACGTCGGCGAGGATGTCGATGGCGACGTCGAGGATTCGGGTGCGGCGTTGCGGGTTGGGTGGCATCAGTCGGTGTAGCGCAGCCGCCAGAACATGGTCAGGAACGCCGGATACACCGCGATCAGCAGTAGATAGCTGAACCACAGTGGAAACCACGTCACGATCGACACGTCCCTGACCACATACGACATGTAGGCGTGTAGCGGCACGCTGCCGGCGATGTAGACCACCGACGCGGTGAACAACAGCCGATGCCGTTTGCCGGTGAAGCGGACACGGTGCCACACCAGGATGCCGGTGACGGCCGCATATGTCATCGGCACCAGCAGGATTCGATCCGTCGTCACCGTCACCACGTAGCGCAGCGCTGTCTCGTCTCCGAAGATCACGCGGTACAGGTGTAAGGCGACGCCCAGACAAATGGTCACGCTCGCGGCTTCCCGGAAGAAGTAGCCGTGCCGGCGATACATACGCGGATCTACTACGTGCGTAGTGGTTATCATGCGCGCCACAGTACCACTACATCTGTAGTACAGCAAAGTTCAGAAAAGAGCGAGCTGCTCGTCGACCAGGCTGGGGTCGGTGAATTCCTCCATGCTGGTGCCGCCGAGGACGGATTCCACGCAGTCCATGAACTGGGCGTCGGAAACCACCGGCACTCCCAGCTGCCGGGCGTGATAGCCCTTGCCCTGCTCGGGCGCGGCATCGTTGCAAACCACCAGCGAGGTCTCCCGGTCCACATCGTCGCTGTAGGCCAGCCCCGCATACAGGATCCGCTCGACCAGTTCCTCGTGCGTCCGACCCACCTCGGCGGCCAACGCCACCCGCATGCCTTGGACCAGGGGCCGGCCCGTGACGTAGCGGCCCGGGTTGAGATATGGGCAGGGCATCCGGGACGCCATCACCTTCAGTGGGCGCAGCTCGTCGTGGGTCACTCGCCCGTTGGGCCAACGCCGTCGGGTCACCGGACGTATCGGCAACCAAACATCCAGTTCCCGGGCGCGCTCGAGAGCGGGCGTCAGAATCCCGGTCAACACCAGCGCATCGTCGAACGCGTCATGCGGGCGCTCCTGGGCGACACCCCAGTGCGCGGCGAGCGTCTCCAGCCGCAGATTGTCGATGCCCAGCTCGAGCCGGCGGGCCAGCTCGACAGTGCACATGACAGTGTCGACGGGAAGTTCGGCGTCGGCGAGTTCGGCTTCCGCGGCCAGGAATGCGTAGTCGAACGCGACGTTATGCGCTACCAGGGTGCGCCCACGCAGCACCTCGACCACAGCACTTGCAATATCACCGAATTGCGGCTGGTCTTCAAGCATCGCGGCGGTCAGACCGTGAACATGGGTGGGACCGGGGTCCACTCCGGGATTGAGCAGGCTGACCACCGACTGCTCCACCCGCCCGTCGGCGTCGAGGCCCAGCGCGGCGATGCTGATGATCCGAGCCTGACCCGGGCGAAAACCGGAGGTCTCGACATCGATGACGGCCCAACCCTCGTGCGGGTGGCTGGCCGGCCTTCCCCAGGTGTGGCTCACAGGGATGAGAATGGCATGCCCGACCGACATCAGAGGCGTCGCTGCACATCGTGTCGGCCCTTAAGTCGTCAAGGCGACCCCCAGCGCCCGGCGCCACCAGCGCCGAGCCTGCGATCGCCCCCCAACCCCACCAGGCCGACCCGCTACGCCCGGCGCCACCAGCGCCGAGCCTGCGATCGCCCTTAAACTCACCCGGGTGATCACCTCCCGGGCCCGCCTTGCCCTCGCCGCCGGAGCGAGTGCGCGTTGGGCATCGCGAGTCACCGGACGCGGAGCCGGCGCGATGATCGGCGGCCTGGTCGCGATGACCCTGGACCGCTCGGTGCTGCGCCAACTCGCCGCCGGCCGTCGCACGGTGATCGTCACCGGGACCAACGGCAAGTCCACGACCACCCGGATGGCCGCGGCCGCGCTCGGCACGCTGGGCCCGGTGGCCACCAACGCCGAGGGCGCCAACATGGACGCCGGCCTGGTGGCCGCGCTGGCCGCGGATCGTCACGCCGAGCGGGCGGTACTCGAAGTCGACGAAATGCACGTGCCGCACGTCTGCGATGCGGTGCAACCCGCCGTGATCGTCTTGCTCAACTTGTCGCGGGATCAGCTGGATCGCGTCGGCGAGATCAACGTGATCGAACGCACGCTGCGGGCCGGTCTGGCCCGCCAGCCAGCAGCCGTCGTCGTCGCCAACTGCGACGACGTCCTAATGACGTCGGCGGCCTACGACAGCTCACACGTGGTGTGGGTGGCCGCGGGCGGCTCCTGGTCCAACGACTCGGTGAGCTGCCCCCGCAGCGGCGAGGTCATCGTCCGTGAGCACGGCACCTGGTACAGCACCGGCGCCGACTTCAAGCGACCCAGCCCGCAATGGTGGTTCGACGACCACACTCTCTACGGGCCCGACGGGCTGGCGCTGCCGATGCGGTTGGCGCTCCCGGGCGCGGTGAACCGTGGCAACGCCGCCCAGGCCATCGCGGCCGCCGTCACGCTGGGCGCCGATCCGCGGAAAGCGGTCGCTGCCGTCTGCGAAGTCGACCAGGTCGCCGGACGCTATCGAACCGTCCGGATCGGCGCGCATGAGGTGCGGATCCTGCTGGCCAAGAACCCGGCCGGCTGGCAAGAAGCACTGTCGATGGTGGACCAGCACGCGGCCGCGGTGGTTATCGCGGTCAACGGTCAGGTGCCCGACGGCGAGGACCTGTCGTGGCTATGGGACGTGCGCTTCGAGCACTTCGCGGACACCTTCAAAACAACCCCGGTGGTAGCCGCCGGCGAACGCGGCACGGACCTGGCGGTGCGTCTGGGATACGCCGGCGTCGAACACACCTTGGTGCACGACACCATGGCGGCCATCGCATCCTGCCCGCCCGGCCAGGTCGAGGTCGTCGCCAACTACACCGCGTTTCTGCAGCTGCAACGAGCATTGGCGCGCCATGGCTGAATCACGAGTGCGGATCGGGCTGGTGCTGCCCGACGTGATGGGCACCTACGGCGACGGCGGCAACGCAGTGGTGCTGCGCCAGCGCCTGCGCCTGCGTGATATCGCCGCCGAGATCGTCGCGATCACGCTGGCCGATCCGGTGCCGGAGTCGTTGGACCTCTACACGCTGGGCGGCGCGGAAGACTACGCCCAGCGACTGGCCACCAAGCACCTGCTGCAGTACCCGGGCCTGCAGCACGCAGCAGCCCGCGGCGCGCCGGTGCTGGCAATCTGCGCGGCCGTCCAGGTGCTGGGCCAGTGGTACGAGACATCCTCGGGAGAACGAGTCGACGGTGTAGGCCTTCTCGATGCCACCACCTCGCCGCAACAGGCGCGCACCATCGGCGAGCTGGTCAGCATGCCGTTGCTGACGGGTTTGACCCAGCCGTTGACCGGATTCGAAAACCACCGCGGCGGCACCGTCCTGGGTCCCGCGGCGTCGCCGTTGGGAGCGGTGGTCAAGGGTGCGGGCAACCGAGCCGGTGACGGCTTCGACGGGGTGGTTCAGGGCGGTGTCGTCGCGACGTACATGCATGGGCCCTGCCTGGCCCGCAACCCCGAGCTTGCGGATCTGCTGCTCAGCAAGGTAGTAGGTGAGCTGGCGCCGCTGGAACTGCCCGAGGTTGACCTGCTGCGCCGCGAACGACTGCGCGCTTAAGGCCGCCAGCCTCGGGTCAGCAACGCGTTGCGCACCCGGGTAAGGACGTCGTCGGGCCTGTCTTCGGCGATCACCCGGATAATCAGCCAACCCAATTGCGCGAGCGTGCGCAGCCGCCATTGGTCGTGCGCATACCGGCGGCGGTCGGTGCGGTGTTGGTCGCCGTCATACTCGGCCGCCACCTGGTATTTCTCCCAGCCCATGTCCAGCATCGCGATCAGCCGCCAGTTGGCCTGCACCGGTATCTGCGTGCTGGGTGTCGGAAATCCGGCATCGATCAGCAGGAGTCGCAGCCAGGTTTCCCTGGGGGACGCCGCACCGGCGTCGACGAGCGGCAGCACCTCCCGCAAGCGCCGGACACCACGTGCAGCCGGATAGCGCTTGGCCAACAGCAGCACATCTTCGGTTGAGAACGGCGACGCTCGCATGAGTGCGTCGAGGCGCGCCACGGCCTGCCCGCGTGGCAGATGCCTACCGAGGTCATATGCCGTCCGCGCCAGCGTGGTCACCGGCAGGCCCACCACCCGGGTGATCTCGTCATCGGCGAGAGTTTCGTCGCGAGCGACGAGCCCCCGCGGGGGCCTGGTGTTGCACCAGATCAACTCGATGGCCACGTCATCGTCGATCCATTGCGCGCCGTGCAGTGCGGATGCGACTACACCGGCAATGACCGCTCGGCGTCCCGACCATAGCCATGCCCCGATAGTGCGGTCGCGCAGTGACATGTTGTGCTGCTGGGGGGCGTAGACGCCTGGATACACCCGCCGGTACCACCGTTGCAGCTCATGCCGGGTCACTTTGCTGGACGAGACAGCTTCGCTGCCGATGAAAATCGCCGTCATGGTTCGAAATGCTGGCAGCGGGAGCCGACAACTCACCGAGCCTGTAAACGTGCAGAGAAAGTGCGAGGAGCGGCCTGCAAAATTACAGGCTCGCCGAAATCACGCCGAAATCAAGCAAGCACGCGACGGCCAGTCAACGCGCGGCCAAGAGTCAGCTCGTCGGCGAACTCCAGATCACCACCCATCGGCAGACCCGACGCGATCCGGGTCACGGTCAGGCCGGGGATGTCGCGCAGCATCCGCACCAGGTAGGTAGCAGTCGCCTCGCCCTCGGTGTTCGGGTCGGTGGCGATGATGACCTCGGTGATGTCGACGTTGTCCACCCGCTCGCCGATGCGGCTCAGCAGCTCTCGGATGCGCAATTGCTCCGGGCCGATCCCAGACAATGGATCCAGCGCACCACCCAAGACGTGGTAGCGACCGCGGAATTCGCGGGTGCGCTCGACTGCCTGGATGTCCTTGGGCTCTTCGACGACGCACACCAGGGAGCCGTCTCGACGAGGGTCAGCACAGATGCGACAACGCTCGTCGTCGGCGACGTTGCCGCAGACGGCACAGAACCGCACGCCGTCGCGCACCCGGCCCAGCACGGCGGTCAGCCGGTCGATGTCCGACGGCTCGACCGACAAGAGGTGAAACGCGATGCGCTGCGCACTCTTGGGTCCGATACCCGGCAGCTTGCCGAGTTCGTCGATCAAATCCTGGACAGGCCCCTCGAACATGTCGGCGCGGATCAGACCCCCGGCATACCGGGCGCACCGGGCATACCCGGCATACCAGGCATACCCGGCGCACCGGGCATACCCGGCGCCCCCGGCGGCGCTGGCGGGCGCATCGCCCCGGCCAGCGCCCCCAGCCGTTCCTGCGCCATCTTGGTCACCTGCTGCGACGCATCGCGCATCGCACCGACGATCAGGTCCTGCAACGTCTCGATGTCACCCGGATCCACAACCTTGGGGTCGATCGTCACACCGATCACTTCGCCGCTGCCTTTGACGCGAACCTGAACGAGGCCGCCGCCGGCTTGCCCGTGCACCTCAGAGTTCGCCAGTTGTTGCTGGGCTTCCAGTAGCTTCTGCTGCATCTGCTGCGCTTGGGCGAGCAGTGCGGACATATCGCCTCCGGGTTGCATGACAGTCGCCTCGCATCTTGGTCTCGAGTTGGTTTCGCCTGCGGTTGTCGGGCGATTCGGAACATTCAGCCTAGACCGCGCCAGGTTACCTTGGCGCAGTGGACGTACGAGTGGGCCTGCGTGTCGGGATCGCCTTCCTGCTCAGCGGGGTCATCGGAATACTCACCGGGGCCTGGTTGCCACCGATGACAGCGGCTGCCCCCGCCAGCATCGCCGGCATGGTCGTATTCATCGATCCCGGCCACAACGGGGCCAACGATGCGTCCATCGGGCGTCAGGTACCCACCGGTCGCGGCGGCACCAAGGACTGCCAAGCCAGCGGAACGTCGACCAACAGCGGCTATCCGGAACACACCTTCACCTGGGACACCGCGCTTCGGCTACGGGCCGCGCTCAATGCGCTGGGCGTGCGCACCGCCATGTCGCGCGGCAACGACAACGCGCTGGGGCCATGCGTAGACGAACGCGCCAACATGGCCAACGCCCTGCGCCCGAACGCGGTCGTCAGTCTGCACGCCGACGGCGGGCCGGCGACGGGCCGCGGCTTCCACGTCAACTACTCCGCCCCGCCTTTGAACGCGACCCAGGCCGGACCGTCGGTGCAGTTCGCCAAGGTGATGCGGGACCAGCTGCAGGCCTCGGGCATTCCGCCGGCCAACTACATCGGGCAGGACGGCCTGTACGGGCGATCGGACCTGGCGGGCCTGAACCTGGCACAGTATCCGTCGATCCTGGTCGAGCTGGGCAACATGAAAAACCCGGCGGACTCGGCGCTGATCGAGTCCGCCGAGGGCCGACAAAAGTACGCCAACGCGCTGGTCCGCGGCATCGCAGGCTTCCTGGCCGCCCAAAGCCAGGCGCGTTAGCCTTCCAGTTCCTTCTTCAGGTTGGCCAGTACCTCGCCCTGAATCCGCTTCAAGCCCAGCGGCGCAAACGTCTTCTCAAAGAAGCCCTTGACGCCTCCGGCGCCGTTCCAGCTGGTCTTGACGGTGACGCTGCATCCCGGTCCCGCGGGAGCCACCGTCCAATTCGTGATCATGGACGAGTTCGCGTCCTTCTCGATCACCGTGTGGCCCGCAACGTCGACGCTGACTTCTACATTGCGCACTCGTGATTTGGTCGCCTGCAGCCGCCACTTCGCGACGGTTCCCTGCCCCCGGCCACCGTCGAGTACCTCGTACTCGCTGTACTGCGAAGAAAGGATTTTCGGGCGGATATTCCGGTAATCGGCCACTGCGTCGAGTGCGGCCGCGGGCTCAGCATTGATCACGATAGTGCTGGCTGCGCTCACCTGTGCCATCAGGTGCAACTCCTCCGTTTCGAGCCCGCGCGCGGATGCAGGGGCCGTGGTCGGTGACTACGATATATGTGATGCTCGCCCGTGAATCTGCGCTGTCCACCTGCACATCGGACACATCGGGCACATCGGGCACATCGGGCGTCGATCGGTTGCTGGCGAGCTATCGTTCCATTCCGGTGACCGCCACCGTCCGGTTGGCCAAGCCCACCTCAAATCTGTTCCGCGCCCGCACCAAACGTGACGCTCCCGGCCTGGATACCTCGGGCTTGACCGGCGTGATCGATGTCGATCCCGACGCCCGCACCGCCGACGTGGCCGGCATGTGCACGTATGAGGACCTGGTCGCCGCGACATTGCGTTACGGCCTTTCGCCCCTAGTAGTTCCGCAATTGAAGACCATCACCCTCGGCGGCGCGGTTACCGGCCTGGGCATCGAGTCCGCGTCGTTTCGCAACGGCCTACCGCACGAGTCGGTGCTGGAAATGGATATTCTCACCGGCGCCGGCGAATTGCTCACCGTGTCTCCCGACCAGCATCCCGATCTCTACCGCGCATTTCCGAATTCCTATGGGACACTGGGGTATTCGACCAGACTACGGATCGAACTGGAGCCGGTTAAACCCTTTGTTGCGTTGCGGCACATTCGATTTCATTCGCTGGCGCAGATGCTGGCGGCAATGGAACGCATTGTCGACACCCAGGGCCTCGACGGAGCCCCGGTGGATTACCTCGACGGAGTGGTCTTCGGCGCCGACGAGAGCTACCTGTGCGTGGGCGTGCGGACGACGACGCCCGGCCCGGTCAGCGACTACACCGGACAAGACATCTACTACCGGTCCATCTGGCATGCAACCGGAATCAAAGAAGACCGCCTGACCATCCACGACTACTTCTGGCGCTGGGACACCGACTGGTTCTGGTGTTCCCGCGCGTTCGGTGCTCAGCACCCACGGCTGCGGCGCTGGTGGCCGCGCCGCTACCGGCGCAGCAGCTTCTACTGGAAGCTGGTGGCGGCCGACCAGCGCTTCGGCATTGCCGACCGGATCGAGAAGCGCAGCGGGCGGCCGGCGCGCGAGCGAGTTGTGCAGGACGTCGAGGTGCCCATCGAGCGAACCGGCGAGTTTCTGCAGTGGTTTCTGGGCAATGTGCCGATCACACCGATCTGGCTGTGCCCATTGCGGCTACGCAACCCGGCCGGGTGGCCGTTGTACCCGATCCACCCGGATCGCACCTACGTCAACATCGGGTTCTGGTCATCGGTGCCGGCGGGCGCCGCCGAGGGCGCGACGAACCGCGCGATCGAGGCGAAGGTCAGCGAGCTCGACGGTCACAAGTCGCTCTACTCCGACAGCTACTACACCCGCGAGGAGTTTGACGAGCTCTACGGCGGGGAGTCTTACAACACCGTGAAAAAGATCTACGACCCGGACTCGCGTCTACTCGATCTCTACGCAAAGGCGGTACAACGACGATGACAACGATCAAGGAGGCCAGCCGTCCCGCAGCGGGGGGAAAGCTGACCATGGCCGAAATCCTGGCGCTCTTCACCGCGCCCGGTGAAGAGCCGCTGAAGTTCGCCGCCTACGACGGCAGCACTGCCGGGCGTGACGACGCGCGGCTGGGCCTGGAGCTCACGTCGCCGCGCGGCATCACCTACCTGGCGACGGCTCCGGGTGAACTGGGTCTGGCCCGTGCCTACGTATCGGGTGACCTGCAGACCCGCGGCGTCCACTCGGGTGATCCGTACCCGCTGCTCATCGCGCTGACCGACCGGGTGAAGTTCAAGCGGCCGTCGCCGCGGGTGCTGGCCAACGTGGTGCGCTCGATCGGTGTGGAGAACCTGCTGCCGGTCGCGCCGCCGCCGCAGGAGGCACCGCCCCGGTGGCGCCGGATCGCCGAGGGGCTGCTGCACAGCAAGTCCCGTGACGCCGAGGCCATCCACCACCACTACGACGTCTCCAACACCTTCTACGAATGGGTGCTCGGACCGTCGATGACCTACACCTGCGCGGTCTACCCGCGCGCGGACGCGACGCTGGAAGAGGCTCAGGAGAACAAATACCGACTGATCTTCGAGAAGCTGCGGCTACAACCGGGCGACCGGCTGCTCGACGTCGGGTGCGGTTGGGGCGGCATGGTGCGCTACGCGGCGCGCCGAGGGGTCCATGCCCTGGGCGCCACACTGTCGGCCGAGCAGGCCAAGTGGGCACAACGGGCGATCGAGGCCGAGGGCTTGACCGGCCTCGCTGAAGTGCGGCACTGCGACTACCGCGATTTGACCGAGACCGGATTCGACGCGGTCTCCTCGATCGGACTGACCGAGCACATCGGCGTCCGGAACTATCCGGCCTACTTCGGGTTGCTCAAGTCGAAGTTGCGCACCGGCGGCCTTCTGCTCAACCACTGCATCACCCGCCACGACAACAAGTCGGCTCCATTCGCGGGCGGGTTCACCGACCGCTACGTCTTCCCTGACGGGGAACTGGCGGGTTCGGGACGCATCATCACCGACATCCAGAACGCCGGTTTCGAGGTGCTGCATGAGGAGAACTTCCGGCATCACTACGCGATGACGCTGCGCGACTGGTGCCGCAACCTCGTCGGCCATTGGGAGGAGGCCGTCGCCGAGGTCGGACTGCCCACCGCCAAAGTGTGGGGCCTATACATGGCTGCGTCGCGAGTGGCGTTCGAACGCAACAACCTTCAGCTGCATCACGTACTGGCCGCCAATGTGGACTCCTGGGGCGAGGATGACCTGCCGATGCGGCCCTGGTGGACGCCTTAGCTTGATCAGGCGCTAGTCGATAGGGCGGGCACCCAGTTCGCTGCGCAGCAGCTCGAGTGCCGCCTCTTCGGGGTCGCGGCGCGGCTCCGAGGGGTTATTGCGGCCGGCTTCGGCGAGCATGCTTTCTTCTTCGGCTCGCTGAGCGGAATGTGCTTCTGGCGCAGCCTCTTCCGTCGCGGCGGGTACCGCGGTTTCGACGGGCTCGGCCGCGCCCACCTCGCACCGCACCCGCCAGTCGACGCCCAGCGCGTCCTTCAGTGCCTCGGCAATGACGTCGGCGTTGCGCTGCTCGCACAGGCGCCGCGCCAGCGGCGCCGAGTCGTGCGTCAGTACCAGCGTGTTGCCCTCCAGCGCGCGAACGGTGGCGCCGGCCAGCATCACCTCGGTGGTGCGGCTGCGCTGGCGCACCTTGTCGCGCACCGTCGGCCACATGGTGCGAACGGCAGCCGCGTTGAGTTCGCCCGGCGCCGCGGCAGGTTCGGAAACCGGCTCGCAAACCGGCTCGGGCTCGGGCGGTGCCGGACGGCGCACGCTCGGCTCGGGCGGTGCCGGACGGCGCACACTCGGCTCGGCCGCCGGGCGGACGGCAGCGGCCCGCCGCGGCTCGGGCGCCTCCTCCGAGGCCGGAAGCGACATGGCCAGCCGGGTCTCGATCCGCTCGACACGTTGCAGCAACGCAGATTCAGCATCACTGGCCGACGGCAGCAGCAGCCGCGCGCATATCACTTCCAGGAGCAGGCGCGGCGCAGTCGCGCCGCGCATCTCGCCCAGACCGGCCTGAACCACCTCGGCGTAGCGGGTCAGGGTCGCCGGCCCGATGCGCGCCGCCTGATCCCGCATCCGGTCCAGCACGTCTTCGGGGGCATCCACCACACCACGCGATACCGCGTCCGGGACCGCTTGCAGGACAAGGAGATCGCGGAATCGCTCCAGCAGATCGGTCGCGAAACGGCGCGGGTCATGCCCGGCGTCGATCACCGATTCGACCGCCCCGAACAATGCCGCCGCATCGCCCGCGGCCAGTGCGTCGACCGCGTCGTCGATCAACGCCACATCGGTGGCGCCCAGCAGTCCCAGCGCTCGGCGGTAGGTCACGTGATCGTCCTCGGAGCCGGCCACCAACTGGTCCAGCACCGACAGCGTGTCTCGCGGAGAGCCACCGCCGGCACGGATCACCAGCGGGTACACCGCATCGTCGATGACGACGCCCTCTTGCTCACAGATTCGCCCGATCAGCCCGCGCATGGTGCGCGGCGGTAGCAACCGGAACGGATAGTGATGGGTGCGCGACCGAATGGTGGGCAACACCTTTTCCGGTTCGGTGGTGGCGAAAATGAAGATCAGGTGTTCGGGAGGCTCCTCGACGATCTTGAGCAGCGCGTTGAAACCGGCGGTGGTCACCATGTGTGCCTCGTCGATGATGAACACCCGGTACCGCGATTGCGCCGGCGCGTAGAACGCGCGGTCACGTAGCTCTCGGGTGTCGTCCACGCCGCCATGACTGGCCGCGTCGAGCTCGACCACGTCGATGCTGCCGGGCGCATTGGGCGCCAGCGCCAGGCAGGACTCACAGACGCCGCACGGCGTGGCCGTCGGGCCCTGCGCACAGTTCAAGGAGCGCGCCAGAATGCGCGCTGACGACGTCTTACCGCACCCGCGCGGCCCGGAGAACAGGTACGCATGGTTGATCCGGCCGGCTTCCAGGGCGATGGACAGCGGTTCGGTGACGTGTTCCTGCCCCACCACCTCGGCGAAGATTGCCGGTCGATACTTGCGGTAGAGAGCCACGGTCAGCAGGCTACTCAGCTTGGGTGACTAGCGTCCGGCTGGGCGTCGACTGTGCTTTCACGGCATCGAGGGTGCACACCGGGCAGGATTTTCGCTGTCATAGCCACCATGGACGCACAGCGGAAGCCCTGAGCACACGGTCGGACAACGCTGCACTAGCTGCGAGCCAACAGCGCCTCGGTGGCAGCCAGCAATGCGCACGTCGACAGGCCGTCGACCGCGCTGCGCAGGTCGGGAAGCGACGGGAATGTGGGCGCGATCCGGATGTTCTTGTCGTCGGGATCCTTTCGATACGGGAACGACGCGCCCGCCTCGGTGACCGCGATTCCGGCATCCTTGGCCAATGCCACGGTGTGGCGCGCTGTCCCCGGCAGCACGTCGAGGCTGATGAAGTAGCCGCCCTTGGGCTCGGTCCAGGAGGCGATCTTGGAATCGGACAGCCGCTGCTCCAGGATCTCCAGCGCCAACGCGAACTTAGGCGCCAGTATCTGCTGGTGGCGCAGCATGTGCAGGCGCACGCCGTCGGCATCGCCGAAAAACTTTAGGTGGCGCAGTTGGTTGACCTTGTCCGGGCCGATCGATTTCTTCCCGGCATATTGCAGGTACCACGCGATGTTGCCCAGCGACCCGCCGAAGAAGCTGACACCCCCGCCGGCAAAGGTGATCTTCGATGTGGACGCGAAGACGTAGGGCCGGTGCGGGTGGCCGGCCTTGGCGGCCAGCCCCAGCACGTCGACCTGACGGATGAAGTCGTGGGTCAGGGTGTGCACCGCGTAGGCGTTGTCCCAGAACAACCGGAAGTCAGGCGCGGCCGTCTGCATCAGCGCCAGCCGGCGAACGGTTTCCCAGGAATAGGTGACACCGGTGGGGTTCCCGAACACCGGCACCGTCCACATGCCCTTGATCGCGGCATCGGCGGCGACCAGTTCTTCGATCAGGTCGACGTCGGGGCCGTCGTCGAGCATCGGGACGGGGATCATCTCGACGCCCATCGTCTCGGTGATAGCGAAGTGCCGGTCATACCCGGGAACGGGACACAGGAACTTGACACTCGGTTCGTCCTTCCACGGTCGAGGCGAATCCACGCCGCCGTAGAGCATCGAGAACGCGACCACGTCATGCATCAACTCCAGGCTGGAGTTGTTTCCCGCAATCAGGTTCTGGACGGGGATTCCGAGCAGCTCAGCGAAGACGGCACGCAGGGCCGGCAGGCCGTGCAGGCCGCCATAGTTGCGGGTGTCGACGCCCTCGGGGTCGCGGTAGTCGGCTCCGGGCAGGCTCAGCAGCTGGTTGGAAAGGTCGAGCTGCTCCGGCGCCGGTTTGCCGCGCGTCAGATCCAGCGCCAGTTTCTTGGCCTGCAGCTCCGCGTAATCCTGCTGGTGGCGATCATGCAGCGCAGCAAGCTCGGCACGGCCGAGGGAAACGAACGACACCATGCGGCCCTTTCGCCATCGAACACCCAGAACACCGTGGATCATGCAGGCAGGTCTTGGTCGGGTTGCGTCCTCCCTGACCAGAGGGGACCCCGCGCACCCGACAGAGCCCGTTGACCCTTGCTGCCTTCCGGCCCTGGGGGAGTTCACAGGATAGACGCCGCGCGGGGTCCTTCGGCGAGTGTAATACCCGAGCTGACCCGCTCGACGGCGGCCGCAGGACACATGGCCCCGTTCAGCGGCTAACATATCGGCGGAGGATTCGCCTAGTGGCCTATGGCGCTCGCCTGGAACGCGGGTTGGGTTAATAGCCCTCGCGGGTTCAAATCCCGCATCCTCCGCCATCAGTCCGCAGTGCGGACACGCACGGTGTGGGCCGGCCAGCTTGTGGGGCAACGTTAAGCTGGCCAGTGCCAACCAGTATGAGGAGGCATATGCGCCGCAAGTGGGCCGTCCTTTTGCACGTGGCGCTCTCGATTGCTGCCGGCGTCCTCTATTTCTATTTCGTGTTGCCTCGCTGGCCTGAGTTGAAGGGCGACACCACGCACGCGCTGGGGACGACGCTGCGTATCGTGGCCGGCGCGTTGATCGGCCTGGCCGCACTGCCGGTGGTGTTCACCCTGTTGCGCACCCGGAAGCCCGAACTTGGCACCCCGCAGCTCGCGTTGACCATACGAACCTGGTCGGTCGTGGGCCATGTGCTGGCGGGCGTGCTGATCATCGGCACCGCGATCAGCGAGATCTGGCTCAGCCTGGAATCGGCGGGACAGTGGTTGTTCGGGATCTACGGTGCGGCCGCCGCCGTCGCGGTGCTCGGGTTCTTCGCGTTCTACTTGTCGTTCGTCGCCGAGTTGCCGCCGCCACCGCCCAAACCGCTCAAGCCGAAGACGACCAAGCAGCGCCGCGTTCGCCGCAAGAAGAAGGACGACGCCGAAGAAGAACCCGGTGCCGAAACCGAAGAGCAACAAGAAGAAGCCGAGACCGCTGAAGCTGAGGCCGTCGAGGCCAGCGAGGGTGAAACGACCGTAGCCGGGGCCCAAGCAGTCCAACAGACGCAGGCCGAGCCGGAAACCGAACCCGCGGCTGAGCCCGAAGCGGCGACCGACGAGGCACCCCACCTCGACGAGGAGCCGCGCAGCGCACTACGCAACCGCCGCCCGACCGGCAAGACGTCGCACCGTCGCCGGCGCACCCGCACCCGCGGCGGGGTTACGGTCGAGGATTAGCTCAGCGCCGGCGAAGACGCTCCAGGTAGTCGGCGATCCCGTGCCTGGTCTGCTCGGCACCCCAGCGCCGGCGGACGCCGTCGTCGATGTCGCCGGATTCGCGCATTCGCACCACCGTGGGAGCCCGCAACTGGATCTTGGTGTGCCGGTACGCCTCGGCCGGAATGTCACCAAGGCTCGCTGCCTCCGCGACGGCCGCCTCGAGGAGGCCCTCGTCGACGACGGCGTGGGCAAGTCCCCGCGCGACGGCCTCGGCCCCGCGGAATGCGGCGCCGCCGAGTAGCACCTCTTCAGCGCGGTCGCCGCAGGCGTAACGCATCACCTCCAGCGCGGCGACCGGGAACGGCACTCCGACGCGCACCTCCGACGCCCCGATCAGGGCGTCCGGGCTGACCAATCGCCGGTCGCACGCGCAGGCCAGCACACATCCGCCCGCAATCGCGGCACCGTTGATTGCGGCTACCGTCGGCCCCGGGTAGCTGAACAGCGCCTCGAACGCCTCCGACAGCGCCGGGATCAGTCCGTCGGTGTAGCCGGCGCCGCCATCGAGCACGCGATTGAGGTCCACGCCGGCACAGAACACCCGGCCGGCGCCGGTGACCACCAACGGGCCCTGCGACCGGCGGATGGCGTCGGTCAGCTCGCCGAGCAGCTCGACGTCGAGCGCGTTCACCCGCCCCGATGAGAGCGTCAACACGTGCACGGTTTCCAGGGTCTGGATGTCGATCACACAGACACTCCATCACCACGGCTGGGCGGCGGCGCTTCCGGGTCCCTTCGATGGATGGGGATAGTTGGGATCGGTAGCAGCCGAGCGGATTTCTACTTACTGCCATGCCGCCGCCGTCGGGGCGGCGCATGAGGGAAGGAACTCCAGTGAAACGTGTCATCGCGGCTGCGATTGGAACCATCGGCTGCGCCGCGGCCCTGGTGGGCTGCTCCAGCGGCGGCCACACGGCCAGCCCGGCATCGAGCGTGTCCACCGGCGGCGGCGGAACCCAGGTCCAAGTGGGCGGCACCGATCTTCCCGGCTTGAATCCCGCATCGGTGACCTGCGTCAAGCAGGGCGGCAAGATCAACATCGGCAGCGGCTCCACCGGCGGCCAGCAGGCGCTGGCGGTGGTGATGACCGACGAGGCGACTCCGCGGGTCGAATCGCTGGCATTGGTCGTCGACGGCAACGCATTGTCCGTCAGCGACAGCATGGGCGCCAAGGTGGGCTCGGCCAAGGTCGCGGTGGACGGCAAGACCTACACCATCACCGGCCAGGCGCAGGGCGCCGACCTGAAGAACCCGATGGCCGGAATGATCACCAAGGACTTCAACATCAAGGTGACGTGCGGCTAGTGTGGCGGCTTCCGGCCGGCGGACGTGCCTCCATGTCCGCCGGCCGGACTTATGATGCAGCCGTGTCGATTTCCGACGAGCTCGAACGTGCCCGGCGCCTGGCGTTCGCCGCCGACGAGGAGCGTGCCCGGCAGCTGCTGCTGTCCCTGATGCCGCGGATCGAGCAGGCCGATCGAGACGACCTCATGCTGGAGGTCTTCGCGCAGCTCGGCGAGATCTACCTGGCCCGAAGCGCGAATGACGGTGTGGACGAATGTATTCAGCGTATCCGCGACTGTGTGGCCAGTTACGCCGCGATTCTGGCCGGCACCATGCCCGACGCCGCCGGTCAGGTGCGGATGTCCGACGCCGAGATCGCGCGGATGGTGCGCCGGTATTCGCGGCGGGCCCAGTTGTTGGAGACGGGGCTGGCTGCGGCGCGCGGGGACCACGATGGCGCCCGGACCGAACTGGCAGCGTTGGTCACCGACTCCGACGAACCCTTCCCCGGTCTTGCCGGCGAGTGCGCGTCCCTGATCACCCACGCCCGCATCATGTGCGCCGATGCACTCTGTGACGACGACCTACACCCCAGATCGCTGCACTTGTGGGAACAGGTACTCGACACCTTGAACCAGCCGACCGACCCCGACGACGAATATGCCGACTATCTATGGGTGCACGGGGCCACCGCATACGGCAGATTCTGCGTCGAGACCGGGCGCCTGTCGGAGGCCGAGCCGTGGCTGCGCCGGGCGGGTGCCCGGGCAACGGCAAATGGATGGGAATTAGCCTCGGCCAGAACGCGATTAGAGCTTGCCGCGGCCAGCTGGCTGGTCGGCGATCACGTGACGACCGAGCATCTGGTATCGCAGAGCCACCCGGTCATCGCCCGGTATGCGCGGGCCCATGACGTTGCCCGGTGCTGGCTGTACCTTGGCCTCACCCGGTTGGCAAGCGGCGCATTGCAAGCCGCGGACGAATGCTGGGAGCATGCCGAACGGCATTGGCGTGAACTGGGTAAGCCGCTGCATCTGCACCGCATTCTGCTGCAGCGCAGCTGGATACCGATTTTTCGCAGCCGCTTCGGCGAAGCGGTCGAGATGATCGCGCAGGCTCGCGAAGTGCTTGACTCCTCACCACGCAGCAGCTGGCTGCAGTACGCTGAGCTCGACAACCACCTGGGCACTGTGTGGCGAGCAGACGCGCTGGCGGACTTGGGCTTCGACAGCTCCGGGGACCCAGAAGAGACGCTGCAGGAGACCGAGGCGCGGCAGGCCGAGGGGCTCGGCATCTTGCACGGTGAGGTCGGCACCCCGCAATACTGGGGCGCGATGACCAAGCTCGAGCAGGCCGCCGAGCTCAAGGTGCCCGCGGCGTTGGCGGTCGACTCGGTGCGCTATTCGATCGCCGATGCAGACGCGAGAGCCCGGTGGGCCGCCCATGTCTCGGCACCCATGCTGGCCGGCGCCTTCGCGGTCGCCTGGGAATGGGACAACATCGACCTTGTCAGCCAGTTGGTTGAATACCACAGCGCCAGAGGAACTTTCACTGCGGCCCCACAACGTCCCGCAATGGGTGAGTGGGGATCAACCGCCACCGCAACGGCATTGGCCGAAGCCGAACCGGAGCTGGCAATCACGGCCGCCGGCCCGCCGGCACAGACCGGGAACTCACTGACGCGGCTTGGCCCGTTGCCGCCGTTGCGGATGGAGCCGAATGCCGACCCGATCCTGGGTCACTATCGCGCACTGGCGTTTCAGCGGTACGGCCGCGCCGTCACCGCCGGCGAACCCGCCTGGTCTTCCTGGCCATGAGCGATTCGGATCGGCTGACTCTGGTCCTGCGATATGCCGACGTCGGGATCGCTACGTACGCCAGCTTGCGGGTGGTCGGTCAGCCGTCGAAAACCGTTGCGTGGGTGGTGGAAGAGCCGATCCTGCTCGCGGCTCTGGACGAACTCGCCGACGCGTTGCCGGAGCCGCACGGTGACGAGAGCCGCCGCGAGGCCATCGAACGTGCGCTGGCCAGGGGGCCGTTTGCCACGGCGGATGCCGAGCTGACGCTGGCCTACATCCTCGGCGTGCTGCTCATCGGCGCGCCGGGATGGCAGTTGCTCACGGAGTGTGTGTCATCGCCGCGCCCGTTGCTGTTCGTCGCCCCCACGGCCCGCCTGGCACGCGTGCCGTGGGGCCTGCTGGCGCTGCCGAAATCCGGACCAAGCAAAGAAGAGCTGGTGCGGGCCCGCCAGGAGGCCATCACCGCCAGCGGCCGGGCCGCCGCCCACATCCCATGGCAGCTGGCCGATATCGCCGGGCACACCGACGGCTACCGGCTGATGGAGCTGGTCGACGTGCTGCTGGCGGTACCGCAGAACATCGTCCATGCGCCGCGCACACCGGCCGGCTGGAACGCCCGTCACGACGGGCCGCCGGTGCTGGTCATCGATCCGCGCGTGCCCGGGCAGCGGCCCGACTCCGCACTGGGTTCGGTGCTTGGCCGGCCGTCGGAGCACACTGCGCTGGCCCGGCACTTTGGCGAGCTGATGCACCGCCGCGCGGTACTGCCGGCCGTCGGCGCGGCCGTCGAGTTGTTCCGCCGCAGCGATGCCGACCGCAGGTGGCTCGCCGACTTGCTCACGCAACAGCCGAGCCGACTTGTGTATGTGGGGCACGCGAGTTCGGCCGACAGTGCCCTCGGCCGCGCCGATCGGGCCGCGCTGCACCTGGCCTGCCGGGCGGATATCACCGGAGATGCCACCCCGATCGGTGAGCACCGGCCACTGACCGCGTCGGATCTGATGACTCTGCGGCTGCCGATCCCGCCGCGGGTGGCGCTGCTGGCCTGCGCGTCGGGCGGTGACTACCAGTTCGACGAGGCTACCGGCCTGGTGGCAGCGATGATTCTCGGTGGGGCGCAGCTGGTTACGGCTACCCTATGGTCGCTGCCCACAACCGCCGCGTATCGCCAATTCAGTCGCGCCGATGATGACCTGGCCGACCCGATGGCCGACCCGATGGCCGAAGTGGTCGCCGCCGTGGACCGCGCCCACGAGGCCGTCGACGCCGGGTGCGCCGTCAACCGCTGGCAGCGCGAACAGATGCGGCGCTGGCGGGACGGAGCCGTCGGCGCCAGCCCGCTGTATTGGGCGGCCCTGGTCACCTTCGCGGTTGACGGCGCGCGCTGACAATCAAGCAAAGCTCAGGCCACTCGCGCGGACCGCCAACACGTCGTCGGGCAACGAAAGCGCCTCGCGGTCAGCAGGATCGAACGCCACCAGGACAACCAGGCCGGGACGCAGCGTCGGTTCGCCGGAGGCGTCGTCGCGCACCAGCCGGCCGATGAACGTGTCGCCGTGCACGCTGGCCACCTCGATCCAGATCTGGTGCTCCCCGGCACCGACCTCGCGCACCGTGCCCACGCTGACGGTACGGCTGTCCACTGCTGCCCGCCGTGAACCGCGGGCCAGTCGGCTGACGAACACCACCGCCGCCGCGGCCGGCGCAATGGCGGCCAGCGCCAGCCATCTCTGGTGAAACGCCAGGTACAGCAGGGTGGTTGCGATCACCGCGATCTCGGCGACGACGGCCGGCAGCTTCGACGTGTCCATGCCACCAGGCTCCGGCGTGCGCCCGGCTACCGAACCCAACTTTCGGGTTATCACTATCGCCGCCAATACCCCTATTCTGTCGGGATGAGCGCGGATCGGCAGCTAGTGACGGCCGTCGCGGTAGGCCATCCCCGCCGGGCGGTGATCGACCGGGCGTGGCGCGCAATCGGTCCCGGTGTCGAGGTGCTCAGCAGCGACGACGGCGGCCCGTTGAGCCGGACCGTCAAACGCATCATCGATCCGCTGGTACTGCGCTTGCGCGCCCACCCCCAGTATTCGGCCCCGGTCGTCGACCCCGCAACGGCCGCGGCCATGCACGAACTGATCGTCGGCTGCGGTCCCGAATTACGTTGTGCGGCAGCATGGTTCGAGGTGCTCAAGCGCGAGCGGCGCCGGTTGCGGATTCGCAGCGGGAATGCCCAGGAGCTGTACTTCCCGGTCTGTTTCGAGCTGGCAGTGACCAACGGCCAGCCTCCGCCGGACGATCGTGAGACGCCGGCCGCGGTGCTGCGTGAGGTGCATCAGGGCCGGGACCGCACCGCCATCGAAGTGCTGAACGAATATGTGTCCAATCCCTCGGTTGTCGCCACCCTGACCACGCAGCTCGGCCGCAGTTGGCGCGACGTGCGCGCCGGCGAGACCGTGATCGAGCCATTCCTGGCCGGGTTGCGCACCGTGCTGGGTCCCGCCACCGGCCACAGCGCAGCGGCCGCGCGCCAGCGCGTCTGGTGCGCCCTCATCGCCGATGCCACACCGTACAACCTGGGCGCGCTGGCCCGGGTCGGCGATGCACCGTTGCCGTGGTCGATCGTGAAACTGGGGTTGAGTTGCGTTGCGCCGCAACGGCCCCCACAGGTCGTCGACGGCTCCGATAGCGATCGCCCGCTGGACCGGACGGTAGCGGATCGGGTACGCGCGACGCTGCGACGCGCCCTAGACCGCGACGCGCTGCCCGATGTACCGCTGTTGTGCGCCGAGGAGGTGGACCGGGCCTGTGCCCCGTGGGGACTGCTGGCCGAGGACAAACAGGCAACGCTGGTAGCCGGTATCGAGGTCGCGGTCGAGCTTGCGCCCCTGGACCCGTCGATCACCAACCGCTACGCGCTGGCCGCCCAAATTCAGTCCCGGCTGCGTAAGGAGGCCTACGTCCTGCACGCCCGGCGCTACCTCGCCGAAGGCGGGCCGATCCATCCGCGGCAGCGTCAGGTGGTCGACGACCTTGGCGCCTACCCGCAGCCCTACCTGAGCCGGCTGTGGGCACGGCTGCATGGGCGTGACGTCTGGCAGGAGCCGTGCGACGACGTCGACGACGTGCGGTCCCTGCTGGAAGGCGTCGCCCGCTCGGTCAGCCTCGACCACCGGCAACGGATCAAATCGATGCTGGAATTGCAGGTGGCGGGATGAGATTGGTCGCCGAATCCGGCTTGTGGACCACCGGGCGCGCCACCCAGACCGCACCGCTGTCCGCGGTACTGGAAGTCAGTGGCGCGGTGTTGTCCTGGATCATCGACGACCCGCCTGACGACACCGCGACACACATCGCGTTCACCGACGTGTCGCGCGCCGATTGGCTATGGCACGTGGTCGGCGAAACCGGGCACGTAGCACTGGCATCCGCGCTGGCCGCGCACGCCCACGGTGACCTCGAGCTCACCGGCGTCGACATGGTGTCGGGTTCGGTGGACCCACTGCGCAGGCTAGCGATGGGCCACTGGCTGCGGCGGTGGTGGCCTGCCAGCCGGCACGACGGCATCGTCGGACTGGACCGGGCGCTGCTCGACGCCGAAGTCGCGTTGCTGACGGCAGGCGTGCAGATTTTCTTCACCGACGACACTTTGGATTCGGACGTTTCTGCGCTGCTGGCACCGCACGCAGCGACGCTGCTTTCCCACCTGCGCACCGGCGATCGGCGTGTCCTCGAACTGGTGGGTGCCGCCGCCCGGCTCGCCGACGAAGTGGGCATCGACGACCCCCACTGGGCGAAACTGTCTGCGGCGGTGGATGATTCGACCGTCATTGCCAGCATGCCGAGCGGCCGCCGTGACGACTATGCGCTGGCCGCCGGCACCGATGCGAGCCCGTGGGGCATGGCCTCGATCGGCCGCGGCGTGGCGTCGATCAACTGGGCCGCGGTGCCGCCCGGCATCTTCGACGCGGCCGAGGACACCATCGAGTGGAGCGTCGAGCCGGCCGCTGCGGGCGTGCTTGCCGTGGTCCGCGCGGCCGTCATTGGGCCGGATGCGGCCACCGATATCCCGGTACGGGTGCACTCCGGCAAGATCAGCGGCGCGGGCGCCCTGGATGCCAGCGGACGTGCCGCACTCCCCCTTGCCGACGCACAGCAGCACGCAATGGCGGAATCGGCTGCCTGGAACCACGATTGGCGGCAGATCACCGTGGTGATCGGCGCCGATGTCGAAGAATCGCGGCAAACGCGGGACCGGGTGCGGCGCTGGGCGCGCGCCCGATTGGAGCACCCGCCGGACGACGCCTTCCTGGCCGAAATCCTGGCCGGCGAGTCAGCGTATTGAACCACCGGGATTCTCACGACGCCCCACCGGCGGGTCGCGGCGTCAGATTCACTGTCGGCCGGAAGGCCGCGTCCCTATGCTGAGCGGGTGCCAAAAACTCATCGGGTCGTGCAGTGGACCACCGGCAATGTCGGCAAGAGCGCGCTGCGGGCGATCGTCGCAAACTCGGCCCTGGAACTGGTGGGCTGCTATGCCTGGTCACCCGACAAGGCCGGGCGTGACGCCGGCGAACTGTGCGGCATCGACCCGCTGGGGGTGGCCGCCACCAACGACGTCGGCGCACTGCTGGCCCTCAAACCCGACTGTGTGGTCTACAACCCGATGTGGAAGGACGTCGGCGAGCTGGTGCGCATCTTGTCGGCCGGCGTGAACGTGGTGACCACCGCGGCCTTCATCACCGGGCACAACCTGGGCGCAGACCGCGACTGCATTCTGGACGCGTGCCGGCAGGGCGGCTCGACGATCTTCGGCTCCGGCGTCAGCCCCGGCTTCGCCGAGCTGTTGGCCATCGTGTCCGCGATGGTCTGCGACCGCATCGACAAGGTCACCGTCAACGAGGCGGCAGACACCACGTTCTACGACTCGCCGGCAACGGAAAAGCCGGTCGGCTTCGGCCAGCCGATCGACCATCCGGACTTGCCGGCGATGACCGCGCACGGGACGGCCGTCTTCGGCGAAGCGGTCCGGTTGGTCGCCGACGCGCTGGGCATCGAGCTCGACGACGTGCGCTGTGTGGCCGAGTACGCCCAAACCACGGCGGACCTCGATCTCGGATCGTGGACGATCCCGGCGGGATGCGTCGCGGGCGTCCACGCGAGCTGGCAGGGCTTGCTGGACGACGCCACCGTCGTCGAGCTCAATGTCCGCTGGCGCAAGGGCCAGACCCTCGAGCCCGACTGGAAGATCGACCAGGACGGCTGGATCATCCAAGTCGACGGGCAACCGACCGTCACCACCAGGATCGGCTTCTTGCCGCCGCCGTACTTCCAGGCCGAAACAATCGCCGACTTCATGGTGCTCGGCCACATCATGACGGCGATGCCCGTGGTCAACGCGATCCCGGCCGTCGTCGCCGCCGCGCCCGGCATCGCGACATACACCGACCTCCCCCGGACACTGCCCCGCGGGGCCGTACCGCGCAGCAAATAGGAAATAGCGCGATCCGGCTCCCCGGCACCGGCCACGATCGTAGAGTGCGGGGCGGAAAGGGGTCTCGGGGATGAACTTTTCGGTGTTGCCCCCGGAGATCACTTCGGCGCGGATCTTTGCCGGTGCGGGGACGGCTCCGATGCTGAGCGCAGCGGCGGCCTGGGACCGGCTTGCTGCCGAATTGTCCGCGGCGGCAAGCTCGTTCAGCTCCATTACCGCGGCGCTGGCCGGCCAATCTTGGTTCGGGCCGGCAGCCACGGCGATGGCCGCGGCGGCGGCCCCGTACACCGCCTGGCTCACGACGGCCGCGGCGACGGCAGCGGAAGCGGCCGGTCAAGCTCGGATTGCCGCCGCCGGCTATGAAGCCGCACGGGCGGCAACCGTGCATCCGATGATGGTTGCGGCCAATCGCGGCCGGTTGGTGTCGCTGGTGTGGTCCAACGTGTTCGGGCAGAATGCGCCAGCGATCGCGGCCATCGAATCCTGCTACGAGCAGATGTGGGCTCAGGATGCGGCCGCGATGTCCGGCTATCATGCGTTGGCTTCGGCCGTGGCCGCGCAGTTGCCACAGATCAACCTCGGCCTCGGCAACATCGGCTCGCTCAACCTCGGCAGCGGCAATACCGGCGACTTCAACCTGGGCAGCGGCAATATCGGCAACGCCAACCTCGGCAGCGGCAACTTCGGCAACGCCAACTTCGGCAGCGGCAACTTCGGCGACTTCAACCTGGGCAGCGGCAACGGCAATTTCCTCGACGCCGTGCAGGCCAACTTCAACGTGGGTAGCGGAAACAACGGCAGCTACAACGTCGGGTTCGGCAACTCGGGCCCGGCAAGCAGTGCGGGCAACGCCAACGTGGGCAACGGCAACCTGGGGAGCCAAAACTTCGGCAACGGCAACAACGGCAGCCAAAACGTGGGGGCCGGCAACAACGGCAACGTCAACACCGGCTACGGCAACACCGGCGACCGCAACTGGGGACTGGGCAACAGCGGCAACAACAACATCGGCTTCGGCAACACCGGCAACGGGAACATCGGCATCGGGCTCACCGGCGACAACCAGCGCGGCATCAACCTTGCCGGCTGGCTGAATTCGGGCAGCGGCAACATCGGCTTGTTCAACTCGGGCACCGGCAACATCGGGTTCTTCAATTCCGGCAGCGGAAACGTCGGCATCGCCAACTCCGGGCTCAGCAACTTCGGCGTCGCGAATTCGGGCCAGGTCGACACGGGGCTGTGGAACTCCGGAGACACCAACACCGGAATCGCGAACTCGGGTTCCGGAGCATTCGGCGGGGTCAACACCGGCTTCGGAAACGGCGGCTACCACAACACCGGCTTCGCGAACGGGGGTTCCTTCAACGCCGGCAGCTTTAATTCCGGCAACCACAACACCGGCGGCTTCAACTCGGGCTTCATCAACACCGGCTACTTCAATTCGGGCCCGTTGAACACCGGCCTGGCGAACTCCGGCGGCATCAACACCGGCCTGTTCAATGCGGGCGAGCTGAACACCGGGCTGGGCCGCTCGGCGGACCAGCCCGGGCCCAGCTCGGGCTTCGGCAATTCAGACGCGGGCAGCTCGGGGTTCTTCAACGACGGCGTAAACAGCTCCGGCATAGGCAATGTCAGCGGTCTGGGCCTGGACTCCGGCCTCTGGAATCGCGGTGGCGGCGGCCGCGCCACCGGGTTCTTCAACGCGGGCGCGGGCTTTGGTGTCACCGGCTTCTTCAACTCGGGTAGTGGCGCGTTGAGCTCCGGTTTTTTCAATTCCGGTGGCACCGGCAACAATTCGGGCTTGCATAACACGGGTGGCAACAGTTCGGGCGGCTTCAACACCGGCACCGGGCAGTCGGGTTTCTTCCGCTGACGGGTCGTGTCCGGGATCCAGCCCGCCTGCCCTGCCAGATGCCCGCCCTCGCCGCGGCCTGCGGCAGGTTTCATCCTCGCCCATTGCCGGGTATGCGGGCACAATGAGCGCAAAGGACAAGTTGAAGAACAAGGTCGAAGACTTCGGTGGGCGTGCCAAAGAGGCGGTCGGCAGAGCCACCGGCAACAAGGACACCAGGGACGAAGGCCGGGTGGACCAGGCGAAGGCCAACCTGAAGGATGCGGGCGAGAAGGTCAAAGACGCCTTCCGGAAATAGGCGGTCGTCGACCTGCGGTAGTGCGGGAGCCAAACGGCATCCCCACCGGAAAGGGGGGTGGACCGCGATGGGTCATCGCTGGTTAGCCGACAAGTCGCACCGGGCGCGCCGACTGGCAGCCGGCGTCGTGGTCGGCGCGGTTGCCGCGTTGAATCCGGCAACCCAGCTCCCGGCTGCGTCTGCTCAGCCATGCCCTGACGTCGAGGTGTTGTTCGCCCGTGGCACCGGCGAACCACCCGGAATCGGCAACATCGGAGCGTCTTTCGTCGAGGCGCTGCGCCCGCAGATCGGTTCCAGGTCACTTGGGGTCTATGCGATCAACTATCCGGCCAGCGGCGACTTTTCCAGCAGCGATTTCCCACTCACCGTCATCGACGGGGTTCGTGACGCCAGTACACATATCGAATCCATGGCGGCCAACTGTCCCGGCACCCGCGAAATCCTGGGCGGATACTCCCAGGGCGCGGCCGTGGCCGGTTATGTGACCTCCGCTGCCGTGCCGCCCGGCGTCCCCGCGGCTGCGGTGCCCTCGCCGATGCCGGCTGAAATCGCCAATCACGTTGCCGCGATTACCCTTTTCGGAACACCCTCGGATCAGTTCTTAACCCAGTACGGTGCTCCGCCGATCACCATCGGGCCGTTGTATCGGCCCAAGACCATCGAGTTGTGCGCCAACGGCGACGCCATTTGCGGCGGCGGCAACGATCCGATAGCGCACGTCTCATATGCGATGAACGGCATGACAACTCAAGGCGCCGATTTCGCGGCGCGTCACCTCTAAAAAAGACTAGGGCCGCCCCGACCGCACATCAGCCCGCCCACCGTGCAGAATCGCACCATGCATGTTCTGGTAACCGGAGGTACGGGGTTCGTCGGCGGCTGGACCGCCAAGGCCATTGCCGATGCCGGACATTCGGTCCGCTTCCTGGCCCGAAATCCGGCAAAGCTGCAGACAACCGTCGCCACATTGGGTGTCGACGTATCGGACTTCGTGGTCGCAGACATCCAGGACCGCGACTCCGTGCGTGAGGCGCTGACCGGATGCGACGCCGTCGTACACAGTGCCGCACTGGTCGCCACCGATCCGCGCCAGACTCCGCAGATGCTGAGCACCAACATGGAGGGTGCCCGCAATGTCCTCGGGCAGGCCGTCCAACTGGGGCTGGATCCCATCGTGCACGTATCCAGTTTCACAGCGCTCTTTCATCCCGCCTTGGAGACGCTGACCGCCGACCTGCCGGTCGTGGGTGGCACCGACGGCTACGGAACCTCCAAAGCGCAGGTCGAAATCTATGCCCGCGGCCTCCAGGACGCTGGCGCGCCGGTCAACATCACCTACCCGGGCATGGTTCTGGGGCCGCCCGTCGGCGACCAATTCGGTGAGGCCGGCGAGGGAGTCAAAGCGGCGCTGCAGATGCACACCATTCCGGGCCGGCGGGCGGCGTGGCTGGTGATCGACGTCCGCGATGTGGCCGCGGTGCATGCCGCACTGCTGGAACCGGGGCGTGGGCCCCGTCGCTACATGGCGGGCGGACACCGGATTCCGGTGACGGAGTTGGCCGAGATGCTCGGCCAGGTGGCCGAGACTCCGATGATGAGCGTCCCGATTCCCGACACCGTGTTGCGCGTCGCGGGGACACTGCTGGACTTGGCCGGTCCGTACCTGCCGTTCGACAACCCGTTCACCGCCGCCGGGATGCAGTACTACACCCAGATGCCGGAGTCCGACGACTCCCCCTCCGAACACGAACTCGGCATCACCTATCGCGATCCACGCACGACATTGGCCGATACGGTCGCCGCCCTGCGGGCTTAGCGGCTTGCAGCGAGATTGTCTTCTAACCGCCAGGGGGGTCTGCGTCTTCCCCCTCGGGGGGCGGGGTAGGCGAATTCTTCAGCCACGTGCGTAGCCGGAGAAGTTCGTTGATCACGATGCCGAGGCCTACCAGCGCCAGCACCGTCACCACAATCGCGGTGGTCACGTAGTCCATGGTGACAGGCGGGCCATTGGCCGCGGGTGTGTCCCGTCGCTGAACGGCATCCGTAGCGGGAACACCCCGGCTAAGGTCAGCCTCACCGGCGCCCATAGCCGGCCCACGAACAAAGGGGTGCGAGGTGTCGATCAGCGGCCGATACCCACGTCTGCGGGAACAGCTTCGCCGGGCCGTTCTCGAGGCCCCGGCCGATACGGATCCGGCCCTTCGACGGGCCGCCTACCACGGCGATGACCTGCCCGAGCCGTTGGCGGCGTATGCGGGCAAGCTGCGCCGGCATGCCTACCGCGTGCTGGACAGCGACGTCGAGCGGATGCGCGAAGCAGGCTATTCCGAGGAGCAGATATTCGAGGTCACCATCGCCACATCGCTCGGCGCGGGTGACAGCCGCCTGCGCGCAGGTGTGTCCGCCCTCAACGAGGCGTTGCGGTGAGGCTGCACAGCGTCGCGCGCGGCAGCTTTGCCACCCGTCTGGTGTTCGCGCTGTTGCAGACCGTGACCGGCCGCGACGTACCCGACATCATCAAGATGCGCTATTACCGACCGCGCTTCTTCGGCAAGCCGTTCTTCGCACTGGCACAGGCGCTGATGCGGGGCACGTCACCGTGGACCGTCGGAGAGCGCGAGCTCTTCGCGGCCTTTGTCTCGGAGCAAAACCGTTGCCAATTCTGTGCCACCACTCACGAAGCGGTCGCTTCGGCTGTCCTCGAACCCGCCACAACCGTTGCGGTGCTACGCAATTGGCGTACCGCTGCAATCGACGACCGGGTACGGGCGACCCTGGGCCTGCTGGAAAAGCTAACCCGCACGCCCGACGACGTGGGAGAGCGCGATGTGCGCGCGGTCCTTGACGCCGGGGTCGGTCCCGAGGCTATCCGCGATGCGATCGAGATCTGTGCGTTGTTCAACACGATCAATCGGGTCGCCGACGGTCTCGACTTCGCGCTACCGACAGCCTCCGGCCGTATTTTCAACGCTCGCGTGCTGCTCAGGGTTGGCTACCGCTGAGCCAACTCGCTGTTCTTGTTTCACCGCGGCCGCGGCAGAGCCGACGAGTCTAGGCGAATACGGTTGCGGCACAGGTAGTTACCACCCGATCCGGCCGAGCAACCAGCCGCGCAGTGACCGCGTGAGCCCGTGGCCGGACCGCCGGGACCCCGTCACGTCACCAAGGTTCGGCCGGGATCCCGACAGCCCCGTGCGGACAGGATCGCCACCCGGGTGACATGATCGGCGGTGCATCAAGGAGGCGCGATGTCAGACCACCCCGCGAGTCCGCTCAGACATCTCGTGCAATCGCTGGGCGGCGCCCAGCGGGTCTCGGAGGCGCAGGTGCGGCACGCGGCCTGGGTGGCACGGTGCGTGGGCCGCGGAGCGTCGGCGCCACTGCACCCCAAAGACGTGTCGGCGCTGGCCGAAAGCCTGCAAGCCAAAGACTTTTCTCCGGGAACCGTCGTCTTTCTGGCTGACCGCGCCGCCAGCGGGGTGTGCATTGTGCGGCAGGGCCGGATCGAGCTCGCGGTCGGCTCCGGGCGGCGGCGGGTGGTGGTCGATGTGCTCCGGCCAGGCGATGTCGACGGCGACATCCCGCTGCTTCTCGACATGCCACCGCCCTACACCGCAAGGGCGCTCACCGATTCCAGCTGCCTGTTTCTGGATCGGCAGGCGTTCGATCGGTTACTCGCCACGCACCCGGCGATTTCGCGGCGTTGGCTGTCGAGCGTGGCGCAGCGGGTGTCGACCAGTCAGGCGAGGCTGATCGGGTTGCTTGGCCGGCCCCTGTCCGCGCAACTGGCGCAGCTGCTGCTCGATGAGGCTGTTGAGGGCCGCGTCGAGCTGGCGCAGCGCACGATCGCGGCCATGCTGGGGGTTCAGCGTCCGTCAATCAACAAGGTGATCAAGGACTTTGAACGTGACCAGCTGATCCGGGTCGGTTATGCCGTCATCGAGATCCTCGACGAGGGTGAGTTGCGGGCTCGCGCGCAATGACTTTCGTATCCGGGCTGCCGAGTTGTCCGCTGGCGTCCGCAGCCGTCATCGAGTGTCTTGCTCGTCGCATTGGTATGGCCGCGTCCGGATTGGGTATCCATCGGCTGTCATGAAGGAGCAACTCGCATGGGCGAAGCCGCCGTCCCGCAGCCGCCGAGCACCGCTTTACCGCCGTGACCCCTGACTTCGCCGGGCAGCCGCCGGCCGTCGCTCAAGTGTTGGCCGGCGCAAGATGCCCCGGCGTCAGAACCGTAAGTTAGGGCGTTCGTCGCTTCTGGGGAAGGTGAGGCATTGAACATCGCGCATCGGCCGAAAACGGTGGTGTTCGACGTCGTCGAGACGCTGATGTCGCTGGCACCGTTGCAATCCCGCTTCGCCGACGTCGGACTGACCGATGCGCTGGCCGAACGCTGGTTTGATCGGTTGCTGCGCGACGGGATCGCGTTGACGGCGGCGGGCGACTACCAGCCGTTCCCAGTGGTTGCCGCTGCGGCGCTGCGTACGCTGGCCCGAGGTGAGCTCGACGACGACGCTGCGGCTTACGTCATGGCAGGCTTCGGCGAACTGCCCGCTCATGCCGACGCCGAACCCGCTATGCAAACCCTTGCCGACGCCGGAATCTCGATGGCTTGCCTGAGTAATGGCACCGCCGAGGCCACCACGGACTTCCTGGTCCGCACCAACCTCCGGCGCTACGTCGATCAGGTCATCAGCGTGGCCGAGGTAAGCAGCTGGAAACCCGCGTCGCTGGTCTACACCCACGCTGCCCGCGCGATTGGTCGGGCAGCCGACGAACTTGCCCTGGTCGCAGTACACGCCTTCGACTGCCACGGCGCCAAGCGCGCCGGCTGGACCACTGGGTGGGCCAGCCGCACCGATGGCCACTATGCCGAGATCTTCGCCCCTGCCGACGTCGTCGGCGCCGACCTCGTCGATGTCGTTACCCGGCTGCTGACACCGGCCTGACATTGCTTTGGTCTTGGTCGTCGCCAGGCGGAGAGTATGCACCCCCGGCGAATTCAGGTCCATCGCCGCCTATCCACGCGGTACCACTGTTGTGCGGTCGCGACGCCGGTCGCACCGGATAACAATTGTTGAAAACGGTGGTTGTTTTCCGAAAGCGTGATTTATATATAGACCGTTGTCGCCCCAACAACCAAGGAGAACACCATGAAAATTACCACGCTGATACAGGCGGCAGCCGCAACCATGGTCGTGGCAACTGCCGGTGTGAGCAGTGCGCCGACTGCGGCAGCCGCCTATCCTGTGGTTGGCAAACTCGGCAGCGAACTAACAATGACAGACACCGTCGGTCAGGTCGCTCTCAGCTGGAAGGTCAGCAACCTCCAGCCCAGCAACGATGAAACGCCGGGCTATCAGGCGACCGGCAAGCTTTGGGAGGCGACAGCGACCGTTAAGGCCATTCGGGGCAGCGTCACTCCGGCCATTTCGCAGTTCAATGCCGTCGCCCCCGACCAAGCCGCCTACCGAGTTCTGTGGTTTGTCTCTTCGCCTTCCAACATCAGCGGAGCCACCATTCCCGAAGGCGCACAATCGACCGGCAAAATCCACTTCGACGTCACCGGCCCGTCGCCCACCACCGTGACGATGAACAACGGGATGGAAGACCTCATGATTTGGGGGCCATAAAGCTGCCGTTAGCCATGCTCTTCGGCAGCGGGTTCAGGCGGCGCTGAGGGCCCGGGCGGCTCGAGGCTGACCATCGGCGGCAGGGGCAGCGGGGTCGGCGGCAAGCCGCCCCCGTAGGAGGCCTGCCGCACGCCGACCACCAGCGTCAACACGTAGGTAGGCGGGGTGTCCGGCGGAAAGCCCAGCACTCGGACGTCCTCTGGGATCGGGTCGGGCCGCAGGCAGATTGTGGCCAAACCCCGTCCCGCCCAATAATCGTCGGAGGGTCCGGGCACCAGGTGGTAGTCGAAGATCGTGATGGTCGAGCTGCCGTCCACCCGTTTGTCGAAGGGTATGTACACGCCGGGCAGTTCATACGGGTTCGCCGACTCCCGGTAGCGGTTCTGATTGGGAACGGTGTGCTGACCTTCGAGTTCCACCGCCACCCGTTGATGCCGCGGCGGACCATCCGGGTACCACGATCCGCTGATTTCCGCCCAGTCCCACCCCGGGCTCGGCTGACAGTCCGGTTCGCCATAGGGAATCCAATGGATCGGGTCGCTGGGAAGTTGCACTTCGAGCAGCGCGCCCTTGGGGACCAGCTGTGGCACCCAGGTGCGGTTCCACCAACTCAGATTGTCCCGATGCTGCTGGTTGAAGGTATAACGACCTTCGCTTTCCATAGGTTGCATCGAAGGGTCAGCGGTTGCCAGGCCGACGGCCGACAAAGTCGAGAGCACAACTGCGACAACAATTGGGCGGCGCATGGTCACTCCATCGCATGCTGTCCGGGCGGATCGATCATGAGTAGGCCCATCATCCCTCTGTCTTCGTGCGGCAGGATGTGGCAGTGATACACGGTCATGCCGGTCACGTCGGGGCGGAAGTACATGCGCAGTGTGTACCGGCCGAACGGGGGTAGCCGGAAGGTGTCCCACCACACATCCGGTTCCGTCTGCCAGCTGGTGTCGCCGGGCGGAATTCCGTGGATGTCGACGACCTGAAACGGGTTGACATGGATATGAATCGGATGCTGAAAGACGTCCTCATTGATCAGCGTCCACTCTTCGATGGTGCCCGCCTCGACCTCGGTGTCGACCCGCTCGTGATCGAATTCCTTTCCGTCGATCAGGAATTGCACTCCCATGCCGGTCCGGCCGGTGATGTCTCCGGAGAACACCATGGTGCGGCGCCGGGCGATCGGCAGGTTCGGCATCTGCGGCGGATCCACCAGAGTCGTCGGCATCCGGCTGTTGACCTTGTTCCCGTTGACCACCAAGGTGCCCAGCGGCATTGACGGGCGTGGCCCGCCCGGATGGCCTTGGTCGTAGGCTGCGGCGTAGATCCGGTACCTGCCCGGCTCGCGCCCTTTGATGATGAACTCCGCGCGGTTGCCGGCCGCCAGCATGATGTTCGCTCGTGGTCTCGGGGCTCGGTAAGGCGTTCCGTCCGTGGCGATTTGGTGCAAAGTGTGACCCTCGACGTGCAGCCAGATCGACCGATGCGGACACGCGTTGAGAAACCGCCAGCGCTGCGCCTCGCCCGGTTTGATGCTGATGTCGGGCAGCAACTGACCATTGAGCGGGTAGTACATCGACGACGGCACCGCAGGAATCGATTCGAACGGCGCGTGGCCCGCCATGGGAACCACGACGGCGAACGGCACCTCGGCGCTGTCATCGGCGATCCACATCTCGTTGACGACGATGGTTCGCTCTCGCATTTCGGCAATCTCGGGTATCGCGTCGATGTCACCCTCGACGATGATGGGGCCCGACAGCCCGTTCCACAGTTGATGGGCGGTCGCCGTATGGAAATGGGGGTGGTACCAGTGCAGTCCGGTCGGCTGGTTGGCGGCGATGTTGTAGCTGTACTGGTGGTCTTGCAGCGGTCCCAGCTGAAGTCCCACGTTGTCCCCGGGGTCCTCCGGAGACACCTGTAGCCCATGGGTATGCAGGTTCGTGTCGACCAGCTCCTGCAAGATCGTCGCCCTGCGCTCCCACCTATTCCAGAAATCGTGCATGCAGGCACGGCGCGTGTCGAAACGCGGGTCGTTGGATTTGGAGGCGCAGTAGGGCACCATGAACACGTTGTTCGTGGGGATGCCCACCGGAACGATGCGGTTCTTGAGCAGAATTCGTAGGTTGTCTCCCCGCCGTATCCTCAGGATGGGTCCGGGAAACTGGCCGTTGTACGTCTCTAAAGTCAATTGACGACCACCCAGCTCCACCGGGTTGGTCACGACCTCCAGGGTGTAGTCCAAGACGCCGTTCTCGCTGGACACCTCGGGCAAATCGCGAAGCTCTTCGCCGCCGGCTCGCGCCGGACCGGCGCTCCTGATCACCCCAGCGCCGGCCGCGACAGCCATCAGGGCCAGAAATGTCCTGCGGTCCAATGGATTTTGCCGCAGGCGACGCCGGAGGGATGCAGATTCCATTGCGGATCCTTGTCGTCGTGGAAGTCCGCCGAGCCTAACCCACGAAAGCGGTGTGCAGAAGCCGTTCTTTTACATCGTTATCCGGGCCAGAAGCGGAATGGCAAGAGTGTTATCCACATGACTATTGGGTTGAAAGAAGTCGCGCGCTCTAATAGCGGCCGGACTGCGTTCGCCGGGGCTGCGGCAACGCCCGAAAAACCTGGCCGACATGGCGCGCGGGAGCGTATTGTCTGCCGTCATGATCACCACCACGCGCAGCTGGGCGGTGATCGCCGCTGTCACGGTCGCCGCCATGGGCTGGCTGCTGACTCCCACGGCCGCACAGGCCGACCCACACAACCCGCACAACGTGACCTACATCGTCAAGGTGGACGCACCGATTTCCAGCGCCCGGGCGATCTACATGGTCAACGACACCTACACGGCCACGGCCCCGTTGAGCGCAACCGGCCGCGAATTCACCACCAACACCATGCTGGCCGATCCAGCGAAAGCTGGTATGCAAGTGAGCATCCCATCGCCGTATTCGGGCAACGTGCACTGCGAGATCGACATCGACAACAACGTCGCCGCAATGGTGGACCAATACGTGACGTCGACGCCCGGATCTCCCGGCGACCCGGATACCTACGGGGTGGTCACCTGCGGGTCGTCTCCGCTACCCGTGCCGCAATGGTGGGCCAAGCTTTGTGATGCGTGGTGGTGCACCGATACCTCCCTTCCTGCGACCGCCCGCGACGAGGCCCGCACCGACGTGACCCGGGACTCCGATCCGGAGCGCAGTCCGACGTGGCCGCGCCGACCATACGAACCAGCGCTCTGAGGCTGCCGGCCTTGCGGTGGTCAATGTCGGTGCGGCGCAAGCAAGTTCGCCTGACCAACGGTGGGCCGGCTCGACGCCAGCCACTCCCGGGTACTGTCATGGGACCGCTCGATGAGCCGGGCGGTGTGCGAGAAGTCTATTGGCGAAACGCCCAGCGGGCACAGCGGCGGAACGACCCGCAGGTCGACCGACTTCTCATAGCGGGCGATATCGAGGGCCATGCGCTGGTTGATGGCGAGGGTCAAGGCGTGTATCGCCATCGCCAGCGCCCCCCGCGGCACCTTGGGTAGCGCACACGGGTAGCCGGTGGTCAGCACCCATATCGGATCGGCGCCCAGCGCGACGGCGTGCGACAGCGGAGTGTTGTTCACGACCCCCCCGTCCATCAGTTCGCGACCGTCGATGTTCACCGGCGGAAAGACGGCGGGAATGGCGGCGCTGGCCGTGATCGCGTCGACCGCGTCTCCCGACGAAAGCAGGACATCGTGGCCCGACAGGACGTCGGTGGCCACCACATGCAGCGGTACCGGCGCATCCTGAAGCCGGGGAAACTGCAGGTGGTCCTTGAGAAGCCGCCGCAGGCCGTGGTTGGGGACCAGGTTGGAGCGCAGCCCCAGAAAACCCAGCAGCCCCACGATCGGTCGGGTGGGGAACACGTCTTGTCTCGACAACGACCGCCACAGGTCGGCCAGTGCGCGGATCCCCTCGACATCGGCACGCGACGCCACCCAACCACCATTGACGGCTCCGACGGACGTGCCGACGATCAGTTCCGGGACGATTCCGCTCTCGGCCAAACCAAGGAGCATCCCCACCTGAATAGACCCAAGGCTTCCGCCGCCGGAGAGCACAAACGCTGTCGTCATAGTCCACCTAATAGCACGCCTAATGACATCTCCGGCGGCTGGAAGGCGCCCGACCTCGATCTACCTGACGCGATGGAGCGGTGGCGATCATGGGGATGACTGTCAGCATGCTGACCAACGGGTAGCTCGCGTCGAGCCTTTCGGCTGTGCTGACCAGGTGATGAGTAGCAATCGTTCGTCCCTGACCGCTTCGGCGCGGCGCCGGCGGGCGGCTGGTCGACCAGCCCTCGGGCCGGCAGCGCCCACTCGGCAGTCCCGTCGCGTCATGGGCACGCGCCTGCTTGCCCCGCTTGCCGCCCTGGTCGTCGCCGTGGCCGGTTGCGGCTCGGCCTCGACGGCGGCGCCCACGGTGCCCGCCGGTGCCGTATCCGGTCCGGCCGGCTCCCATGCGCCGGTGCCAACGCAACTCCAGTTCACCGCGTCCACCATCGATGGCCGGCCATTCTCGGGCGCAAGCCTGTTGGGCAAGCCTGCGGTGCTGTGGTTTTGGGCGCCGTGGTGTCCGGTGTGTGAGCGGGAAGCCCCGACGGTGGCCAAGGTTGCTGCCGAGCATCCGTCGGTGGCCTTCGTGGGGGTGGCCGCGCAGGACCAACTGCCGGCCATGCGGCAATTCGTCGACCGCTACCAGCTCGGCGCCTTCCCGCAGTTGGCCGACAGCGATGCTGCGATTTGGGCAAGGTTCGGGGTGGTGGCGCAGCCGGCGTTCGCATTCGTCGGCGCGGCCGGCCACATCGACGTCGTCGAGGGTCCCCTGACACAGCTCGAGCTGACCAATCGGATAGCCGCCCTGGCCGGCCAATGATCGACACCGCGCCGCTTGGCTTCGCGCTGGGAGCCGGGCTGGTGGCTGCGCTGAACCCTTGTGGATTCGCCTTGCTGCCAGGCTATCTGGGATTGGTGATTGCCGGTGGTAGCCAAACCACCTCCCGCCCAATGGCGTTAGTTCGCGCCGGATCGGCCACACTGGTCATGTCGGCTGGCTTCCTCACCGTATTCGGCTTGTTCGGCCTGCTGATTTCGCCGCTGATCGCCTCGGTGCAGAAGTATCTTCCGGTTGCCACCGTGGTCATCGGTGTAGTGCTGATCGCATCGGCGATCTGGCTGCTGGCCGGCAAGGATATCGCGGTGATCACGCCGAAGCTGTCCGGCGGGGCGCCGACGGCACGCTTGCGCTCGATGTATGGCTACGGTGTCGCCTACGCGGTGGCCTCACTGTCGTGCACCATCGGGCCGTTTCTGGCCTTGATCAGCACGACGTTTCGGCACGGCTCAACGGTCACCGGCGTGCTGGCATTTCTGGTCTACGCCAGTGGCATGGCCATCACCGTCGGGGCGGCCGCACTGACCGTGGCCTTCGTCGGATCTTCGGCAACCGGCGGGCTCCGCCGTATCCTGCCCCATGTCGGGCGCATCGCCGGCGCCCTGCTGCTGCTCACCGGGCTCTACGTGACGTATTACGGCTATTACGAGATTTCCCTGTATCTTTGCGACGCCAGCGCAGATGATCCGGTCATCGCGGCCGCGGGCACAGTGCAAAGCTGGCTGGTCCGCCACGTCGACGCGCTCGGGGTATGGCCCATGCTCGGCGTCCTCGCCGCGCTCACCGTGACCGCCGTCGGATGGCGAATACTACTCTGCCGCAATGCATCTGATAACAGAAGCGCACCGCACGACTGACATCGCGGATCAGGCGAACCGTTCCAGCCAGGTCGTCACCGCATACAACACCGCGTAAGTGCCGGCCGCTATTGCCAGGGTGGTCGCCAGCCGCCACCGCAACCGGCGCACGCCGCCGAGGCTGCACTGATTGCGTCGCCGCAGCGCGATCCACACCAGCAGCGCGAGGACACCGAGTCCGCTCAGCCGGAACCACCATGCATAGTTTCCGTACAGGTTGTTTGCCCACGCCAATGCCGTTGCACCGCTGATGATTCCGAACATCGCGAGCACGGTGGGACCGACGCAGCACAGGATGCCGACCAAACCGCCGGTGATGCCGATGCGCCAAATCGGCAGCCGGTCACCCTCCTGTGAGCGCGGCGGTGCAGGAGCTTCTTCGGGCTCGCCTTCCACGCGCACACCGTTCCAGAACGCGACGTGGTTCTTGATCCGGCGCGCCAGCGGACTGGGACGCGGGTAGTACCAGGCCGCGTCCGGATTCACATCGCCGTTAACCGATACGGTGTAGTAGTGCGCCAGGCCCTTCCACGGGCATATCGACTTGGTCCCGCTGTCGACGAGGTGCTCGCGCCGCAGCGACTCCGGCGGGAAGTAGTCATTGCCCTCCAGGCGGACGGTCTGCGGCGCCTCAGCCAGCACCGTCCCGTTCCACACGGCACGAATCATTTCGGTCAACCTCCTGCAATCATCCTTGCCGCCATTGCACGCTATTGCGGTGCGGCGCGCAGCCGAACTGTAGTTCTGATGACAGTTGCGCGTCGGCACGCTATCCGACGTGATGAGCTACCCCGGTTTACCGGGCCGATGGGAAGCGGGGCACCAGTGACGACAATAAAGCGGGATCGCGACGAGGTATTTCTCGAATACACCAAGAGCATCTGCCCGGTATGCAAGGTGGTGATCGACGCCCAGGTCAACGTCCGCGGCGGCAAGGTCTATCTGCGCAAGCGGTGCCGCGACCATGGCGAGTTCGAGGCTCTGGTGTACGGAGACGCTCAGATGTACGTGGAGTCAACACGATTCAACAAGCCCGGCACCATTCCGCTGCAGTTTAAGACCGAGGTCCGCGACGGCTGTCCCAGCGACTGCGGCCTGTGCCCGGACCACAAACAGCACGCCTGCCTCGGCTTGATCGAAGTCAACACGCACTGCAACCTGGACTGCCCGATCTGTTTCGCCGACTCCGGTCACCAACCCGACGGCTACGCCCTGACCGTGTCGCAATGCGAGAAGATGCTCGATGCACTCGTCGCCGCCGAAGGCGAGCCCGAAGTCGTGATGTTCTCCGGCGGCGAGCCGACGATCCACAAGCAGATTCTCGAGTTCGTCGACGTCGCCCAGGCCCGTCCGATCAAGACCGTCATCATCAACACCAACGGCATTCGCCTCGCATCGGATCGACGGTTCGTCGCCAGCCTCGCGCAGCGCAACCAACCGGGTCGCCCGGTGCACATCTACCTGCAGTTCGACGGGCTCGAAGAAGCAACCCACCGCCAGATCCGGGGCCGTGATCTGCGGGATATCAAGGCCCGCGCGCTGGACAACTGCGCAGCGGCGGGCCTGACCGTGACGTTGGTAGCCGCCGTCGAGCGCGGGATCAACGATCACGAACTCGGCGCCGTCATCCGGCACGGTATGGGCCAACGCGCGGTGCAGTCGGTGGTATTCCAGCCGGTCACCCACGCCGGCCGGCACCTGCAGTTCGACCCTCTGACCCGGCTGACCAATTCCGATATCGTGCACGGCATCGCGGCCCAGCTTCCCGACTGGTTCCGCGCCGACGATTTCTTCCCGGTTCCGTGTTGTTTTCCCACCTGTCGCTCGATCACCTATCTGCTCACCGACGGCGAACACGTGGTACCGATTCCACGGCTGCTCGACGTGCAGGATTACCTCGACTACGTGTCCAACCGGGTGATCCCGGACCTGGCGATCCGCGAGGCTCTGGAGAAGTTGTGGTCGGCGTCGGCCGTGCTGGGCACCGACACCACGATCGAACAGCTACAGAAGGCGGCAGCAGCGCTCGATTGCGCCAACGCCTGCGGCATCAACCTGCCCGAGGCGCTCGCCAATCTCACCGATCGGGTGTTCGCCATCGTCATCCAAGACTTCCAGGACCCCTACACCCTCAATGTCAAACAACTGATGAAATGCTGTGTGCAGCAACTTACTCCGGACGGGCGGCTGATCCCGTTCTGCGCCTACAACTCGGTGGGCTACCGCGAGCAGGTCCGCGAGCAGCTCACCGGGGTGGCGGTTCCCGATATGGTGCCCAACGCCGCGCCGCTGGCCGGCCTGCTGGCCGACTCCCCACGCGGGTCCAAGCAGTCGCTCGACCGAAAACACCCGTCCCCCAAGCACCCCGCGCCCATCACGCTTCCGCCGCAACGAATCAAAGCCTGCTATGATCGACCGCATCGACGCGCGGCTCACCACCCTGGCCATGGCTGCGCCAAAGATGCTGGCCGACAACGGTATCCAACCGGACACGGCCCGCGCGGTCACCGCACTGGCGCGCGCCGAGGTCGAAGCCGGACGACTCGGATACATGCTGATGATCGCGGAAAAGGCGTGATCGAGCTCGGGTGATGACGCCCCGGGGGTGACAGGCCGGTTCGTCGAGGCTTACGTTGGCCCGACAAGGACATCAACCTGACCGGAAGGGCTGTCTCAGGATGAGAGCGCTAACCTGCCACAACGGGAAGCTCGAAGTGGTCGAACAGCCCGCCCCAAAGCCGGCCAAAGGCCAGCTGCTGATCGATGTCCGCAGGTGTGGCATCTGCGGATCGGACCTGCATGCCCGTTTCCATTGCGACGAACTCGCCGACGTGATGGACGAATCGGGCTACCACGCATTCATGCGCTCCAACGAGCACGTGGTGTTCGGACACGAGTTCTGCGGCGAGGTGGTCGACTACGGTCCCGGCACCCGCAAGGCCCCCCGGCCCGGCACCCCGGTTGTCGCCCTGCCACTGCTGCGACGCGGCAACGAGGTGCACGGGATCGGGCTGTCGACAATGGCACCGGGCGCTTACGCCGAGCAACTGCTCGTCGAGCAGTCGCTGACCTTTCCCGTCCCCAACGGCCTGCCGCCCGAGATCGCCGCGCTGACCGAGCCGATGGCGGTCGGCTGGCACGCCGTCCGGCGCGGCGACGTCAGCAAACGTGACGTCGCGATCGTGATCGGCTGCGGCCCCATCGGACTCGCGGTGATCTGCATGCTCAAGGCGCACGGCGTACGCACCGTGATCGCGAGCGACTTCTCCCCGGGCCGGCGCGCGCTGGCCACCGTCTGCGGCGCCGACGCCGTCGTCGACCCGGCGCAGGACTGCCCCTATGCGACGGACGCAAGCCGCAAGCACTTGCAGGGCATCCTCGAGGCGTTCGATCTGGCGGTCGGCACGATCGAAAAGCTGCACCGGCTGCGGCTGCCCTGGTGGCACCTGTGGCGCGTCGCCGAAGCGGCCGGTGCCGCCACGCCCAAGCATCCGGTCATCTTCGAATGCGTTGGTGTCCCAGGCATTATCGACGGCATCATCGCGAGCGCGCCGCTGTTTTCCCGCGTCGTCGTGGTCGGGGTCTGCATGGGCGCCGACCACATCCGCCCGGCGATGGCGATCAACAAAGAAATCGACCTGCGGTTCGTGCTCGGCTACACCCCGCTCGAGTTTCGCGACACGCTGCACATGCTCGCCGACGGCAAGGTCAACGCCGATCCGCTGATCACCGGGACCGTCGGGCTGGCCGGTGTCGAGGCCGCATTCGACGCGCTGGGCGACCCCGAGGCGCACGCGAAAATCCTGATCGACCCCAAGAGCAGCGCCGCGAGCCCACAACCCGTTGGTTGACCGCGGTGTGAGTTCGGTGTGGCCCCCCCAGCCGGCTAGTTCTGGGGCGGAGTCGAAAACAAGATGGAGGATCTCCCAGCAACGTCCCATCTCAGGTGGGTCGTCGCCTCGTCTTTCGATTGTCATACTCGTCATGGGTGTGAAGTACAGTGTGAAGCATGGCGACCGCCGCTCATCCCTTCGCCTTCGCAGAGCCTGACATCAATGTCCCACTGCAGTCGGCTCCGCTTGTTCGCGCCATCGCTCAGATCAGGTTTCCGCACCTCACGCGATTCTCGACCAACGAGGACGCCGTAGCCACGCGCATTGCTGATGCTCTCGCGGACCAGTACCCATTGATGGATGTCGGCCAGGAAACGACATTGATCATCACCCCTGATGGCCTCAGTGAAGATCCCACTACCACTCGACTGTGGCGTCTCAGCAGCGGCGATCGCGACTGGCAGATTACCTTCTGTGGCACCTTTCTCAGTGTCGACACCACTCATTATGTTCGACTCAGGGACTTTGCTCAGCGGCTCGTTGACGCATGGAAGGCCGTGAATGAGCAGGTGACCGTACCCTACATCGATCGTCTTGGGGTTCGGTACGTCAACCAACTCACCAGGCGAGACCTCCTGACCCGACTGCCCGAACTGTTGCGAACCGAGGTGCTGGGAATTTCAGTCTCCCAAGGTGAGGAATTCGCGCTGCTTTCGAATATCACTGAAGCGCGCTATCGGTTGTCGGATGGGGCGTCCTTTATGGCGCGCTGGGGCATGCTGCCGGCCAACACAAGCATCGACAATGCGGTGCCCGCGTACGACTACCCGACATGGCTGCTCGACATGGATTCGTTCCGAGAGTTCACACCCGGCTCGCAACAGGACGCGGATATCTTCGAAGATGTGCGCGCCCTGGCGCTACGGGCTTATCAGTTCTTCCGGTGGGCAGTGACAGAGGACTTCCTCGTCGCTTTTGGGGGTGAGTTGTGATGGCCACAGCAAGTGTTGGCAATTACCGCGTTCAGGTTGCTCAGTATCAGTTCAGCAAATTTGGCACCGTCGCGCCGCCGATATTTCCGTGCGCAGGAAAAGCGGGCGCTTCCCTCCTCATGGCTGGCCTTGCAGCGTTTGGTGGGCTCGCGGGGACTTCGATCGGCAGCAATTACGGTGCGATCCGGGTGCTTGCGGTTGTAAACTGCACTGGCCGTGGAGGATTCGCCGCGGCAATCAAGCCGAAATCCGCCCCAGCCGCCACGCGCGTACTTGGCGCTGAGTCTCGAGGCGACCGCGAAGAGGTCGCATGGATCAAAGCGCACTCTGGGCTCACCTGGGACCAGATGGGAAAGATCTTCGGCGTCTCTCGGCGCGCCGTTCATATGTGGGCTAACGGTGGACGACTCAACGAGTCGAATGCCCGCCGATTGCGCGCCTTTGCTGCGATCATCCGTGGTCTTGAGTCCGAGATGCCGGACGACCCAAGGCCAGAGGTAGTACGTGCCCGATTACTTCAAGTTGAACGAGACGGGTTGAGCGTTGTCGACCGTCTACGTCGAGGGCATTCCACCGGACCAACTTGGGGCGCTCCGTTTGGTCCGGAACGCCTCGTGAATGCTACCCGCGAACCCCTGCGCAAACCGGCGGGTGAAGTCGGGCCGTAGCGGTGTGGGGTATCGGGCGGTTTCTGGCACTACTTCGATCGACAGAGGTTAATTCGGACCAACCAGCGCAATGCCCGGCGCCCGAGTTAGCCACATCGTGCCGTGATTGGCGACAGGGCGATGTCTTCCGTAACGCCAACACGTTTGTGTTCGATCACAATGAGGGGGACCTCAAATGGCTTAATAGCGAGCAGATCCAGCGGAAGCCTGGCAGATCGCCACCAACTAGACATGGCCGGATCTCGGCGCACGAAGACGAAATCCCATTACCCCTTGGTGTCCCGTTTCAGATCGGTGTCCCGGCTCGGCTGCACCCGTTTCGGCTCGCCCGGCATTTTCGGATAGTTCGGCGGATAGGGCAGGTCACCCAGCCCGCGTTCGTCGTCGGCAGCTGCGAGGTCCAGCAACGGCGTAATCGATTGAGCCACATCGTCGATACCGGCCCACGGGTCCTCGCGGCTCGCCACCAGATCGGGCACCGTGGCGATGGTGTAGTCGTCGGGATCCGCACCGGCCAGCTCGTCCCAGGTCAACGGTGTCGAAACGGTGGCAATCGGAGTAGGGCGCACCGAATACGCCGACGCCATGGTGCGGTCGCGAGCATTCTGATTGAAGTCGACGAAGATTCGCGCGCCCCGCTGTTCTTTCCACCAGGACGTGGTCACCGTGTCCGGTGCGCGCCGCTCCAATTCGCGGGCCAGCGCGATGCCGGCCCGGCGCACCTGGATGAAGTCCCAGTCGGTGGCGATCCGGAAAAACACGTGCACCCCGCGTCCCCCGGAAGTCTTCGGGTAGCCGACCAACCCGAGTTCGTGCAGCAGCGGCCGCAGCACGTCGACGGCAACGGACCGGGCCTGGGCAAAACCGGTGCCGGGCTGCGGATCCAGATCGATGCGCAATTCGTCGGGATGCTCGGTGTCGGGGCAGCGAACCTGCCAGGGATGCAGCGTCACGGTACCCATCTGCGCGGCCCACACGATCGCCGCGGGGTGGGTGACCTTCAGCGCATCGGCGGTGCGTCCCGACGGGAAGGTCACCCGGCAGGTCTGCAGGTAGTCAGGATGGTGCTGGGGCACCCGCTTTTGATAGATCTCCTCGCCGTCGATGCCGTCCGGGAAGCGCTGCAGATGCGTGGGCCGGTCGCGCAGGGTTGCCAGCATCGGGCCCCGGCCCACGGCGAGGTAGTACTCGACGAGCCGGCGCTTGGTGCCGTCGGACCCGAGTTGCGGAAAGTACACCTTGTCCGGATTGGTCAGCCGCACCCGGATGCCGTCGACGTCGACTTCTTCTGCTGCAGCAGTCATAGCTGGACTCCAGCATGCCGCACGACACAATGAACCCATGGACCTGCCCGTTATGCCGCCCGTTTCGCCGATGCTGGCCAAATCCGTCAAGACCATTCCGGCGGACGCGTCGTACGAGCCGAAATGGGACGGCTTCCGGTCCATCTGTTTTCGCGACGGCGACGAGGTCGAGCTGGGCAGCCGCAACGAGCGGCCGATGACCCGCTACTTCCCCGAACTGGTCGCGGCAATCAAGACCGAACTGCCGGCGCGCTGCGTCGTCGACGGCGAAATCGTCATCGCCACCGACCACGGCCTGGACTTCGAGGCGCTGCAACAGCGCATCCACCCGGCCGATTCGCGGGTACGCATGCTCGCCGAGCACACGCCGGCGTCGTTCATCGCGTTCGACCTGCTGGCTCTCGGTGACGACGACTACACCACCCGTCCGTTCAGCGAGCGCCGGGCGGCGCTGGTCGACGCGTTAACTGTCTCGGGAGCCGCTTCGGGCCCGTCGATTCACGTCACCCCGGCCACCACCGACCTGGCAACCGCGCAGCGCTGGTTCGAGGACTTCGAGGGCGCCGGTCTCGACGGCGTCATCGCTAAGCCGCTGACCATCACCTATCAACCCGACAAGCGCGTCATGTTCAAGGTCAAACACGAACGGACCGCCGACTGCGTGGTCGCCGGTTACCGGGTGCACAAGTCCAGCGGCCCGGAAGATGGGGCGGTCGGCTCGCTGCTGCTGGGGCTCTACCAGCAGGACGGCCAACTCGCTTCGGTGGGCGTGATCGGAGCCTTCCCCATGGCGCACCGACGGCGGCTCTTCGACGAATTACAGCCTCTGATAACGACTTTCGACAACCACCCCTGGAACTGGGCGGCCCACGAAGCCGGCGAACGCACCCCCCGCAAGAACGAATTCTCCCGCTGGAACGTCGGCAAAGACCTGTCCTTCGTGCCGCTGCGACCGGAGCGGGTCGTCGAAGTCCGCTACGACCACATGGAAGGCGCGCGGTTTCGCCACACCGCCCAATTCAACCGGTGGCGGCCCGACCGCGATCCACGCTCGTGCACCTACGCCCAACTCGAGCAGCCGGCATCGTTCCACCTGAACGACATCATCACCGGCCTGGGACCGGGCACTGCGGCCGACAGCTAGGTACTCTCACCCCGTGGTCCAGGTCGTCATCGCCGGAGCCGGCCCGAACGGGCTGATGCTGGCCTGCGAATTGGGACTGGCCGGGATCCGGCCGGTGGTGTTGGACGGCAGTCCCGGGCCCACCCGGCAACCTCGCGCGGCGGGCATTGTCGGGCAAGGAGTTCGGATCTTCGACCACCGCGGCCTCTATAGAACCCTCGCGCAGACGCAGGAACCGCCGCAACCCGCACCCGGCTCATTTTTCGCTGGCTTCGGCTTCAGTCTTGCGCAGGTGCCGAATCACCAGCTGTACCGGCTTCAAGTGGAACAACCCAGGCTTATCGAGGTGCTGGTGGCCGCCGCCCAGAATTACGGCGTCGACTTTCGCTGGGGTCACGCGTTAGCCGGCTTCGAACAGGGCGGCGACGGTGTCACCGTGAACATCGCGGGTCCGGAAGGCCCCTATGAGCTGTCGGCCGAATACCTGATCGGCGCCGACGGCGGTTCGAGCACCACCCGCAAGCTGGCTGGTATCGACTTTCCCGGGATGTCGTCATACGACGTGATCGAGCACGTGACGTTCGGCGTGCTGCCGCCGCTTGACTGGGTGGACCCGGTCACCGGGGCGCTGAACGTGCCGGGGTTCGGTGCGGTGCCGGCCAGACAGTACTTTCGTACCGGCCGCGGCATCTTCGGGTGGGGCCTGCAGCTGACGGACCGGCCGGGGGCATTCACCATCGAATTGGACAGCTCGCCACGCGAAACCCCCTGCGCGGCAGACAGCGACGCCGCGCCTATGTCGGTTGCCGAGCAGGAGGCCAGCATCAAACGCGTGCTGGGGGCGGCTGTACCGCTTTTGCCCGAATCCACCGGCGCACCACCGGATTTGCGGCGTTACCGTGGTGTGAATTCGAGGATCGCGTCGCAATACCGGGCCGGCCGGGTCATTCTGGTCGGTGACGCCGCGCACGTGCAGCCCCCGCTCGGGGGGCCAGGTCTCAATTTGGGACTGCAGGACGCGATGAACCTCGGCTGGAAGCTGGCCGCGGTGCTGGACAGACGGGTCGGCCCCGAGCTGCTCGACACCTACGAGACCGAGCGCCGGCCGGCCGCCGAGCGGGTGATCCTGTACAGCCGCGCCCAGCTGGCCCTCATTCGGCCCGGGGGCGAAGTCACTGCCTTACGGGAAGTCTTCAGCGAATTGCTGGGGCAGGCCGATGTCACCCGTCATCTCGGCGACCTGGTGTCCGGCGCCGACATTCGCTATGCCGCGGGTCCGGACGACCATCGCCTCGTCGGGCGGTGGGTGCCGGATTTTGCCGTCGCCAACTCCCGCGGAACCACTCGCATTGCCGAGCTCGCACGCGACGGGAGGCCGTTGCTGGTGGACCTCACCGAGCACGGGGTGGTGAAGGAAGCGGCGGCCGGCATTGCGAGCCGGATCACCGTCACCGCGGGACGCCCGGTCGGTGACGTGGCGGCGACAGCGCTGCTGGTGCGTCCGGACGGATATGTGGCCTGGGCCTCCGCGGCGCCCACACCCTCCCTCGCCGAGCTCGACGGCGCGCTGACCCGCTGGTTCGGGGTCACCTTGGCCTCGCCCCGGGCAGCACGATGACGGATCCCCCGGCCCGTCGGGTTCATGCGGCGCGCAACCCATCGCGATGTCGATGCTGTGACGGCCCGGTCCCCCGGATGGTGGACCGGCAACGTCCGCCGTTGGTGGTACCCGGATTTCGTCGTCAAAAGCCCCTGATCAGGGGACAACGCGTGCCGCCGGAATCAGGCATCGTGTTAAGGCTGGGCATTTCTGCACGGCACATGAATCGACAAGGAGAGATACCTGATGAGCCATGAAGCCCTTTTCCAAGAGGTGGACGTCGCGTACGCCTGGGCCATCTTCGTGGTCGACGACATCGATTCCTGAACACCGTGTCGGCTTTCGCGCCGACATGATCGGAGGTTGAGTCCCGAGACTCCCGAGACGTGGTGTAGCAAGGCTCGATCGCCCGACCTAAGGCGGGCAGTTACGGCGATGCGCTATCCGGAAGTGTGATACCCGCCGGCTACATCGCGTGCTCGGGCGCAACCCGACGCGGCACGCCCGCAAATTCGAACGTCCGGGTTCAGCTATTCGGCCCGCTTAGGATGTCGAGATGCTGCACGTATCGTCATTGTTCGTCGCCGGTACCGCCACGCTCGACGAATACGGTGCGATCAATGCGACGCGCATCCCGATGACCTGGTTTCAGGTCGACCAAATGCCGCTCTGGGCAAAGGTACCCGTAGTTCTGGTGGTGCATGCGAAAGCAGGCGGGGACTACGACCCGGAACTGCATGTCGTGTGCAAAGATCCCGCCGGGGTGCCGCGCGGAACCCTCAAAGCCAGTTGGCACTGGCCTGACGACGACGATAAGGCATCGAAGTACCGGTGCTTCACCCAAGAACTCTCATTCCCGATCGAGACCGCGGGTGAGTACACGATCGGCGCCTACTATGACGAGCAAGGCAAAATCGAGATCTCCACACCAATACCGATCTCCATCATTGTGGCCCCCGAACCTCCTCCCGGTGGGGAGGGCGAAGAGGCTGCGAACGACGACAGCGGCTAGGCTGACCGCTGGTCGGCTAAGCGTGGGAAGTCGTGCGGACTACCGGGTTACGTGTCGCCTTCGTCGTCTTCGTCTGCGCGGAGCAGTTTTTCGGGATCGTGCATGGTGTTGGTGCGGGGTTGGCCGCGCTCGAGTGGGGTGGGGCTATCCATTCGGTGTCGCCATGGGTGTTTTTGCGGGTGCTCCAGCCTTGTCGGCTAACGGGTGGTGGCCGCCGCAGGCGAAGGTGAGTTGGTTGACGTCGGTGCTGGGGATTGGGCGTAGGGCAGTACATGGTGGACCTACAGAAATAGCCCTTGACGTCACAGCCCGGGGCGCTGCACCCGCGCTCCTTGCCATACAACACGATTCGCTGCCCCGGTGCGGCCAGGCGTTTGCTGTGATACAGCGCTAACGCCTTGCCCTTGTCGAAAACCGCCAGGTAGTGGCGGGCCAGCCGGATCACATCGCTCATCGGCAAGATCGTGCCGGCGCCGGTGAGTCCTTGTCCGGCAGCGGCTTTCAGTTCGGTCAGCGTGGTGGTCACGATGATCGTCGCGGGTAAGCCGTTGTGCTGACCCAACTCTGCGGACGCCAGCAGACCGCGCATCCCGGCCAGCAGCCCGTCAGCAGAGCGTTGGGCCGCTGAGCGGGGTCGGTGTCGATGGCGGCCTGACTGGGGGCGCCGTCCATATAGGGGGCTTCCGATTCAGGGTTGCACATGCCGGGGGCGCCCAGTTTGGCCAGCACGGCTTCGACGGTGGCTCGCGGTTCGGGGGTGATCAGCCCGCGCAGCTTTGACATGCCATCGGCTTGCCGGCTGCCTAAGGTCAGGCCGCGGCGTCGCGCCCGGTCCTCATCGCGGTAGGTGCCGTCGGGATTGAGACAATCAGCGATGGTGGCGGCCAGCCCGGATAGTTGTTCGGGGCGAACCTGGCCGCCGTGGCACGCCAACTGAGCTTCGGCGCGCTCGCGGGTGGCTTGACCGACCCAGCCCGGTAACTGGTGACAAAAGCGGCGAATCACCGCGATGTGCTCGGCGCCGATTTTTCCCTCGCGTTGGGCGGCGGCGGCCCCGGCCAGTACCGGGGCGATCGGTTCTCCGGTCAGCCCGCGCCGCGGCCCCAGATCGGCGGCGGCGTTGATGCGCCGGGTGGCCTCGGTGCGGCTGATCAGCGCCCAGTCGGCGATGGCATGGGAGAGTGTAACCGTCTGCCGATCCACGACACCGCATGAGCCCATACCCGCAATCTATCGATGTGCCCTGACAAGAACCGGGAAGAAAATGCCTGCCAAACAACATATTTCACATGTTCACTCACAGCGAAAGGCGATCCGATGCTCGGGTCACCGTATGAACCAGCCACGCGCTACCAAGACCGGCAACCACAGCAGCACAAGAGAATTCGGCGCTCCAAAGCGGGCACCAATCCAGATCTCCCACAGTGAGCAGACCCATCGCCGCCCCGCGCCCAACGGCTCGACGACTGTCTAGATCGCGACGGACAACGTCTGCAACCCACGCAGCGTCACGTTCGTTTTGTACTGCGGCTCACCGACCAAGCGCGCGTCGGGGAATCGAGCGGTGATCGCCGACAACGCCACACCGGCTTCCAGCCGTGCCAGCGGGGCGCCCAGGCAGTAATGCGCACCGTGGCCAAACCCTAAGTGCCGCAACGGGACACGATCCGGATCGAATGTGTCCGGCCGGTCGTACTCGGTGGGATCACGATGCGCCGCCGCCATCAGCAACATCATCGTGTCACCCTTGGACACCTCGATGTCTGCGATCGTCATGTCGTCGGCGGCAATTCGGCCCACCAATTGCACCGGCGGGTCATAGCGCATGGTCTCCTCGATGACCAACGATGCCCGGGCAGCATCGGCGCCCAGCGCAGCCCAGTGCCGACGATCCCGCAACATCGCCAAGATGGCGTTGCCGATCAGGTTCACCGTTGTCTCGTGTCCGGCAACCAGCAGCAGCATGCAGGTGGACACGATCTCCTCCTCGGTCAGCTGATCGCCGGACTCCTCCACCGCGATCAGCCCGGACATCAAGTCGTCGCCGGGCCTAATCCGGCGCTGCGCGATGAGGCCGCGCAGGTACTCGCGCAACCAGCTGCCGGCCGCCAGCCCGTCGTCGAAGTCCTCGGGATCCTCGCCGGTGAAGGCGAGGAAAGGGTCCAGTGACTGCGCGAGCAAGGCCGATGCCCGGCTGAACTGCGGCTCGTCTTCGAGCGGCACCCCGAGCAGCCGGCAGATCACCGCCACCGGCAACGGATAGGCGAAGTCGCTGACCACGTCGAAGCGGCCCTTTTCGGCGATCCGGTCCAGCAATCCGTTTACCAGCGCAGTGACGTCGGGTCGCAGTGCGTTCACCACTTTCGGGGCGAACGCCTTACTGACCAGCTTGCGCAGTCGAGTGTGATCGGGCGGATCGAGAAAGAGAAAGCCAGGCGGGAATTCGGTGCCCGGAGCCGGTGCATCCTGTAGCCGTCGCCGCGCGATCGTCGAGTTGGACCGGTCGCTGCTCGACAACGGGTGCCGCAGCACGTCGGCGCAGTCGTGATAGGTCGAGAAAAGGACGAAGTTGGCGTCCGGCAGCTGCAGCGGCCCGTGCTCACGAAGCTGAGCGCACACCGGATAAGGGTTGGCCCGGATCGCTGGGTCCAGCAATTGCAGCAGCAATGCCTGCGGGTCGGCGTATTCGGTGGACTCCATGGGCCGTGTCGTCATGCTGACATTGTGCCTGTGCGCCGGGCGAACCCAGTCAAAGTGGGTGGCCAGGGCCACGCTGCCGCGTAACATCTGCGGCATGGCGGTGCTGCGCTTCTGCCGGCTGGTTTTCGGTCTCGGGTTGCTGCTTTGGGTAACGATGGCCACCATGGTGCTAGCCGCGCCGGGCCACGCCTGCGCATGCGGCGCGGCGATCGCTCCGGGTGGCGCCCACGCGACCATGAATCATGAAGTGGCATTGGTACATTGGGACGGAACAACCGAGACCATCGTCATGCAGATCGCGATGGACGCCACCACCGATAACGTCGCCCTGGTGGTACCTACGCCCGCCCCGGCCACCGTCGCCGCGGCGGACAAGGCCACCTTCGTGGAGTTGGACACGGTGACGGCGCCGCAAGTCCAGCACAAGCGCCGCTGGATCCTCGGGATAGGGATGGTCGGCTCTGCACCCCGCGAAGGGGCCGCGGCAGCCCACGCTCCGGATGTGGTCAGTCAGGTGCAGCTTGGACCGTTGGAGGCCACCACCCTGGCCGGCGGCGACCTGGCCGGCCTGCAGGACTGGCTGGCCGGCAACGGCTATGCCATCCGGCCGGCAGTGGCGGCGGCACTCGACCCCTACGTGCGCGACGGATGGGCGTTCGTCGCGATCAGGCTGACCAGTAGCGCGCCGATCGTGGGCGGGCTCGACCCGGTGCGAATGACCTTCCCCGCACCGCAATTGGTTTATCCCATGCGCCTATCCGTTGCGGCGACGGACCCACAGCACGTGGTCGTCTACACCCTGGCCGACCATCGCCAGCAACGCACGGACGCCGACAGATCCAGGCAGTTCACCCAGGTACAGTTCGCCGGCACTATTGCGGGCGAGGTTCGCGACCCGGTGCTGCGGGAATTGGCCGCAAGCCATGGGTCCTACCTGACCAAGACCGAGATCGACGTGTACCAACCGTCGCAAATCTCTTCGGATTTCACGTTCGCCAACGCAGCCAACGACAACGCTTACCGGCAAGTGGTTGTCGTCTACGACAACGTCGCCATCCCGATCCTGGTGATCCTGTTCGTCGGATTCCTGGCGGTCGTCCTGGCGGCGGCGGTGATCTTGTTCGTGGTCTTCGTACGGCGCGGTTCCGGTCAGCGACGCAGAAATTCCGCGATGTAGTTGGCTAGTTCCTCCCCGGCGTCCTCTTGCAGGAAATGTCCGGCGCCATGCACCACCGGATGCTCGATGCCCTGCGCGCCACGCATTTCGCGCTTGAAGATCTCGGCCATGGGCCCGGTGATGGGGTCGCTGTCGCTGAACGCCACCAGCATGGGCGTCGGACTCACACATAGTTTCGTCCAGGCCGTCTTGTTGGCCGCCGCCGCCGGATCGTCCGGGGAGGTCGGCACCAGACCGGGCATGGCGCGCGGCCCAGCACAGTACTCGTCGCCGGGGAAGGGCGCGTCGTAACCCGCGCGCACCGCGTCATTCATCTGCCGCCGGCAGCCACCCTGCACGAACCAGCCGACGTCCAGCTTCGGCGTGTTCTGGATCGCCTCGCGGAAACGCCACCAGATCTCGGCCATTGGCTGGTCGCCGTTAGGCAGCCCGGTGTTGGCCACCACCAGCCGGGAAAAGCGCTCGGGATGTTCGGCGGCCAGCCGCAATCCGATCAGCCCACCCCAGTCTTGGCCGACCAGTGTGACGTTGCGCAGGTCCAGCACGTCGAAAGCCAGGGCACGCATCCACTCGACGTGACGCGCATAGGTGTGGTCTTCGCGACGCGTGGGCTTGTCCGAACGCCCGAAACCGACCAGGTCCGGGCAAATGACGCGATGCCCCGCAGCCGCCAGGATCGGAATCATCTTGCGGTACAGATACGACCACGACGGCTCGCCATGCAGCATCAGCACCGGGTTGGCACGGTCCGGTCCGTCCTGCACCCAGGCCACCCGCAACGTCCCGCCTTCGCCATCGGGAATCTCGCAATACCTTGGTGGGTAAGGAAATTCAGCAAGATTGGCGAACCGCTCGTCGGGAGTGCGCAAGGTCTGCATCATGCGACCATACGCCGTTACAACCCCTCGCTTAAGCCCGCCACCGAAGGATCGGCCATCAGCCGATCCAGGAAGGCGCGCTGCCCCTTGAGCAGCTTCGCGCGCGCCTGCGCCACCGGGAACCAGCCGGCCCGATCGACCTCTGGGAACGACCGCAACGTGCCGGACCCCTTCGGCCATTCCAGCTCGAAGCTGTTGCTGTGCATGTCGATGACGTCGAGGTCGGCTTCGACGGCGAAGACGGTCACGACCTTGCCGCCCGGTTGTTTCAGCGCGCCCAGGTCGATTCGCGCTCCGTCCGGAACCGGCAACCCCAGCTCCTCGGTGAACTCGCGCCGGGCGGCCAGCCACGGGTCGTCGCCGTCGGGGTATTCACCTTTCGGAATCGACCATGCGCCAACGTCTTTGCGCGCCCAGAACGGCCCTCCGGGATGTGCGATGAGGACGTCGACGGCGCCGGCCGGTGCCCGGTACAGCAGCAGGCCCGCGCTGAGCCTGGGCATTCGGGTAAGCCTCAGAGTCCGACGGACTGTTCCAGATCCTTCAGCGACGACTCCAGATGCAGCAGCAGCCGCTGCAGATGCGGCACACTGCGGCGACAACCGACGAGTCCGAAGTCCAGATTGCCGGCATTGTTCACCAGGGTGATGTTGAGGGCCTGGCCGTCTGGAATGTTGGACAGCGGGTAGCTGCCGTCGAGCCGGGCGCCGCCGTAGTACATGGGCTCGGTACCGCCCGGCACGTTGGAGATGACGATGTTGAACGGCGGCGGCACCGTCGAGAGGAAGCCCGGGATACCCGCCAAGGTCAGCGGCGCCATATGTAATGCGGACAGCGCGAGCACCTGCAGCTGCGGCAACTCGGCGAGCACCTTCTTGTTGGCGCGCATCGACTCGCTGATGATCTTGATCCGCTCCGCGGGATCATCGACATGAGTGGCGAGGTTGCACAGCAGGCTGCCGACTTTGTTGCCGCCGCCTTCCGAATCGTCTTTCGACCGCAGGCTCACCGGAACCATCGCGATTAGCGGAGTGTCGGGCAGGGCGTTCTGCTCGATCAGGTAGTACCGCAGCGCGCCGGCACACATTGCCAGAACGGCGTCGTTGACGGTGACCCCGGCGGCCTGCTTGACGGCCTTGACGCGCTCCAGGGACCAGGATTGCGCGGCGCAGCGGCGCGCTCCCCCGATCTTGACGTTGAACATGGTGTGCGGCGCCGCGAACGGCAACGTCAGCTGCTGTTGGAACAGCGCGGCGCGGGCCAGCTTGAAGGTCGAAGGGCCAAGTCCTACAACCGATCCCGCCAACTTGAACAGCGAGCTCAGCGGGGAAGACGATTCACCGGACGGCGGCCGCGACGTTCGGGGCAGGTTCCACATCGCGCGTACCCCAGTGTCGTCGGGGTCGGTCGACAGGGTGCGCTGCATCAGCTTCATCGCGGAGACGCCGTCGATCAGGGCGTGGTGCATCTTGGTGTACATCGCGAACCGGCCGTCGTTCAGCCCCTCCACCACGTACAGTTCCCACAACGGGCGATGCCGGTCCAACAGGCTGGTGTGCAGCCTCGAGCTCAGCTCCAGCAGGTCGCGGACCCGTCCCGGTGACGGCAGGGCGGAGCGCCGGACGTGGTAGTCCACGTCGATCTCGTCGTCGTAGGCCCATGCCAAGCGGGCGATTCCACCCCCGATGGTCGCGGGGTGCTTGCGGAAGACGGGCTGGAACTCCTCGTTGGCCACCAACGCTTCGTAGAACTGGCGCACAAACTCCGGGCCCGCCTCCTTGGGCGGCTCGAACAATGACAAGCCGCCGACGTGCATGGGATGCTCCCGTGATTCGGCGAACAGGAACATCGAGTCGTTGGGCATCATCAATTCCATGCCGCTATTAGACACCTGCCGCCGGCAGTTGGCTCGGCGCTGCGGCTAAATCACAGTGGCGCGCGGCAAGGTCAAATGAGGTTCAGAACATGGCCGCTGAACCGACTTCCGGGTGGCGGCGCAGGTAATCAACCAGGCGGTCGACGTAGCCGGTGAACGGCGGGGGTCCGACCGGGCCGTCGGCCAGGTCGGCGCGGCAGTGGTCGGTCAAATAGAAAGTGGGATGGGCGACATAGTCCACCGCCTCGGGCGGGATCCGCATCAAACGGTAGAGCCCGGGAACGTGTGCCAACGCGCCTTTGGCCAGCTTGCGCGGTAGCGGAACCTTGATCAGCCGCCGACCGGTTGCCCGCGCCAGTACGTCGGTCATCTCCTCGACCGTGAGCGGCTGCGGATCGGCCAACTGATAGGTGCGTCCCGCCGAAATGGCCAGCCCACTCAGGTAGTTCACCGCGTCAACGACGAAGTCACGCGGGACCACGTTCACCCGCGTCATCGCCGGATCTCCCGCAACCGGCAGCACCGCGCGGCGTGGCTGCCGCAACAGCCACTGCATGACGAAATAGGGCCCGTCGAATTTTTGCGTCTCCCCCGTGCGGCTGTCGCCGACCACAATCGAAGGACGATAGATGGTGGCCGGCATCCCGGCCGACATCCGCCATCGCACGTCGGCCTCCGCGAGATGCTTGGTCTCCTCGTAGTGGTTGTTGAACGGCGCACCGACTTCCAGATCGTCCTCGCCGAAGGCGCCGGCGTAGCGTCCGCTGACGTAGCAGGTGCTGAAGTAGTGCAGACGAGTCAGGTTGGGACATTGCTCAAGGGCGTCAAGGACGTTGCGGGTGCCGTCGACGTTGATCCGAACCGCCGCCTCGCGAGCGACCGCCAGGTCGTAGGCGGCGGCCAGGTGCCAGGCCTCGGTGACCTCGCTCAGAGCGGCCGAGGCAAGGCCCAGACCCGGTTGGGTGATGTCGCCCTCGACCAGCTCGACCCGCCCGCTCAGCGACGGTTCGGTCGCGTTGAGTTCGGCGACGCGGCGCTTTGCCAGGGTGGCAAATTTGGACTGCACCAGACAGATCGCGGTACTGTCCGTGCGTCGCAGGATGCCCGGCAGTAGCGCACTGCCGAGAAAGCCGGGAAACCCGGTCATCAATACGGTCATCGCCACACTCCTGCTCACTCGTGCGATGTCGCGGTTAGACCAGAGGCTACCGATTCGCCGGCTTGCCGACGGGGGCCTTTAGACCTCGTATCCGCAGCCATTAGTCCTCGGACAGAGCAATGCGTCGCGAGGATAATCGTGTCTTGCGGCACTGCGACTACCGATGGGCAGAAGACTTGAGCGGCAACGAGATTGACGAATCCGAGATCTCCAGGTGGGATCCGGGCTTCACCTCGGCGCTGATCGGTGCGGTGACACCGGTCGTCAGGCGATGGTTTCGCGCCGAAGTGCGCGGTCTGGAATCGTTTCCGCCGACCGGGGGTGCTTTGCTGGTGTCCAATCACTCCGGCGGGGTGTTGACGCCCGACTGGAACGTGCTTGCACCCGCCTTCTACGGCAGGTTCGGCTATGGCCGTCCGCTGTATACCCTTGCGCACTACGGCGTTTTCTTCACCCCGTTCCGCGCGGCGCTGGGCCGCCTCGGCGTCATTCACGCCAATCGTGGCAACGCGATCAAGGCGTTGCGTTCGGGCGCTGTGGTGTTGGCATTTCCAGGCGGCGACTACGACGCATTCCGGCCAACGCTGGCTCAGAACGTCATCGACTTCGGCGGCCGCACCGGATACGTCGCCACCGCCATGCAGGCCGGGGTGCCGATCGTGCCCGCGGTGTCGATAGGGGGCCAGGAGACCCAACTGTTCGTCACTCGCGGCAATCGGCTGGCAAACAGATTGGGGCTCAAGCGCATTCGTATCGAGATTCTGCCGGTCACCATTGGGCTACCGTTCGGCATGACGGTGTTCTTCCCGGCCAATATGCCGTTGCCTACCAAGATCGTTTATCAGGTGCTGGAACCGATCGACATCGCCGCCCGATTCGGCACGGACGCTGACGCCGAGACTGTCGATGCCCATGTGCGTGCCGTGATGCAAGCCGCTCTCGACCGGCTGGGCCGCCAGCGCCGGGTCCCCATACTGGGCTGACTAAATTGCCGGCTGAGTCCGTGGCCATTTCAGGTGACGAAAGTCCTCAACTTGGTGACTGATCTTCAAATCGAGTTGCAACGGCGTTACTATTCGCCCGAGTCACACTAGTTGACCCACGAATGGTGAGGGGGCGCTAATGCGTCGAGGACTCGCAATAGCAGCGGTTGGAGTGGGGTTCGCCAGCGCCGGGTTCATGGGTACTCCGGCGGCGCAAGCCGACGATCCTCCCTACCACATCCTGAGTGCCCAGGATCTGTGCAACCTCGTCTATCCCAGTTCAGAGGCCATGCCAGACCCGTCCAAACAGCCGCCGGCGGTCGGACTCATCTGTGTGCGGCAAGGAGGGGCACTGCTCCGCCTGGCCCGTGACATGCCGGCCATTTTCTCCAATACTTTCACTCTGGAACCCGGCAAGGCTCCAGAATTGCCGAAGGGTTCGGTGCGCGTCAACCCGAATGATCCGCTCAGCGACTGGATCATTCCGGACTGCAATATCCCCGACCGCATCGACTGCAATCCGAACGCACCCGGGCACCGCTAAATAGCGTCGCGTATGTTCGGTCGGGCGACATCTGAAAGGTGCCACCCGAGCGAATCGGTACCCGCACCATGCCGGATCAACCGTGCGGCAACGCCTGTCCACAATCGTCGATCCAACAATGTGAGCATGGCAATAGTTACCTTGGTTCGGCTAATGCGGAACCAAGGTAACTATTGCAAAGTTGCAGAATTCCTAGTGGGCCGTGTCCGGGCAGTAAATACCCTGGGCGAGCTGGGCGAACTGCGCATCCTGTAATGACGTGGCGTTGGCACGGTCGGTCTGAGCCGTGAAAAGCAGCGCCTCGGCCTCGGTGTGGCCCTGGTTCAGGTACAGACACATCGCCGTCGCTCGCCCGACCGCCAAGTACGGGTTGACATAGGGGATTCCGGCCTTGTCGAGCTGCTGGATGAACGTGGAATCAGCGGTGGAGTCGGCGTGTGCCGGCGCCGCGCCCGCTCCCGCGCCTGCCACGATGGCCCCGACAGCCAACCCGGCAGCAGCCAGCATTGAGAACTTAACCATGATCTGTCCATTCACGAGGGGTACTTACTCGAATCGTACGCCGCTGATACCGGTAGGGGTACTCGAAATTTGAACGAAACCGCATTCAGAACCCGAACACGCCGTGAGTAGTCAGCGCCGCAATGAATCGCTTGATCTATATATCGCTTCGGCCCCGGAATTTATTCCGGTTCGTTCGGCCTAAAGCGGCCCGGCCGGCAACCGCCGCTGCCGAAGTGGCGTCGGGAAGCCGCTATTTGATGCCCGGCATGCGGCGCAGCATCCGCAACCCACCGCTCATGAGGCGTGCGTAGTGGTCGGCGCGCATCCAGGACGGCACGCCGACCGGAAGCCCGCGTTCGATGGCGATGGTTTGCGGTTCGGTGTATTTCAGGATTCCCTGCGCGCCGTGACGACGACCCAGCCCGGAAGCCTTCATGCCACCCATTGGCGCATCGATAGACGCCCACGCGGCGGCATAGCCCTCGTTGACGTTGACCGTCCCGGCCTGCAACCGGGTGGCCACGGCCCGGCCGCGCTTGGGGTCGGACGTCCACACGCTGAAGTTCAGCCCGTACAGACTGTTGTTCGCCTGCTCCACGGCCTCCTGTTCGCTGTGCACTCGATACAGCGAGACAACCGGGCCGAAGGTTTCGTCGGCGAATGCCGCCATGCCCTCTCGCACGCCGGTAAGAATGGTCGGCTCGTAGAAATAGGGGCCGATGTCGGGACGCGGCCTGCCGCCGGCGAGCACGGTCGCGCCGCGGTTCACCGCGTCCTCGACGTGATGGGTGACGGTGTCGAGCTGTGTCTGACTGATCAACGAACCCACGTCAGCCGAATAGTCAAGCGCGGCGGACAGTTTGATTGCCGTGGTGGCGGCCACAAAACGTTCGGTGAACTCGTCCCACAAGGTGTCGGGCACGTAGATGCGTTCCACCGAGATACACAACTGGCCCGCGTTGGAGAATGCCGCCCGCACCGCACCGACGGCAGCCTTGGCAACATCGGCGTCGTCGAGAACCAGCAACGCGTTCTTGCCGCCCAGTTCCATAGAACAGTCGATCAGCCGCTTGCCCGCCTGGGCCGCTACCGTGCGGCCGGTGTCGGTGGAACCGGTGAACATCACGTAGTCGGACTGCTCGATGATCGGTGTGCCCAGCTCCGAGCCCGATCCCGGGACGCTCTGCACCAGCCCGTGCGGCATCCCCGCCTCTTCGAGCAGCCGCACCGCCCACAGGGCAGCGAACGGTGTCTGATTGTCCGGCTTGGCCAATACGGCATTACCGGCGACGATCGCCGGCAGCGCATCACTGATACCCAAAGTCAGCGGATAGTTCCACGGCGAGATGATCCCGACCACGCCCTTGGGCAGCCGGTGTTCCCACACCTCGGTCAGGGCCAGTAGCACTCCCTGGCGGCGCTGCGGGCGCAGATACTTCTCGGCGGTGTGGGCGTAGTAGCGGGCGGTCAGGCATACGTCGGCGACCTCCTCGAAGGCATGGGCGCGGGCCTTGCCGCTCTCCAGCTGAATGATGTCGAGGATCTCCTCCTGGCGCCGCAGCACCAGGTCGTGAAAGCGCAGCATGACCGCGGTTCGCTCGGCCAGCGGGCGCTGCGCCCAGGCACGCTGCACTGCGCGGGCGCGCCCGGCGGCGGCGACGACGTCATCGGGAGTGCACTGCGGTATAACGCCGAGCCGCCGGCCCGTCATCGCGTTGGTGACGTCGCGGCTACCGGATCCTGACGGCTCACCCGTCGCGGCATCGACCCCCCGGGACAGCGCCTCCAGCAGCGGCGTGACTTTCGATGTCTTCGGCTCGGAAATCGCGGTCATATGGTCACTCCTTGCGGCGTCGGGCTTCATAAGTCGACTACCCGAGAAGTGGTCACGGAACACGCGCTCACGAGCCGCAACTGCGATACCTTCACGCACAGCACGTCGGCGCTGTGCACGCCGCGCCCGCGGAAGAAGGAGAGCGACGGTGCGCACACCGGGCCAGATGTCACAAACGAAGCGGCGGCGGCTCTGGCCGCACGGTGTGTTGGCGGTGATGTTGCTGATGACACTTTCGGGCTGCGACCTCAAGGACGTCCAACCCAAGAGCTGGGCACGGCAACTCGACCAGCTCATTCCGGCCGGGATGGCTGCGGCGTCAGTACCGGGCGCTCTGATCGGCGTCTGGAAACCCGGTGAGGCCCCCTACGTGCGGGCCTTCGGACTGAGCGACACCAGCACCGGCGCGCCGATGGCCACCGACATGTACATGCGTATCGGCAGCGTCACCAAGACCTTCACGACTACCGCCATTCTGCAGCTGGTGGACCAGCGCAAGATCGGCCTCGACGATCCGATCGCCAAGTATGTGCCGGGCGTCCCTAACGGCGACATGATCACGCTGCGCCTGCTGGGTCAGATGCGCTCAGGGCTCTTTGACTACTCAACAGAAACCGCGCCGCCTAAGCCGGGCCAAGAGGGACGCCAACGCACACCGGAGGAGCTGATCCAGATCGCTGCCAGCCACCCGCCGATCTTTCCGCCCGGGGCGCAATTCGACTACAACAACACCAACACGGTGTTGCTCGGCATGGTGGTCCAGAAGGCTTCCGGCCAGTCGCTGACCGACTTCATCGGTGACCACATCACGCGACCACTCAACATGGCGCACACCGTGTTGCCGGTCGGCGCCGAAATTCCCTCGCCACACGCGCACGGCTACACCAAGCGTCCGGACGGCCAAATCCAAGATGCCACCGACTTCAACCCGTCATGGGGGTGGGCGGCGGGGGCCATGGTCTCGACGCTCGACGACCTGCGCATCTGGGCGCGCAATCTCGCGGAAGGCACGTTGGTGTCGAAAGCCGCACAGACCCAACGGCTCGAGTTTCTCGTCGCCCCGTCGGAAGGAACCGGCGCGCTCTACGGGTTTGGAGTCGAAAACCAAAACGCATGGATAGGCCACAACGGGAACATCACCGGCTACCAGTCATACGTCTACTACTTGCCCGCCGAGGAAACGACACTGCTCATGCTTGTCAACTCGAATGTCGAGGTTCTCGGGGTGTGGAACTTCTTCACCAAGATCGCCAACGTCGTCAGCCCCGCCCATACCTGGCCGGCCCCACCCGCATAGCAGGTCGGCTTCGGCGGCGGTCCGCGGCGGCCGGTGAGCACTTGAAGCGCGCTCACCAGCCGCAACTGCGATACCTTCACGCACAGCACGTCGGCGCTGTGCACGCCGCGCCCGCGGAAGAAGGAGAGCCTCCGTGGAAAAGTTCACCCCCGCCATCAATTGGGGCCATGAGCCGGTTGCGTCGTCGCAGTGGATTCTGCAGGCCTGGGCGGTCAGCGCCACATGTTTGCTGATCGTCGCGGTGCTGGTCGTCCGGTTCACCCGGTGGGGCAGTCAGTTTTGGCGCGTCACCGGCGCGTACTACATCGGACGGCAGAGCATCCCGGTATGGGGCCTGTTCGCCGCGCTGCTGCTGTCGGTCATCGTCTCGGTGCGGCTCACGGTGTTGTTCACCTACTACAGCAACGACCTGTACTCCGCGCTTCAGGCCGCCTTTCAGGGCGCCGCCGCCGGCAACACCGCCGTGCGTGATTCAGGCATCCACGGCTTCTGGGTCGCCATCTGGACCTTCTGCGTCATCGCCACCTTGCAGGTGCTCCTGGTGATGACGGATCTGTATGTCACGCAACGGTTTTTGATTCGCTGGCGGGTGTGGCTCACCGACCGGCTGACCGCGGACTGGCTCAACGGGCGCGCCTACTACCGGGGCCGGTTCCTCGACACCACGATCGACAACCCCGACCAGCGCATCCAGCAGGACATCGACATCTTCACCGCAGGAGTCGGTGGCGCCACCAACAGCCCGTCGGTCGGAACGACGGCCACGCTGCTCTTCGGCGCGGTACGCTCCGTCGTCTCGGTGGTGTCGTTCGCCACGATCTTGTGGCGATTGTCGGGAACGTTGACGGTCGTCGGTATCGGCATCCCGAAGGCGCTGTTCTGGGTGTTGTTTGCCTACGTCTTGCTGGCCACGGTGATTGCCTTCTGGATCGGGCACCCGCTCATCCGGTTCAGCTTCCGCAACGAACTGTTCAACGCCGCCTTCCGGTATGCGCTGGTGCGGTTACGCGACGCCGCCGAGGCGATCGGCTTCTATCGCGGCGAGCGAGTCGAGCGTGGCCTGCTCGGGACCCGCTTCGCCGATACGATCGCCAACTATCGCCGCTACGTGCGCCGCACGATCGGCTTCCTCGGCTGGAATGTCACGATGAGCCAGACCATCAATCCGCTGCCGTTCATGGTGCAAGCGCCGCGACTGTTCGCGGGCAGCATCAAGTTCGGCGACGTAATCCAATCCGCCGGCGCCTTCGGCCAGATCGAGGAGTCGCTGTCGTTCTTCCGCAACGCCTATGACCGATTCGCCAGCTATCGGGCCGCGATCATGCGTCTCAGCGGACTGGCTGAAGCCAATGCCAAGGCGCGCAAGCTGCCCGAGCTGTGCACCGTCGCCAGTGACGATGTCGCGATAGAGCTCGACGACATCGAGGTCCGCTCACCGGCCGGCACGCAGTTGATCGAGCCGCTCACTGTGCGGCTCGTGCCGGGCGACGCCCTGGTCATCACCGGCAAATCCGGTTGCGGCAAAACGTCGCTGCTGCGCACGCTGGCCGGGCTATGGCCGTATGCCTCGGGCACGCTGCGCTATCCGGCCGGCCGCCACGGTGTCATGTTCGTCCCGCAACTGCCCTATCTTCCGCTGGGCAACCTGCGTGCCGGCGTGAGCTACCCGGCGGAGGAGGGCGAGATCGACGACCTCACCCTGCGGCACGCCCTGGCCAGAGTCACCCTGCCTAACCTGGTCAGTCGGCTCGACGATGTAGAGGAATGGGCCAAGGTGCTTTCGCCCGGCGAGCAGCAACGCATCGCTTTCGCCCGCGTCCTGGTGACCAGACCCAAGGCGGTGTTCCTCGACGAAGCCACCTCGGCTCTCGACGAGGGACTGGAGTTCGCTCTGTATGACCTGCTGAGAAAGGAACTGCCGGACTGCATCGTGGTCAGTGCCAGCCACCGCAGCACCGTCGAACCGCACCATCACCAGGAACTGGAATTGCTGGGCAACGGCCCGTGGCGGCTCAGCCGCATCGGCGAATCCGTCGCATCGGTCTGAATCGGCCGGCTGGCGCGATTTCTCCGTTGCGGGCTTTTCGAATCACGGTAGCTTCTCGACATAGCGTCGCCACGACGCCATGGCACAGGAGCTCACCATGGATACCTTCACGCCGTCGATCGACTGGAGCAACGAGGTTGCCGGGTCGTTGTGGTGGCTTCTCCAAGCCTGGACGGTCAGCGGCGCAGGCCTGTTGGCCGTCGGGACGCTCATCGCGCACTACACCACATGGGGCCGCCAGTTCTGGACGGTGACCGGGGGATACTTCAAGGGCCACGACAGCATTCCGGTGTGGGCGCGGCTGGGATTGCTGCTGATGCTGGTGATGGTCGCGGTACGGATCAACATTCTGCTGAGCTACTACAGCAACGACTTGTACTCTGCGCTCCAGGTGGCGTTCGAGGGCGCGGCCAGCGGCGACGTGCGAGCCCGCAACTCCGGCATCCACGGCTTCTGGGTGGCTATCGCGACCTTCGCCGTGCTTGCGGTCATCTACGTTGCGCGCGCAGTCGTCGACCAATATCTGATGCAGGAGTTCATCATCAGGTGGCGGGTCTGGCTCACCCACCGCGTGATGGGCGACTGGCTGGGCGACCGCGCTTACTATCGCGGACAGTTCATCGATCACCCGATCGACAATCCCGACCAGCGCATCCAGCAAGACATCGACGCGTTCACCGCGTGCTCGGGCGGCATGGCGAACATCCCTTCCAACGGAACCGCCAAGACGCTGTTGTTCGGCGCGGTGCAGGCGGTGGTGTCGGTGGTGTCGTTCGCCGCGATTTTGTGGAACCTGTCGTTCCCGATCACCGTCGTAGGTCTGCGGATCCCCCGCGCGCTGTTCTGGATCGTCATCGCCTACGTCACGTTCGCCACCGTGGTGGCCTTCTGGATCGGGCGTCCCCTGATCCGGCTGAGCTTCCGCAACGAAAAGCTCAACGCGGTGTTCCGCTATGCCCTGGTGCGGCTGCGCGACGCCGGCGAGGCGGTCGGTTTCTACCGCGGGGAGCGAGCCGAAAGTGTGGAATTGAACGGACGATTCGCCGGGGTCATTACGAACTATCGCCGCTATCTGCGGCGCAGTGTGGGTTTCACGGGGTTCAACGTGGCGGTGAGCCAGGCGATCGGCCTGCTGCCATTCCTAATCCAGGCGCCGCATTTGTTTGCCGGGTCGTTCAAACTCGGTTACGTCATGCAATCCACGCAGGCATTCGGCACGGTTCATGATTCGCTGTCGTTTTTCCGCAACGCCTATGACCTGTTCGCCAGCTACCGCGCCTCGATCCTGCGAGTGCACGGGCTGGTCGAGTCCAACGCCCAGACCCGCGCCTTGCCGAAACTGCGAACCAGGTCCAGCGCCGACGGCTCGGTCGAATTGGACGAGGTCGAAGTGCGCACGCCGGACGGCCTGCAATTGGTCGCGCCGCTCAGCATGAAACTGGCTCCCGGCGACTCCATGGTGATCGTCGGCCGGTCGGGTTCAGGCAAAACCACACTGCTGCGCAGCCTCGCCCAGTTGTGGCCGTTCACATCCGGGACGTTGCGACGCCCGAGCCAGGACAACGCGACGATGTTCTTGAGCCAGTTGCCGTATGTGCCCCTGGGCAATCTGCGTGCCGTGGTTTCATACCCGGCCGCCGAGGGCGACATTGCCGACCGCCGACTTCGCGACGTGTTGGCCAAAGTGGCGCTGGCTCACCTGCGCGACCGGCTGGACCAGGTGCAGGACTGGGCCAAGGTGCTCTCACCCGGCGAGCAGCAGCGGATCGCCTTCGCGCGCATCCTGCTCACCAGACCCAGTGCGGTGTTCCTCGACGAAGCAACCTCGGCGCTGGACCCGGGGCTCGAATACTCGCTGTATCAATTGCTGCGCACCGAGTTACCGCAGACCGTGGTGGTATCGGTCAGCCACCGCAACACCGTCGAGCCACATCACGAACAGCAGTTGGCGCTGCTGGGCGGCGGCGCCTGGCGGGTGGGCAAGGTCGGCGACCGTGGCAGCATGACTCTATAACCGCGGTCCGCTACCGTCACCGTTTGCTGTACAGGGATTCGATCTCGGCGGCGAATCGTTGCGCCACCACGTTGCGTTTGACCTTCAACGTCGGGGTCAACTCGCCGGTCAGCACGGTGAAGTCGACCGGCAGAATGCGGAACCGCCGGATCGATTCGGCTTGAGAAACGACCTGATTGGCTTGCTTGACCGCCTGGTCGATCTCGGCGGACAGGTCGGGGTCGTCGATCAGATCGGCTACCGATGCCGTCGCCTCTTTACCGTGGTGCTGTTTCCACACGTCGAACCCTTCCGGGTCGATCGCTATCAGCGCAGCCACATACGGCCTGTTGTCTCCAACCACCATGGCCTGGCTGATCAGCGGGTGCGCGCGCAACTGGTCTTCGAGGACGGCCGGGGCGACGTTCTTGCCGCCGGCGGTCACGATGATCTCCTTCTTGCGGCCGACGATCGACAAGAAACCGTCGTTGTCGACCGATCCGAGGTCGCCGGTGTGGAACCACCCGTTGACGATCGCCTCGGCGGTGGCATTCTCGTTATGCCAATAGCCGGTGAACACCACGCCGCCGCGCACCAGCACCTCGCCGTCATTGGCGATCGCCATGCTGTTGCCGGGCAACAGCTTTCCCACCGTGCCGACCCGCTCTTCGCCGATCCGGTTCACGGTGATCGCGGCACTGGTCTCGGTGAGACCGTACCCCTCGTAGATGGTCACCCCGATGCCACGGTAGAAGTGGCACAGCCGTTTGCCCAACGGCGCGCCACCCGAGACCGCGGCATGGCAGTTGCCGCCCAACGCCGCACGCAACTTGCCGTGCACCAGCCGGTCGAACAACGCGTGCCTGGCCCGCAACAGCAGCCCCGGACCGCCGGTGTCCAGCGCCGTGCTCCACTCGATCGCGGTGCGGGCCGCGGCGTCGAAGATCTTGCCCCTGCCGGCGTCCTGGGCCTTCAACTCGGCTGTGTTGTAGACCTTTTCGAACACCCGGGGCACCGACACCACCACTGTCGGCTGGAACACGGCCAGCGTGGCCACCAAGTTCTTGATGTCGCTGGTGTAACCGATCGTGACCTTGTTGGCGAATGCCGACATCGACAAGGAACGCGCCAGCACATGCGCCAGCGGCAGGAAGACGAGCAGCCGTTCATCCTTGCGCAACAGCGTCGGAAAGCACGACGCCGCACCGCGCGACTCGTACAGCAGGTTGGAGTGAGTCAACTGGCAGCCTTTCGGGCGGCCCGTCGTGCCCGAGGTATAAATCAGCGTGGCCGGGTCGGCCGCGCGCAACGACGCGAGCCGTTCGTCGAGCTGGCCGATATCTGCCGACCCGGCGGCCTCGGCCAGTTGCTCCAGGGCCGTCGGGCCGCTCGTCTCGAGCTGCAAGACCTTGCGGAGGTTCGGCAGCTCGTCACTGAGCTCCTTGATCACCTGAGCATGGGCGTCGGTCTCGGCGATAACCAGCACGGCTCCGGAATCCTCGAGCACCCAGCGCACTTGCTCGGCCGAGGAGGTGTCGTAGATGGGGACGGTGACCGCTCCCACCGAAAGGATCGCGTAGTCCAGTATCACCCACTCGTAGCGGGTGGCCGACAAGATCGCGACCCGATCGCCGGCGTTCACGTTCTCGGCGATCAAACCCAATGCCGTGGTCCGGATCTGCTGGGCGGCCTGAGCACAGGTCACGTCGGTCCACACCCCATTGACCAGACGCTGGAAGATCACATGATCCGGGTCGTCGCGCTCGTGTGCGTACACACTGGCGGCGATGTGGTCGTTGTCGGCGACGGTGAAATCGGCAGCAACATTGAATTCACGCATGATCTAAGGTCCCTTGCAGCTGGTCGCGATCGGATCGACTTCTCCGGTTACGGTCGCCGGATGGGCCGGCGTCCACCGCCGTTGACGGTCTTGCCGGTGAACACCCAACCACCTCCTGGCCTCTGCCGACTGCCGCCGGCAAGTCCGGTGCGAAGCATTATCACCGACGCTAGCCGTCTGCGCAGTTGCTTCCAAGTGGTGTCGATCAGCGCCACGGGTTGTGGGGTGCTTGACATCGAGGCGCCGGCCACTGAGGGTCAACGGCATGTCCGTGGTGCGCGGGACCGGGCTGTCCAACTACCCGAAACTGGTTGCCGAATTGGGCGGTGACCCGGCCGGCCTGCTGCGGGCGGCGGGCATCCGGGACCGAGACGTCGGCAACTATGACGCGTTCATACCGTTCCGCGCGGCGATACGGGCCATGGAGTCGGCCGCCGAAGCTACGGCCACACCGGATTTCGGGCGCCGGCTGGCCCGTCGGCAGAGCATTGAAATTCTGGGGCCGGTGGGCGTGGCCGCTCGGACCGCCGCGACCGTGTCCGACGCCTTGGCGATCTTCAACACCTTCATGACGGCCTACAGCCCCGTTATCCGCATCCAGATCACCTCGCTGGCCGATGTGCAGCGGTCGTTCGTCGGAATCGAGTTTCTTCTCGATGAGCCGATTCCCTGTCCGCAGACAATGGAACTGGCACTGGGCGTCTCGCTCGGTGTTTTCCGCCTGCTGATGGGCGCCGACTACGCTCCGCTGGCGGTACACCTACCCCATGACCCGCTGACGGCGCCGGCCGACTACGCGCAGTACTTCGGATGCACGCCGCACTTCGCGCAGCGCAGCAGCGGATTCGGCGTTCGCACCGCCGACCTGAGCCGGCCGCTGAACCGTGACGACATTGCCCACCGCGCGGTGGTCGACTACCTGAGCAGCATCACTCCGTTGGGCGCCGGGATCGTCGAATCGGTGCGCGCCATCGTCCGCCAGCTGCTGCCCACCGGGGCGGCGGCTCTGGATGTCGTGGCCGAACAATTTCACCTGCATCCGAAAACGCTGCAGCGCAGGCTTGCCGAAGAAGGGACCACTTTCGCCGTGCTGGTCGATCAAGTTCGCAGGGACACCGCCGACCGTTACCTGCGCACGACCGGTATCAGCCTGACGCACCTGACCCGGGAATTGGGCTATGCCGAGCAGAGCGTATTGACGCGCTCGTGCAAGCGCTGGTTCGGAAGCGGGCCGGCGGCTTACCGAAGCCGGACGCGCTTTCCGGCATTCGTCCGGACTTGAGCGGCACCCGCACCGGTCGTTTGACGTCGACGGGATACGTTGCGGTGGGCCAACTCAAGCGGCGGAGTACGTCGGCGGCCAGGCAGGTGTGCCCGTCAAGTCGCTGCGTCGATAAGGGATGCAACGCCGCCAGTGCCGTGTAGTGGTTGCCGTGCTGCGGAGTCAAGCCGGTCGGCGGCGAGGCGCTTCCGGGCTTGGCCGCGGCGCGAAAGGCGCACGCGGCAGCCAAGGTGCGCCCGCCGCCATTACCGGCGATCTCCAGGGCCGTCCAGGTCCGATGCCTCGCGATTGCGCATCGCGGCCAGCACACCGGTCAGCCGCTCGTCGACGTTGATCCGGTATGCCGCAATGTAATCGGCGCGGGCACAATGCTTTTCACGGATCACCACGCGCCAGGTGTCGCGCGCCAGGTGTCACGCGCTGATCGAACGACCAACAGCGACCCTATCGACGCCGAGGCTGCGGCACGAATCATCCTGGCAGGCAACGACAGGTCCCGATAGTCGGTCCACCAGGTTTTGGAGCCGGGTTGTGGTTTAGAGCCGGGTTGTGATTGAGGCGATTTCAGTTGATCTCGCAGGCCACCGAGTGGTGCTTGTGCCCGCATTGGGCCGCGCGCCTACACCGCGGCGGCGACCGGGTCGACATCTCCGGCTTGCATATCGCCACCGTCGTGCGACTGCGTTATGACCCCCATAGCCAGGCCTACGTCGACCGCCGCATCTCCGAGAGCCTGTCCATGCCCGAAATCATCCGCTGCCAGAAGCGCTAGCTCGCCCGCGAACTCTTCCATGTCCTAGTGGTCGACTACGCCCAACTTGACGTCTATAGGAGCTTCAGTAGCTATCGTCCTCCGAGTCACTTGATGAATTGAACGGTGGAGTCCTCGGGAAGATGTAAACGATACTACTTCCCGCGCCATCGGGTTGCCAAGGAATATCTTCTGACGACTCTGAAGTTTCCTTTACAGGAGGATCCTTTGGGCTTTCCTGCGTTGGCGGATATTTTATGGTTCTAGGAAAATGCGCCTGCATCTCCCACTCTAGGATTTCCTGCTTATACAACGAAGAAATTGGATCGAGAAATTCCATTTCGACATCATTCGGAGACAGAATTTCATTTCTAATGGGAGGTTGAGCGAACGGGTTCACCAGATCGTTAGCGTCATATTCGCCCAATTCCCGCCAATCGAGTATTGAAGAATATTTGACAGCTGATTCGGTTTCGCTGATGAACGGATTCTTGAAATCTTCACTGCCAAGGTCGACCAAGGGTGTTTCTGAGCTTACGGGTGAAATATTTCCACCGTCTCCAGCAATAAGAAGCACGGGAGGCGTACTTTCGTTGTTGAGGCTGGCGGTGGTGGCGTTGTCGTTGTTGATGCTGGTGTTTTCGTTATTGGAGCTGCCGCTAGTGGAGTCGCCGCTCGTGCAAGTGTCGAGCTTGAATCCGTCGTGGGCAGCCAAGTTGATGGCCAGTCTGCCGACGCTGACGGTGGCGCTGCCGTTAGCCGCGGTGGCGGTGGCGCCACCAGCGACTCCACCGGTCAGTGCCAGCACCGCCAGCGCAACAGCAGCACCGCCTTTACGGCGCTGCGCCGTGACCGTTGGCCCCAGAGGATGAGTCACTCGAGGCTCCGCAGCGCCGATGTTGCGTCTTGGCATTGTGTCTTGATGCGGTCGAAGCAAGGGCAAGGAACCACTGCACCTCTTAATCGATAGTTAAAAGCTAGATCGAAGCAACGTACGAATCGCCGCAATGTCGAGATCAACGCGGTGAGAGAACAACAAGTGAACATGCTGCCACAGGGACAATGGCGAACACAACCTCACCAGATTGCCAACGTGGCGGACCCTTCCGACGCCTTTGATTCCACCCAAACCCAACGCTTCAGCGTTCGGCGGAGCCGCACCGCACTTATTCATCACAACGCACCTCTGGCGGTGATCAGCTACTCGAGGAGTCATCTGGATAGACATTGATTTCCGCCGAACCAGCCTACTCGGCGGGCAAGCAGCCTTACTGTAGCTATACAATAATCGGGCCTTTGCACAAATAGCAGTTGCATATGGAACGATAATCTTAAATTCTTAAAGGCTGCGGCGTATGCCGCCATCACCCTTCCGCCGATCGCCGGCGCCGACACCCGCTCATCCGCAGGTCCTGACCTCCGGCAACAACTCAGCAAGCTCACCGATCAGCCTGATCAGTTGCCCTCGGGACTGGGATCAAATTCCACGAGTTGTATATCTCCTGGAGGATAATTTCTAATAACAGGGCCACTGAAAGGGTTTAGAACTGGGGGATCAGGTAAGGGTACGTCTATACCATAGATTCCATTTCCATCATCGGCTAAAGCCGACCCAATTCCATCGTCGAACATGGTCGCTCGGTAGTCCCGAAGAAGCTGTTGGTTATCGCTATTTAAGTCATCGTGGTAGAGTTGCCAGCTGCTTTTAGTCAGCACCAAATCATTGGGTGTCAATTCGTACTCGAAAGCGCCATTGTAGCCGAGATCGTAATACACATCATTTGTCGTTGCTTGCTGATTAGAAAAGGCGTCATACTCCCGTTGGGAGATTGGACTTGTGTCCCCTATTGCGTGGAGCGGTCTAGATTCGAGGATTATGGTAGCTTCTTCCCCCGGGGGTGGCTCGTAGGAGACCGAGAAAGGGATTTCTAGATCCTCCGCGTAAAGGTTGACCATCGGAGTGTTTTCGTTGTTGGTGCTGCTGGTGTTGCCGCTGACGGTTTCGTTGTCGGCGCCGGTGGTGCTACTGCTCGTGATGTTGTCGTTCGCGCAGGTGTCGAGTTTGAATCCGTCCTGGGCGGTCAAGGTGATGGCCAGTCTGCCGACGCTTACGGTGGGGCTGCTATTAGCCCTCATCACAGCGGTGGTGCCGGTGACAGCGCCGGCCAGTGCTAGCGTCCCCAGCGCAACAGCAGCACCGCGTGTGCGGCGCCGCGTCGTGGCGGTCGGCCCTGCGGCGTGAACCGACCGGGGTTTGGCAGCCCCACGGTTGCGCGTTGCCAGTGGGTCGCGCGGCAATCGAGGCATCAATATAAATACCCTTTCTATCGATCTTATCGATAGGTGAAAGCCAGTTCGAGCAAAGTATTTAACACGGCGATTTCGAGATCACCGCATTAAGATCAGCCCGACAAAGGCAAGAAACTGTAATTTCGGGGTCCCGCCGACATATTTGAATCCCAGCTGGCCGAGGCCGGTGACGTGTTGTTTCGCTTAGCCGCACAGCGCTCATCCATCACTCCAGACATGTGATCATGACCAAACTCCTCGAGCCATCACCCAGAAAACCGACCATCGCCCAACACGTCTACCCGGCGGGGAACAAGCCGACTCTAGGAGAAAACGGACCCTTTGACCAATAAATATGGCTGATGAGTCGATAGTCGGTGGTTATCGACTCATAGCGGGCTGACAGGTCCCCGATTGTCGGTCCGCCAGGTCTGTACCCCGTTCATATGTCCACCGTCATGAGAGTTGGGCAGAGTGATCACCAGGAGGTCACATGCCCCGTCAATATTCGTCGTCGGTGCGCCGGCAAATCGTTGCTCGGCTTCGATCGGGTGAACCGGTGGCCGCCGTGGCGGTCGAAACCGGCGTCTGTCAGGCCACGCCATTCCGGTGGAACGCCAGGCGCTGATTGATGCCGGAGTGATCGAGGGCATGTTAGCCGGTCGAGAGCGGCGTTCCGGGCGGGATGTTGCAAAGCCCGACCTGCCCGGCGCAAAAAGCTTGCAGCGCTCAGGAAATCAGCTCAGGCCGGTTGGCCATGCGCAGCACAGCGGAGGCCCGCCGGCCGCGACGAAACAGGTGCGTAGCTCGGCGATCAGCCGCTCGTCGACGTTGATCTGGTATACCGCAATGTAATCGGCGGGGGCATAAGGCTTTTCGCGGACCACTGCGCGCCAGGTGCCGCGGTCTGATCGGGCGACCAACGAGGGAACGTCGTCGGGACCGGCAATGCCTGCCGTCCAGCCCATCTCGCACAGTCGGGCGGCAAGACGGCGCGCCGCAATCCGAGTGACCTCCTGCAACGGGATGCATGAGTTGCGGGCCTGTAGCGCCACCGGGTTATCGGTGGCCGACAGCGTCAGCGCGATCCACGTCTCGCTACCACCAGATGCTGTGTGGCGGTCGGTAATCCGGATCTTATCCGCAAGAATGCCGTAACGGTTCAGATACTGGGCGATCAGCGGCACGGGAAGTGCGACGCCCCGGCGTCCAGCCGTCGTACCCGAAGTAGCGCGGTGGCTTTGATATCCACCGCTCCGCGCCGGCATCCCGGCTGTCGGCAGCGACGGGTGATGGCCAGCCGCCGGCGCAGGATCTGGGTCAGGTGAAGCCCACGCCACCAACCACATATGACGATGACAACGGCCGCGTTGGGGCTGCCGCGACCCCGAGGACCCACTGGTCACGAGGCGATCGCCAAGGGTAGGCCATCAGCGCCGGCACTACAGCCGACGATGCCAGGGTGAAGCGCCTGGCACTCGGCCAGACGACCGTCGATCGCACCCTAAACATCGCCGCTGCCACCAGAACGGATCACCACCGAGCAGTCAGGCGCCCCACTTGGCGGCCTCGGCGGTGTCGCGGGCCAGCATCGCCATCGTGTTGGATTCGTGGGTAGCCGCCATCGACTGATAGGACCGCATCAGGTCCGCCATGGCCTGGTTCCACTGGGT
>NZ_UPHT01000175.1 GCF_900566085.1 Mycobacterium attenuatum
CCCCCGGCACCACCATTGCCGATCAAAATCCCGCCAGCCCCACCCTTAGCCCCGGTCCCGGCCGCCCCATTGTGGCCATCACCAATCAGCGGACGCCCCAACACCACGTTCGTCGGAAAATTAATCACCGCCAACACGTCATCGACCAAGGCCCGCAACGGATGCGCACCGGCCGCCTCCGCAGCCGCATACGCATACCCCGCCCCGCTCAACGCCCGCACAAACTCGGCATGAAACCCCGCCACCTGCCGACTCAACACCTGATACTGCTGCCCATGGCCGGAAAACAACGCCGCCACCGCCGCCGACACCTCATCACCACCAGGCGCCAACAAACCCGTCGTCGGCCCCAACGCCGCCGCACTAGCCGCACCCACCAACGAACCGATACCGGCCACCTCAGCAGTCGCGGCCACCAACACCTCCGGCACCACAACCACATACGACATAGCAAGCCCCCACACCCAACCAGAACCGCAACGTCAGAGGAACCTTGAGATGTTCAGCACTACCACAAGCGCAAACACAATGCTGATGCTTTCAACGATCCGCAGCTGTGGCACGCAGCAGCACTGGTTGGGACTGTGGCAATCAGGATGTCAGCGGGTGGTGGTGCATGTGCCGTGGGCGCGTCCTAGCGCGCTACCCCTAGGGCCTGTGAAGACACTGCGCCTGGCTGGCAGCCCCTACCGCATTGAGCGCGCTCACGGTGTTGCTGCGTGTCGCCTGGCGCACTGTGGCGGCGATCGTGGGTTTGATCAGGTTCGGCGTTGACGAGATGTCCGTTGGCAATGGGCACCGTTTTCTCACGGTTGTCGTGGATCACGGGGGCAGGTCGGCTGGTGTGCGCGGCCAGGCCGCAACGAGAAAACTTTGGGCAAGTTATGCGACGCGCGCCGCGTTGTTGACTCACGTCAGTTGCCACGGTGCGGAACGGATCCACGCTCTGGCGCGACAGCGGGCGCCCAAGGTGCTGATCGGCCTGTTCCCGTTCCATGTAGTGGCCTGGCCGCTCAAAACGCCGGACAAAGTGCGGGCGCGCACCATGACCAAAGCGGGAGTCCGCGATCGGCACGCGATCTGGACGACCCGCAAGAACCCGCCCGACGTGACCTGTGAGCAGCGCACCGGCTTGGCCGAAATCGCCGTCACCACGGCACTGACGCCGGGCGTACCTGCACAACGAGCAACTGCGCGAGGCCTTTCGGATCAACGGCCAAAGGAGACGCCAGCCGCATGTGGCGGTCATGTGCTTCGCGCAGCAATGTCGGGTTACAGCACTAACACCGGGTGCTCCCGGTTGCTGACATATAGCCACATATAGCCCCCCCATATCGCCGTAGTCAGGCCAAGCCCAGCACCCCCTCTGGCCGGGGCCCGCGCTGACTGCGCCGAGACTGCCCGCACATCGGCACTCAGCGCCGGCCCCACGCAGCTGACGCAGACTCGATCGCAATAACCACCGACGCGGTCCGGCCCCCGCTTCCGAAAGCCCCTCAGCCGCGTCGCCTACGATCGACCCTCGTGCCCCTCGACGGTAATGAGCGATCTCACCGGATCGCCCGCCTAGTAGCCGTCGTCTCGGGAATTGTGGGACTGCTGTTGTGTGCCCTGGTTCCGCTGCTTCCGGTGAAGCAAACGACGGCGACCATCCTGTGGCCGCAGGGCAGCACCTCGGACGGCAATGTCACCCAGGTCACGGCGCCGCTGGTGTCCGGGGCGCCCAGGGCGCTCGACATCTCGATCCCCTGCCCGGCGATCGCCACCCTGCCCGCCGGCGGCGGCCTGGTGCTGTCGACGCTGCCGGCCGGCGGCGTGGACACGGGCAAGCATGGCCTGTTCGTCCGGGCCGACAAGGACACCGTCGTCGTCGCCTTCCGCGACACCGTGGCCGCGGCGGCGCCCCGCGCGGCGATCGCCGCTGGCGGATGCAACATACTGCACATCTGGGCCGACGCGGCCGGCGCCCACGCCGACTTCGTCGGCATTCTCGGTGCCGCGGGCACCCTGCCCGCCGAAAAGAAACCTCAGGTCGGCGGCATCTTCACCGACTTGAAGGTGCCCGCTCAACCCGGCCTATCAGCCCGCGTCGACGTCGACACCCGATTCATCACCAACCCCACCTCCATCAAGACGATCGCGATGACCCTGGGCGCACTGGCGGTCCTGGTTGCCATCGTCGCTTTGGCGGTCCTGGATCGTCAGAACCGGGGCGGTGTACGAATGCCCCGACGGCGCTCCGGCCTGGCGGTCTGGCTTGCCGACGCCGGGGTGATCGCCACGCTGCTGCTCTGGCATCTCATCGGCGCCACCTCGTCCGACGACGGCTACAACCTGACCATCGCCCGCATCGCCCCGAAAGCCGGCTATGTGGCCAACTACTACCGCTACTTCGGTGCCACCGAGGCACCGTTCGACTGGTACCTGGGCGTGCTGGCCCACCTGGCATCGGTGAGCACCGCCGGTGTGTGGATGCGGCTTCCGGCCACCCTGGCCGGGATCGCCTGCTGGCTGATCATCAGCCACGTGATGTTGCGGCGCCTGGGACCGGGCAAGGGCGGCCTGGCCGCCAACCGGGCCGCGGTGTTGACGGCCGGCGCGGTATTCGTGGCCGCCTGGTTACCGTTCAACAACGGACTGCGCCCCGAGCCCCTGATCGCGTTGGGTGTGCTGGTCGCCTGGATGCTGGTGGAACGCTCGATCGCGCAGCGGCGACTGGCCCCGGCCGCGCTGGCCATCATCGTCGCGATGCTGACGGCCACGCTGGCGCCGCAGGGCCTGATCGCGCTGGCCCCGCTGCTCACCGGCGCCCGGGCCATCGCGCAAACCATCCGCCGACGGCGCGCCGCCGACGGAATACTGGCGCCGCTGGCGGTGCTCGCCGCGTCGCTGGCGTTGACCACCGTGGTGGTGTTCCGCAACCAGACGCTGGCGACGGTCGCCGAGGCGGCGCGCATCAAGTACAAGGTGGGGCCCACAATCGCCTGGTACCAGGACTTCCTGCGCTACTACTTCCTCACGGTCGAGTCCAATGCGGACGGGTCAATGTCGCGGCGATTCGCCGTCCTGGTGATGTTGCTGTGCCTGTTCGGAATGCTGTTCGTGCTGCTGCGCCGCGGCCGGGTGCCGGGGCTGGCCAGCGGTCCGGCCTGGCGGCTCATCGGTACGACGGCGATCGGTCTGCTGTTGTTGACGTTCACCCCCACCAAATGGGCCATCCAGTTCGGCGCTTTCGCCGGGCTGGCCGGCGCCCTGGGTGCAGTCACCGCCTTCACCGTCGCCCGCATCGGGTTGCACAGCCGGCGAAACCTCACGCTCTACATCACCGCGCTGCTGTTCGTGCTGGCATGGGCCACCTCGGGCATCAACGGCTGGTTCTACGTCGGCAACTACGGCGTGCCGTGGTACGACATCCAACCCGTCATCGCCAGCCACCCGGTGACCTCGATGTTCCTGACCCTGTCGATCCTCACCGGTCTGCTGGCCGCCTGGTACCACTTCCGGATGGACTACGCCGGGCACACCGAGGTCAAGGACAACCGGCGCAACCGGGTCCTGGCCTCGGCACCACTGCTGGTGGTCGCGACGATCATGGTCGTGGGCGAGGTCGCGTCCCTGGCCAAGGGGGCGGTTTTGCGCTACCCGCTCTACACCACCGCCAAGGCCAACCTGGCGGCGCTGGAATCGGGACTGTCCAGCTGCGCCATGGCCGACGACGTGCTGGCCGAGCCCGACCCCAATGCCGGTATGCTGCAACCGGTCCCGGGCCAAACCTTCGGGCCGGACGGACCGCTCGGGGGCGTCAACCCGGTCGGTTTCAAACCCGAGGGCGTGGGCGATGACCTGAAGTCCGACCCGGTGGTCAGCAAGCCCGGAGTGGTCAATTCCGACGCGTCTCCCAACAAGCCCAACGCGGCCATCACCGACTCCGCCGGCACCGCGGGCGGCAAAGGCCCCGTCGGAGTCAACGGGTCACACGCGGCGCTGCCGTTCGGCCTTGACCCGGACCGCACCCCGGTGATGGGCAGCTACGGCGAGAACACGCTGGCCGCCACGGCCACTTCCGCCTGGTACCAATTGCCGCCGCGCACTCCGGATCGCCCACTGGTGGTGGTGTCCGCCGCCGGGGCCATCTGGTCCTACAAGGAGGACGGTGACTTCGTCTACGGCCAGTCGCTGAAACTGCAGTGGGGCCTCGCCCGGCCCGACGGCAGCATCGCACCATTGGGACAGGTGTTCCCGATCGACCTGGGGCCGCAACCGGCGTGGCGCAACCTGCGGTTCCCGCTGACCTGGGCGCCGCCGGAAGCCACGGTGGCGCGCATTGTCGCCTACGACCCGAACCTGAGCCCCGAGCAGTGGTTCGCCTTCACCCCGCCGCGGGTCCCGGTCCTGGAAACGCTGCAGCAGCTGATTGGCTCGCAGAAACCGGTGCTGATGGACATCGCGACCGCCGCCAACTTCCCCTGCCAGCGGCCGTTCTCCGAACACCTAGGCGTGGCCGAACTTCCCGAATACCGCATCATGCCCGACCACAAGCAAACCGCGGTGTCGTCGAACCTCTGGCAGTCCAGCTCCACCGGAGGGCCGTTCCTGTTCACCCAGGCGCTGCTGCGGACCTCGACGATCTCGACGTATCTGAGCGGCGACTGGTATCGCGACTGGGGTTCGGTGGAGCAGTACTACCGGCTGGTGCCAGCCGACCAGGCGCCGAACGCCGTCGTGCAGCAGGGCGTGATCACCGTGCCCGGCTGGAGCCGGCAAGGACCGATTAGGGCGCTGCCATGACACAGAGCGCGAGCGGTACTAACGGGTGCCGCGACGTGCGGGTGACCCGCTGGGTGGCGACGATCGCGGGCCTGATCGGGTTCGTGTTGTCCGTCGCGACACCGCTGCTGCCCGTCGTGCAGACCACCGCCATGCTGAACTGGCCGCAAGATGGCCAGCTCAACAGCGTGACGGCGCCGCTGATTTCCCTGACGCCCGTCGACCTGACCGCCACCGTTCCCTGCGAGGTGGTGCGCGGCATGTCGCCGCAAGGCGGGGTGGTGCTGGGCACCGCACCCAAGCAGGGCAAGGACGCCAACCTGCAGGCGATGTTCGTCGTCGTCAGCGGCCAGCGCGTGGACGTCACCGACCGCAACGTCGTCATCCTGTCCGTGCCGCGCGACGCGGTGGTCGGCGGCGCCAATGGGCCGGGATGTTCACGCATCGAGGTCACCTCGACGCACGCCGGGACCTTCGCCACTTTCGTCGGGCTCAAGGATCCAGCCGGACAGCCGTTGCGCGGCGGCTTCCCCGACCCGAACCTGCGCCCCCAGATCGTCGGGGTGTTCACCGACCTGACCGGTCCGGCGCCGGCCGGGCTGCGCCTGTCTGCCACCATCGACACCCGCTTTTCCACCACCCCGACGACCCTGAAACTGCTGGCGATCATCGGCGCCATCGTGTGCACGGTCGTGGCGCTGATCGCGCTGTGGCGCCTCGACCAACTCGACGGCCACCGGATGCGCCGGTGGATTCCGGCAAACTGGCGCACCTTCACCCTGCTCGACGGCGTGGTGATCTTCGCGTTCCTGCTCTGGCACGTCATCGGCGCCAATTCCTCCGACGACGGCTACATCCTGGGCATGGCCCGGGTGGCCGACCGGGCCGGCTACATGTCCAACTACTTCCGCTGGTTCGGCAGCCCCGAGGACCCGTTCGGCTGGTACTACAACCTGCTCGCGCTGATGACCCACGTCAGCGACGCCAGCATCTGGATGCGGCTGCCGGACCTGTTCGCCGGGCTGGTGTGCTGGCTGCTGCTCTCGCGTGAGGTACTGCCCCGGCTGGGGCCGGCGGTAACCTCCAGCAAGGCCGCCAACTGGGCAGCGGCCATGGTCCTGCTGACCGCGTGGATGCCGTTCGACAACGGCCTGCGTCCCGAAGGCATCATCGCGCTGGGCTCGCTGGTCACCTACGTGCTGATCGAGCGGTCGATGCGCTACAGCCGGCTCACCCCGGCGGCGCTGGCGATCATCGCCGCCGCGTTCACCCTGGGTGTGCAGCCCACCGGGCTGATCGCGGTGGCCGCGCTGGTAGCCGGCGGCCGCCCGATCCTGCGGATCTTCGTCAAACGCCACCGCCTGGTGGGCACGTTGCCGTTGCTGTCGCCGATGCTGGCCGCCGGCACCATCATCCTGACCGTGGTGTTCGCCGACCAGACGTTGTCAACGGTGTTGGAAGCCACCAGGGTTCGCGGCAAGATCGGTCCCAGCCAGGCTTGGTACACCGAAAACCTGCGCTACTACTACCTCATCCTGCCGACGGTCGACGGCTCGCTGTCGCGCCGCTTCGGCTTCTTGATCACCGCCCTGTGCCTGTTCACCGCGGTGTTTATCATGTTGCGGCGCAAGCGAATTCCCGGAGTGGCGCGCGGTCCGGCATGGCGGCTGATGGGCGTCATCTTCGCCACCATGTTCTTCTTGATGTTCACCCCCACCAAGTGGGTGCACCACTTCGGGCTGTTTGCCGCGGTGGGGGCGGCGATGGCCGCGCTGACGACGGTGCTGGTGTCGCCAAAAGTGTTGCGCTGGTCGCGCAACCGGATGGCGTTCCTGGCGGCGGTGTTGTTCATGCTGGCGTTGTGCTGGGCCACCACCAATGGCTGGTGGTATGTCTCCAGCTACGGCGTGCCGTTCAACAGCGCCATGCCCAAAATTGCCGGAATCACGGTCAGCACAATCTTTTTCGCACTGTTCGCCATTGCCTTGGGGTATGCGGCCTGGCTGCATTTCGCGCCCCGGGGCAGCGGTGAAGGCCGCCTGACCCGAGCACTGACCTGGCCTTCTCAAGCGCCGGTCCCGCTGGCAGCCGGCTTCATGGCGTTGGTGTTCGTCGCGTCGATGGTGGCCGGAATCGTGCGCCAGTACCCCACCTACTCCAACGGCTGGTCCAACCTGCGGGCGTTCGCCGGGGGCTGCGGCCTGGCCGATGACGTGCTCGTCGAACCAGACCCCAACAACGGCTTCATGACCGCACTGCCCGGCGATTACGGCCCGCTGGGGCCGCTGGGCGGCACCGACCCGACGGGCTTCACCCCCAACGGCGTGCCGGAGCACACCGTCGCCGAGGCGATCGTGATGAAACCCAACCAGCCCGGCACCGACTACGACTGGGATGCGCCCACCAAACTCAAGACGGCGGGCATCAATGGATCGACGGTGCCGCTGCCCTACCAGCTCGATCCCGCGCGGGTTCCGTTGGCCGGCACCTACACCACCGGGCCGCAGCAGCAGAGCCGGCTCGCCTCGGCCTGGTACCTGCTGCCCAAGCCGGACGACGGGCATCCGCTGGTGGTGGTGACCGCCGCCGGCAAGATCGCCGGGCACAGCGTGCTGCACGGCTACACATCCGGGCAGGCCGTGGTGCTGGAATATGCCCGGCCCGGCCCGGGCGAGCTGGTACCCGCCGGACGGCTGGTGCCCGACGACCTGTACGGCGAACAGCCCAAAGCCTGGCGCAATCTGCGGTTCGCACGCGACAAGATGCCCACCGATGCCGTCGCCGTCCGGGTCGTCGCCGAGGACCTGTCGCTCACCCCGGAGGACTGGATCGCGATCACCCCGCCGCGGGTGCCGGAGCTACGTTCCCTGCAGGAGTACGTCGGCTCCACCCAACCGGTGCTGCTGGACTGGGCGGTCGGACTGGCGTTCCCGTGTCAGCAGCCGATGCTGCACGTCAACGGCGTCACCGAAATCCCGAAATTCCGCATCACGCCGGACTACAACGCCAAGAAACTGGACACCGACACCTGGGAAGACGGCGTCAACGGCGGCCTGCTGGGCATCACCGATCTGCTGCTGCGCGCCCATGTCATGGCGACCTATCTGTCGCGTGACTGGGCCCGCGACTGGGGATCGCTGCGCAAGTTCGACACCCTCGTCGATGCCCCGCCGGCGCAACTGGACCTGGGCACCGCGACCCGTAGCGGGTTGTGGTCGCCGGGCAAGATTCGCATCGGCCCCTGAGGCCCGGTCTGCGGCCTGCCCGGCAACCGCCAGACACGCGCGCGCTGGCCGCAGTTTCGACGACGCGGCTGCAGTCTCGCCGCCCCTCACCGCGTGATTGGCGCGGTGCGGCCGACGACAGCGCCGTCGGCGGCCAGGGCCTCGAGCTGGTAGTAGCCGTCGGAATTCCCGGACAGCGGCACCGAGGTGTCATAGCCCGCCCAGGCCACGGTGGTTCGCGGCGTCATGGTGTTGCTTTCCGGGCCGTGCAGCAGCCGCCAGCGGGCCACCCGGGTGGCGCCGTTCCACACCGCGTGGGCGGTATCGTCGGCGAAGTGCAGCTGCGGGGGTTCGACGGGGTCCCCCGTCCAGTCGTCGAGGAACGCGCGATAGGTGCCGTCGGGCAGGGTTGCGTCGAACACCATGTCGCCGGCCGCGGTGAACTCGGCGATGTGCTCGGCGGTACCCCATCCGGAGAAGGTGTTGCCGCCCGGCAGTTGCTGCAGGTTGCCCATGGCTCCCACGCTGAGATCTGCCGGATGCCGCTGAGCGCGAAGCAGTGTCGCGCGGCCGGCGTGGAAATCCAGGCGAATCCATTTCAGGCTGGTCGGCACTGACCCACCACCTTTTTGTCCCAGGCTGCCCTCGAAGTGGTTGTCGAACAACGTGATTGTGTTGGCCTCGGGCATCTCCACGTCGTGCTGGTAGGCGAAGTCGACGCCGTCATCCAGCGCGAACGTGGACCGCTTCCCGCCCAGTCGCCAGTTGACGGCGCCGGTGCGGTAGTCGACGTTGAAGACGGTGGACATTGCTCGCATGCTGATCACCAGGTTGCCCGCGGGATCCAGCGCGATCGAGTTCATGTGATAGACGTCCAGCGTCTGGCCCGCGGTGTACCTTGCCGGCGAGTCGCTGATCGGGACGTGGCTCAGCGCATCCCATTGGAACAGCGTCTGTTTGGTTGCGACGTCGACCACCGAGGCGGTGCAGTTATAGAGCCGCCCGTCCTTGGGTCCGCCGACAGCCGTCAGGTCGGCCGTCACCTCCGGGTAGGACGTGATCAGGGCGCGGCCGTCCGGGGTGAGCCGGAATTCGTGGATGTCTGATGACAGTTCACCGCCGGGCGTCACAGTGCTGATCAGGTTGTAATGGTCGTCGGCGATGTAGCTGGCGCCCAGCCCGTGGCCCCATTGCTTGCGGCCTTGCCACCAGGTGAGCACCGGCTTGTCCCGGTAGCGCTGGACGCGGAGATTGCCGGCGGTCTCCCCGGCCGGAAGTTGCCGCTGCCACACCACATGTCCGGCCTTGTCGGCAACGACGAGCACGCAGGGCCGTGACCCTGCCCCGAGATGGGCCGCAGTGGTTCCGGAGACGAAGAACACATAGCCGGATGCACCGCCGGGCTTGTTGACGTTGACCGTGTACCCCAGCGATTGCGCCGAGACTGCCGGTGCCGCGGAGTTCGCCGGCTTGTGCCCGCGCATCCCCACCGCGATCAGCCCGCCGGCGAGAATGCCACCCGTGACGGCACCGAGTTGTCGCCGCGAAATCCGCAATTCGCCTGTCATGGAGCTGGTTTCGCTGTCGAAATCGCGCTGACCATCCGACTCCTTCGAGAGCTCCGGGCACCGCGGCCCGCCGCTGTGGTTATACACCAGATGCGGCGGCGAGAACGCCGAACCAACCTCCAACGCACGGAGGTTTCGGCGGTGCGAATGCCGTCAATATCTACTGCGGTCGGGCAAACCAATAGATGAAGACGGTGGGGGCCATGCGCGGGCTGATGCGGAATTTGACGTATACGGCAGCAATCACTTTGGTGACGTGCCCGGCGGCGCTAATCACGGGTGGAGCTGCGGCCGCCAATCCGGGGGCGGGCGGGCCCACCAGGGTGGCGTTAGGAGCCGCGATGCGGCAATGCGATTACAGCCGCACCTCCGTCGCGCCGAGGTTGCCGGCGGTTTCGCCGCCTACGGGCACCGGCTCGGCGTTGATCCACAGAGCGGGATCGCAGGCGGTCGCCGAGGTGCACCTGACCAACCCCGCACAACCGGGGATGCACTACGACGTCGGCCTGATCCAGGCGCCGCGCCCGGCCACTGCCTCGTGCGGCCCCGGCGCCCCGGGCACCGCTTTCGCCAGCCTTGACCTTGATGAGGGCGGGACGGGGACGGTGACCGTCCAGGATTCTGTGCGACAGGGTACGACGGGCGTGTGGGTGATCGTCGAGCGCCCCAACCCCAATTCCCAGGACCCCGCCGAGTTCTATACCTCCGAGTTCCTGGTGTCCATGTAGCCTATGCGGGCCGCCCGCGCGCCTGACTGACGAATGCCGGACACCCGCGGGACTTCGGTCCCTACCGCCGCCGGCGGTCGCGTGATGCGATTCAGGTGATTCGTCGATGGCGTCGGACGGAGGTATGGCCATGAACGTCTCACCTGATTCGCAGTCCCGAACCCGCATGTTCGCCCGGGCGCTTGGACCCTTCCTGGTGATCGTCGACCTGACGGCCGTGGTGCGTGCCGCCGACATGCAGAGCCTGCTTTCGCAGTTCGAAGCGAACTCCCTGTGGACCTGGGTGACCGGGGCGTTCGTCTTACTGTTCGGCTTGATGATGGTGGCCGGTCACCAATCGTGGCGCGGTGCCCCGGCGATCATCGTGTCCGTGCTGGGCTGGCTGGTCACGCTGCGCGGGCTCTTGCTGTTGGCATTTCCCAGGGCTTTCGTGTCGCTTGCCAACAGCATGATCGGCGCGCAGGCCGTGTGGGTGAGCTTGTGCCTGGCCGCCGCGCTGATCGGGCTGTATCTGACCTACGTCGGCTGGGCGCCGACGCCCAGCAGGCCGACACAACACACGGCTACGGCAAAGCCGGATCTGCCGCGCGCGGCGTGAGCAAGCCCCGCAGCGCCTCGACGCGCGCCCGGGTCGCCGGCCTGGCAGCGGCGATGACCGTGCTCACCAGCGGATGCGGCATGCCCAGCGGGGGCAGTGCGGCCGCGTCGTCGCCCGGTACGACCACGCCATCCACCGCCGACAGTGGCTCGTCGGCGGGCTCGTCGGCGGGCTCGTCGGCGGGCTCGTCGGCGGTGGAACAGGATGTGGTGGTCAGGCTCGACACCGCTCAACCGGATCGGCCGGTGGGTGTGCACTTCGGTCGCCACGCGGCGATATACCTGTTGGAACGCGACGATCCCCATTTCGCGACGTGGCTGGCGGTCCTGCACCGAAGCCTGAACGAGGGAACGCAAGTTCGGTTCGCCTACGCGGTGGCGGGTCCGCGGCTCACCCTGGTTGAGCCCGCATAGCCGCTGTATGTCTTTGCATTGCAAGCTATTGGCGCAGCCCTGCACCCGGCGTTCGGGACGTCTAGACATATATAAAACCTATGTAATAGTGTCGCGGGATGACCGACTACCTGCTGGAGTCCGTGGACCGGCTGCCGTTTTCGACACCGGAAAAAGCCGGACGCTACCGCACCGAGAATTACCAGGGCGCCACCGGTCTCAACTGGTATCTCACCGATCCCACGCTGCAGTTCACTATGGCGTACTACTTGCAGCCGGACGAATTGGCTTTCGCCGAGCCACATTTGACGCGCGTGGGTGAGCTGATGGGCGGCCCGGTGACCCGCTGGGCCGAGGAGACCGACCGCAATCCACCGCAGCTGGAACGCTACGACCGGTGGGGCCATGACATCAGCCGGGTGGTGATGCCGGAGTCGTTCACCCGGTCCCAGCGGGCCATTCTGGACGCGCAGAAAACCGTGCGCGACGAAGCGAAGCGGGCCGGTGTAAGCCCGTCGCTGCCGCTGTTCGCAGCCAACTATCTGCTCAACCAGGCCGACATCGGGATGGCCTGTGCGCTGGGCACTGGCGGCAACATGGTCCGATCCCTGGTGACGGCCTACGCGCCGCCCGATGTGCGTGACTACGTCCTGGACAAACTCAACTCCGGCGAGTGGGACGGCCAGGCGGCGCAACTGATGACCGAGCGAACTGGGGGCTCGGATCTGGGCGCGCTGGAAACCACCGCGACCCGCAGCGGCGATGCCTGGCTGCTGAACGGCTTCAAATGGTTTGCCTCTAATTGCGCCGGGGAGGCGTTTGTGGTGCTGGCCAAACCCGAAGGAGCCCCCGACTCGACCCGGGGCGTGGCGTCGTTCCTGGTGTTGCGGACGCGCCGGGACGGCTCCCGCAACGGCGTGCGCGTCCGGCGGCTGAAGGACAAACTTGGGACCCGCTCGGTCGCCTCTGGCGAGATCGAGTTCGTCGAGGCCGAAGCCTTTCTGCTGTCCGGTGAGCCGCGGGCTGACTCCGGGCCGGCCGACGGCAAGGGCCTTGGCCGCATGATGGAACTGACCAACAAATTGCGACTGGGCACCGCCTCGTTCGCCGTCGGCAATGCGCGCCGCGCCTTGGTCGAGTCGCTGTGTTACACCCGCCAGCGGCGGGCGTTCGGCGACGCACTCATCGACAAGCCGCTGATCCGGCGCAAGCTCGCCGAGATGATCGTCGACGTCGAAGCCGCCCTGGCGCTGATCTTCGACGGCACCGGCGCCCCCAATCACGGTCAGCCCCAGGCGATTCGGCAACGTATCGCGGTACCGGTGACCAAGCTGCGGGTGTGCCGGCTCGGGATCACCGCCGCCTCCGACGCGGTCGAGCTGCACGGCGGCAACGGCTATATCGAAACCTGGCCGGTGGCAAGGATTTTGCGCGACGCGCAGGTAAACACCATCTGGGAGGGTTCCGACAACATCCTGTGTCTGGACGTGCGCCGCGGCATGGAGCAGTCGCGGGCGCACGAGCCGCTGCTGGCCCGCATGCGCGATGCGGTGTCGGCGTCCGACGATGACGACACGACGCGCCTGGTGTCGCGCCGCATCGAGGATCTCGATGCGGCGATCACCGCGTGGGCGAAGCTGGACCGGGATCTGGCCGAGGCGCGACTATACCCGCTGGCGCAGTTCATGGGCGACGTCTACGCGGCAGCGCTGCTCACCGAGCAGGCGGCGTGGGAGCGAGAAACTCGCGGCGCCGATCGCAAGGCGCTGGTCGCGCGCCTGTACGTGCAGCGGTATCTGGCCGACTGCGGCCCATTGCGCGGCCTGGACACCGAAGGCGACGAGGCGCTGCAGCGCTTCGACGAACTCGCAGCGGGCGCCCTCACGCTGTAGCGCGAGCTGGCTACACCGGGATCAGGCCGTGCTTGCGGCCTAGCCGCGTCCATTGCTGCTTATCCCGTAGTAGATGCAGCGACTTGCGCAACAGCAGCCGGGTTTCATGCGGGTCGATCACCGCGTCGATAAACCCGCGCTCGGCGGCGATCCACGGAATCGCCATGTTGAGGTTGTAGCCCTCGATGAAGTCTTTCTTGATCGCCTGCGCTTCCGGCGCAGTGGGGTCCGGGAAGCGTTTCATCAGCAGCTGCGCGGCCCCCTCGGCACCGATCACCGCGATGCGCGCGGTGGGCCAGGCGAAGTTGAAGTCGGCGGTCAGCTGCCGGGAGCCCATCACCGCGTACGCGCCGCCGTAGGATTTGCGGACCGTGATGGTCACCTTCGGTACGTCGGCCTCGACCACGGAGTACAGGAACCGGCCGCCGCGCTTGATGATGCCCCGCTTCTCCTCCTCCGCACCCGGCAGAAATCCGGGGGTATCCACCACGAACACCAGCGGGATCTGGAACGAATCACAGAACCTGATGAACCGCGCCGCCTTGTCGGAAGCCTCGTTGTCGATGGCCCCGGACATGTGCATGGGCTGGTTGGCGATCACGCCCACCGGACGCCCGTCGACCCGGGCGTACCCGGTGATGATGGCCGGCCCGTGCTGCGCGGCGACGTCCAGAAAGTCGCCGTCGTCGAAGATGCGCAGCAGGATCTCGTGCATGTCGTAGGCCGCATTGTCGGAGTCCGGCACGATCGAGTCGAGTTCCAGGTCGGTCGGGGTGATCTCCGGTTCCAGCCCGGGATTGATGGCCGGCGGCTTGCCGAAGCAGTTGGACGGCAAAAACGACAGGAAGTCGCGCACGTAACCGAACGCCTCGGCTTCGGAGTTCACCACGTGGTGGATGTTGCCGTAGCGGGCCTGCGCGTCGGAGCCGCCGAGTTCGTCGAGGGTGACGTCCTCGCCGGTGACCTCACGGATCACGTCGGGTCCGGTGACGAAGAAGTAGCCCTGGTCACGCACCGAGACCAGCAGGTCGTCCTGGATCGGCGAATACACCGCTCCCCCGGCGCACTTGCCGAAGATGAGGGAGATCTGCGGCACCACCCCGGACAGTGCCTCGTGACGTTGACCCAACTCGGCATACCACGCCAACGACGTGACGGCGTCCTGGATGCGGGCGCCGCCGGAGTCCTGGATACCGACGATCGGGCAGCCGACCATCGCGCACCACTCCATCAGCCGGGCCACCTTGCGGCCGAACATCTCACCGACGGTGCCGCCGAACACCGTCTGGTCGTGGGAGAACACCCCGACCGGTCGGCCGTTGATGAGCCCGTGCCCGGTGACCACCCCGTCGCCGTAGAGCGCGTTGGGGTCGCCCGGGGTGCGGCACAACGCCCCGATTTCGAAGAAGGTGCCCGGGTCCACCAGCTCGTAGACGCGGGCGCGGGCACTGGGGATGCCCTTCTTGTCGCGCTTGGCGGCGGCCTTCTCACCGCCGGGCTCCTTGGCCAGCTCCAGCTTTTCGCGTAGTTCGGCCAGCAGCTCGGCGGTGGTCTTCGTGCTCACTTAGGGGGCCCTCTGTTCAGCCTCGACGTTGCCTAACGCGCGGCTCATGTGCTCGCCCACCTTGGCGATGATCGGCTCGTCGATGGCCTGGATGTGCTCACCACCGATCGGCACGACCTCGAGGTCGGAGACGTACTCGCCCCAACCGCCGTCCGGCTGGCGAACGGCATAGCGCGGCTCGAACATGATCGCGTCGTCATGGTATCGGTCGGCCATGTAGAGGGTGACATGCCCGTCGTAGGGCTGGATCTGCGCGGTGTCGATCGCGCGGTTGTCCAGGTACGACGTGCGCTGGTGCTCGATGATCCCGGCCGGGATCTGCACGCCGGACTCCCGCACGGCGTCGAGCACGAACCGGACCTGGCCCTCGTCGTCGAGCTCCTCAAGCTGCTCGTAGGGGATCGCCGGGATGGTGACGTTGAACGTCTTCTCGGCGAAGCGGGCGTAGCGGTCCCAGCGCTTGCGGATCTCCTCCTTGGTCTGCGGGATCTCTTCGCCGGCCCGCACGGCATCGATCAGGCCGACGAACGCGACGTTCTTGCCCAGCCGCTTGAGCCCGATCGCGCAGGCGTAGGCCAGCACCCCGCCCAGCGACCAGCCGACCAGAATGTAGGGCCCGTCGCCCTGCATCTCGACCAGCTTCGGAACATACTGCGCGGCACGCTCTTCGATGGTCCCCTCGACCCGCTCGAAGCCGTACATCGGGGTGTCCGCCGGCAGCCGGTTGAGCAACGGCTCGTACACCACGGTCGAGCCGCCGGCCGGATGGAACACGAACACCGGCGGCTTGGTGCAGCCCTCTGCCCGGGCACGCAGGGTACGGACAAACCCGTCGATCGTGCCGGCCTCCAGGTAAGCGCGCACCTTGTCGGCCAGCGCCTCGATGTTGGCCGCGGTCAGCACATCCTCGGCGGTGATCGGGCCTTCGGCACGCTCGGCAAGCCGTTGGGCCATCTTGGCGGCGGCGGCATCGTCCAGCTTGGGCAGCGGGTTGAAGATGCCGCCCGGTGATTTGCCGGTGACGATCGCCCAGGTGGCAAAGGTGACCCGCTCGGCCGCATCACGCGGCGGCACGTCGGCGTTGAGCGCCTTGGCGACCGCTTCGGAGTTCAGCGCCTCCGCGGCACCTTTGAGATTCGGCTGCCCGTTGCCCGAGGGACCCGACGGATCCGTCGGCGGCGGCGGGACACCCGGCGGTGCTTGGGTTTCCGGTTTTGCCTGCGGGTCGGGCGCCGGCGCAGTCACCGTCGAAACCGTTGCACCACTGAGCAATTCGGCCTGCGCCCGGGCAATCTCCTCGGCCGTCTGGTTCTTCTGGTACTCGCTGAGCTGCGTCACCTCGTCGCGGTGCTCGACGGCGTACTCGATCAGCTTCTCGACGTTGTAGAGGTTGGCATCGCGCACCGCCGTCAACTGAATCGGCGGCAGGTCGAAGTCGTATTCGACGCGGTTCTTGATCCGTACCGCCATCAGTGAGTCGAGCCCGAGCTCGATCAGCGGCACCTCCCACGGCAGGTCCTCGGGCTCGTAGCCCATCGCCGACCCGACGATCAGGCCCAGCCGATCCGCGATGGTCTCACCGGAATCCGGCGACCACCTGCCCACGTCGGAGGGCAGATAGCGGGTGGTCAGGCTGTCGGTCAGCGTGTCGGCCTCCGGCTCCTCGGGCGCTTGAGGCACCTGCGGCACCACCGGCGCCGCGGCCGCGATCGCCGTGCCGGCCCCGACGGCGGCAGGCAACACCGACTCCAAGCCGGACCGGGCCACCAAGGCGTCGTAGACCAGCGTGAACGACTCGTCGATGCGGGCGTGCACCTGAACCGACGCGCCGCCGGGATGCCGCGTCATCGTCGTCACCAGCCGGGCGCCCTCGCCGGGCACCGCACGCTGCTCGGCGGCCGTCAGCTGTGCGTCGGAAAGCACTTGGGCCGCAGCGGCTCTCACCAGCGCCGCGAGGTCGGTCTGGCCGTTGCGCGGCGCGTACTCCCACACGTGGCGGCCGTCCGGCAGCGCGACATGGTTGCCCGGCATGATCACCGAGGCGTCGCCGGAGAAGTGCGCGTCGAGCCAGTGCTCCTTGCGCTTGAACCGGGTCGGCGGGATGTCGGCGAAATCCTCGGGGCCCGTGGCACGGCTGAAGAGCGTCCAGATGTCCAGGTCGTGGCCGTACACATAGAGCTGGGCCATGGTCGAGATCATCGACTCGACCTCGTCCTGCTTGCGGGCCAGCGTCGGGATCAGCTGGGCGTCATGCAGGCCGGCGGCGGCCGTGGTCAAACCCACCTGCATCAGCGCCACCGGGTTGGGCGCCAATTCCAGGAATGTGGTGTGCCCGCTGTCGACGGCGTTGCGGATTCCGTGGGTGAAGTAGACGGAATGCCGCAGCCCCTTCTTCCAGTACTCGACGTCGTGGATGGGCTCGCTGCCCGGCTTGATGTAGCTGCCCTCGTGCACCGTCGAGAAGATCCCGCAGGTCGGACTCATCGCCTTGATGCCCTGCAGCTCGGCGGACAGCTCACCGAGCAGCGGATCCATCTGCTGAGTGTGGCTGGCGCCCTTGGTCTGGAACTTGCGGGCGAACTTGCCCTCGGCTTCGGCGCGGGCGATGATCGCGTCCACCTGCTCGGGCGGGCCGCCGATGACCGTCTGGGTGGGTGCGGCGTAGACGCACACCTCCAGATCGGGAAAGGCCTCAGACTCCTTAAACACCGTCTTGATCTCGTCGGCGGAGTACTCCACCAGCGCCATCAGCCGGATGTACTCGCCGAACAGCATCGCCTCGCCCTCGCCCATCAGATGCGAGCGGGAGCAGATGGCGCGGGTGGCGTCGCGCAGCGACAGGCCGCCGGCGAAGTACGCCGATGCCGCCTCGCCCAGCGACTGCCCGACCACCGCGGCCGGCTTGGCGCCGTGATGCTTGAGCAGCTCACCGAGGGCGATCTGGATCGCGAAGATGGTGACCTGGGTGGTCTCGATGCCGTAGTCCTGCGAGTCGTCGAGGATCAGCTCGAGCACCGAATATCCCAGCTCGTCCTGGACCAGCGCGTCGACCTTTTCGATCCACTCGGCGAACACCGGGTTGCGCAGGTACAGGCTCTTGCCCATCTTGCGGTGCTGGGCGCCGAAGCCCGCGAGCACCCAGACGGGACCGTTGGTCACCGGCCCGTCGACGCTGAACACATTGGGCGCCTGCTTGCCGGCGGCGATGGCCCGCAGCCCCTTGATCGCTTCCTCGTGATTGTGGGCCAGCACCACCGCGCGGGAGCGGCCGTGGTTGCGTCGCGACAACGACCGCCCGATCGACTCCAGCGACGACGCCTGACCCTCGGGGCTTTCCATCCAGTCGGCCAGCTCGGCGGCGGCGGCCTTCTTACGCGAGGTCAGGAATGCCGACACGGCCAACGGAATCCACGGGTCGGAAACTTCTTCTGCCGCAAGCTCGGCCAGCGCAGCTTCCTTGAGCCGTAGCGCCTCCTCGGTGACGCCAGGCAGCTCGGGCTCTTCGTCCTCCTCGGCAGCGTGTGCGTCGGTGATGATGTTGCCGAAGTCGTCGAACCGTAGCGCGTGGCCTTCCAGAGCGGGCGCTTCGGACGGTGCCGCCCCGGCCGGCGCCCCTACTTCTGGCTCGGGTTCCCGCGCCTCTTTCTCCACCACGTCACGCGGCAAGACCTCACGCACGACCACGTGCGCGTTGGCGCCGCCGAAGCCGAAGCTCGACACCCCGGCCACCGCGTAGCCGCCGTAGCGTGGCCAGTCGGCCACCGTGTCGATCACCTTCAGCCGCATCATGTCGAAATCGATGTAGGGGCTGGGCCCGGCGAAGTTGATCGACGGCGGCAGCTTGTCGTGCTGCAAGGCCAGCACCACCTTGGCCATGCTGGCCGCACCCGCGGCCGACTCTAGGTGTCCCACATTGGTTTTCACCGCGCCCAGCAGCGCCGGACGGTCGGCCGGCCGGCCCTTGCCGACGACCCGGCCCAGCGCCTCGGCCTCGATCGGGTCACCGAGGACGGTGCCGGTGCCGTGTGCCTCGATGTAGTCGATGGTGCGCGGGTCGATCCCGGCGTCCTTGTAGGCCCGGCGCAGCACGTCGGCCTGGGCGTCCTGATTGGGGGCGATCAGGCCGTTAGACCGGCCGTCGTGGTTGACCGCGCTGCCGGCGATCACGGCCAGGATCTGGTCGCCATCGCGGCGGGCGTCGTCGATGCGCTTGAGCACCAGCATGCCGCCGCCCTCGGAGCGGGTGTAGCCGTCGGCGTCCGACGAGAACGACTTGATCCGCCCGTCGGGGGCCAGCACCTGCCCGATCTCGTCGAAACCCAGCGTCACCACCGGGGTGATCAGCGCATTGACACCCCCCGCCACCGCCACGTCGCATTCGCCGTTGCGCAGCGCCTGCACCGCCTGATGGGTGGCCACCAGCGAGCTCGAGCAGGCGGTGTCGACCGCGACCGACGGCCCCCTGAAGTCGTAGAAGTACGACACCCGGTTGGCGATGATCGACGTGGCGGTGCCGGTGATCGCATACGGGTGCGCGACCGTCGGATCCGACACGGCCAGGAAGCTGTAGTCATTGTTGGAGACGCCGACGTAGACGCCGACGGCCTGGCCGCGCAGGCTCGACGCCGGGATGCGGGCGTGTTCGAGCGCCTCCCAGGTCAATTCCAGCGCCATCCGTTGTTGCGGGTCGATGTTGTCGGCCTCGGTCTTGGCCACCGCGAAGAACTCCGAGTCGAAGCCCTTGATGTCGTTGAGGTAGCCGCCTCGGGTGCGCGCCTTGGCCACGCGCTCGGCCAGCCGAGGCTCTTCGAGGAACTCCGTCCAGCGGCCCTCGGGCAGGTCGGTGATGGCGTCGCGGCCTTCCAGCAGCGCCTGCCAGGTTTCGTCTGGAGTGTTCATGTCGCCGGGCAGCCGGGTCGACAAGCCAACGATCGCGATGTCGACCCGCTCGGCGGGACCCTTACGCGACCAATCGACGACGTCGACGCCGTCATCGGCCGTTTCGGGCTCGCCCTCGATGATCCGCGTCGCCAACGACTCGATGGTCGGGTGCTGGAACGCCACCGCGACCGACAGCGTGACGCCGGTCAGGTCTTCGATGTCGGCGGCCATCGCCACTGCATCGCGCGATGACAGGCCCAGCTCCACCATCGGCACCGACTCGTCGATCGAGTCCGGTGACTTCCCGACCGCCTTGCCCACCCAGTTGCGCAGCCACTGCCGCATCTCGGGGACCGTCATTTCGGTCTTGCTGGCAGGCACGTTCTCCTGCGGTTGATCTATGTCAGCCATGGGAACCTCAGGACTCGGTGGCAAAGGCCGTCGGGGAACCGACGCCGCTGCGCAAGCTGCCGTCGACGTAGGCGGCACGGCACGCTCGGCGGCCGATCTTTCCGCTGGAGGTCCGCGGAATCGTGCCGGCGGACACCAGCAGCAGGTCCCGCACGGTCACCCCATGTCCAACGGCGATGGCAGCACGGATGTCGTCGGCGATGGGCTGGTATTCCAGCTTGTGGGTACCGGCAGCGCGTTCGGCGACGATCACCAGCTGCTCGGAGGTGTCCTCGGGGTCGAACTTCAGCCCGGCGTGCGGGTCGTCAAACACCTTCTGCGGCAACTGGTTGGCGGGCACCGAGAAGGCGGCCACATAGCCGACGCGCAAGGCCTTGTTGGACTCCTGCGCGGTGTACTCCAGGTCCTGCGGGTAATGGTTGCGGCCGTCGATGATGACCAGGTCCTTGATCCGGCCCGCTATGTAGAGGTGCCCCTTGAAATAGGTGCCGTAGTCGCCGGTGCGCACCCACAGACCGTCGTCGGGGGCACCCTCGGCGTGCGACTCGCTGATCCGCGACTTCAGAATGTTACGGAAAATCTGCGCGGAGTCTGCCTCCTTGCCCCAGTAGCCGATGCCCAAGTTGTTGCCGTGCAGCCAGATCTCGCCGATCTGCCCGTCCGGTAGCTCGGTGGCCGTCTCGGTGTCGACGATGACCGCCCACTCGTCGACGCCGACCTTGCCGGCGGAGACCTGCGCGACAGCGTTCGGCGAGTCGGCGGGCACCTCGACGAAACGCTGCTTGTTGAGCTCGTCGCGGTCCACGTGGATGACGGTCGGCGGTTCGTTGGGCGCGGTAGTCGAGACGAACAGCGTCGCCTCGGCCAGACCGTAGGACGGTTTGACGGCGGTCTCCTTGAGACCGTAGGGCTTGAACGCCTCGTAGAACTTGCGCAGCGACGCCGGGGACACCGGCTCGCTGCCGTTGAGGATGCCCTTGACGTTGCTCAGGTCCAATGGTGGTTCGTCGTCGCGGGGTAGCCCGCGAACCGCCGCATGCTCGAAGGCAAAGTTCGGTGCGGCGGAGAACGTGCCCCCGGTTTCGCCGGGCTTACGCGCGAGTTCGCGAATCCAGCGGCCGGGCCGGCGCACGAACGCGGCCGGGGTCATGAAGGTGAAGCTGTGGCCCAGCACCGACGTCAACAGCACGGTGATCAGGCCCATGTCATGGAAGAACGGCAGCCAGCTGACACCGCGGTCGCCTTCTTGCCCTTCCAGGGCATGGAGCACCTGCAGCACGTTGGTCGGCAGGTTCAGATGGGTGATCTGCACGCCGGTCGGAGTGCGGGTCGATCCGGACGTGTACTGCAGATAGGCCGTGGTGGACTCATTCGCGTCGGGCTCCTGCCAGGTCGCGGCTACCTCGGTGGGAACCGCGTCGACGGCGATGACACGGGGCCGCTCCTTGGCCGAGCGGCTGCGGATGAACTTGCGCACCCCCTCGGCCGAGTCGCTGGTGGTCAGAATGGTCGACGGGGTGCAGTCGTCGAGCACCGCGTGCAACCGGCCGACATGGCCCGGCTCGGCAGGGTCGAACAACGGCACCGCGACCCGGCCGGAATACAGCGCGCCGAAGAACGAAATCAGATAGTCCAGGTTCTGCGGACACAAGATGGCGATGCGATCGCCGGGCTGGGTGACCTGCTGCAGACGCGCACCGACGGCACGGTTACGCGCGCTGAACTCCGACCACAGGATGTCGCGTTCGACGCCGTCCCGTTCGCTGGAGAAGTCCAGGAACCGGTAGGCCAGCTTGTCGCCACGCACCCTCGCCCACTTTTCGACGTGACGCACCAGGTTGGTGTTCTCCGGAAACCGGATTCTTCCATTCACGATGAACGGGTTGTGGTACGCCATGCCGCCCTCTCCTGTCACAACACTGCTTGGTCGGCTACGCCGACAGGGTTACATCCGTGGTCGGCTCCGCCGACGAGTTACATCCGTGGTCGGCTCCGCCGACGAGTTACATCCGTGCGTGGTCCGGCCCCCAAGCGGCGCGCGCACGCACTGGCGCGCCGATTGTTGCCGGCTACGACCCAACAGGGTCACCCACATGCTCTTAAATTTCTCTTAATGTTAAGGGGCGGGAGGCGACAGACCAAATCACAAGGTACCGCTGATCGCATTACGATCGGGGCACTACCGGTTGTGTCTTGGAGCCCCAATGCTGGCGGCGCTCCGATGCCAGGCTGTCTGGCCCACGCCGGCCCCACGGCGTTGGGGCCATCGATCCCAACTCAGCCGTGTTTGGGATGCGGGGCCTTGTCGATGAGGTCATGCGCCCAGTTCAACGTCCATTGCGTCGCCGGCTGCCCGTCGGAGTTCCAGAATTCGGGGGTGGCGTACATCGCGTGGACGGGTTGCCCGGCGCCGCCGGCCAACGTATTGAGGGTGGTCGGCAGATTGGCGGGGCTGAACGCCTCCTGCGGGGCGGCACAGATCAGATCGCCCTGGGCACATATCTCGTTGGTGCGACTGTCGAGCGCCCCGAAACCGCCCGGACGTGCGCCCGTCATCGTCAAGCCAAGCCCGGACAGCACCGGCACCTCGTGCAGGGTGACCTCGGCGCCCTCACCAGGCGGGCTCGGCGGGATGTCGTTGCCCACCCCCGGCTGGCGACGGCCATCGGCGATCAGCGTCACCCCCAGCACCAGGTCGTCATCGACCGGTCCGCGGCCGTTGCCGATATCGCTGGCCACGTCGCCGGCGATCACCGCGCCCTGTGAGAAGCCGATGATCACATAGCTGGTCAACGGGCATTTGTTATTCATGTCCGTCATGGCCTGCACCATCGCCCGAGTTCCCTCAGCCCGGCTTTCGTTGTAGGACATCTGACCGTCGGAGCTGAGCGGATTGTGGAACTGCGCGGTGTAGGGAACCGTGTACGTCTGCACCCGCGACACGGGGAAATCCTGAGAGATCGGCCCGGTCACGTTGAGCAACAACGCCTTCGGAAACTGCACCGGGTTGAGCGGATTGTCCTGCGGTGACGACTCCCAGGTTCCGGGCACGGAGATCAACTGCACGTCCGGACAGGACGCATCCTGGAAGGCGGGGCGGGGCTTGCGTGGGTGCGACGTGGTGGGGCCCCCCGGCGTGAGCACTCCGGGCGGTACCGCACTGGGCGGTACCTCCTGGCGGCGCAGCATGATCACCCCGGCGACGATGACCAGCGCGACGACCGACGCCAGTGCACCGGCCGCAACCCAGGCGAGGATTCGCTGGCGGCGTCTCCTGAGCCGGGCATCACGGGAGTTCCTAGAATTCTTGGAATTCTGAGCCATGTTCTCCTGCTAGCAGCGTCGGTGCGTCTGGGTACAGCGTGCGGTCGGCGGCGGGGTCGCGCATGCTCACCGCCGAGCCGCTCGAAGTCCACCCATACCGCGTCGGGGCCCCGGTAGCCCCGCGCTCGGCTGCACCACATACACGGTACCGGCTGGTGAGAACGTTCCAGTCCCGACGATGTTCCGCCGCGCGTGTTCGGGGCGCGCGCCGGTGAGGATCCCGCCGTCGGGTCGCTAGCGGATCGCGCCGACGATATCGCCGGACATAGCACCCAGTTGCGCCGACCAGGAGCCCCAGCCGTTGTCGCCCCCACCAGGAAAGTCGAAGTGTCCGTTGTGCCCGCCGACCACGCGATACTGCTGGTAGAACGACCGATTGTCACCCATTGCGGCACCGGCCTGGCCGATCATGGCAGCAGGATCGCTGGCCCCCATGTTGGTGGGACTCCATACCCACAACCGGGTGTTGTTCTGCGCCAGCAGAGCGACATGCACGCACGGGTCGTGCCACTTCCACCGACCCAACTGTGGGGCACCCCACATTCCATTGCCGTCCACACCGCCGAATTCCTGTAAGCCTGCCAGGATCGCGCCGTTGGTCGCGGTGCTCGACGGGTACAGGAATCCCGACAGCGACCCCGCGAAGCCGAATCGATCCGGGTGGAACGCGGCCAGCGCCATCGCTCCGTAGCCCCCCTGAGCGGCGCCGACGGCGGCGTGACCGCCCGGTGCCAGGCCCTTGTTGGCCGCCAGCCAATCGGGAAGCTCACTGGACAGGAAGGTTTCCCATTGCTTGCTGCCGTCCTGCTCCCAGTTGGTGTACATGCTGTAGGCACCACCGGCCGGGGCGACCACCGAGATTCCCTTGCCCGCCAAGGTGTTCATCGCATTACCCGCGGTAACCCAGTTGCTGACGTCCGGGCCGGCGTCGAAGGCGTCGAGCAGGTAGACCGCGTGCGGACCGCCGCCCAGGAACGCGACCGGGATGTCGCGGCCCATGGCGCCCGACGGCACCATCAGGGTCTCGTAGGGGGCGGCTGTGGCCGCGCCCGTGGTTCCGGCCCCCGCCGTCACACCGGCCAATGCGATCGACAGCACCGCAACGCAGAGCAGCCGTAGCAACACCGACAGACCCCTCATGTCCACCTCCATCGTCCAGCGCTGCGACCGAGGCCCGGCCCGCAAGGTAGCTAACCACACCGTGCACGACGGGATAAAGGGGAGATAACAGACCAACGGCGGCGACCTTGGGGGTCGCCGCCGTTGATTGCGGACTTGTGACGCCTTGCGGACGCCTAGCTTGCTCTAGGTGCCCTGGGTGCTGCCGTTGCCGCCGCCGCCAGGCGTTGCGCCCAGTGTGTGCTGCATGTCGGGCTTCATGGCGTTGAGCTGAGCACCCCAGTACGGCCAGTCGTGGGTACCGTTCGCGTCGAAGTTGAACACCGCGTTGTGACCGCCGGCGGCGTTGTACGCGTCCTGGAACTTCAGGTTGCTGGTCCGCACGAAGCCCTCGAGGAACTTGGCGGGCAGGTTGTCGCCACCGAGGTCGGACGGCTTGCCGTTGCCGCAGTAGATCCAGATGCGGGTGTCGTTGGCAACTAGCTTGCCGACCTGCAGCGTCGGGTCGTTGCGCTGCCACGCCGGGTCATCCTTGGGACCCCACATGTCGGAAGCCTTGTAGCCGCCGGCGTCACCCATGGCCAGGCCGATCAGCGACGGCCCCATCGCCTGTGACGGGTCCAGCAGTGCCGACAGCGAGCCGGCGTAGATGAACTGCGCCGGGTGGTATGCGGCCAGGATCAACGCCGACGACCCGGCCATCGACAGACCCACCGCGGCACTGCCGGTCGGCTTGACCTGGCGGTTGGCCGACAGATACTGCGGCAACTCGCTGGTCAGGAACGTCTCCCACTTGTAGGTGGTGCAGCCGGCCTTACCGCAGGCCGGGTTGTACCAGTCGGAGTAGAAGCTGGACTGCCCGCCAACCGGCATGACCACCGAGATGCCCGACTGGTAGTACCACTCGAACGCCGGGGTGTTGATGTCCCAGCCGTTGAAGTCATCCTGGGCGCGCATACCGTCAAGCAGGTACAGCGCGGGCGAGTTCGCCCCACCGCTTTGGAACTGGACCTTGATGTCGCGACCCATGGCCGCCGAGGGCACCTGCAGGTATTCCACCGGCAGGCCCGGCCGCGAGAACGCACTCGCGGTCGCCGAACCGCCAGTGACGTCAACGACACCGACCAGACCCGTCAGCAGGGCCGCACCTACGGCTCCCACCATGAGTCGGCGCGGCATACCCGTCACGGCGCCACGAAACCTGTCAACAAGCTTCATCCTTGCTTCCTCATCCTCAATCTTTTAGGCGCATCCGGTGAATAGGGCGCATCCTCAACTACTTCAGACTGCGCGCGCTCGGCGTCGCAGTGCCCGTGTAGTCAACCACAACTTGGGGTCGGTTCTCTCATCGAGCACCGCGCCGAAAGCGTTAGCGGGCGGCGGTTCCGGGTGATTTTCGGGCCGCAAACAGCGGCTCGACGCCTCGTTTTCGCATGTGCCCGCGGTTCGGTGCCCGCAGGTGACAGCTCGAATGTGATGTTGCTGTCAGTCTCGCGCCCAACCAGGGCGCATGCGTCGCGGACGTCGGGTCGCAATTCGGCTGAAATTCTTCGCGGCAAGGCCCGCACGGCCCGAAAGTCCGGTCTGAATCACTCGCTATCACTCGCTATCGATCACTCCCGAGCCGGGGCCGGCGGCACGTTGGGCACCTCGAGGCCGCATCTGATGAGTTCGTTGAGCGGCACCCTGTCGATCCGGTACCGGGTGAACTCAAAGGAGTGCACCACGTTGGACATAAAACGGCGCAGGGTCAACGGGGCACGCACCGAGTTCAGCACCGCCTGGGTGGCGGGGCATTTCAGCGCCGCCTCCGCCTGAGCGACCCAAGCAGGGTCGAGATAGCCCGGAACACCCGGATACCACTTCACCCACGGGCCATCGGCGATCACCCAGTCGGGAAACAGGTTCTTGTCGTGGCCGATCCGGCCGTGCTTCAACCGCTCGGTGTGTTGAGCCAGCGGGTTTGCCAGCCCGATCTGGTCGATCACCTTGACATCGAGTCCCACATTCATGCCGAGCATCCCCAAATTGGTGAAAAACACCGCGTGTTGCGGCTTTTGGGTCGCCGGGATACCGGGAGCGGTTCCCGGCGGGATCATCGGCACCAGATCCCACTGGTTGTAGTTGCCCGACGGCAGCAGCAGGGCGCCTTCGGGGGTGTGGTCAAGCGCGGTCAGCACGGCAGCCATCCGCGGGTAATCGAGGTAGTCAGCGGCGGTCAGCGGATGGGCGTGCCCGGTGGCCTGCGCGTAGAAGCGGCGCTCGTCAACGATGCCCGTATAGGTGACGTGCGTGGCATCGTCTCCCATCCCCGGCGAATTCGCGGCCCAGAGCGACCACCCCGCGATGCCCAGCCACAACATGCTCACCACCCCAGCCAGCCAGTATCCCGTTTCCTTGGCGAAGTCCTTGCCGTCGGGCAGCGCGACAGGAATAACCGACACCGGAGCCAGCAAACAGAACAGCGGGGCCAGCAAGACACGTCCGTGCATGAAGTCTCCGCCCTGGCGGATCCAGTACAACGCCTGCAGCAGCCCGCTGCCGACCATGAAGACCACCACGGCCGCCGGGCTCTGGACCGCCCGGGCCACCCGTCCGTAGTCGGGAGCGATCACCGGACGCAGAAACGACGGCCGGCGGCGGGCCAGCATCAGCAGCACGCCCAACGGCACCAATAACACGACCGGCACCCACAGGGCATACGGCCGGTTGAAATTCGACAGATAGATCATGCCCTGCGACCACTTGTCGCCCGCGGCGTCCTTGGCTAGCGCGGTACCGGGCACCAGCAATCCGTAGTAGCCCATCCGGAAGATCTGGTAGGCGACCGGCAGGAAACCGCCGGCCACCACGATCAGCACCCGGCGGCGCCACGTCCGCGCCGCGATCAGCATCATGATCAGGGCCAGGCCGCCCATCAGCGCCAGCTCGGGCCGGACCAGCACGCTGCATCCCGCCACGAAAGCCAGCGCCCCGATGAATACCCGGCCCTGCGGACGGACCCGCAGCGGTTGCGCCCAGCACACCATCAGCCACCACAGCAGCCCGAGATAGGTCAGCACCAGCCCGCTTTCCAGCCCTGACGTTGCGAAATCTCGCGCCGGTGGCACCGCGATGTAGATGAGCGCGCCGGCTGGCAACATGATCGCCCGGCGGCCGCGCAGGCTGGGCGCATACAACCGGCCGGTGCCCAGCATGAGCAGCGCCACCCCCAGTAACGACAGCACCAGAGCCACGGCCAGCGCCACATATTCCAGGCGCATCGGCCCGCCCACCCAGCTGGCCACGTAGAGCAAGTACGTCCACAGCGTCGACGTATTGGCCTCCACGCGCTCGCCCACGTTGAACACCGGCCCGTTGCCGGCCAGCAGGTTACGCACCGTACGCAGGACGATCAGCCCGTCGTCGGCGATCCAGCGTCGTTGCCACGCGCCCCAGCCGAACAGCGCGCAGACCACCGCCACGCTGACCCACAGACTGATCCGGACCACCGGCTCATAGGGAAAAACCGGCCACCTGACCCGCCTGACGGCCGGCCTGCGGGCCAGCGCGCTGGCCCGTAGGGCCTTGAATCTGGAGCTAGCCGAAGGCAACAGCGGCCCCAACTGTTCCTATCCACGCCAGCGCCAGCAACTGCAACACCCGATCACGCAGCGCGATGTCTTCGGGCTCTCCGGCCAGGCCGCCGTCGACGTCCACGGCGTAGCGCAGGATTGCGATGGTGAACGGGACCATCGACACCGCGTACCAGGAACCGGAGTACCGGTCGCGCTCGAAGGCCCACAGCCCGTAGGACACGACGACCGCGGTGGCCGACAATGTCCAGACGAACCGCAAATAGGTGCTGGTATAGCTTTCCAGCGACTTGCGGATCGCGGCGCCGGTACGCTCGGCCAGTTGCAGCTCGGCGTAGCGTTTGCCGGCCACCATGAACAGCGACCCGAACGCCGCGGTCAGCAAAAACCACTGGGACAACGGAATATCAGCGGCGGCGCCACCGGCGATGGCGCGGATCAGATACGCCGACGACACGATGCAGATGTCGATCACCGCTTGGTGCTTGAGGCCATAGCAGTACCCCAGTTGCATGGCCAGGTAGACGGCCATGACCACCGCCAGGCTGGGGGTCAACCACCAGGCAATGCCCAACGAGGCCACCCCCAGCACCGCCGACATGACGTAGGCCAGCCATTCGGGAACCACACCGGCGGCAATCGGGCGAAACCGCTTGGTGGGGTGCTCGCGATCAGCCTCCACATCACGCACGTCGTTGATCAGGTAGATCGCCGAGGCGGCCAGGCTGAACACCACGAACGCCACCGAGACTTTGGTCAGCACCTCGGCGTAGTCGTATCGGACGCCGCGGCCTGCCGCGGCCAGCGGCGCGGCCAGCACCAGAACGTTTTTGACCCATTGCCGCGGCCGCATGGCCTTGACGACGCCGACAACCAGGTTCGCCGGAGGCCCGGTCACCACGTCTTCACTCATATCGACACACCCCTCTGCAGGCCGACATCGAGTCGCACCGCAACGGCCGCGACGGCAGCGCCGAGCGCCACACCGGCGGCGACGTCGCTGGGGTAATGCACCCCCAGCAGTATCCGGGACAGTGCCATCGGTGGCACCAGCACCGCCGCGCCCAGTCCGATGGGCAGGCCGACGGCCCTGCTCATGAGGATGGCCGCGGCCGTCGTAGAGGTGGCGTGCGCCGACGGGAAGCTCAATTGGCTTGGTGTGCCGACGTTTACGGCGACGGCCGGATGATGGGGGCGTTTGCGCCGGACCAGCCGCTTGACCACCACCGCGGCCGCGTGGGCGGCGAAGGCGCCGCCGCCGGCGACCAGCCAGTCCCGGCGTCTCCCTGGAGAAAGCGCCGCGCCGAGTGCCGACACGGCCAGCCAACCGATGCTGTGTTCGCCGAAGTAGGACAGTCCCTGCGCGACGGTCAGCGCCTCCGGTCGCTCATTCAGCGCTGACTGTACGGCCACAATTGCGGCGACTTCACCGCTCGCCGGCGCCCCCAGCGGACGGGCTTTAGGCATGTCGGCGCTCTTGGTTTTCCACCGTGAAGAGCACCGTCTCCCACTTCTGCTTGCTGGACAACACGGGCAACGCGGCGCGATAGATCCTGCGCATCTCGTCGAAGCGGCGGGTCAGCTGGCGTTGGCGGCGCAGCGACTGCCACAGCAGGGCGAACATCTTGGCCCGATCCCGCTGCCGGAAGACCACCCCACACCCGTCGGCCGTCGTCACCGTGACACCGTCGACCGTGCACAACCGGAACCAGCGGGCATCCTGGGTCGGCACGTTGAACTCGGGGCGCGCGTGGTGGGCCGGGTCGGCGGCCTTGAGGTTGTGCACGATGCCCCGGCCCAGCCGGTAACCAATGGTGACGGGGTTCACCGGCGGCTTGTTCACCTTGTTCTTGTGCAACGGCGGCGGCAGCTCGCTGGCCGCGGGCAGCACGACGGCGTCGGGATATTCCTTGCGGATGCGATGCACTTGCGGCAGCGCCGATTCGAGGATGGAGAAGATGTGCTCGGGGCCGGCCAGGAAGTCGTCGATGGCCTTGTTCTGGATTGCCACCGTCGAATACTCAAGGCAGGCAAGGTGTTTCAGTGTCGCCTTGAGGTGGCTGCGCACCAGTCCGGTGATGTCACCGTCCCAGTGCATCGCGGCCACCACCAGCCGGTTGCGCAGGTGGAAGTAGGCCTGCCAGTCGATGGCGTCGTCTTTGTCGCTCCAGGCCATGTGCCAGATCGCCGCGCCGGGCAGCGTGACGGTGGGATAGCCGTGTTCGGCGGCGCGCAGGCCGTAGTCGGCGTCGTCCCATTTGATGAACAACGGCAGCGGCTGGCCCAGCTCCTCGGCCACCTGGCGCGGGATCATGCATGTCCACCAGCCGTTGTAGTCGACGTCGATGCGCCGGTGCAGCAGCTTGCTCTTGTCCTCTTTGTCGCCCAGCGGGCATTCGGCGAAGTCGTGGTCGTACTCGGCGTGCGGGGCGGCGGTCCACATGAAGTTCGAGCGGTTGACGACCTCGCCCATGATGTGCAGGTGCGAGGGCTCCTGCAGGTTGAGCATCTGTCCGCCGACCAGCATCGGGCCCTTGGCGAAGCGGTGCATGGCCAGCACCCGCAAGATGGAGTCCGGCTCGATGCGGATGTCGTCGTCCATGAACAGAATCTGCTGGCAGTCGGTGTTTTTCAGTGCCTCGTACATCACCCGGCTGTAGCCGCCGGAGCCGCCGAGGTTGGGCTGGTCGTGAATGGAGAGCCGATTGCCCAGGCGGGCCGCGGCGGCGGGGAAGTCTGGATGGTCGCGGACTTTGCGGGTACCTTGGTCGGGCACGATCACCGCACCGATCACCTGGTCCACCAGCGGGTCGGCGGTGAGTTCGGCCAGCGCGTTGACGCAGTCCGCGGGGCGGTTGAACGTGGGGATGCCGACGGCGATGTTGGCCGTGCCGGGGGCGGGGGTCGGCGCGTACCAGCCACCGTTGAGCAGGGTGACCGCGGTGTCGGTGGTGATGTCGAACCAGATCCAGCCGCCGTCCTCGAAAGGTTGCAGCCCCACTTCGACCTCGACGACCTGCGGCTGGCCCGGCGGGCAGTCCGAAGCGCCGGCGAACGCCCGGCCCTCGACGAAGATGCGCGCACCGGTGGCCTTGGTCCGGTAGACGTCCAGGCGCCCCGCTCCGGTGAGCTCGACACGCAGCACCACAGACGTGCAGATCGACCAGCGTCGCCAGTAGCTGGCCGGAAACGCATTGAAATAGGTGGCGAACGACACCTCTGATTCCGCGCCAATCTGCAGCGAGGTCCGGCTCGTGGCGTGCGCGCGCCGCGCGTTGGTGGTCGACTCCTCGAGGTACAGCTTGCGCACGTCGAGCGGTTCACCCGGTCGCGGCAGGATGATGCGGGACAGCAGGCTTTCGGCGGTCATTGCCGCGCGCCTCCGTCCAGATCGGCGCCGTCGCGCAGGTGCGGCGCGAGAACGTTTTCGTACATGCTCAAAGCGCTGGCAATGGCCATATGCATATCCAGATATTGGTAGGTGCCCAAGCGACCGCCGAACAGGACCTTCGATGACGCGGTCTCGGACTTCGCCCTGGCCCGGTAGGCGGCCAACAGGGCACGGTCGGCCTCAGTGTTGATCGGATAGTAGGGCTCGTCGTCGGCTTCGGCGAACCGGGAGTATTCGCGCATGATCACCGTCTTGTCCGTCGGGTAATCGCGCTCGGGGTGGAAGTGCCGGAACTCGTGGATGCGGGTGTATGGGACGTCGAGGTCGTTGTAGTTCATCACCGGCGTGCCCTGAAAATCACCACAGTCGGGCAGCACTTCCACCTCGAAGTCCAGGGTGCGCCAGCCCAGCCGGCCGTCGGCGTAGTCGAAGTAGCGGTCGATCGGGCCGGTGTAAACAACCGGGGCGTCCGGGCTGGCCGCACACAGCGCGTCGCGAACGTCGAACCAGTCGGTGTCTAGCCTGACCTCGATCCGGTCATCGACGGCCATGTTCTGTAGCCACGCCGTGTAGCCGTCGACCGGCAGGCCCTCATAGGTGTCGCTGAAGTACCGGTTGTCGAAGGTGTAGCGCACCGGAAGCCGGCTGATGACGGCGGCCGGCAGCTCGGCGGGATCGGTCTGCCACTGCTTGGCGGTGTAACCCTTGACGAACGCTTCGTAGAGCGGCCGGCCGATCAGCGAGATGGCCTTCTCCTCGAGGTTCTGCGCGTCTTCGGTCTTGATTTCGGCCGCCTGTTCGGCGATCAGCTGCCGCGCTTGGTCAGGCGTGAAGTACTTGCCGAAGAACTGCGAGACCAGGCCCAGCCCCATCGGGAACTGGTAGGCCTGCCCGTTGTGCATGGCGAAGACCCGGTGCCGGTAGTCGGTGAAGTCGGTGAACTGCCGCACGTAGTCCCACACCTTCTTATTGGAGGTGTGGAACAGGTGCGCGCCGTATTTGTGGACTTCGATCCCGGTCTGCGGCTCCGGTTCGGAATAGGCGTTACCGCCGATATGCGGGCGGCGCTCGACAACGAGCACCCGCTTGCCGAGCTGGGTAGCCACGCGCTCGGCGATCGTCAGGCCGAAGAATCCGGAACCGACGACGAAAAGGTCGAATCGTGCGGTCATCGGTTGCCTAGGTTATCCGACCCTGCTGCCAAAACCCGACTTGGCGGCTCGTCCGAGTCAGGGTTCTCGCAGGTTTGGGCCGGGTGCGCAGGTTCTCATGTCCGTCGATAGCCCAACATCGCACCTTTGGTGCGATTGCCTCACGATTCGATATAGCCACTCTAGTCACACGAACCTCACTCGTACCATCGAGTCGTGGGTTTCACGCCGTCGCAGACAGATGGAAGGAACCGACGCAACAAATAGTCCACATTGAGGAGACTTCCGTGCCGAATCGACGCCGACGCAAGCTCTCGACAACCATGAGCGCCGTCGCGGCCCTGGCAGTTGCGAGTCCTTGTGCATATTTTCTTGTTTACGAATCGACCGTGGGCACCAAACCGCCCGAGCACCACGAGTTTGTCCGGGCGGCAAGCGTGGCCGATTTGCCCGGCGAGCTGATGTCGGCTCTGTCGCAAGGGCTTTCGCAGTTCGGCATCAACCTGCCACCGGTGCCGAGCCTGACCGGCGGCAGTGCTGCCGGCACCGGCCTGACCAGTCCGGGCCTGACCAGTCCGGGCCTGACCAGTCCGGGCCTGACCAGTCCGGGCCTGACCAGTCCGACGGGTTTGACGCCGTCGACGCCGGGATCGTTGGCCCTGCCGGGAACGACGATAACGCCGCCGACACCGGGAACCGGAATCAACCCCGCGCTGACCAGCCCCACCGGAGCCACACCCGGGCTGACGAACCCTACGGGGCTAGACCCGGCACTCGGCGGCGCCAACGAGATTCCCATCACGACACCGGCCAGCCTGGACCCCGGCGCCGACGGGACCTACCCGATCCTGGGCGATCCGTCGTTGGGCTACGGACCAGGCGGCGGCTACGGGCCGGCCACCAGCCCGATCGGCACCGGCGGCGGTGGCCTCGGCGGCAGCAGCGGCGGCGGCGGGCTCCTCAACGACGTGATGCAGGCGGCCAACCAGCTGGGCGCCGGGCAGGCCATCGACCTGCTGAAGGGCGTGCTGATGCCGTCCATCATGCAGGCCATCCAAAACGGCGGCGCGGCGGCACCTGCGGCTGGCGTACCCGCCGCCGGCCTGCCCGCCGCGGTTCCGCCAGCGCTTCCGGCGGCCGCGGCACCGGTGGTGGCGCCACCAGCCGCGGCGACCACACCAGTCGCCTGACTATCCCTGCTGCCCTACAAACCTTGGGACCTGTCACCTGACGACACCGCAGAGTGGCCCCGGACGGGAGACCGCCCAGCACGCCATCGCTCTGCGGTGTCGTCGACAGGTTTTCCACATAAATACCGTGTCGCCTCATAAGAAACATTAGACACACAAGTAACATCACCTGGTGGCGTCCCGCAGCCGTGCTCCGACAATGCTGGTCACCGCCGTCGCGGCCACGATGGTCATTGTTTCGTGGGTGCTCAACCGTCCCCCGCACAGCACCCACGAGCGGCCGCCGGCACGGGACACCCAGCTGGTGGAGCAGCCGCTGATCGGCCTCGGCGGCGGCGTCACGATCCGCGAACTGACTCAGGACACTCCGTTTTCACTGGTTGCCCTGACCGGTGACCTGGCCGGCACCTCGACGCGCGTGCGTGCCAAACGCCCCGACGGGTCGTGGGGGCCGTGGTATCAGGCCGAGTATGAAACCGCCGCGCCCGATGGACCGGGCTCGGATCCGGCAAACGCCGCGGCGGGGCCCCGCAGCACCGATCCGGTGTTCGTCGGCAGCACCACGACGGTCCAGATCGCGGTCACCCGCCCGGCCAATGCGCCGGTGACCCAGGCGCCGGTTACTACCGAGGCAAACCCGGCCGGGCTGGGCTACCGTCCGGCCACCAAGGAGCAGCCGTTCGGGCAGAACATCTCCGCGATCCTCATCTCGCCGCCGCAGGCGCCGGCCCTAACGCAATGGACACCACCGACCGGGGTCACCATGCCCGGCCAGGCGCCACCCATCATCAGCCGTGCCGAATGGGGAGCCGACGAATCGCTGCGCTGCGGCAGCCCGCAGTACGACCGGGCGGTTCGTGCCGCGGTGGTGCACCACACCGCCGGCAGCAACGACTATTCGCCCCTGGAGTCGGCCGGAATCGTCAAGGCGATCTACACGTATCACAGCAAGACGCTGGGCTGGTGCGACATCGCCTACAACGCGCTCGTCGACAAGTACGGCCAGGTGTTCGAGGGCAGCGCCGGGGGTCTCACCAAACCGGTCGAGGCATTCCATACCGGCGGATTCAACCGCGACACCTGGGGCGTGGCGATGATCGGCAATTTCGACGACGTGGCGCCGACGCCGCTGCAACTGCGCGCCGTCGGGCGGCTGCTCGGCTGGCGGCTGGGCATGGACGACGTAGACCCCAAGGGCACCGTGGAGCTGGAGTCTGCCGGCAGCTCCTACACCACCTTTCCGGCAGGCGCGATAGCGCGGCTGCCGGCCATCTTCACCCACCGCGACGTCGGCAACACCGACTGCCCGGGCAACACCGCCTACGCCCTGATGGATGAAATCCGCGACATCGCCGCACATTTCAACGATCCCCCCGAGGAGTTGCTGAAAGCGCTGGAGGGCGGCGTGATCTACGAACGCTGGCAGGCGCTGGGCGGGATGAACAGCGTGCTGGGCGCACCGACCTCGCCGGAGGCCGAGGCGGCTGGCGCCGCGCGGTACGTCACCTTCGCCAAGGGGGCCATGTACTGGTCACCCGAAACCGGCGCGCAGCCGGTCACCGGCGCCATTTACGACGCCTGGGCCTCGCTGAGCTACGAACGCGGGCCGCTTGGCCTGCCGACCAGCGCCGAGATCCAGGAGCCGCTGCGGATCACGCAGAACTTCCAGCACGGAGTGTTGAACTTCGAACGGCTCACCGGCAACATCACCGAGGTCGTCGACGGGATTACAACGCCGGTGTCTCTCATGTCCACGCAACCCCCGAGCGGCCCCACGGTACCTCCCGAACACTTCTCGCTCCCAACGCATCCGGCTAACTGAGGTCCGGTTACCCTGCGTCCTGTGCGCGAGACGCCGTATCTGACGATCGATCTGGCTCGGGTGCGCGACGACCTCCAAGCGCTGCGAGCCGCCCTGCCGGAGGCTTCGATTCGCTATGCGGTCAAAGCGAATCCGGGCGAACCTATCCTGCGCCTGCTCGCGGGCGAAGGCACCGAATTTGATGTTGCTTCGCTCGGCGAGATCGACGCCTGCCGGTTGGCCGGTATCGGCGGTAGCCGGCTGGCGTTCGGCAACACCATCAAGAAGCCGGCCGCGGTCGGCCGTGCCTATGCCAGCGGGGTCCGGCGGTTCGTGTTCGACACCACTGCGGACTTGGCGGTGATCGCCGAGCATGCTCCCGGAGCCAGCGTGGAATGCCGTATCGCGCCGGTGTTTCCGTCGTCGGTAACGCCGTTCGGGCACAAGTTCGGGTGTGCTCCCGACGCGGCCGCGAACCTGCTGACGCGTGCCCGGCGACTGGGATTGCGCCCGGCCGCCATCGCCTTCCATGTCGGTTCCCAACAACTCGACCCCGCAGCGTGGGATCTTGGGATACGTTGCTGTGCCGATATTGTCGAACAGTTCGGGGGCGCGTTGGAAGTCAACGCCGGGGGTGGTTTCCCGATCCCGTATGCGACCGATGCACCGCAGCTGCCGGTCCTCGCTGACGCCATTACTTCCGCGTTGACCCGCCATTTCGGCGCCGACCGTCCCCGGCTGGTGGTGGAGCCGGGCCGGATGCTGGTCGGCTCGGCGGGCATCATTGCCGCCGAGGTGGTCTCGGTGCGAACCGGTACCGACGGACTGCGTTGGGTGTACCTCGACATCGGCCGTTACGGCGGACTCGCCGAGACCGAGAACGAATACATCCGATATCGCCTGCGAACCGACCGTGACGGCGACCCTGCCGACGATGCCGTGGTGGCCGGACCGACCTGCGACGGCGACGACGTGCTGTACCGCAGCTATGCCCTTCCGGTGACGCTGCGCGCCGGTGATGGTGTCCAGATCGAGGACGCCGGAGCGTACACCGCGAGCTACGCGTCGGCGGGGTTTAATGGATTTCCGCCCCTGCCAACGTATTTCACCAACGATACCGAACCCGGACCGGCCCGTGTCGTCGTCGAGGAACTCGCGCCGGGGCTAAGCCGACATTGGCAAGTCGACGACGTCATCTGCAATGTGCGTACCGAGTTCCAGGAGTTGCTGATCGGGCGAACGGCGCAGGGTGTCGCATTGTTCAGCGGGGGCGAACGGCAGAGCACCGAGTTCAGCCAGCTTGTGTATCACGAGGCATTGCTGGTCCCGGCAATGCTGCTGGCAGACAAGATCGAGCGGGTACTGATCATCGGCTCCGGCGAAGGCGTGGTGAGTCAGCTGGCCGTCGCGGCCGGGGCAGCGCATGTCGATCACGTCGACATCGATCGCGATGCCGTTCGGCTCTGCGCCGAGCACCTGCCCTACGGCTACACGGTCAGCGAATTGCACCGGGCCGAAAGAGGTTTAAGCCCGGTCACCGTGCATTACCGCGACGGATGGGAATTCGTGGAACGCTCCACCCAAGCCTACGACATCGTCGTGGTTGACCTCCCCGACGAGGGTATCGAGCCAGCTCAGCACAACCGTCTGTACCACGCCGATTTCCTGCGGATGTGCCGGGCTATCGGCGGGGTTGTCGTTTCCCAGGCCGGCTGCCCAACCCTGTGGCGCAACGGCTCGTTACGCCGGTCGTGGCAGCGCTTTCATGAAACCTTTTGTGCAGTCGTTTATTTCGGTAGCGATGAACATGAATGGGCGTTCTTGTGTGGAATGTCGGGACCTGTTCACCAAGATCCGGTAGATCTGATGGCGAAACGATTGCCGGGATTGGCCTACCGCCCACGCACCATCGATGCCGGCTCGCTCGCTGGGTGCACCGTTGCACCCAGGGCGCTGCGGACTTTCGCCAACCCCAAGTTCCGCTGACCAAGTTCGGTCTAAAGTGCGGTGTCGTGATCGGAACTGGCAGCAGGGCGGTCGGACTGACTCGACTGTTGCTGGCCCGCGGCTTGATCGCGGCTGCTACCGCAGCGTTTGCGACCATGTGGCGCTACGCCGGCTTCGCCTTCACCAATTCCGCATTTCTCACCGGACTGCTCGACACCGCCTATACGTTGGCGTTCGCGATCGCGTCCTATTGGTTGACGATCCGGCGCGCACCGCTGTCGGGGCGCACCATGATCGTGGCAAGTGGGCTGATATCGGCGGCGGTCATCATGGTGATGGCGCTGTTGACACCGCTGCATGCCTACCTCTGGCTACTCCTGCCTACCGTCGTGGTCGGCGTGGTCTTGGGCGTGATCTACCCGGCCTGGTACTCCCAGTTGCGGCGTGGTCGCGATAGTAGTGAGCTGTATCGACACCTCGGGCCCTACGAGGCCGTCCGCGTGGTGGCCATCCTGGTCGGTACCGCAGGTATCGGTCTGGTCGCACACGTGCTGGGTTTGGAGCCCGCTACCTTGATGATCGCGGCCGTCTTCGCCGTCGGCGGCTCGATGGCGCTGACCTTCCCAAGATCAGATCCGGACGACATCCCGGCGCCGCAGCGGACCGAGACTTCGCCGCGTCCGGCCGATAGGGAGATCGATCACCGGGTCCGGCTGCTGTTTGGGCTGTTGGCCGCGCTGCAGCTGATGCTGGCGCCGATCGTCGCGGTAACGCCCGTGCTCGCCGTCGAAGGCATCGACGGTGGCGTCGCTCATGTAGGCCTGTTGTTCGCGCTGTACAGCGCCGGAGGTGTACTGCAGTTTGTGACGACCAGGGCGGCGGCGCGTGGCATCGGAGTACGTGTCCTCGTGTCGGCGCCGCTGGCGTTGATGCTGGGGTGCGCGATCGCGGCGACGGTGATGGACGACATGGTGAGCGCCGCGTTCTTGATGGTCTCGTTCGGTTTCGGTGTCGCGTCGATGGGCACGTTGATCAACGCCGAGATCCAATCGGCGGTCCACGAATCGGAGCGGGATCAGCACGTCGCAACATTCGCGCTCATCTTGTCGGTAGCGGTCGCCGTCGGCAGCGGCCTGTGGGGACTGGCCGCCGACTTCCTGCCGGTGCCGACCATCGCGATCATCACTACCATCTCGACCGCGGTAATCGCGGCTCTGCTGCTGCTCTCATGGCGGCGGGTGAGCGGACGGTGGAGTAAGTCGGCTGATCCCGGGCACTCCACCAGATAGCCGAGCGGGTTGTGTCAGCAGCTACCTACCGACTGAAACGCACCGTCTTCGGCTGGCACGGCGGCCGGAAGCTCACCACTGCGACCTTTGTCGGTTGATCCGGCAACCCGCTACCCCCGTCGGCCCGACCCGTCAAAGAATCGCCACCGCAACCACGATGCCCAACGCGAACTGCGCCGCGGCCACCACGAGCGACTCGTAGCTGTAGTCGTCGGCCTGGAACAACGTGTCCATATCGATGCCGATGACCACGGTCGCAATCCGCATCATCACCACTTGCGCCGCGATACCCACGATGCCGAAAGTCGCCGAAGCCAGCAGTCCCTCGGCCAGCCTGCCCGACGACGAGTAGATCGCCAGCACCACGATGAGGGCCATGCTGACCATGCCTGCAGCAGTGACGATGATGGCGTTGGGTTTTCCGGCGCGAACCATCTTGCGCAGCGGTCCGGGCGTCGTGAAGTCGATCGCATGAAACCCGATGATCATGAGCACCAGTCCCAGAATCGAGTACAAGACGACGGCACTGACCCCGCGGCCGAGCCAACTCCAGTAGTCCGGATGCAGCGCCTCGATCGTTGTCGTCACAGCAGATCAGCTCCGTTCAGTTCAGCGGCAAGGTTCATTTCAGCGGAATCCGGTGTGGGACAAATGCAGCACCGTCGTCGGTGACCAGTCCGGCGGTCTCACGGATACCGAGACCGGCCGACGAGTCACCGACGATCCAGGCGCCCAGCGCGGGGCGCATGCCATCGAATTCCGGTAGCGGATCCAGCAATTGGTAGACGAAGCCCTCTTCGCCGTAGACACCGCCGGTGGCGGTCTCCATGCCGGCACCGACAATGGTGATGTTGGCGCCTTCGCGGCCCAGCTTGGGTTTGCGAACGTACTCGGTGAGTTCATGCGGGTCATCGATGTAGGCGGGCAACAGGTTCGGGTGGCCGGGATACATCTCCCACAACACCGCCAGGATCGCCTTGTTGGACAACACCGCCTTCCACAGCGGTTCTATCCACATCGTCTGCGGCAGGCTGGATGCCACGTGTTTGCCGAACTCGTCATCGAGCACCCATTCCCAGGGATGCAGCTTGAAGATGGCCTCGATCGGCGCCTCTTCCAGATCGACGAATCGCTGCAGCGCGGCATCCCAGCCGACGTCCTCGATCATCAGGCCGACGGTCTGGAAGCCGGCTTCCGCCGCGGTCTCCTGCAGATACGTCGTCGTGATCTGGTCTTCGCCGGTTGCTTCCACACCGGACCACGTGAAATGCAGCTCGTTGCCGGGCAACAGATCCGCGAGCGCCTTCCAGCGGTCGACAAGCTGTTCGTGCAACGAGTTCCACTGGTCGTCACCGGGAAACTTGTCCTTGAGCCAGTACCACTGCAGGATTGCGGCCTCGAGCAGTGTGGTCGGGGTGTCGGCGTTGTATTCGAGCAGCACGGCCGGTCGGCGTCCGTCGTAACGTAAGTCGAAGCGGCCGTACACATGTGGGTCGGAGCGCCGCCACGATTCGGCGATGAACGGCCAACTCCATTCGGGCAGACCGAAATCAGCGTATCGCTCCATCAGGACCACCTGCTCGACGGCGTTGAGGCACATCGAGTGCAGCAGTTCGACATCGGCTTCCAGCGCCAGGATCTCGTCCATGTCGAACTCGTAGTACACCGACTCGTCCCAGTACGATCGGTCGGCACCGGACGCATCACGCGCCGGCGTCCCGTACACCAGGCCTTGCGATTCGACGATCGAGCGCCAGTTGGGACGCGGCTGTATCCTGCCGCGCTTCACGAGCCGCTGCTCCCGCCGCCACCCTTGCCGCCGCTGCCGCCGAGCCCGCCACGCGAAATGGTGGTGCCGGACTTCGTGGTGATCGTGGCACCCTTCGGCGCCACCGTGGTGCCACCGCTGGGCCGTTGACCCACCGACCCGGAACTGCCGTAGTAGTACCGGTATTGGTGGCCGCCGTAGAAGAAGAAGCCGTTGAGACCCGCGGTGTGGCCCGTGCAATAGCTGTCCGGGACTATCACCGGCTGCCCATTCGGGTCGTCCTGGACGCACTGGGCGGTGACATGCTCGGGCGTGAGCAACCAGTACCCGAGGCCCGCCACCAGACCCACTACCCCGACGGCGGCGGCAGCACCCATCAAAACTCGTTTCTGCTTGGCGCGCTTGGCCTCCGCCTCGCGCCGAGCCTCTTCGATCTCGCGCTGCTTGTCCTCGTACTTGCGCCGCGCCCGCAACTCGGCCGGCGTCGGGGGACGCGGCCGCGTCGTTTCCGCGTCCTGGTACTGGATGCTGCCGCCGGCGCGGCGCTTGGTGGGTGCATCCCCTTGCGGCGCCGGCGCCGTGTCGTCGGACCGCGCTGCGGCACCGGTGGGCTCGTCCTGTTCCGATCCCGGTCCCGCGTCGTCGGACTGCTCGGCGGGCTCGTCGAGTTCCGATCCGCCGTCCGGCGCCTGTTGCCCGTCCCGGCGCTGCCCGGGCGGCCCGTTCCGGTGGTCATCGGGTCCACCGCCTCCGGCTGGGTCTGGTTGCGACCCCACTAGCTCTCCTCCGGTCCGGCTAACGGGCCCTGCGTCGCGACACACGTCTCGCCCAGAAGGCGAGCGTCGGCCGGGCACGCGGGCACGCCGGCAGTCTCCCACATCGGTGGCGCGGTCCGGATCAGGACCACCAGCGCTCCAGCACCCGCGCGACGCCGTCGTCGTTGTTGGCAGCGGTGACCTCATTGGCCGCGGCCCGGGCGTCGGGATGCGCATTGCCCATCGCCACCCCGATGCCGGCCCGCTGCAGCATCGGCACGTCGTTGGGCATGTCACCGAACGCCACCACACCCGCGTCGGCAATCCCCAGCGGCCGGCCTATCGCTGCCACACCGGTGGCCTTGCTGATGCCCCGCGGAACCACCTCGACCAGCCCGTTATTGGTCGAGTAGGTGACCTCACCTTCGGACCCGACATGTTTGGCCAGCTGGGCCGCCATCTCCGCGCTGGTGGCGCCGGTCTTGCGGATCAGCAGCTTGATCGCCGGCGCGCTGAGCAGATCCTCGATCGACACCTCGGTGTGGTCCGGGTTCAACCAGGCATGCTCGTAGCCCGGCGAACTGACGAACTGCGGGGTCGCCGTGTCGTGCGCGCGATCGCCGATGCGCTCGACGGCCAGCCCGGCGCCGGGAATCACCTGCCGGGCCATGTCGGCCAGCGCGCCCAGAGCAGCCACGGACAGGGAGTGCGCCGACACCACCCGGTCGGTGGCGGGGTCATAGATGACCGCGCCGTTGGCGCACACCGCCATGGGCGCAAAACCGAGTGCATCGACAACCGGCCGCACCCACCGCGGCGGCCGACCGGTGGCCAGAATGAACGTCGCTCCGCCGGCGACCGCGGCACGCACCGCCGCGCGGGTGCGCGCGGTGACCGCTTCCTCGTCGTTGAGCAGAGTGCCGTCGACGTCGCACGCGATCAGTGCCGGCGGACCCGGCGGTGTCGTCAGCGCGGTACGCCTTTGTGATTTGGCGAGGCCACGTGATGCCCGCGCCGTCGCGCCCGCTGGGCCAGTTCGGCAATTCTGCTGCGGCTCGGTGATGTCATGCGCGCCTGCTCACGCTTTCGTGCTCGCTCAGCCAATTCGGCGATGCGGAAGGCCTTCGACTCCTCCAAGCTCGGCGCACTGCCGCCGAGCCGGCGGGGCACCCAGTACTCACCCGGCGGATGCGGGTACTGCTCCTGCACCCAATACAGCATCGATTCCATCGCTTGGCGCAACGTCGCGTTGAGCGTGACCACGTCGCCCTGCGGCCACAACGGCGGCCCCATCGAGACGGTGATCGGAATCTTGTTACGCAACAGGTTTCTCGGCTGATCCTTGGGCCAGATCCGGTGCGCTCCCCAGACGATCATGGGAATGATCGGCACCTGTGCCTCAAGCGCCATCCGCGCCGCCCCGGTTTTGAACTCCCGCAGCTCCAGGCTGCGGCTGATGGTCGCCTCGGGGTGCAGTCCGACCAGCTCACCTTCGCGTAGCCGCTGCACCGCCACCGCATAGGCGTTGGCTCCCTCCGCGCGGTCCACCGGGATCAGCTGGGTGTGCTTGATCACGTAGTTGACCGCTTTCACCTCCTGCATTTCGGCCTTGATCATGAATCGCAGCCGTCGCCTGCGCAGCTTGGCGGCGATCGAGGCCGGAATCCAGTCCACATAACTGGTGTGGTTGAGGGCGATCAAGGCGCCGCCACGCTCCGGAATGTTCTCCAGGCCGTAGTAGGTGATCTTGTTTCCGTTGGCCGCGACAATCGATGGGACAAGAAACTCCATCATTCGGAAAAATGGCTCTGCCACTTCTTACTTTCTCCTTCCACCGCTACCGCGACTGATGCGGTGCACGGCTGGCGGCCTTCGCCGCCGCCTCGTCTGCATCCAACTGGGCCGCCTCGGCCGGCGTCGGCGCACCGCCGCCGAGTCGGCGCGGCACCCAGTACGCTCCGAGCGGATGCGGATACCGTTGCTGTACCTCGTGCAGCAACCCGGTCATCGCCTCACGCAGGGCAGCATCGGTCTGCGCGATGTCGCCGACGGCCGGTACGGGCGGGCCCACGTGCACCATGATCGGCAGCTTGGCCCGCCCAATGTGCTTGGGATGATCTTTGGTCCAGATCCGCTGAGCCCCCCAAACAATAACGGGAATGATCGCAACATTTGCTTCCAGCGCCATGCGCGCGGCGCCGGTCTTGAATTCCTTGAGCTCGAAGCTGCGGCTGATGGTGGCCTCCGGATAGACGCCCACCAGCTCCCCCTCGCGAAGCCGCTGCACCGCCATCGCATAGGCGCCGGCCCCGGCACCCCGGTCCACCGGGATGGTCCGGGTGCGTTTGATCAGGAAGTTGATCACCTTCACCCGTTGCATCTCGGCCTTGATCATGTATCGCATCCGGCGGCGGCGCCGATTCATGGCCAGGGCGGCCGGCAGCCAGTCGACATAGCTGGTGTGGTTGATGGCGACCACCGCGCCGCCTCGCTCGGGCACGTTCTCAATGCCGGCGTAGCTGATCCGGGTTCCGGTGGCCAATACCAACGCCTTGGCCAGAATCACCAGCGTGCGATAGGTCGGCTCGGCCATCGGTCACTGCTCCGCGGCTCCGGCGGGACGAGCGCGCTGGGCACGCCGAGCCGCTTTCTCGGCCGCCTCCTGCGCATCCATCCGGGCCGCCTCGGCCAGTGACGGCGCACTGCCGCCCAGCCGGTGCGGCACCCAGAACTCCCCCGCCGGATGCGGTCCGTACAGCTTTTGCGCCCGTTCCAGCAAATGCTGCATCCGTGAGTGCAGCAACTTGTTCAGCTCGGCGGTGCCCAGTGTCGGTTCGATCGGTTCGCCGACGACCACCGCGATCGGCACCTTCGGGCGGAGCAGCTTCTTGGGGTGGCCCTTGGTCCAGATGCGCTGCGCACCCCACACGATGTGGGGAACAATCGGCACCCCGGCCTCGACCGCCATCCGCGCGGCCCCCGACTTGAACTCCTTGATCTCGAAACTGCGGCTGATCGTGGCCTCGGGGTAGACACCGACAAGCTCGCCATCCTTGAGCATCCGGACCGCGGCCTCATAGGACGCGGCCCCTTCCTGGCGGTCCACCGGGATGTGCCGCAGCCGGCGCATGATGGGGCCGGTGACCTTGTGCTCGAAAACCTCCTGTTTGGCCATGAACCGGACCTTGCGCCCGAGGCCCTGCTGGTAGGCGGGCAAACCCGCGAAGGTGAAGTCCAGGTAGCCGGTGTGGTTGATCGCGACGACAGCGCCACCGCCGGCCGGTACATTCTCCACACCGGTGACGGTGATCCGGAGACCCTGGATGCGCCAGGTCAGGCGGGCAAGCTGAATGACAGTCCCGTATACCGGTTCCACAGCTGTCCAGCCTAATGGTCGAGACAGTCAAGCCTGAAGTGGCAAAAGCGCGGCAAAGAGAGGCAGCTTAGGCTCCCATGTCCTTCCCGACGTCACCGACGGCCGCGCCTGCGGTTGTCCGCAAACTTGCTGCCGGCCGGCGCGTGCGGGCGATCTGGGCCAACGAGCTCGGCGGTGTCACTTTCCGGATCGGCTCAGGCGTCGAATTCGTCAAGGTGGCCGCTGCGGGCACGGTCGACTTTGCCGACGAGGCGCGGCGCTTGCGCTGGGCAGCGCAGTACACGCCGGTGCCGCCGGTGCTGGGTTTCGGGCTCGACGCAGGCCAAGCATGGCTGCGCACCGGTGGGCTGGCCGGAGTTTCGGCGGTGCACCCCCGCTGGCTGGCCGTGCCGGAGATCGCGGTGCGGGCGATCGCTGTGGGGTTGCGCACACTGCACGACACGTTGCCGGTGCCGTCATGTCCGTTCGACTGGTCGGCGGCCGGCCGGTTGGCCCTGCTTTCCCCGCCCTGGCGGGCAAAGCTGGGCGACCCCCCGCCGAACGATCGGCTGGTGGTGTGTCACGGCGACCCCTGTTCACCCAACACACTGATCGGCGAGCACGGCCGTTGCTGCGGACATGTCGACGTCGGCGCGTTGGGTGTGGCCGACCGCTGGGCCGATATCGCGGTGGCAACGCTGTCGCTGGGCTGGAACTATCCCGGGCCTGACCGGACCGCGGAGTTCTTCGCCGCCTACGGGGTCGAGCCGGACCCGCCGCGCCTCGACTACTACCGACGGCTGTGGCAGGCCGAGGATATCGACGCAAGCTAAGCTCGATGCTGCGTTTTGCACCCGTGGGTGCGCGCAAGTCGATCTCACCCGAAAGGTATTTGTGCAGGTCACCAGCGTCGGCCACGCCGGCTTTCTGATCCAGACCCACGCGGGCAGCATTCTGTGCGATCCCTGGCTCAACCCGGCCTACTTTGCGTCCTGGTTCCCGTTTCCGGACAACAGCACGCTCGACTGGGACGCGCTGGGGAACTGCGACTATCTCTACGTCTCCCACTTGCACAAGGACCACTTCGACGCGGAGAACCTGCGGGCGCACGTCAACAAGGACGCGCTGGTGCTGCTGCCCGACTTTCCGGTGCCCGACCTGCGCCATGAGCTGGAGAAACTGGGGTTCCATCGGTTCTTCGACACCACGGACTCGGTCAAGCACCGGCTCAGCGGACCCCGGGGCGAGCTGGACATCATGATCATCGCGCTGCGCGCCCCGGCCGACGGCCCGATCGGGGACTCGGCGCTGGCGGTTTCGGACGGCGAGACGACTGCCTTCAATATGAACGATGCGCGGCCGGTCGATTTGGATGTGCTGGCGGCCGAGTTCGGCCCGATCGACGTGCACATGCTGCAGTACTCGGGCGCCATCTGGTACCCGATGGTCTACGACATGCCGGCGCGTGCCAAAGAGGCGTTCGGCACCCAGAAGCGCCAGCGCGGGATGGACCGCGCTCGCCAGTACATCGAACAGGTCGGGGCCACCTGGGTGATCCCGTCGGCCGGGCCGCCCTGCTTCCTAGACCCCGAGCTGCGCAACCTCAACGACGACGGCAGCGATCCGGCCAACATCTTCCCCGACCAGATGGTGTTCCTGGACCAGATGCGGACACACGGCCACGATCGGGGCCTGCTGATGATGCCCGGGTCGGTGGCGCAGTTCACCGGCGCCGCACTCGACTCGCTGACCCATCCGCTGCCCGTCGAAGAGGTCGAGGCCATCTTCACCACCGGCAAGGCGAACTACATCGCCGACTATGCCGAACGGATGGCGCCCATCGTCGCGGCCGAACGGGCCGGCTGGGCACCCGCGGTCGGCGAGCCGCTGCTGGAACCGCTGCGCGCGCTGTTCGAGCCGATCATGATGCAAAGCAATGAAATCTGCGACGGTATCGGATACCCGGTCGAGCTGGTCCTCGGTCCCGAGACCGTCGTGCTGGATTTCCCCAAACGGGTGGTGCGCGAACGTATTCCCGACGAGAAGATGCGATACGGGTTCGCCATCGCACCCGAGCTGGTGCGCACGGTGCTGCGCGATGACGAACCGGACTGGGTCAACACCATCTTCTTGTCCACCCGGTTCCGGGCCTGGCGGGTCGGCGGCTACAACGAATACCTGTACACGTTCTTCAAGTGCCTGACCGACGAGCGGATCGCCTACGCCGACGGCTGGTTCGCCGAGACTCACGACGACAGTTCATCGATCACCCTGGACGGCTGGGAGATTCAGCGGCGCTGCCCTCATCTGAAGGCCGATCTCTCGAAATTCGGCGTGGTCGAAGGCGATACGTTGACCTGCAACCTGCACGGGTGGCAATGGCGGTTGCCGGACGGCCGCTGTCTAACCACCCGCGGGCACCAGCTGCGGAGTAAACGCGCATGATGCAGTTCTACGACGACGGCGTGGTCCAGCTGGATCGCGCCGCGCTCACGTTGCGCCGCTACCACTTTCCGTCCGGCACGGCCAAGGTCATCGCGTTAGACGCCATCCGCGGCTACCACGCCGAGCCGTTGGGCCTGCTCACTCAGCGGTTTCGCATCTGGGGCAGCTCGGATCTGCAGCGCTGGCTGCCGCTGGACGTCAACCGCCCGCTCAAGTCGACGTTGATCACCCTGGACATACCGGGGGCGCGGTGGAAGCCTGCCTTCACACCCGGACGCCCGGACGATTTCGTCGCACTGCTCGACGAGCTGCTCGGGCAACGCAAAGGCGGTTGACCCCTCGCCGAACGTGTAGCCACCGCGAGACTTTCGCCGGTGGATTCTTCGCGCTGAGAACACGTTCGGCGAGCTATAACCCCGCCAGGGCGGCACGACCGGCGTTGAAGCCCGGGATGAACGTGATTCCGGGCCCGCCGTGGCATCCCGCGCTGCCCAGATAGAGCCCATCGATCGGGACAGGTTGCCCGATATAACCTTTCGGGCCCGGCCGGTTGGGGCCGATCTGGTTCGGATGCAACAGCCCGTGGCAGTAGTCGCCGCCCGGAGCGCCGAACATCACCCCCATGTGCTTGGGCGTGAAGGTGGTGTGCCGGGTGATGCTGCCGGCGAAATTCGGTGCCAGGCGGGTGATCTTGCCGATCACCCGCTGACCCATCTCGACCTTGGCCTGACCGTAGTCCGCCCCGCCCTCGATGGGGAACCACATGGCGAACGCCGACGCGGCATGTTTGCCCTCTGGAGCCAGCTGCGGATCGTGCAACGACGGGATCTGCAGCACGACGGTCGGGTCGGCCGGCACGATTCCGCGACGGCACTCCTCCCACTGCTGCTGCACTTCTTCCGGGGTGCAGAAGATGCCGATCGACGCCTGCCGGGCCGGGTCGTTGAGCGACCCATAGGGCGCGGTGAAACGTGGAGTCTGGTCCAGGGCGAAGTGCATCTGCAGGTAGCTGCCGCGGTGATCGATACGCGCATAGCGTTGCCGAATATCGGCGGGCAGCGCCGCGGGATCGATCAGCTCGTTGAGCGTGACATCCGGCGCGACAGCCGAGACCACGATCGGGGCGCTTAACGTGTCGCCGGCCTCGGTGCGCACGCCACTCACCCGGCCGTCGGCGACGCGGATCTCGGTCACCTTGGTACGCAGCCGGACTTCGCCGCCATGGCTGTTTAGCAGCCGGCACAGATGCGCGGTCAGCGCGCCGATGCCGCCGCGCAGCTTCTTCATCTGGACGAAGTCGCCGTCGGGGATCCCGAGTCCGTAGGCCAGCGCGGCGGCGCTGCCCGGTGTGGCCGGTCCGCGGTAGGTCGTGTTGACGGCCAGCACGGTCATCGAGCCTCGCAGGGCGGCATGCTTCTCGCGGTCCGGTAGGTAACGGTCCAGCACGTCGGTGACCGAGCCAAACAGCATGTCGTCGATGGCCGAGCGTTCGAATTCGTTTGTGGCGCAAGCATACATCTCGTCGAAGGTCTTCGGCAGGGTGTCGGCCTCGAAGCGGCCCAACGCCCGTGTCGGCGCCTGGCTCCACGCCAGCAGGCCTGCCATTCCGCTCACCGCATCCGCCCCGTGCACCTCGTTGAGGTGGGCGAACATCTTCACCGGGTCGGTGTACTGCACCAGCGGATCGTCGCCGACACCGCGCAGCGCCACCGACATCACGTCCAGGTCGACCGTCGGCAAGGTATCCAGGCCCAGTTCGCTCACCACCGCCGCCGATGTCGGGAACTGCACCGATCCGGCGATCTCGAACTGGTACCCGTCGAACAGTTCGACGGTGGCGGCCATGCCGCCGGCGTAGAGCTTGGCGTCCAGGCACACCGTTCGCAGCCCCGCCCGCTGCAGCAGTACCGCGGCGGTCAGCCCGTTATGCCCGGCACCGATGACTATCGCGTCGTAATCAGACATGCAGCTGCCCTCCGGTAGGCACGCTGGCACGGTCGCATAGTTTTGTCAATTATGACGAAAGCCCGTCCGCCCACGTCCCGCTGATGCCGGCCCGCAGCGATTCCAGCGCGGTGTGACACATGCGAGCCAACTCACCGAGGGACCGGTCATCACCGAGCATCCACGCCTCCATCGCGCCGAAGACCGCGGCCGCGATACACCTGGCCGTCACCGCGACGCGCAACCGTTCGTCGGGTGACGGCTCGGACACGTGGCTGCGGCGTTGCAGCTGTGCCGCGATCGCATCGGCGAAGTCGGCCTGGACGTCGTGAATATGACGGACGATGCGACTGGGATCGAGTTCGCCGCCCCGTAACGCGGCGATTTTCGTCACGGCCTCGACGTCATAGGGAAATGCGAAGACGGCCGAGCGCACCGAGTCGATGATCTGTTCACCGGCCGGGCGGCCGTCCAGCGCCGTGCGAAACCAGTGCAGCCCGGTGTAGTCGGCGAACAACAGATCGTGCTTGGAGCGGAAATGTCGGTAGAACGTCCGCAGCGATACCCCGGCATCGGCCGCGATCTGCTCGGCAGAAGTCTCCTCGACGCCCTGGGCCAGAAACCGCACCAGCGCAGCCTGGATCAACGCTTCCCGGGTGCGCTCACTGCGCGCCGTTTGCGCGGGCCGGACCATGGCAGTACCGTACCCTGGGCTCTGTCAATATTGACAAAACATAGCGACGCGGTGAGACTGCGCGCATGGTGTCGCTCCTTGTCCATGCGTCGCTCGGGCTTGCCAGCATCGCCTGGATCATCGCGTCCAACCCGAGGATCTATGCCCGCCCCGCCGGCGGGCCGTGGCTCGCGCCCCTGGAATGCGTCTATTACCTCGCCGGCGTCGCCTCGATAGCGCTGGGCTGGTATTTCAACATCCGCTTCGTGCTCGACGCGCACGGTCAGGGCAGTCTGGTCTCCGGGCCGGGCAGCTACCCGAACTTCTTGCGCCTGCAGTTCGCAAATCCGGCTGCGGGCTCCGGCAACCAGGACTATCTCATCGCGAATGTCGTTCTGCTGCCGGTGTTTACCATCGTCGACGGCTATCGCCGCGGTCTTCGGCGCCCGTGGCTGTTCTTCGTGGCCAGCTTCTTCACGAGCTTCGCCTTCCCCTTCGCCTTCTACTTCGCCACCATCGAACGGCAGCGCCGGCACCAACGCACCGGCGGGGAGCCGGGCGCCGAGGTAGGCAGTGGTGGGCCACCAGCCGATCCGCTGGCCGTGCGCCACGAAATCTGATCACCGGCCCGGTGCCGTGATCGCCGTCGAAAAGGCGTCGCCGGGGCAGATAGCCGGCGATGGCCGGCCGTGGCCCGGAAGAACCCCCGGGGCAATCCTGGCCTGCCAGGACACCGATGATCGGCAAAAGAGCCTAGGCCCAGGGGGCCAAGGCGGGGGGCCAAGGC
>NZ_UPHT01000177.1 GCF_900566085.1 Mycobacterium attenuatum
CCCCACCGATTTCCACCCCGCCCGCGCGCCCGGCGGCGCCGGCGCCGCAGCCACCACCGGGTGCACCGCCGTCGACGATGCCGCCACCGCCACCGATACACCCGCGCACACCACCCGAACCGGCATCGAAACCACCCCAACCGGCGCCCTCCGATGTCCCGGTCCAGCCGGCTTTTGCGGCACCGCCTGCCGTCATAGCGGCAGCCGCTTCCCGGAGCGGACCGGCCGACCACGGCTGGCGACGGCTGGTTCGGGCGGTGTCCTTCGGTTTGATCAATCCCGGTCCGTCCACCGCACAGCGCGAGGCGGCTCAATTGGAGGCCGCCATCCGGACCGCCCTGCGCGGTAGCCACAAGGTCGGCGTGCTCGGCAAGGGCGGCGTCGGCAAGACCTCGGTCGCGGCCAGCATCGGATCCATCTTCGCCGAACTGCGCCAGCAGGACCGCGTGGTGGCGATCGACGCCGACACCGCCTTCGGCCGGCTGAGCAGCAGGATTGATCCGAGCGCCAGCGGCTCGTTCTGGGACCTGACCGCAGCCAGGGACCTGCAGTCTTTCGCCGATGTCGTCGCTCGCCTGGGCCGTAACACCGTGGGGCTGCACGTGCTACCCGGCGAACCGGCGGCTGGCGCGCGCAGGGTGCTCGACCCTGCGATCTACCGTGAGGCGGTGCTGCGGCTAGACCGGCATTTCGCGATCTCGGTCATCGACTGCGGCTCCACGATGGACGCTCCGCTAACCCAAGAGGTGCTGCGCGACCTCGATGCGCTGATCGTGGTGTCCTCGCCGTGGGCGGATGGGGCTTCCGCTGCGGCCAAGACAATGGAATGGCTGTCGGACCGCAGGCTGACGGATCTGTTGCGGCGCAGCATCGTCGTGCTCAACGACTCCGACGGGCACTCCGACAAACGCACCCGTTCGGTGCTTGCCCGCGAATTCGTCGACCATGGGCAGCGGGTGGTCGAGGTACCGTTCGATCCGCATCTGCGGCCCGGCGGCGTCATTGAGGTGCGCCACGAGCTGGCACCGGCAACGCGGCTGAAACTTCTGCAGATCGCGGCGATCATCGTGGAGTATTTCGCATCGCGACCCGACGAGCGGCGATCCCGGTGTCCCGACGCGACGACGCCGGCTCACTGACCCACCCGCGGGCTTAGCCGGACTCGGCCGCCCGCTTCAGGCCGTTGCTCTCCATATCGACATACGAGCGAACCCGCGACCCCGCGATGAGGTCGGCCAGCCACGCCAAGGGTCCGGCCATGCTCAATTCGAGCGTGGTTCGCACCCCGTCCCCGTCTTCGTCGATGCGATGCACCGCCTCGATCGAAAGCCCGGGTTGGCCTGCCACCCAGGTGAACCTGCGCATCGGCTCTAGACTGGTGACCGTCCATACCATCGGTCGACCCTTCGGCTGGGCCACCCTGGATCGGCTGCCCACGGTCAACGGACCCTCTTCCAGGCGCTTGATCTGGCGCATGGACTTCGTCCAGGCCGGCCAGCCCTCGACGTCGACAAGTAATCCCCACACTCGTGCAGCGGGTGCGTGCACGACTTCCTCACGTACGTATCGCATGCGCCACCTGCCTTTCTATCCTTTCGATCGGCATCATCGCACCAACAGGTCGGGTGGCTCGTGGTGGCCGGGCTACGCGCGCGAACGGGCATCGCGCAATACAAGACGGCGCGAGAAATCTTTCGATTTCTCACGCCGTCTTGGTGTGGCACCTGAACACCCACCGCACCGCAGACCCCTCGAAGCAGCGGCTCGGGTGGTGGCAGCGTTATGCCGATTGCGCGACCACCCGCTCGCGCACCGGATAACCGTTGCGCTGAGCCAGCGACCGCAGTTGGCCCAGCGCGAACGCCCGCGCCCGGCCTGACTCAGGGATGACCACGCCGGCCCAAAGGCCTTCCGCGCCCGGGGATTCGACGGCGTCGCGGGCACACGCCCAGCGTCGCGGGCAGGCACGGCACAGCGCTTTGGCCTCACTGTCGGGTGTCGTTGTCCAGCGGTCGGGGTCCTGCGTGCAGACACCCATGGGGACCTCGTGCAGAGCCGTTGCGGTCATATCGTTGCGCTCCTCTAAAGCGTTGCAGGTCGGTAACCTCTGGGCAGTAGCGTATAGCACTAACCGTTGCAGTGCAACAGTTGGTCGCGATGACGCTGTTCGGGGCGCGCTACGGCTACTTCGGTGGTCCGCTGCGACTTCCGCCAATCCGCCCCGACAACTGCGGTTATCCCAGCGCATCGGGCATCGACAACGGCGCTCCAATGGCCGATGCGGGCGAACCTATTGCACAGAATGCGCTGTCCTGCGATACTTCTCGGCAGCAAAACTGTAGCGTTAGCCCCGGTTGTGCTGCAGCAGTGGCCAGTACGGATCCTTCACGATCAGCGCCCGAAAGACGTAGCGAAAGTGTAGCGTTATTAGGGCGCAACGGTTAGGATGGCGGTCAGCGGAAGCTGCGTCCTGCTGCCGCACCAGTACGCCAGCCAGAACCAGCCCCCCACAGTCAGGAAGCGACGCAGATGCCCCACGCCGAATCAACTGTCGGGCCGGCCCTGATGGTCGCCCACAGCGGCGCATCGTCGCACGCCAGTGCCCCCGGTCGTGACCGCCTCGAACCTCGAGCGGTCAGCCGCGAACTGCGGGCCAGCGATCCCGAGGTCTGGCAGACGGGTCTGCACGCGGCATCTGAAGATGCACCGTTGCGGGTCGTCGGCAACACCCCGAGCGGTATGTTCGTCGATGGACGACGCAAGGGATCTGTGACCGTCAGCGACAAGACCATCGTCCGGTTCGGCGATCCAACTGGAGGCAAGGCGTTGACGTTCGAAGTCGTCAGGCCGTCGAATTCGCCTGAAGAGCAGCGTCGTGAACAACGGCCGTCAGACCAGTCGGATGGCCATACCGGTGAAGCAGACCCCGGAGTGGTCCGGGCCGGCGCGGCCGCCGCGGCGCGCCGGCGTGAACTCGACATCAGCCAGCGCAGCCTGGCGGCGGACGGGATCATCAACGCCGGCGCATTGATCGCCTTCGAGAAGGGGCGCAGCTGGCCTCGGGAAAGAACCCGGGCAAAACTCGAGGAAGTGCTGCAATGGCCGCCCGGGACCATCGCCCGGATCCGGCAGGGCGAGTCCGTCGGGTATCAGGCGCCATCGCCTACTGCCCAGGCGGACGACGAGGCGCAGCCTACCGAAGGCCCGGCGTCGTTGATCGCGCAGGCCGTGGCGGCCGCTGTCGACACCTGCAGCCTGGCCATCGCCGCATTGCCGCCGCCCGAGGACCCGGAGTTCACCGAGCGGGCTGCGCCGATACTCGCCGATTTGCGCCAACTCGAGGGCATCGCCGTGCAGGCGACCCGGATCAGTCGTATTACCCCCGAACTGATCAAGGCGCTGGGTGCGGTGCGTCGGTACCATGACAAATTGATGACGCTGGGGGCAACCGCCCCGGGTGCCACGTTGGCGCAGCGTTTATATGCCGCGCGCCGGCGGGCCAACCTTTCCACTTCCGAAACTGCACAGGCAGCCGGAGTGGCCGAAGAAATGATTGTCCGCGCCGAAGCCGAGGAAGCTTTGCCAGCCGAAGCCGCCGAGGCGATCGAAGCGCTTATCCATCAGATCAATTGAGCCGACTCCGGGGGCGCAACGCAATGGAGAACTCGGGTTCAATCGTCCGGGGAACGGCGCCGTTGCCCGCCCGGCCGGCCATGCGGTTGCACCGTGCGTTGCGCGCGAAATCGCCGGGCTCACCAAAAAATTCGTGCATCTACCGTCGCCACAGCGCTGCTAAGCTCAACGTGCGGTGTAAAGGTGCACAAAAGTCAGTGCACAGGATCAGCGAGTGTGAGGAAAGACGTAAATGAAGGGCAGCGACCTTTGCAAGAACACCAGTAACTTCATTTGGGGCCAGTTGCTCTTGCTCGGCGAGGGCATCCCTGACCCGGGTGACATCTTCAACTCGGGTTCGACGCTGTTCAAGCAAATCAGCGACAAGATGGGGCTCGCTATTCCGGGCGCCAACTGGATCGGCCAAGCCGCCGATGCATATTTGAACCAGAACATTGCCCAGCAACTTCGGGCAAAGGTGATGGGCGACATCGACAATTTGACCGGCAACCTGATTTCAAACCAGGCCAAATACGTCAAGAACACGCGCGACGTCCTGAACGCGATGAAGAAGATGATCGACGGCGTCTACAAGGTCTGCAGGGGCTTGGAAAAGGTTCCGCTGCTGGGCTGGCTGTGGTCATGGGAGCTCGCGTTGCCGATGTCCGGCATCGCCATGGCGACCGTCGGCGGCGCACTGCTTTACCTGTTCATCATGACGACGATGAATGCGGCCAACCTGCTGGGCCTGGTCGGCCGGCTTGGCGAGATGTTGCTGACCCTGCCGAAGTTCCCGGGTCTGCCCATCCCCAGCCTCCCCGACATCATCGACGGCCTGTGGCCGCCGAAACTGCCCGACATCCCCATCCCTGGCATTCCCAGCATCCCGGGCCTGCCGGACTTCAAATGGCCTCCCGTCCCGGGCATACCGGACTTCAACCTGCCGATTCCGGGTCTGCCTGAATTCGAGTGGCCGAAAATCCCGGGCCTGCCCGACTTCGGCTTGCCCAACCTGCCGGGCCTGCCCAACCTGCCGGGCCTGCCCGACCTGCCTGGTTTGCCCAACCTGCCCGGCCTGCCCGACTTCGGCCTGCCCGGCTTGCCCGGCCTGCCCGGCCTACCGGGCTTCCCTGGCCTACCGGGCTTCCCCGGCCTGCCGATCCCCGGGTTCCCGAGCCTGCCGGGGTTGCCCAGCATCCCGAACTTGTTCCCCGGTTTGCCGGGCCTGGGCGACTTGATCCCGGGAATCGGCAACCTTGGCAAGTTGCCGACCTGGACCGAGCTGGCCGCCCTGCCCGACTTCTTAGGTGGCTTCGCCGGCCTGCCCAGCCTGAGCTTCAGCGACCTGCTGAGCTTCTCCCAATTGCCCAGCGTCGGTTCGCTCACGTCGACCATGGGTCAGTTGCAGCAGTTGGTGGCGGCCGGCGGCGGGCCGGGCCAACTGGGCAGCATGGCGGGCCAGCAGGCACAGATGATCTCCTCGCAGGCCCAGCAGGGTGGTCAGCAGCAACAGGCCACCCTTGTCAGCGAGAAGAGAGAGGACGACGAGGAAGGCGCGGCCGGTGGAGCCGGTGCCCAGCGCGCGCCGATCGACGCCGGAGCCGCCGGCGGCCAGCAGCGGCAGGGTCCGCCGCCCAGACCCGCGCCGAGTGGGCTGGTTTGATGCGCCTGCGATATCAAAGCCAAGCGCACCAAAGCCATAGCGAGTAAAACTAGGAACGTAGAGGAAAGGTCCACCCCATGACTGGAATACTCGGCGTCGTACCGTCATTCTTGAAGGTACTGGCCGGTATGCAGAACGAGATCGTCGGCCAACTCAAATCGGCCACCACAGTGGTCAACGGAATCAGCCAGCGTGTCTCGATCACCCACGGTTCGTACACGTCGAAGTTCAACGACACCCTGACGCAGTTCGAGGCCAAGCGCACTGAAACCGGCAGCGGCCTTCAGGGGGTCACCAACGGTCTGGCCACCAATCTGATCGCGGCCGCCGGCGCCTACCTCAATTCCGACCAGGGTCTGGCCGGCGTAATCGACAAGATCTTCGGTTGATATGACCGGTCCGCTCGCTACCGGTCGCGCGGGCCTCGTCGACGACGTCGTCGGCGTCGAGGTGACCATCGACGGCATGTTGGTGCTCGCGGACCGGTTGCACCTGGTCGATTTTCCTGTCGCGCTGGGCATCCGGCCCAACATTCCGCAAGACGACCTGCGTGAGGTCGTCTGGGACCAGGTGCGGCGTGACCTGACCGCGCAAGGCGTGCTGGACCACAACGGCTACCCGCATCCGACGGTCGCGTCGATGGTGGACACCCTGAGCCGGCCAGACCGAACCCTCGAGGCTCGCTGGTGGCGCCGTGATGCCGGCGGCGTCATGGTGCGATTTGTGGTGTGCCGCAAGGACGATCGTCACGTCATCGCGGTGCGCAATGGCGACATGCTGGTGCTGCAACTGGTGGCCCCGCAGGTCGGTCTGGCGGGCATGGTGACGGCCGTGCTGGGTACCGCGGAGCCCGCCAACGTGGAACCGCTGACGGGTATCGCAAGCGAATTGGCCGAATGCACCACCGCGGCTCAGCTGACCCGCTACGGCCTGGCGCCCACCGCGGCCCGTATCTATACCGAGATCGTGGGCAATCCGGACAGCTGGGTGGAAATCGTCGCCAGCCAACGCCATCCCGGCGGCACGACGACGCACACCAAAGCAGCCGCCGGTGTGCTGGACTCGGCGCACGGCAGGCTGGTGTCCCTTCCCCGCATCGTCAGCGGTGAACTGTACGGCAGCTTCCTCCCGGGCACGCAGCAGAACCTGCAGCTCGCACTGGACGCCCTGGTGGAACTGCTTCCCGCGGGCTCCTGGTTAGATCACGCCTCGGATCACACCCAAGCCTCCGCCCGAGGCTGACTGCTCAATCTCCGTTACGAGTCAGAAAGGGAGCCACAGTGGACCTGCCCGGGAACGACTACGTCAGCGACGATTTCGACGCCCTGGATTTCACCGCCGGCACCGTCGAGGAATCCTCACTTGACGCGCTTGATGAGTACGCGCCATCCGAACCCGCCGACACCGACGCCGAAGACGGCCTAGACGCCCTGCACGGCCTGACCGAGAAGGAAGAAGAGCCGGAGTTCGAGTTGTTCACGGTGACCAACCCGGCAGGCAGCGTGTCGGTCACGGCGATGATGGGCGGCATCATCCAGCAGATCGCGGTGACGGACAAAGCGTCGAGCATGACCGAATCAGGGCTTGCCGAAGAGATCTTCGTCATCGCCGACCTGGCCCGGCAAAAGGCCCGGGCAGCCCAGCACACCTTCATGATGGAGAGCATGAGTGAATTGGCGGGCGACGGCGAGGAGGCCAATGCGCTGCTTCGCGAGTTCGTCGGGATGACGCTGAATTTGCCAACGCCCGAAGAAGCGGCCGAGGCCGAAGCCGAGGTGTTCGCCACCCGTTACGAGGTCGATTACACCTCTCGGTACAACGAACGGTGATACATGACTGATCGCCTGGCCGGTCTGTTCGAAAGTGCCGTCGGCATGCTGCCGTTGTCGGAGGCACGGTCCCTGGACTTGTTCACCGAAATCACCAATGACGACGAGTCAGCGTGCGATGCGTGGGTCGGCCGGATCAGATGCGGTGATCTCGACCGGGTGACGCTGTTCCGTGCCTGGTATTCGCGCCGGAACTTCGGCCGATTGGCGGGCTCGGCGCAGATCTCGATGAGCACCCTGGGCGCCCGAGTCCCCATCGGCGGCTTGTACGGAGACATCACGTATCCCGTCACCTCGCCCCTGGCCATCACCATGGGTTTCGCGGCATCCGAAGCGGCCCAAGGCAACTACGCCGATGCCATGGAAGCCATCGAAGCCAGCGCGGTCACCGGGTCCGAGCATCTGGTTTCGTGGCTCAAGGCAGTGATCTATGGCGCCGCCGAGCGCTGGACCGATGTGATCGACGAAGTCAAGAGCGGCTCGAAATGGCCGGACAAGTTCTTGGCGGGGGCCGCGGGTGTAGCGCATGGCGTGGCAGCGGCACACCTGGGCTTGTTCACCGAAGCCGAACGCCGCCTCACCGAAGCCAACGACTCACCGGCCGGTGAAGCCTGCGCCCGCGCCATCGCCTGGTACCTGGCACTGGCGCGCCGCTCGCAGGGCAACGAGGACGCGGCCGTGGCGCTACTGGAGTGGCTGCAAACCACTCATCCGGATCCGAAAGTGTCTGTGGCGCTGAAGGATCCGTCGTATCGTTTGAAGACGACCACGGCCGAGCAGATCGCCTCGCGCTCGGACCCGTGGGACCCGGGCAGCGTCGTGACCGACAACTCCGGTCGTGAGAGGTTGCTGGCCGAAGCCCAGGCCGAGCTGGACCGCCAAATCGGACTCACCCGGGTCAAGGCCCAGATCGAACGGTACCGCGCCGCGACCATGATGGCCCGGGTTCGCGCCGCCAAGGGGATGAAGGTCGCCCAGCCCAGCAAGCACATGATCTTCACCGGGCCGCCCGGTACCGGCAAGACCACGATCGCGCGGGTGGTGGCCAACATTCTGGCCGGGCTGGGTGTCATCGCCGAGCCGAAGCTGGTCGAGACGTCCCGCAAGGACTTCGTCGCCGAGTACGAGGGTCAGTCGGCGGTCAAGACGGCCAAGACGATCGATCAAGCCCTGGGCGGCGTGCTATTCATCGACGAGGCCTACGCGCTTGTGCAGGAACGGGATGGGCGGACCGACCCATTCGGGCAGGAGGCGATGGACACCCTGCTGGCCCGCATGGAAAACGACCGCGACCGGCTGGTGGTGATCATCGCCGGCTACAGCAACGATATCGATCGGTTGCTGGAAACAAACGAGGGCTTGCGGTCTCGCTTCGCCACCCGCATCGAATTCGATACCTACACCCCCGAGGAGCTTCTGGAGATCGCGAAAGTCATTGCCACCGCCAATGACTCGACGCTCAGCGCCGAAGCCGCCGATGAATTCCTGTGTGCCGCCAAGATGCTGCATGAGCGGACCTTGCGCGGCCGCCCGGCCCTCGATATCGCCGGGAACGGCCGCTACGCACGGCAATTGGTGGAAGCCGCCGAGCAATATCGGGACATGCGCCTGGCGCAGGGCATCGACATCGAATCTCTGGACGTGGACCGGCTACAAGAGATCAACGGCGCAGACATGGCCGAGGCGATCGCCTCTGTGCATGCGCACCTCAACATGAGAGAGTGAACCATGGGGCTTCGGCTCACCACCAAGGTTCAGGTCAGCGGCTGGCGCTTCCTGCTTCGCCGCCTTGAGCACGCCATCGTGCGTCGCGACACCCGCATGTTCGACGATCCGCTGCAGTTCTACAGCCGTTCGGTGGGGCTGGGCATCGTCATCGCTGTGTTGATCCTGCTCGGGGCCGGGCTGCTGGCCTTCTTCAAACCGCAGGGAAAGCTCGGCGCCAGCAGCCTTCTCACCGACCGGGCAACCAACCAGTTGTACGTGATCGTGTCGGGACAGCTGCATCCCGTCTACAACCTGACCTCGGCGCGACTGGTGCTGGGCAACCCGGCCAACCCCGCCACCGTCAAGTCCTCCGAACTGAGCAAGCTGCCGTTGGGACAGACCATCGGGATTCCCGGTGCCCCGTACGCCACCCCGGTTTCGGGGGACACCACCTCGACGTGGACGTTGTGCGACACCGTCGTTCGGGCCGGCACCGCCTCGGCCGCGGTGCAGACGTCGATCCTGATGATGCCGCTGACCATCGATTCGTCGATCAACCCGATCGAGGCCAACGAGGCAACGCTGGCCGCCTACCAGGGTCAAACCTGGATCGTCACCGCCAAGGGGCGCCACTCGATCGACCTCAGCGACCGCGCCCTCACTTCAGCCATGGGGATACCCGTCACCGCCCAACCGGTCCCGATGTCGGAGGGCATGTTCAATGCGCTGCCCGCGATGGGCGCCTGGCAGCTGCCGCCCATACCGGGCGCGGGGACACCGAATACCCTTGGGCTGCCTGACGATCTGGTGATCGGCTCGGTGTTTCAGATCCACACCGATAAAGGGCCGCAGTACTACGTGGTGCTGCCCGACGGCATTGCAGCGGTGAACGGGACGACGGCGGCGGCACTGCGCGCGACCCAGTCGCACGGACTGGTGGCACCGCCCGCCGTCGTGCCCAGCCTGGTTGTGCGCATTCCCGAACGCGTTTACGATTCACCGCTACCCGCCGAGCAACTCAAGATCATGTCCCGGCCCGACGAGCCCACCCTGTGCTGGATGTGGGAACGCAGGGCCGGGGATCAGGCGCCGAAGACCACGGTCCTGTCCGGACGGCATCTGCCGATCCCGCCGTCGTCAATGAACAGTGGTATCAAGCAAATCCAGGGCGCCGCAATGGTGTACATCGACGGCGGCAAGTTCGTCCAGTTGCAATCCCCGGATCCCCGCTACGGCGAATCGATGTACTACATCGACCCCGAAGGGGTGCGCTACGGCGTCCCGAACGCCGACTCCGCCAAGGCGCTGGGTCTGGGTTCACCGAAAACCGCGCCCTGGGAGGTGGTTCGGCTCCTGGTGGACGGGCCGGTGCTGTCCAAAGACGCTGCCTTGTTAGAGCACGAAACGCTTCCCGCCGATCCCAATCCACGCAAAGTTCCCGCCGGAACACCCGGAGCCCCCTGATGACGACGAAGAAATTCACCCCTACCATCACTCGCGGCCCGCGGCTCACCCCGGGCGAGATCAGTCTCACCCCGCCCGAGGACCTCGGCATCGACATCCCGCCGTCGGGCGTTCAGAAGGTGCTGCCCTACGTGATGGGTGGTGCCATGCTCGGCATGATCGCGATCATGTTCGCCGGCGGTAGGCAGTTGTCGCCGTACATGCTGATGATGCCGCTGATGATGATCGTGATGATGGTCGGCACGCTGGCCGGGGGTTCCGGCGGTGGCGGCAAGAAGGTGCCCGAGATCAACGCCGACCGTAAGGAATATTTGCGCTATCTTGCCGGGCTCCGCGGCCGGGTGACGTCGTCGGCTACCTCACAGGTGGCGTTCTTCGGTTACCACGCACCGCATCCCGAAGATCTGCTGTCGCTGGTCGGCACCCAGCGGCAGTGGTCGCGGCCGGCCAACAGCGACTTCTACGCGGCCACGCGCATCGGCATCGGCGACCAGCCCGCGGTGGATCGCCTGCTCAAGCCGGCCGTGGGCGGGGAATTGGCCGCAACCTCCGCGGCTCCGCAGCCGTATCTCGAGCCGGTCAGCCACATGTGGGTGGTCAAGTTCCTGCGCACCCACGGATTGATCCACGACTGCCCGAAACTGCTGCAGTTGCGCACCTTTCCCACCATCGCGGTCGGCGGCGCGCGCCCGGGTGCCGACCGGCTGCTGACGGCGATGATCTGCCATCTTGCGGTGTTCCATCCGCCGGACCTATTGCAGATCCGAGTCCTTACCGAGGAGCCGGAGGATCCCGATTGGTCGTGGCTCAAATGGTTGCCGCACGTTCAGCACCAGACCGACACCGATGCCGCCGGGCCGGTCCGGATGATCTACACGCGCCCGGACGGCCTGGCCGACCTGGCCGCGCGCGGGCCGCATGCCCCCGACACGCTTCCCACCGGCCCCTACGTCGTGGTCGTGGACCTCACCGGCGGCAAGGCCGGCTTCCCGCCGGACGGCCGGGCCGGTGTCACGGTTCTCACCCTGGGCAATCACCGCGGGTCGGCGTACCGCATCCGGGTCGCCGAGGACGGGACCGCTGACGACCGGCTGCCGGGCCAGCAGTTCCGCCTGGTGACCTCCGTCGCCGACAGCATGTCGCCACAGGAAGCGGCCCGTCTTGCCCGCAAACTGGCGGGCTGGTCCATCACGGGCACCATCCTGGACAAGACGTCGCGCGTCCAGAAGAAGGTCGCAACCGAGTGGCATCAACTCGTGGGCGCCAAGACCGTCGAGGAGATCACCCCGGCCCGCTGGCGGATGTACACCGACACCGACCGTGACCGGCTCAAGATCCCGTTCGGTCACGAGCTCAAGACCGGCAATGTCATGTACCTAGACATCAAGGAGGGCGCCGAATTCGGCGGCGGGCCGCACGGCATGCTGATCGGCACCACCGGCTCCGGGAAATCCGAGTTTCTGCGCACCCTGATCCTGTCGTTGGTGGCGATGACCCACCCGGATCAGGTCAACCTGCTGCTCACCGACTTCAAGGGCGGTTCGACCTTCCTGGGAATGGAGAAGCTTCCGCACACCGCCGCCGTCATCACCAACATGGCCGAGGAGGCCGAACTCGTCAGCCGGATGGGCGAGGTGCTGACCGGCGAACTCGACCGCCGGCAGTCGATTCTGCGTCAGGCCGGGATTAAGGTCGGCGCCTCCGGCGCCCTTTCCGGAGTTGCCGAGTACGAGAAGTACCGCGAACGCGGGGCCGACCTTCCGCCGCTGCCAACGCTTTTCGTGGTCGTGGACGAGTTCGCCGAGTTGCTGCAAAGTCATCCCGACTTCATCGGCCTGTTCGACCGGATCTGCCGCGTGGGCCGGTCGCTGCGGGTGCATCTGCTGCTGGCCACCCAGTCGCTGCAGACCGGCGGGGTTCGCATCGACAAGCTGGAGCCCAACCTGACCTACCGAATCGCGTTGCGCACCACCAGCTCTCACGAGTCCAAGGCGGTGATCGGAACTCCGGAAGCGGTCTATATCACCAATAAAGAGAGCGGTGTGGGGTTCCTGCGGGTGGGCATGGAAGACCCCGTCAAGTTCAGCACGTTCTACATCAGTGGGCCGTACGTTCCGCCGACGGGTATGGACGCCAATGGTGACGGCAGCAAGCCGGGCTCCCATATTCCCAAGCAAGCGCTGCGAATCCGACCGTTCACCGCCGCCCCGGTGCTCGAGGAGGCCCTGACGTCATGACCAACACCGAGACACGTACGTTGCGCGAGGTCATCCTCGACCAACTCAGCACCGCCGAGTCGCGGGCGTACAAGATGTGGCTGCCGCCGCTGATCGATCCCACGCCACTCAACGAGCTCATCGCCCGCGACCGGCGCCAACCGCTGCGCTTCGCACTGGGCATCATGGATGAACCGCGCCGCCACCTCCAGGACGTCTGGGGCGTCGACGTTTCCGGCGCGGGCGGCAACATCGGAATCGGGGGCGCACCCCAGACCGGGAAGTCCACCCTGCTGCAGACGCTGGTGATGTCGGCAGCTGCCACCCACTCGCCGCGCAATGTCCAGTTCTATTGCATCGACCTCGGCGGCGGCGGTCTGATCTATCTGGAAAACCTGCCGCATGTCGGCGGGGTGGCCAGCCGCTCCGAGCCCGACAAGGTCAACCGGGTGGTCGCGGAGATGCAATCGGTGCTGCGGCAACGAGAAACCACCTTCAAGGAACACCGGGTGGGCTCTATCGCCATGTACCGGCAGTTGCGTGACGATCCTAACCAGCCCGTCGCGTCCGACCCCTATGGTGACGTGTTTCTGATCATCGACGGGTGGCCGGCCTTTGTCAGTGAGTTTCCCGACCTGGAAATGCAGGTCCAGGACCTGGCCGCGCAGGGCCTGTCGTTCGGCGTGCACGTCATCATCTCGACGCCCCGGTGGACGGAGCTGAAATCACGCGTCCGCGACTACCTGGGCACCAAGATCGAGTTCCGGCTCGGCGACGTCAACGAAACCCAGATCGACCGGATCGCCCGCGAGATCCCGGCGAATCGTCCGGGCCGGGCGGTGTCGATGGAAAAACACCACTTGATGATCGGGGCGCCCAGGTTGGATGGCGTGCACAACACCGAGAACCTGGTCGAGGCGATCACGGCCGGGGTGGCGCAGATCGCGGCCCAGCACACCGACCAGGCACCGCCGGTCCGGGTCCTGCCCGAGCGGATTCACCTGTACGAGCTCGATCCGAACCCGCCCGGGCCGGAGTCCGATTACCGCACTCGTTGGGAGATCCCGATCGGATTGCGCGAGACGGACCTGTCGGTGGCGCACGCCCACATGCACTCGAACCCGCACCTATTGATCTTCGGTGCGGCCAAGTCGGGCAAGACGACCATTGCCCACGCTATTGCGCAAGCGATCTGTGCCCGCAACAGCCCCGATCAAGTGCGGTTTATGCTCGCGGACTACCGCTCGGGCTTGCTCGACGCGGTTCCCGATAGCCATCTGCTGTCCGCCGGCGCGATCAACCGCAACAGCGCCAGCCTGGACGAGGCGGTCAAGGCCCTGGCCGTCAACTTGAAGAAGCGGCTGCCGCCCACCGACCTGACGACGGCGCAATTGCGCTCGCGTTCGTGGTGGAGCGGATTCGATGTGGTACTTCTGGTCGATGATTGGCACATGATTGTGGGTGCCGCCGGCGGCATGCCCCCAATGGCGCCGCTGGCCCCGTTATTGCCGGCAGCGACAGATATCGGCCTGCACATCATTGTGACCTGCCAGATGAGCCAGGCATACAAGGCAACCATGGACAAGTTCGTGGGCGCCGCATTCGGGTCGGGCGCCCCCACAATGTTCCTTTCGGGCGAGAAGCAGGAATTCCCCTCGAGCGAGTTCAAGGTCAAGCGCAGGCCTCCTGGCCAGGCATTTTTGGTGTCCCCGGAAGGCAAAGAGGTCATCCAGGCGCCCTACATCGAGCCGCCAGAAGAAGTGTTCGCAGCACCCCCGACCCCCGGTTAAGATTATTTCAATCGCGGCGAGGAGGTCCCGAGACCGCGGTAATCGGAGCCCAGCGCGGGGCTCTCGTCGGGGTTTGTTTCCGGCTATAACTAAACGGTTTAACGGCTAGACGACAAATATCAGGAGAAGCGGTCGGCAAATGGAAGAAATGTCGCACGACGCCGCCGCTGCCGACATTGGCGGGCAAGTGAGCGAAAACGCACTCAGCGGTGTGGCAGCCGGTGCGACGGCGGTGACGTCGGTGACGGGGCTGGTGCCCGCGGGAGCCGATGAGGTCTCGGCTCAGGCGGCTGCGGCATTCGCGTCCGCGGGCGTCAAGATGCTGGCTTCCAACACCTCGGCCCAGGCCGAACTGCAACGTGCCGGAGAAGCGGTCCAAAACATCGCCCGGGCTTATACGCAAGTCGACGACGGCGCCGCCGGCGTCATCGTCTAACAAGTCAACCAACCACCAGAGCAACCAGAAGGAGTGATCGCCATGTGGTGGCACGCAATGCCGCCGGAGCTGAACACCGCCCGGCTGATGGCCGGCGCGGGGCCGGCTCCGATGTTGGCCGCAGCCACGGGCTGGGCGGCCTTTGCGGCCGCGCTGGATGCTCAGGCCGTCGAATTGACCGCTCGGTTGAACTCGCTGGGTGAAGCGTGGACCGGCGGCGGCAGCGACAAGGCCATCGCGGCTGCCCTGCCGATGGTCACCTGGCTGCAGACCGCCTCGACGCAGGCGAAGACGCGGGGCTTGCAGGCCACGGCGCAGGCGGCCGCATACACGCAGGCGATGGCGACGACGCCGTCACTGATCGAGATTGCGGCTAACCACATCACCACCGCAATTCTGACGGCCACCAACTTCTTCGGCATCAACACCGTGCCCATCGCCTTCAACGAGATGGACTACTTCATCCGCATGTGGACCCAGGCCGCCCTGGCGATGGACGTCTATCAAGCTGAGACCCTGGCCAACACGCTCTTCGAAAAGCTCGAGCCGATGACGGCGATCCTCGATCCGGGCATGAGCGGCCAGGGCATGGCATCGGCACCGATGTTCGACATGGCATCGCAGGTCACCGGCATACCGGCCAGCCAGCTGCAGGCGACGGCCGGGCAGCTCGCCGAGGCGAGCGGGCCCATGCAGCAGCTGGCCCAGCCGATGCAGCAGGTGACGTCGCTGTTCAGCCAGACCGGCGGCATGGGCGCCAGCAGCGCGGCCGACGACGAGGCCATGCAGATGGGCCTGGTCGGCACCAGTCCGCTGTCCAACCACCCGCTGGCCGGTGGATCCGGCGCCGGCATGGGTGCTGGTTTGTTGCGCGGGGAGGCCCTGCCCGGCGCGGGTGGGACGCTGGCCCGCACACCGCTCATCAGCGAGCTGCTCGACAAGCCCGTCGGCCCGTCGGTGCAACCGGCCGCTGCCGCTGGATCGTCGGCTACCAGCGGTGCCGCGCCGGTGGGTGCGGGTGCGGGTGCCATGGGACAGGGCGCACAAGCCGGTGGTTCGTCGCGACCGGGGCTGGCTGCACCCGCCACTCTCACCCAGGAGCGCAGCGACGCCGACGAAGACGATTGGGACGACGAGGACGACTGGTGATCGTCCACGGCCACAACAGGCTTCCCGGCCACCCGGGCCGGAAGACTTGCCAACATTTTGGCGAGGAACAGAAAGAGAGAAAGTAGTCCAGCATGGCAGAGATGAAGACCGATGCCGCTACCCTCGCGCAGGAGGCAGGTAACTTCGAGCGGATCTCCGGCGACCTGAAGACCCAGATCGACCAGGTCGAGTCAACCGCTGCTTCGCTGCAGGCCCAATGGCGTGGCGCGGCGGGCACGGCAGCCCAGGCCGCGGTGGTGCGCTTCCAAGAAGCGGCAAACAAGCAAAAGGCCGAGCTCGAGGAAATTTCGACGAATATCCGTCAGGCCGGCGTCCAATACTCGAAGGCCGACGAGGAGCAGCAGCAAGCGCTGTCCTCACAAATGGGCTTCTGACCCCCCAATTACCTCAAAGAAACGGAGCAATAGGACATGACAGAGCAGCAGTGGAATTTCGCGGGCATCGAGGCCGCATCCAGCGCAATTCAGGGGAATGTCACCAGCATTCATTCCCTTCTCGACGAAGGCAAGCAATCCCTGACCAAGCTGGCTGCGGCCTGGGGCGGTAGCGGTTCGGAGGCCTACCAGGGAGTCCAGCAGAAGTGGGACGCCACTGCTCAGGAGCTGAACAATGCGCTGCAGAACCTGGCGCGGACGATCAGCGAGGCCGGTCAGGCCATGGCCTCGACCGAGGGCAACGTGACGGGGATGTTCGCGTAGGTCACCCCTCAATTCGCGTACAATACCGAAGCACGAGATCGGGCGAGTTCAACCCTTTGGGGATCTCGCCCCTTCTCGTGCTTTGTCCTGTTATTGGCGAACTTCTGAGAGGTTCTCATGCCGGCCGACTATGACAAACTCTTTCGGCCCGCTGAGGGTTCGGAGCCTCCGGATGAAGATGATACGGAAACGTACTTCGATGTGGCTTCGCCATATCCACCGCCGGCCAAACCTAATGGCGAGAGTGCCGCGACACCGATCGACTGGTCGCAGCAATTTTCTGCGGCCGCACCTCCGGCATCGGTGGAAGCTCCGCCGCCGAAACCGCCACCGCCTCCCATGCCCATCGGGGGGCCGCCCCCACCAGCCC
>NZ_UPHT01000173.1 GCF_900566085.1 Mycobacterium attenuatum
ATCCCGATCGCGTTTAATGAGACCGAACTATCTGCGGATGTGGATCCAGGCCGCTTCCGAGGCCGTGTGATAGATGCTCATCACGGTAGCGGCCTGGATCCACATCCGCAGATAGTTCGGTCTCATTAAACGCGATCGGGATCGTGTTGATGCCAAAGAAATTCGTCGCCAGCAATACCGCGTGCAGGGCATGGTTGGTAGCCAGCTCCGCCAACGTCGGCATCGCCGCCAGCGCGCTGGCATAAGCCGCTGCCACGACTTCATGCTCGGCGGCCAACCCCGCGCTGTCGGCGCTGGCCCGCAAAAGCCAGGCCAGGTACGGGACGTGCACAGCCGCATATACTTCGGAGCTCGGGCCCCGCCACACCGCCTGAACTGCGGCCAGCACCATAGTCAGTTCTTCTGCCGCCGAGGCGTATTCGGTGCTCATCGATGTCCATGACGCGGCAGCTGCGAGCAGCGGACCGGGGCCCGGACCGCTGCTCAGCAACGAAGAATGCACCTCCGGGGGAGAGGCAATCCAGACCGGTGCCGTCACTGCAAACCGCCGGAGGCGAAGTACGTGGCCGCCGCGACGGCATCGCCAACCGCGTAACTCACCCCGGACTCGCCGAGACCAACCGCGGACCGGCCGAGCTCTTCGACCCCTTCCGCCGCGATCGCCGTGTGCTCGACGCCGTGACCGCTGAACCCCGCCGCGGTCTGCAGCGACACCGGATCCGCCGCCGGCGGTACAACCCCCGTGATCAATGGTGCCGCGGCTGCCTGCGCGGCCGCGAGCCGAGCCGTCAGCGCCTCCACCGCAGCGCTGGCCGCTGCCAGACCTTCGGGCACCACTCGCAGCGTCATTATCGATACTCCTTCTGAGCCATCTCACCGACGGATTCGCACAATCGACCGAATATAAATCTCACGAACTATAACCCTTGTCAACTGTTGTAATTGGTTACGGTGCCGTAGCCTTCAGGCACGTCAAATTGAGCGCTTGTCAGTTTGGGCCGGCGGGCACTGGCATCGACCGGCCGCTGCTGCGGCGGCCCCCGGAAGGCGCTTAATCGAGGGCGAGCGCCCTGCAGGTCAACGAAATTTGTTGTGCCGCAATAAAACAATGCCGGCAGACAAATTCGTCAGAGCCCGACGGCGCGCTCCAATTCCTTCAGCGAGGTTTCCAGGTGTCCGAGCACGCGCTGCAGGTGCGGGACGCTGCGGCGGCAGCCGACGAGTCCGAAGTCGAGACTGTCGGCGGTGCTGGTCAAGGTGATGTTGAGCGCCTGACCGTCGAGCACGAGGGACATCGGATAGTTGCCGACCAGCCGCGCGCCGTTGTAGAAGCGCGGCTCGCGCACGCCCGGAACATTCGAGATGCACACATTGAACGGCGGCGGAGTTGCCTTTCCCAGGCCAGGCACGGTGTTGAGGGCCGCCGGGCTCAGCAGTAGCAGTGACAACGCCATCGCTTGCGCCCGCGGCAGTTGCGACAGGACCTTCCTGTTGTCACGCATCGACGCATGGATGGCATGCAGGCGGTCCGCCGGGTCGTCGAGGTGAGTCGCCAGGTTGCACAACACCGCCCCCACCATGTTGCCGCCCGCCGAGTCTTCCTCGTTGCGAAGGCTCACCGGAACCATTGCCACCAGCGGTGCGCCCGGCAACGCGTCGTTGTCGTCGAGGTAAGCCCGCAGTGCGCCGGCACACATCGCCAGCACGACATCGTTAAGGCTCACTCCGGCAGCGTCTTTGACCGTCCTGACCCGGTCCAGCTCCCAGGATTGGGCCGCGCAGCGCCGCGCTCCGCCGACCGCGACATTCAGCATGGTGCGCGGCGTGCCGAACGGCAACGTCAGCTGCTGTTCCAGCAGCGCGGAACGCGCCAGCCGAAGCGTCGACGAGGCAAGCCCGCCAACGGATGCCAGCGTTCCACCGAGCTGATGCAGACGTCCACGGCGCAGATCGGCACGGGGCGCGCGCGTCGGTGCCGGCGACCAGGCCGCACGAAATTCGGCGCCGCTGGCCTCTTCGGCAAGCGACTGCCGCATCAGCGTGAGTCCCGACACGCCGTCGATGAGCGCATGATGCATCTTCGAATAGATGGCAAAGCGCTCATCCTTGAGGCCTTCGATCACGTGTGTTTCCCACAGCGGCCGATGGCGATCAAGGAGGTTGGCATGCAGCCGCGAGGTGAGTTCCAGCAGCTCGCGCACCCGCCCCGGCGCGGGCAGGGCAGATCGCCGCACGTGGTAGCTGAGGTCGACGTCGTTGTCGGTGGACCAGCCGATGTTGGCGAACGAGCCACCCAAAGAGGTGGGCCGCTTACGGAAAAGCGTTGCTATATCCTGGGATTCGAGCATCGCCTGATGGGTTTCGCGCACGAACGCGCGGCCGGCGCCCGCCGGCGGCGCGAACAGCTGCAGCGCGCCGACGTGCAATGGATGCTCCCGTGACTCGGCCGCCAAGAACAACGCGTCCACCGGTGACATCAGTTCCATACGTGTACTCCTCTTAGCCCGCTGGGCCGGTTGGCAGGTCAGCCCGTCAAGGCCAACTCGGACGTGTCGGCACAGGCCGACTTGGCAAAGTGCAGGCTGTCGTCGTCGACTGGCCCGTCGCGCAGTGTCTTTCGGTCGGCGCGGTAGTCCATGCAGGTCCGCCATGGCCCTTCGGCGCCCTGGTGGGGGAACTGGTCGACCGCCCGCTGCACGTATCCGGCGGAAATATCCAGTAGCGGCCGGGTCGGCATCGTCCCGGGTGCCACCGGATAGCAGATGTCGTGGCCGTTGGCGTCCATGTAGGCCAGCAACCGGCAGAAGTGTTCGCAGATCAGCCCCACCTTGAGCGTCCACGAAGAGTTCGTGTAACCGAAAACGTAAGCGAAGTTGGGAATGTCGCTGAGCAGAAAGCCTTTGAAGGCCACCTTCTGCCCAACGTCTACGGCGGCGCCGTCCACCGAGACAGAGATGCCGCCGAACGCCAACAGGTTCAAACCGGTTGCGGTGACGATGATGTCGGCCTCCAGTTCGCGTCCGGACCGCAGCCGGATGCCGCTTTCGGTGAACGTTTCGATCTGGTCGGTAACCACCGAGGCCCGGCCTTTTCGGATGGCCCGGAACATGTCGGCGTCGGGCACCGCGCACAGCCGTTGGTCCCATGGGTTGTAGGCGGGCTTGAAGTGCTCGTCGATCGGGTAGCCCGCCGGCAGCTGCCGGGCGTTAAGGTGACGGATCAGCCGTCGGGCGGCGCCCGGATACTGCTGGCAGAAGTGGAAGACGAGCCGTTGCTTGGCCACGTTCTTTTTCCGGGTCAACGCGTACGCCCGATCCCGGCCGACCAACTTGGGCAGGGTGTTGGCGATGCGGTCCCGCGCCGGCACCGGGACCACGTAAGTCGGCGACCGCTGCAACATGGTCACGTGCCCGGCGGTCTCGGCCATGGCCGGCACCAAAGTGACCGCGGTGGCGCCGCTGCCGATGATCACCACCCGCTTGCCTCGGTAGTCCAAGTCCTCCGGCCAGTGCTGCGGGTGCACGATCTGCCCGTTAAAGCTTTCCCGGCCAGGAAATTCCGGCGTATAGCCCTGGTCGTAGCGGTAGTATCCGCTGGCGCAGAAGAACCATCCGCAGCTGATGGTCACCCGCTCTCCGGTTGCCTGACCGTTGTGCAACCGCTCGACCCGGACCAGCCAGCGCGCCTCGCTGGTGGACCAAGCGGCCTCGAGCACCTTGTGCCCGAATCGGATCGACTTGGCGATACCGTTCTCGGCCACTGTCTCGCGAAGGTAGGCCATGATGGCGTCCGCACTGGCGATCGCCTTGTCGTTTTCCCATGCCTTGAACTCGTAGCTGAATGTGTGCAGATCGGAGTCCGAGCGAATTCCCGGATACCGGAACAAGTCCCACGTCCCGCCGATGTCGTCGCGGGCCTCCACAATCGCGAACGTCTTGTGCGGTTGCATGGCCTGCAGGTAATAGGCAGCGCCGATGCCCGAGATTCCGGCACCGACAATCAACACGTCGATGTGCTCAATGCTGCTGGAGTTCATGTGCCTGGAGTTCATGTGCGTAGTCCTGTTCGGGTGGATCTGCCCCGCGAACCTCACTGTCCGAAGGGGATGGCTCGGCATCGAACCCACCTTGACGCACGCCGCGGCCCTACGTCTTGACATCACAGGACAACGTTTTGACATTTGCGGACAGCGGACGCCTCCCCCGGGGCTGATTGCGCCATCGCACCCGACCCGGCTGACCGGGAACCGCGAGATTGCCACCATGGTCGTGGTTTTCGCGTTGACCACAACCCTGGCGGCAATCGGGACGCCACCCGAGCAGCGCAGTGGCCCGACGCGCTAGAGCTAGATACCGGTCAGGTCGTCGGGCACGTCGACGGAGTGCTCTTTCAGCGTCTCGAGCGTCACCACCTCGAGGGTGCGCTCGTGGGTGGCGGCCAACACCACCGGAGCGGCACAGCCGTCATGGTGGGCCCGTAGCCAGTTCATTGCGGTGACACACCACCGATCGCCCGGGAGCAACCCGGGGAAGCGGTATTCGGGAACGGGTGTCGACAGGTCATTGCCGATCGAGCGCTGATGCTCGAGGAATTCGGCCGTCACGACTGCGCAGATCGTGTGCCGGCCCACGTCTTGCGGGCCGGTGGAACAGCAACCGTCTCGATAGAAGCCGGTCAGCGGGTCGGTACCGCACGGTTGCAAGGGGCCGCCCAGCACGTTGCGGTCAGGCTGGCGTTCAGGCATCTGCCCAGTATCGCGCTTTCCTGCCGCGGATCGGCGAAGCTACGGCCGGAATGCCATGCGCCGACTACGCGCCCACCACGCGTAAGCCGGAGAGCAGCCCCGCGCCGGTCAGGTTCGTGGCGGCGGCGGCGTCGACCTCGGTGTACATTCGCGCGATATCGGCAAAGGCCGCGCCGGCCCGTTGTAGCTCTTGTTGCGCCGCTTGGTTGAGAGCCAGCAGCTGAGTGGCCTCCGCCGTGAACGCCGCCACCGCCTGGGCCGAGACTTCGTCGGCCCCGGCGGGTAGCAACGAGGTCAGCGAGGTCGACGCCGTCGCAGCGGCCTGTAGTCCTTGAGAGGCGTTGTCGGCAACCTGGGCACCGATGTCGGCGGCTGCCGGATCGATAGACATCGACTGCATGTGTTTCTCCTGTGTAGCGCCAGTCCGTAGTGGTCGACGGCGAGGTAACCCCGGGCCTAAACGATGTCAGTAGCGATAGTAGTGCTCAGGCATAGTTTTCATCTGCATATTTTAGAAATCGGTGGGGCCTGACAAAACGTTTCACTGCCTGGCCCACCGTTCGGCGAGCCGAGGAACACCGCGGCTCGAAAGCCGCTCGTGAAACGTAGAAGCCGGATGACGTTGGTGGCGGCGTGCCGCACATCTGCGCCCAACCTCTGCACAATCCACGGTCTTAGCACTGTTGTGGTTCAACGGCAGCCGAAAAAATCTCGATGAATGCGCCGGCACCGACGTGGGAGTCCGCCAGATCGGCGCCTCAGGTTTGCTGGCAGCATGTTAGGTTCAGCGGCGTGATACTTACGGGTGCCTTCCTGGCCGACGCCGCTGCCGTAGTGGACAACAAGCTCAATGTGCAGGGCGGTGTGCTGTCACGGTTTGCGGTCGGGCCGGACCGGTTGGCCCGGTTCGTCCTGGTCGTGTTGACGCAGTCAGAGCCGGGCAGTACCGAAGACCGGCAGCTCAATATTGAGGCGAGGCCTCCCGCGGACGCCGACGCAGTACACCTGCAGTTCGAAGTGCCCGAAGCGGCGGTCGCCGAGTTTCCCGGGTTCGCGTTCTTCGAGATCCAGCTGCGCTTGCCTGTCGACGGCCGTTGGGTGCTGGTCGTGACCGCCGACACGGGAGCGATCTCGCTGCCGGTACTGGTCAGCGAGATGACACCGCAGTTTGGCTTCTGAGCCGGCGCGGGTCAACCCTTAGACGCAGTCCGAGGCGCCGTCGACGACGAAGACGGCGCCCGTGGTGTAGCTGCTGTGCTCGGTGCACAAGAACGCGACTGTGGGCGCAATGTCGCCGACAGATCCGAAACGTCGCAGCGGAATGTGCGCCAGCTCCGCCGCCACCAGCTCCGGAGCGATGTGCATGGGTGCGGTCATCGGGGTATCGATGGTGCCCGGCGCCACCGCGTTCACCCGGATCCCGATCGGTGCCCACTTGACCGCGAGATTTCTTGTGATGGAGATAATCCCGGCCTTGGCGGCGGCGTAGCCGGGCACCAAAGGCACCGCTCGCAGGGCAGACATGGAGGCCATGTTGACCACGCTGGCGCCTCCGGTAGCCGTGGACGCTTCCAATGCGCGGCGAAGTCCCACGGTCAATCGGTAGGGACCGGTCAAGTTGAGCGTCACCGAAGTGTCGAACCCATCCGGCTTGGATTCGTCGAGCCCGCCGGGAAAGTTCGCGCCGGCGTTGTTGACTAACACGTCCAGTCGGGGGAAACGCTGAGCCAGCTGGTCCACCGAATCGGCGTCGGCCAGGTGTAGCCGGTGATAACTCATGCCGGACAGGTCGGTCTCGTATTCCGCCGCGGCCGGTCGCGTTCCGGTGATTGCGACATCGGCCCCGGAATCGCGAAACAGCGTCGCGATCGCATGTCCGATCCCGCTGGTGCCGCCGGTGATTAGGGCGGTGGTCCCAGTGAAGTCAAAGCTCACCCGCGCGGTCATGAGTTGCTCGCGATCTGATGCTTGAGCCATGCGCTTTCCCAGAAGTTCGTACTGTCGGCCAGCAGTGCCTGGTGGGCTTGTCTGAGCACTGCGCGCGCCTGATCGTCGGGCACTAACTCGGCAAGGTGGATGGCGTGCAGCGGCCGGCCGGCGGCCAGGTGCGCGCGTGCCCGATCCAGGAGTGCGTCGGCGCCTGCCAATTCGACGACATCTGACGCGACGGCGTCGAAACCGACGGGATAAAGCTCGGTCGTCGAGCGATGGTGAAACCAGCCCGAGTAGTTCTCCCAGATGGCCCGCACGTCCCAGGCGACCTTTCCGTAGCCTTGGCCCACTTCGTCTTCCGGCGGCACACTGATCTCACGCATCAGCGTCGCGACATCCTTTCCAGCGTTCATCCCGGCAACGGTCTGGTCGTGGATGTACTGAACAGCGTTGCGCAGCCGGGTCAGCTCTGCGTTGATGCGTTCGGCGCCGGTGATGGGTGCGAAGTGACCGGTCACCAAGAGTTCGGGTTGCAGGTCGCGTACCCGTTCGATCGACGAGATGGCGGTCAGGGCGTCTCGGTAGCGATCGCCGCGTATGGTGACGAGGTTGGGCACGTGTCCGAACACCGGGCCGAAGGTATTTCCGCACAAGCATATTCGCTCGTCGGGCAGCCAGACCACGAGTGAGTCGGTGGTTTCTCCGCCGGGAACCGCCAGCAGTTCGATCCGCCGGCCGCCGACCTCCAGCGCGAGGCTGTCCTCGAAGTCCAGATCGACGGCGGGCACGCTCTGCGCGGGCAGGCGGGTGGTGCCCAGACGGCGTTGAATCGCTTCGACGCCGGTTTTCAGCGTGTCTTTGAAGGCGAAGGCACTGCGGCTGGCTCGGTACCGGATGAGGCGTTCGTTGTCGTCGCGCCATAGAGTCCAATTCTTCTGCGCGACAACGACTGTATCGGGATCACGGACGCTGTCCAGACCGCCGACATGGTCGACGTGACCCTGGGTAAGGATGATGTAGCGTACCGGCGAGTTGTCGACGGCATCGAAGTTGGCGCGGTGCACCGGCCCCTCGAAACCCATGCCGGTGTTGACGATCACCCGGCCGTCACCGGTGGTCAGCAAGTAGGTATTCGACAGGCCCGGTGAGCACCACAGACCCGGCGCGAGCTCCTCGGCCCGTTCGGCGGCCGCCGGGCGAATCTCGTCGGCGCCGGGCCGGCTGAGATAAACCGGCTCGAACATCACAGTGGTCTCCTTCGTCGGGTCAGGACTCGGCACGGACGTCGAATCTGTCGAAATAGAAGCCGAACCGTTCGCGCAGGCGCTCGGCCGAGATGCCGAAATGGCGGTGTAGGTCGTAGCGGATTCGTCCGTGCTTGCCGCGCGCATTGCCGTCCAGGTACTGCTGAAAGCGTCCGCGCACCTCGGGAGTCAATTCGACTCCACCGCACCGGTAAAGCTCTGCGAGCAACGGCATTTCGTTGCCGTTGAGCCGGTGGAAGCCGACGTCGATGCTGCGCTCGGGCGGCACTGTGGCGCGGTCGCGCACGCAGGCGCGCAGCAGCCGGCGAACTCGGTCAGTCCAGTAGTCCAGCAGCCAGTCGGCGTCGATGCTGTTGCGGCGCAGCCGGTCCGAGTAGGCGATCATGGTGACTGCCGACTGGATCACCGCGACGGGGTCGCGATGGGTGAAAACGACGGTCGCGTCGGGGAAGGTCGCCATCAGGGCGCCCAGTTGCTCGCAATGCTGCGGGCTCTTGAGCACCCAGGTGCGGGGGCCGCGCAAGAACGTCAATGCCCGCAACACCTTTTTCAGGTAGGCGTAATGAAGGTTTTGGTCGAGTCCCAGATAGTAGTCGCGCCAATCAGGCACTCGCGCATGCCATTCCAACACATAGGAGGCCATATCCAGGTCGAGGAGCTCCACCTCCTCTTCGATGGCCTCGGGGAAGCGGTCATGCATGGCGGCCACCACCGGCGCGGTGACCATGAGTGCGTCGTGTTCCTGCTTGGCTCGCGCGTAGCGAGGGTCCACTCCGAAGATGTCGGGACCCTGGCCGCGGGCCGGGATGGGTTCCTGGCTTTCCCAGTACGGCAGTGCGCGCCGGCGTGGATCGGCGGCGATGAGGTTGACCAGGTGGGTGGTGCCCGATCGCGGCATCCCGACCACGATGAAGGGCCTCTCGATTGGGATCGATTCGATCTCGGGATACCGCTTGATCAGGTCGGTCAACGACAAGCGGTTGCGCAGCAGTCGAATCACTCGTTGCCGCAAGGTGCCGCGGGTTAGCTGGGTCAAGCCGGTGTCGCCGTCGATGGCCGCCACGTGCGCGGCCAGCCGGCCGCCAAAGCCGTCGGTGTCGTCCAGGTCGTCGGCTCCTGCCTGGTCGATCGCTTCGGCCAGCATCTGGTCGACGTCGAGTTCGACGGGCCGCGACTCGGTGAAGTTCAGCACCTGGCGCTGGATATCGGTCAGCGTGGGTGACGTCAGATCGTCGAAGTCGATGTCCTGGGTGTCACCGCCCGTAAGGTCCACCGGGTCCCCACTCCCACGCGTCGATCGGAGTCGATCGATATGTGCCTCAGACGGTAGCCGGTGCTGCGCCGCCGTAGCACAGGCATACCCCTACCCCGGCTTCCCTGGCTACCACCCGGCGGGGACCCGCAGACGCCTTACGGGCACGATGCCGCCGGCGGAGTGCGTTTGTCCGACGAGTCCGCGGTGACTGCCGGACCCTTGCGGCTGTTCTTCGGCCACCTCGGCATCGGGCGTTTTTACATCGGATCGATTCCGATGGCCGTCACACAGCTGAGCCTCGGGCTGCTCAGCATCGTCCTAATCATGTTCTGCTTCGTCGGTTTCCCGATCTTGGTTGGTGTTGTGGTCTGGACCTTTGTCGACGCGATCATGATGTTCACCGGCAGCGTGACCGACGAATGCGGCCGAAAGCTGCGCTGAAGCGCCAGGCGCGGCGACGAAACGGTACCCTGCACCGAAGGCCAGGCCGGCGCTCATTTCGGCAGGAAAGGTTGTGCGGTGCTCGTTGTCACTACCAATGACATTCCCGGTTGGGAGATCCAACGCGTCTGTGGAGAGGTCTTCGGACTCACCGTGCGATCACGGAATGCCTTCTCGCAGATAGGTGCCGGCTTCAAGTCGATGTTCGGCGGGGAGCTGCAGGGCATGACCAAGAATTTGGCCGAGAGCCGCAACGAGGCGATGGTCCGGCTGATGAACGAGGCGCGCAACAAGGGCGGTAACGCGATCATCGGGATGCGATTCGACACCACCGAACTCGGCGACGTGTGGACCGAGATCTGCGCCTACGGCACCGCGGTGCAAGCCGTACCGGTCACCGACGCCGCCCGTTACACCGCCTCGCAGCTCGGGTACGGCGGTGCGCCGCAGCCGCAGCCGCAGCCCCAGCAGCCGCAGCCCTACGGCGCGGGCTGAGACCGGCCAAGACGGCGATAGGTTCGGCGGGATGATCGTGGGGGCCTTCCTGGCCGAAGCAGCGGCGGCGGAGGACAACAAGCTCAACGTCTCCGGCGGCGTCTTGTTCCGATACGCCCTCGACGCTGACCGGTTGGCGCAATTCCTGCTCGTGGTGCTGACACAGACCGAGACCGGCAACCCGGACCGCCGAGTCGATGTCGAGATCTGGCCCCCCACCGACGGCGAGCCGCTGCATCTGCCCTTCGAGCTGCCCGAGGCCGCCACCGCCGCCGAGGTCGGCTTCGCGATCTTCGCCATCGAGGTGACGCTACCGGTCGACGGCCGCTGGGTGATTGTGGTGACCGGCGGTGCCGGCGCGATCTCGCTTCCGCTACTGGTCAGTGGCGGTTAGTCGCGGCGGCCTGGCCGCTGCGTCAGCGATTTGGCTGCCCTGACGCATTCATGACGGACCGGGGCGCAGCTGACCACGGGCGATTGTTGACAGCGCTATCACCCGTGATAGCGCTTTTCCGACTCGCATGCCTGGCAGTTCGGTGATGCTGGTGTGGCCCGTGTGACCTGTTTCGCTCGTCAGGAGCGTTAGCACCTAGATGTGCCTTGACCAGCGGATACCTTGACAATAAGGGCGGTGGCGGAGGGATTTGAACCCTATTCAGCTACCTGGTCAAAGGGCATAAACTGCCTACTAAGTGCGGAAATACATCACCGTTAGTAACCATAGTTATCGGCTTCTGACAGGGTTTTGTGTCCAAACGGGGTCCACCGGGGCAACTCCTCGGCCCCCTGTCTACATGGCTCGCTTGCGGTACCGGTTCAGCACGAACAGTTCGGCGAGTGACCATGAGAACGCCGGGGCCAGGGCGGCCTCGTATTCGACGTCATCAACCCTCTTCCGGCGGTGTTGGGCACCGTTGGCGGCCAAGCGTGCAGCGGCGGAGGTAATGACCGCGGTGATCTCGTCGTGAGGTTCGTTGCCGGTGAAACCCTGCCCTCGGGTGTAGGCCTTCGCCATCGTCGTGACGATGGGGACGACCGTCGCCACGTCGCCATCAATAAGCGACGTGACGTCGGCCGGATCGACTGGCATTAGCTACCGGTCTCACTGAGCAGGGTGACAGCCTCGGCCTGCAACAGTGCGGTGTCCCACCGGGACACGACCCTGATGCCGATGCTGTCGTAGTCGCCCCAGGTTTGGTCGAGGATCTTGACTTCGGCGTTGACGTCGCGGGCCACGACGACTTTGGAGAAGTCGACCAGTCCGACGCGGGCGTTGCCGGCCGAGTCGGGGATGTTGTCGGTGATGATCACTGGCAGCCCCAGCAGCCGGAAGTCGGTTCCGTTCTGGATGGTGTTGGGGTCGATCACGTAGCGCTTATCGCCGGTGCCGACCTTGACCTTGCGGATCGCGGCGAAAGTGGCCGCAGTCATCACCCAGTGGGTCGGAGAGACCTTGTTGCCCTGGGCTGTGGCCAGGCCGTCGATCAGCGAGTCGGGGTCGGTAAGGTTCAGGGTGCCGGTGGCGATTCCGCTGGCCCGCAGGATGCCCTTGATGGTGTTGGAGCTGCCGGTACCATCCCAGAGGGCTGCGTCCAGGGCGTTGGCGACGTCGGTGACCAACCGGGTCTGTAGGACGGACTCGAGGCCGACGACGGAGGTGCGGATCAATTCGTTGGACAGCTTCACCAAAACCTTGAGGCCCTTGAGCGTCGAGGGCAGTAGGGTCACTTCGTCGAAAGCGACATCACCATCGCTGATTTGGCTGCCTTCGGCTACGAAGCCGGCGGTGACACCGCTGACGATCCTGGGCACCCGCACGGGGCTGGACGAGTCGAGGACGACGGGGCCGGCGGCCAGGAACGTCGAGGCCTGCTCAAGGGGCTGTACAAGCAGGCTGGCGACCTGCGACTGAATGAGGGTGGAATTACCGCTGGTGACTTCGATGGTCACGATGAGTCCTTACGTGTGTCGGTTGGGGGAGGTTCGACACGCCGCCAGGACGTCAATCGCGATCGGGCACCAGGCCCTGAGTTGAGTGTAGCGCGCTCAAGTCCGTTCTTTGAGCATCTGCAGCAGGGAGAACGGCTGCGAGGACGATCCGCGGTTGCCTTGGCCGATGTCCCCGGTGGGCCGGCGACTGGCCAGGTGTGGCTTGCTGGCAAGCAACTCGTCGATCGCGGCCGCCAGTGCGTCGGCGTCGTCGAGGTGTTCCTCGGCGTACACCAAGTCGGTGGGGTCGGCCAATCGGCCTGTAGCGCGAACGAGTTCGGTGTGTAGGCGGCGGGCCAGGGTGTCGGCCTGGTGGGCGCGCTGCCGGTACTTGCCGTTCTCCCTGCGGAGTTGTTCGACGACTTCGCGGGGGAAGGATTCGGACTGTTCGTCGGGTTGGTCGATGTCGTGGCCAGTTTCGCCGCCCTGTTCCTGTTCGACGTCGTCGGCGACGTCCGCGGGCTGGTCCTCGGCCGTTGTTTCCTCGGTGGCGGCTGCCTCGGTCATGATGCTGTCCTCTCGGTGGAGTTGGTGTCGCTGACGGCGTCGGCGAGATCGGTGGCTAGTTGAAGGGCTTCGGCTGAGGTGAGGCCGAACGTTAGGCCGATGATCCGCAGGCGAATTGGCCGCCATGACTGGTGTACAACACCCACTTTGGCGTCGAAGTTGCGTGCGCTAAGCCGCATTGGAGTTCACCTGCCCTGCGGAGGTTTCCGTGGCGCGGGCCGCGGCGATCTTGGCGATCTCGTCGTCGGGGTAGCCGAGCTTGCCCAGCGCGTAGGTTACGGGCAGGATGCCCGCCTGCACCAACTTCACGGTGGCATCGGCCTCTTGGGCGACCGAGCGGGTAGCGGCGTCGGCCCAGTGGACGCGGATGTTGTCGATCGTGTTCGGGTCACGGCCATCTCGCACCGCGATCATCAGTCGGGCGACCTGCTCCCAAGCGCGACCAAATGTCTGTTGGCGGGCTTCGGCTCGGGCGGTGAGACTCGCCTCGGCCGCACGCAGCGCGTCGGCACTGGCCGGGTTGTCAGTAAACACTCCAACGTAGTGGGCGGGAAGCGTTGACACCGCCATGATTTGACCCAGGATCACCCGTACCGATGCCTCGTAACCCGCGAGGTCGGCGGCCTGCAATTGCCCAAACTTCGCTTCGTTGTTCTCCGAGATCATGGCCCGGTGCCCCTCGGGGATCGGATTAACCTCGGTCATCACTGGCTGATCGTCGTCGTCGAGGACGGGATTGCCGTCGTCGTCGAGTACCGGCTCCTCGGTCAGCTCGATGCCCGTAGCCCACCGGCGTGGTCGGCCAACGTATTCGGAGGTCACCATCATGTCGGCCAGCGACTTGTTCAGGGCATCCACCAAAGGTTTGAGGTCGTCGATTTCCGAACTGCCCCAGTCGCCGACGATGCGGTCGGTGTTGCGCAGGTTGACCACCGGGACCACGCCGAGCGGGTTCGCGATCTCCTCCAAGGTGCGGTAGCCCACCGTTGTAGATCCGGTCTGGTTGGCCCTCAAACGCACAATCTGATCCGGCAGGTACAGCACGGCTTCGGTGGTGTTGCGGATCTTGTCTTCCCAGCGTTTGACGGCGGCCACGACGGTGCGGGTGCCCGGATCGAGCTGGACAGCAACCTGTTTCGCGCTCTCGACGGTCACCTTTGGGCGGCCAAACTGATCGGCCCACACGATCACGTAGGAGTCGCCGAGCAGCAAGGCTTCGCGGTGGGCAACACCACTGGTCTGGTCGAGGTCGTTGCGTACCCAGTCGGCCCACAGCTCGGCGTCGCCGGTGAATCCGGTGATCCGAAGCCGTTCGGCCAGTGCGGTCACGGCCAGCCGGGGAATGTTGGAGGCCATCAGCCCGAACCTGTTGCCCAGAGCCACTTTTGCTTCCGGGGACAGGAATGCCAGGGGTTGAGTGCCGGTGTAGTAGCGGTCCAGGTCGGCGTAACGGGCGGCGGGCTCGCTGAGCCGCTGCATCATCTGCTGAATCTGTTCTTCACGGGTTGTCATGAGGCAAAGCTCCTTACTCGCTTACGGTTTCGTTGTTGGTGCCACGCCGCGCGGTCGTAGGCCACGATGGCGGCCACGGCGGCGTCGATCTTGCGGGGCGACCCGCGCTTGTCTTTGGAGACGAGGTCACCCATCGGTGTCGTCTTGGCGATGCAGTGTGCGACGTGGGCTGCCATCCGCAGATCACCGTCATGAGTGACCACGCGCGTCACAACCGCCTGATACAAACGGTCGGTGGCCGGGGCCATCCGCGCGGCGTGGGCAGTATTCCATTCCAAGACACGGCGCTCACCGTGCCGCTTGGCCCAGTCCTCGATCTCCGAACGCCAGCCCCACGGGTCGGCCGCCAGCTCAGCCACGTCGTAGCGGGCGAACGCCACATCGACCGCGCGGGTCACGTCTTCCCGTGGAACACGCCACCGCAGATCGCCGGGGTTCTCCCACAGGCCTTCCACCCATAGGTGGCCATCGAGGGTGCAACCCACCAGCGCGGTCGAGTCGCCCGACGCGGACCCATCGAACGCCAGCACCACACGCTCCCGCGGCGTCACCCTGCGCTCGGTACCGCAGGCATCCCATGCTCCCCACGGCAGCCATGCCTCAACACCGGTCACCCACTGACCCAGGCGTAGTTGCCGAAACACCGGCTCCCGGATCGTCTTCCGGGCTGCCTCGATTCCATCTTCGGACAGGAACGGCTTGCGACACGCCAACGCCGGATTGCCCACCCGCCAGGCCTGCCGATCATCGGCCGCGCACCCCTCCGGCGCGGCGAACTCACGGAAGTAGAAAGCGGGATCGTCACCGGTACGTCCATGCTCCACCAACCGCCACATGATCGAATCAGGGGAGCTGGCCGGTGTCGAGATCGCCAGTGTCAGCGACTCGGGACGCTTGCCGGCCACCGAAGTCACTGCCTCCCAAACCGCTTCAGTGACAACGTGTAATTCGTCAACAATTTGCAAGCTGGGGTCATGCCCATGCAGCGCACCGACCTCGGCCGGCAACGGCAACAACGTGGCGTCGTTCTCCGGCAGGTACAGGCGATCGGCGTAAACCTGAACCCGCTCCTCCAACACCGGGTTCAGCTCCACCATGCGCTTGGCGTACTTGAGAGTGATGTTGGCTTGGCGTTGATCGGTGGCGACTACCAGAACCTCGGCGCTGGGCGGACCGACGAACATTTCCGCGATACCCAGCGCGGCGGCAAGCATCGTCTTACCGTTGGCACGCGGAATCGACACCAAAGCGGTACGGATACCGGGCGCGAACGCTCCCCGAATGATCTCACGCTGAAAAGCCCTGAGATCGAAGGGCTTACCGGCACCTAGACCGCGAGGGGTCACCAGGTACTCACCAATGAACCGTTCGCGGCGCTTTGCGCGGCCTCTAGGCCAGTCATTGAACGACAGCGGCTCGGCCGTGACCGTTCCTTTCGGGCCAGCCCTCATGGGAGACTCCCGACGTGGCTATTGAAGTGAAGTTGACCGCGGATACGTCGTCCGATCTGCACAGCGGCGAAGGAGATTGGTTCGAATTCCTGCCAAGCGGAGTGCTTGCTCTCCACTTTGGCGACGGAATCCAGGCCCCGCAGTACTACTCCCCGCACGCCTGGGAGTACGTGTCCTCCGACCAACCGCCGGGAAAACCCAAACAACAGTCGACGCCCAGACAGATCTACTGACATCCGAGCACCGAACCGGTGGGTGAGTAACGCAAACTTTGCCCACCGTGGCGGTCAGGAAGGGTCCGGCGTGGGGCATCTCCCCTGGCAGCACCACGCCGGACGTTGCATAGGCGGCAGACCACATCGATGTCCTTGAGGCGGATGGGCAGGCCGGCGGCCTTGCGTGCCCATGCCTCGGGGCTGTGGTCGGCATGCAAGTCGGTGGTGGCCCCACAGTCGATGCAGAACGGCTGCAACTTCCGAGCGCGTTTGGACAGCTTGGTCCACGCCCAGTCGTAACCCCGCGCGTTGGCGGCTGGTTGGGTGTCAACGGTGTGCGTTGTACAGCGGGGACCAGAACACGGTTCACCACACACTAGGCACGGGTGCAGTGTCACTCGTTGGCCTCCTCGGTGTGGCTGGCTGCTACACAGGTGTCGAGCCATTGCCTGCCTGCCGTTGATGACAGCTCGGGCAAGATCACCGCGTAGATATTGAGCAGCGCGAGAAGGGTTTGGGTGCCTCGGTTATCAGCGCGGAGGGAGCGCAGGACTTCATTGATTGCGTCCAGGTCGCCGCGACCGTGGCCGTCGAGTATCCGAGCCGCGCGGTGCATATCCACCGTCTCGACGTCGGTGGGTACGATCGCAGCGATGTCTCCGACCTGTGATCGGATGTAGGCGACGCCGGTCTCTGTGTGCAATTGGACCATGGCGATCATGTGCAGGTGCAGTAGCGCCTCCAAGAGGCCGCTGGCGCGGCCGCCTTCGGCGGCGTCTCGGACTATTTCGGCGACCCCCACGTTGTCGCCGTTGCGGTGATGGATCGTAAGGACGGCCGCCATGCGGACGTCGCGCGGGTTCGGTTGGTTGGTGATGTCGGTCATGCTGTTTGCTCTCCCTCTTTTGTTTGCTGGTTAGCGCGGCAAGACAGGTGGGTTTCGCCCTGGCCGGCGACTACGGGCTTGTCGCATATGGTGCAGTTGGGGTAGCTGGATGCGGGTTCGCCTCGGTAGGTGCGCCTTCTCTGGGATGCCGGAGATGGTTGGACGACGGTCAGTTTCGGCGGCATGGATGCCGGTGACGGGGTGTAGGGAGCACCAAGGGAGCACTCTTGCCTTGCCTGCTCCCTTGGTCGATTTTCGGGCTTCTGCACCCCTTCTGACGTGCAAGGGAGCAAGGGAGCACTTCCACACGAGACAGGGGTGCTCCCTTGGTCGGTTGCTCCCTTGGTCGGAAGCTTCCAAAACCACGGACCGTCGCCAGTTTCACGTACCGCCTCAACAGCGAGCCGCTTCTTCGCGCGCTTTGCCTGATCCTTGGAGAACCCGGCCGCATCGGCCGCCGAGTACACCTCGTTGGCCTTCTTCGACCCGGTAGCCAGGAAGTCGGTGAGCCAGCGGTCTACATCGCGGGCGTCCTCGTCCTGAGCGCCAGCCAGCAGGTCGCGAGCGTCGAGAACGGTATCGCCGAGCCATTCCACGCAACCCATATCCGTGGACCCATCCGCGGTGCTAACCGTTGTGCTGACGATGCGGAACTCCACGGACCGATCAGTGGGCGTGTAGTTCCCCTTGGTGTTTGTCAGGATGCGGTGGCCAGTGTCGGTGTCCTCGGCGATGGAAAGGACGCAGCGAGCAACCTGGGACCAAGCGATCGAACCGAGCAACAACTTCCCGGAATCGTCGCCGCCCCGCTTACCGAAGTGAGCCAGGCCCAGGATTGTGACACGCCGCCTGGCAGCTAGCGCGGCAATGGGCTCAAGGTACTGGCGCACCGCAATGTCGTCGTTACCGGAGAATCCCGGCGGCACCAGGCCCTTGCACGGGTCCAACACGAGCATGGTGATGTTCTGCTCGCTGATCACCCTCTCGATCGCAGGTAAGTCGAGGGGGAACACCAAAATCCCGGTGCCGGTGTCGGTCTCCACGTCGACAAAGAAGATCTTCGACATGTCGGCGCCGTTGGCGATCAGCCTGGGCGCTTGGGCGTGCTCACGGGATTCTTCCGAGCCGATCCACAACACGTTGCCACCCATATGGGTCTCCCGAGCAGCCCAGCTGGCCGCCACAGTCGACTTACCTTTACCCTCCCGAGCGGCCAACAGGTTGATCGCATCACGCAGCACAAGTCCCGGCTCCCACCAGATCATCTTCTTGGTCTGCACCTGGTTGCCGGCGGTGAGAACAAGCCGCCGATACGAGTCGGCGTCGGAGGCCTCGACGGTCACCAACTCGTCGAGCGTTCGGCCGGCGGCGTAGTGGTCAGCGAAGTCTTTGCCCACGGCTGCTTCGGTGATGCGCACCGAGGCGGCTATGCCACGGAGCTGCTCGGTGACCAGTTTCGCGTGCTTACGTCCGGCGAGGTCGCGGTCGGCTATGACGATGGCGTCTATGCCCTGTAAGACATCCCAGTCGTAGTCCAGCCGTTTTTGACCCGCGCCCTGCGGCGGGCATACCGCGGAGCCACCAGCCGCTTCTACGGCAAGAACGTCCTTTTCGCCCTCGACAACGTAGACGGTCGAAGCCCCACCAACCTTGTCAGCGTGAAATAAGCTGCGGCCCTTCGTGTTGCCGCTCTGCCGGAAACTCTTGCTCGGACTGCGATGGACCTTCCGCCCGTCTGGGTAGGCGTAGAGTGCCCCGCGGCGATCGTCGTACAGATCCCCCGCCGCTAGCCCCAGTTGCCCAAGGATGTCTCCGATTTCACATCCTGCATGGCAGAACACAAGCACCGACCCGTCGATCTGCGTCACACTCAGCGACGGATTCCGATCATCATGAGCAGGGCATTGTGCCCGAGCCCGACCATCACGTTCATCGACCCGCTGACCAGCGCCCCGAAGGGCGCCGATCAGGGTCTCGTAAGCGGTCAACTAGCCGACCCCCTTGGGGCGGGCAGCCGTAACCAGATGATCTGGGTCGCAGTGGCGGCAGTAGAAGAGATTTCGCGCATCCACTGTGCCGTCCAGGTTGAAAATTGGTTTCCCGGTTGGGTTTAGGGTCATAGGCTGGCCACAGTCGACGTGGGTCAACTCTGGAACTTCGATGGGGGACTGCGGGCTGTTGGCCATCTAGACCACCACCGTGATCTCGTCGGCAACGGCGATCAGGTGGGCGGCCAGCTGGCGGGCCTCATCGGCGGTCAAGTGCAAGCTGTCGTCTAGGTCGAGGTGCTCGTTGTCGCTGGGCCGGTAAAGATGCAAATAAACGCAACCGCGCCAGCCAGGTTCGCGGCGGTATGAGTAGACGCCGACCCGCGGCGGGTCGAATCGGCCAACCGCGTCAAGCAGAGCCCCGTGCGGATACCCGGGCTCCATCGTTAGGTTCACGTCATGGTCGGCGCCCCAGCAAGCCAGGTCGTGGCGGCGGTGGTCGGCGTCTACACACCACGGCTCGCACCGTGTCTCCGGGCAGTCGCCGGTCTCGTGCCAGCCACGCCGACCGCATGTGTCGCAGCGGACGAGCCCCTGATCTGCCGGGGCGGGTGGGTATACAGTGGTCATGAACTTTCCTTTCTCGGTTCCTACTGGTGGGGTTGGTTCGGAAGGCCTTGAGGTGCCAGCCTCGGGGCCTTCAACATTTCAGTGCGGTCGTCCTCGACCAGGCCACGATCTTCGATCGCATCCCGATCTGCCTGGTTGGCGTGGGGGCCGCGCTGGTTGCGCAGTACATTTCGGATGGCGGTTTCCCCGGTTGGGTCGGAGTAGCTGATCGCCCTGGCGATGTCCGGGTTGAGCATCGCCGTTCGCTTCTGCTGCTCGGAAAGCTGGACCGAGTTCACGAAGAAGTCGAAGAACGAGAAACCGTTCATCGCAACCTGGTGTTGATAGTCGCGAACCAGCCGGGACACCTTCGACGGCGACATCTTGATGCCGCAGTTGTCCAGCACCAAGTGGGCGGCCTTGACCATGGTCTCGGTCCTCGTGGTTCGACCGGATGCAGCGCCTTCGGCCCTATGCGGCATCAGGCCCGCCGAATCGGTTGTCCTCCAAGAATTTCAAGACGTCAACCCGGAGGTAGCGCACCCTCCCGCCAATTTTCGTCCAGGGCACCCCACGCCGGCGGTAGCGGTCCTGAGCCAAGGCATCGACCGTGGTCTGCAAGATCTCTGCTACCTGGGTTGCCGTCGCGATTGGCGGCAACTCGTCCAGCCCGATCGGTTCAGCCATCTCGTCCTCCTTTCTGATGCCTAGTCCTATCAGATTTGATATGACTAGGTATCAGGTTGCATAACCGCAGACGTATTGTCAAGACTGAGAGAGTGACTTATCAGGTTTGATGCTTTACGGTCAGGGCATGGCCACTGATGAGAATTCGGTTAAGTCGACCAAGTCCACCGGCCGGCCGCTTGGCCCCACAGGGGAAACAGTGCGATCAAACATCAAGCGAATCCGGGAGCGCCGGCGGATTGCGGTCACGGAACTCTCCGCGAGAATGCGAAAGCTAGATCGGTCCATTCCGCCGCTCGGCATCCACCGAATCGAGGATGGCCAACGTCGGGTTGACGTTGACGATCTGGCGGCTTTCGCCGTCGCCCTTGGTGTTTCGCCGGCCTCACTATTGATGCCCCAGTCGGACACAGCCCATGACATGGTGAGCGTCACGGGCTACCCCGACACTCTCGCAGCCGGCAGGGTGTGGGCATGGCTAGGCGGCGGCCTTCCTGTATCTGAGGACCACGCCCTTGCAACCCTGGTAATGCACGGGTGGCCACCGTGGCGATGGCACGAAGTCAACGAGGCCGTGAAGGGCGCCATGCAAGAGCGGCTAATCGAACAACAGCGACTTTTCGATCAAGGAGATCGCCGCGCCAAGGTCACCTGGGATGGTCTACCGGCGGCAGAGCTAGAAGAAGACTCCGATGGCGACGATTAGGCGGTATCAGACTGCGGCCGGCGAGCGGTGGGAGGTTCGATACCGGCAGCCGAACGGCGACACCACCCGTAAGCGTGGATTCCCCACCAAAAGGTCGGCCGAGGACTGGGACGCCAGCAACAAGGTGGCGATCAACAAAGGTGAGTACGTCGCGCCCTCCGCGGGCCGCACCAAGGTTGGTGATCTCGCGCAGGCCTGGCTCGACCGGAAGGCAGCTACGACCGAGCCATCTCATAGCCGAATGTTGGAATCGGCGTGGCGAGTACACGTCTCACCCACATGGGCCAAGGTGCCAGTCAACAAAGTCACGGCTACTGGCGTAAGGAACTGGTCAGCGGCTATGACAGGTACCGGCTGTTCGGCCACCACAGTGTTGCGGGTGCTCGGCGTTCTCGCCGGCATCCTCGACGACGCCATAGCAGATGGACGGATCTCAAAGAACCCGGCCCGCGGGCTGGACCCGAAGAAACGGGAGAAGCCGACCAAGCCACGCCGGAAGCACATCTACTTGGATCATGACGCAGTTGGACGGCTTGCCGACGAATCCGGCGATCACCGGACGCTGGTGCTCACCTTGGCGTACACCGGGCTTCGATGGGGCGAAGCGGTAGCACTACGGGTCCGCCATGTCGACGAAGTGCGTCGGCGACTCTTGGTAACCGATAACGCTGTGCAGCTCGGGGTTGATCATGCGGTCGGCGACCCGAAGGACGACGAGCCACGCGAGGTTCCGGTGCCCAAATTCGTCATGGCCGAGATAAAGAACCAGATCGATGGGCGCGGCCCTGACGACTTGGTGTTCGGAAGGGGCGGCACCTACCTTCCGCGGCCGAAATCAAACGGCGGGTGGTTTGTCGGGGCGGTGAAGCGGGCGAAGATCCAGCGGATCACGCCGCATGACCTTCGGCATACCGCGGCCTCGTTGGCGATCTCGTCAGGCGCCAACGTCCTAGCGGTGAGTCGAATGCTCGGACATGAGAACCCGCAGGTGACGTTGCGGACGTACGCGGACCTATTCGACGCCGATCTGGACAAGGTGGGGACCGCACTTGACGCGGCCCGCCGCAAGAGTGTGTCCAAACGGGGTCCAACACGAGTCCAGCAGATCCCGGCAAATGCCGGCTGAGCTGGTCTACCAGCGCGTTTTGCACTGGTAGCTTTGGCGGTGGCGGAGGGATTTGAACCCTCGGACGGTGTTAGCCGTCACACGCTTTCGAGGCGTGCTCCTTAGGCCGCTCGGACACGCCACCGTCGAGCAGCTTACCGAACCGGTGGCCGGTCACCCCAATCGCTGGCGGGCGAAAAACTCCTCCAGCGGCGCAGCGCAGTCCGCCGCGAGCACACCGCCTCGCACCTGCGGTCGATGGTTGAGGCGACGGTCGCGGACCACGTCCCACAGCGATCCGACCGCCCCGGTCTTGGGTTCCCACGCACCGAACACCAGGCGGGCGACCCGCGCCAGCACCAGAGCACCGGCGCACATGGTGCACGGTTCCACGGTGACCGCCAGCGTCGTCCCCTCCAGCCGCCAGCCGTCACCGAGCACGGCAGCCGCCGCGCGCAAGGCGAGGATCTCGGCGTGCGCGGTCGGATCACCCAGCGCCTCACGGGCATTGACCGCGCGGGAAAGTTCTGTTCCGTCTGCGTCCACGACGATCGCGCCGATGGGCACGTCACGCGGTCCCGCCGTCGACGCCGCCGCCAATGCGGCGCGGATCAGATCTTCATCTGCGGTCACACGCGGTCAGCGGTCACCGACCGAGGCGCTCGATCACCGCCGACAGTTGCTCGGCGAAGCCCATCTCACGGGCGATGCGGCCAAGCTGCTCGTCGGCGTAGAGATCCGTCTCGTCGAGAATGACGCCGAGCACCGCTTCGGGTAGGCCGATGTCGGCCAGTAGGCCGAGGTCGCCCTCCTCGAAAGGCTCGGCATCCTCGAGGTCGTCGGGATCGATCTCGGCGTCCAGGCTGTCCAGCGCCTCGGCCGCGATGTCGTAATCCAGCGCGGCCGTCGCGTCCGACAGCAGCAGGCGCGCCCCCGAGGGTGCGGGGCGAAGGATGATGAAGAACTCGTCGTCGATGTCGAGCAGCCCGAAGACGGCCCCGGAACTGCGCAGTTCCCGCAGCTCCGTTTCGGCGGCCGCCAGACTCGTTAGCGCGTTCTGACCCATCGCCGCGCAGCGCCACTTGCCCTCTTCACGCACGACGGCGACGCCGAATCCGTCCGGCGTGTCGGCGGACGGGCCCTGCGCGGAGGCCCGTTGTGCTCCCATGGCCGCTTACGCTAGTCGCTGGCCAGGCCCGTGGCCAGACGGCCCCGCTGCGACAGCGCCGGACGCTAGCGCCTCCCAAAGCCTCCCAAAGCCTCCCAAAGCCTTCCCAAAGCCTTCCCAAAGCCTTCCCAAAGCCCTAGAAGCACCGTGAACCACGCACGGACAGGACAAGTGTGCCAACCTTGGGACTGTGCAGACGACACCCGTGTGCGTGCTCGGGCTGGGACTCATCGGCGGCTCGATCATGCGTGCGACGGCAGCGGTCGGCCGCGAGGTTTTCGGCTACAACCGGTCGGTCGAGGGAGCGCACGGCGCCCGGAACGCAGGATTCGAGGCCAGCACCGATCTGTCCGAAACGCTGACTCGGGCCGCCAACACGGAGGCGTTGATCGTGCTGGCGGTTCCGGTGCCGGCCTTGCCGAACATGCTCGCCCACATCCGGGAGTTGGCCCCCAACTGTCCGCTGACCGACGTCACCAGCGTCAAGTGCGCGGTCCTCGACCAAGTCGCTGCGGCCGGTCTGCAAGCCCGCTTCGTGGGCGGTCACCCGATGACGGGCACCGCCCACTCGGGCTGGCCGGCCGGCCACGGCGGGCTGTTCACCCGGGCGCCCTGGGTAGTGGCCGTAGACGACCATGTCGATCCGCAGGTGTGGTCGATGGTGATGACGTTGGCACTGGATTGCGGGGCGGTGGTGGTGCCCGCCAAATCCGACGAACACGACGCCGCCGCGGCCGCCATCTCCCATCTGCCGCATCTGCTTGCCGAAGCGCTGGCGGTCACCGCCGCCGAGGTCCCGCTCGCTTTTGCGCTGGCCGCGGGGTCTTTCCGGGACGCAACCCGAGTCGCTGGCACCGCCCCGGATCTGGTGCGCGCGATGTGTGAAGCCAACACCGACCAACTGGTGCCGGTCACCGACCGGGTTATCAAGTTGCTCGGCCGCGCCCGCGATTCGCTAACCGGCCACGGCTCGGTGGCCGACCTGGTCGACGCCGGCCACGCCGCGCGCACCCGCTACGAAAGCTTCCCGCGCTCCGACATCGTCACCGTGGCGATCGGCGCCGAGCGATGGCGCGAGCAACTGGCCGCCGCGGGCCGGGCGGGCGGGGTGATCAGATCCGCTCTGCCAATCCTGGATAGTCCACGATGAACCCCTCGGCGTCGACGGTCACGCTGGTATCGGCGACCGGGGAACGCAGCTTGATCGCGTCCAGACGCCCCTCACTGGTGTAGCTGACCGTGGCCGCGTCGACGGTCATCCCGGGGACGTTGACGTAGACCATCGGCAAGGCCAGCGACTCTGCCTTCTCGTGGATGCCGAGACGGCGGATCGGCAAGGCGTTGAAGAACGGGCTGAACACCAAGTCGATGTCGAGCGCGCCGTTGTAGCCCGCGCGCCGCTCGCCCTGGTGGTCGGTCACCAGCCACATGTTCTCCTCATCGCGGGCAATAGCGAGCTGGCGTTCCCGCTCGGCCAGCGTGACGGTCAGCCCGAACCGCTTGGTGGCGCCGGATTCGTCGGTCTGCAAGTCGTAGTAGGCGCCGAACGCCGGATTGACTGCGGTGGCTGCCGCCACGATGCGGCCGTTGGCCCTGATTCGCTTGCCCGACACCTGGATTCGTACCGATTCCATGCGTGAAACGTCCTGTGCACGCCAGGTCAACATCGCCGACCAGACGCGCCGTGCCGGATCAGAGGGAGCGGAGTTCACACTCCTACCGTAGAACGTGTGCGTCAACCACGGCGCAATTGGAGCTAACTGAGACGTCAATTTCGCGATTTGGCCTGGTTACAGGCTTACACAGACGACCGCTTCCCGGCGCCGCCGCCCATACCGCCAACGCCAGAACCGCGTCCAGGAGCAACGCCAGCGCGGCCACCATCAAGGCGCCCACCAGCGCGATGTGGAACTGACGCTCCTTGATCCCGTCGATCAGATAGCGGCCCAGCCCCCCCAGACTGGCGTAGGCGGCCACCGTTGCGGTGGCGACCACTTGCAGTGTCGCGCTGCGCAGCCCCCCGAGTAGCAGCGGCAATGCGTTAGGTAGCTCGACACGCAGCAGCACCCGCCGTTCCGTCATCCCCATCGCCCGGGCGGCATCGACTATCAGCGGGTCGACTCCGGCGATGCCCGCGTACGTGCCGGCCAGCAGCGACGGAATGCCCAGCAACATCAGGGCCGCTATCGGCGGGCCGATGCCCAGCCCGAACATCAGCACCCCCAGCAGCAGCACACCCAGCGTCGGCAACGCGCGCAGCCCGTTGACCACGCCGACCACCAGCACTTGCCCGCGGCCGGTGTGCCCGATGAGCATTCCGATCGGGACGGCGATCACCGCCGCGGCGGCCACGGCCAGCGCGGTGTATTCCAGGTGCTCCAGGATCCGGGCCGCCAGCCCGTCGGGTCCAGTCCAGTTAGCCGCGGTGGCGAGGTAGGAGCACGTGCGCTGCAGAAAGTCGGTCGCCTTCATCGCGCACCGCCCACGATCGGCGATCTGATCCGCCGGCGCTGCGACGCGCGCTCCCAGGGCGTGGCCAGCCGGCCCGCCAGGCTGAGCAGCATGTCGATGACGACGGCCAGCGCGAACATCGCGATGATGCCGGCCACGATCTGGTCGCTCTTGTCAGTCTGGTATCCCGCGGTGAACCAGGTGCCCAGGCCGCCGATACCAATCACCGAGCCCACCGAAACCATCGCGATGTTGGTCACGACAACCACGCGCAGTCCGGCAACCAGTACCGGGATCGACAGCGGCAGTTCGACTTTGATCATCCGGCTGACGGGTGAGTAGCCGACCGCGATGGCCGCGTCCCGCACCTGCGCCGGCACCGCATCCAGCGCCTCGAGCACGGCGCGCACCAACAGCGCCGTGGTGTAGGCGGTCAGCGCGACGATGACGTTGGCCTCGTCGAGGATGCGGGTCTTGATGATCAATGGCAACGCCACGAACAGCGCCAGCGACGGGATGGTGAACACGATGCTGGCCGTTGCCGTGGTCAATCGCCGCAGCACCGGCGCGTGCTGCACCGCCAAGCCCAGCGGCACCGCGATCGCCATCCCGATCAGCACCGGAACCAGCGACAGCCGCAGGTGGATCACGGTCAGCGCCCAGGCGGTGTCGAGGTGGGTCAGCAGGTAATGCACGCCTCAGCCCCGCCGTCGACTGGTCACCGCGGCCAGTACGTCGTCGGCCAGCACGGCGCCGATCACCTTGCCGTCGCCGTCGACGGCGACACCCATCGACGAGGGCGACGACAACGCCGCATCCAGCGCCTGGCTGAGGTTTCCGTTGGGGCGGAACAGCGAGCCGACGACGGTCATGACGTCCGGCAACGCCGCGCCGCTTCGGTGGCGCCGCAGGCCGTCGGCGTCTATCCAGCCTAACGGCGCGCTGCCGTCGTCGACCACCAGCTCCCAGCCGTCCGGGAGTGGCTTGTCGCACAGGGCGTTTGCGGACACGCATGCGATGTCGTGCATCGGAAGTCCGGCGCCGTCGATGAGCTGCAACAACCGATAGCCTCTGCCGAGGCCGATGAATTTCGACACGAAATCGTTGGCCGGGCGTGAAAGTAGCTTGGCCGGCTCGTCGCACTGCTGCAAGTGGCCGCCCGGCGCGAACACCGCCACCACGTCGCCGAGTTTGAACGCTTCATCGATGTCATGGGTGACGAAGACGACGGTTTTGTGCAATTCGCTTTGCAGACGCAGGATTTCGTTCTGCAGGTCATGGCGGACCACGGGATCGACGGCCGAGAACGGCTCGTCCATCAACAGGATCGGCGGGTCAGCCGCGAGCGCCCGGGCCACTCCGACGCGCTGTTGCTCGCCGCCGGAGAGCTGAGCCGGGTAACGGGTGGCGACCTTGGGACTCAGCCCGACCCGTTCGAGCACCTGGTAGGCGGATTTGCGGGCGGCCCGACGCGACTGCCCCTTCAGCACCGGCACCGTCGCGACGTTGTCGATTACCCGTTGGTGCGGCATCAGTCCCGCGTTCTGGATGACGTAGCCGATACCGAGCCGCAGCCGCACCGGATTGACGCCTGACACGTCGGTGCCGTTGACGGTGACGGTGCCCGAGGTCGGCTCGACCATCCGGTTGATCATCCGCAGCGCGGTCGTCTTACCGCAGCCGGAGGGCCCGACGAAAACGGTAAGCCTGCCGTCAGGAACTTCGAGGGTCAACCGATCCACGGCCGTGGTGCCGTCGGCATATACCTTGGCGGCTTTGTCGAAACTGATCATGGCTGGATCGGATGGTCGAAGCCATTGTCACGCAACCACTTTCGAGCTGCCTGGTCCGGATCTACGCCACCGTTGCCCGACACCGCGGCATTGAGTTCGGCCATGGCTTCGGTCGTCAGCTGCGCCGAGACCGCATCCAGGACATCCTTGAGTCGATCCGACTTCTTCTGCGAATTGACCAGCGGCACAATGTTGCCGGCCAGGAAATTGTGCTCAGGATCCGCCAGGACCACCAGGTTGTTCTGCCGGATCGCCGGGGAGGTGCTGAAAATGTTCGCGGCGGTGACCGTTCCGTCGACCAGCGCCCGCACGGTCACCGCGCCACCGCCGTCATTGATGGTGGTGAAATTGCCTGCCGCAATGTCGAGCCCGTACTTCTGGCGCAGCCCGGGCAACCCGGCCGGCCTGGTCTGGAATACCGACGGCGCGGCGAATTTCACCTGGGCCGAATGCGCCGCCAGGTCGCCGATGGTCACCAGGTTCCAGTTGGTGGCGGTTGCCTTGGTGACGGTGACGGTATCGGTATCGGAGGCCGGTGAGGGCGTCAGAATCGACAAGTCGCCGGGCAACCGCTTATAGAGCTCCAATTCGACCGCGTCCAGCATGGTCACCGTCGAGTCCGGCTGAAAGTAGAGCAGCAGGTTGCCGATGTACTCCGGTACCAGATCGATGGAATGGTCTTTGAGCGCCGGTATATAGGTCTCCCGGCTGCCGATACCCAGACGCCGCCCCACGTCGAAACCGTTGGCCTGCAATGCCTGCGCATAGATTTCGGCGACGATCTCCGACTCCGGGAAATCGCCGGATCCGACCACGATGGACTTGATATTGCCGCTCGCCGTCCCGAACGGGTCGGCATTGCCGCAGGCCGCCAGCGGCCATGCGCTCACGAGGCACACCACCGTGGCCAGTGTCGCGCGACGCACGCGCGGCAGCATCCCCATGCCGGTGACACTATCTTGAGAAACGTCGGGCTGCCGCAACCCGGCCGGCCTGCGTGGCTTGGTTTCATTCCGGGCGGGATGGGAAGAAGATGACATTATGACCAGCACCCCGTCAGGCCCGCGTGACCAGCCGCCCTCGGCTCCCAGACCTCGTGTGACAGCCAAGGACCCAGCGTCCACATTGACCCGGGCCGGCGCCCTCTGGTCATCGTTGATTGCCGGCTTCTTGATCCTGATCCTGTTGCTGATCTTCATCGCGCAGAACACCGCCTCCACCCCGTTCACCTTCTTAGGCTGGCACTGGAGCCTGCCGCTGGGGGTGGCGATTCTGCTGGCGGCCGTCGGAGGCGGATTGCTGACCGTGGCGGTCGGCACCGCGCGGATCATTCAGCTGCGTCGCGTCGCCAAGAAATCCCATACGCAGGCATTGCGATCCGCCGGCCCGCCACCCCGTTGACGGTGCGCCCTGGCTTTGACTGCCCGCTGAGCGGGCAGCTCGTGTGGCGATGCGCCGTCGGCTCACGGCCGGAGCCGCAGTCGCACACTCGACCCGACGGGTCAGGAGATCGGCTTGCTGATCTCGGCCAGGCCGCGCGAAATCAGTGGCGCTACGACCTCGGGGTCATCGTCTAAGGAATCGCCTTTCCCCGCGGCCATCTCGGACATACGCCTGCGGAAATCGATACCGGCCGCGATGATGGCCAGCTTGAAGTAAGCCAGGGCCATATAGAACTCCCAATGCCCCAGCGACATCCCGGACACAAGCGAATACCGGTCGGCCAGTTCGTCGGCCGTCGGCAGCAACGGCGACGTCCAGGCAGCTTGCGCGTTGACGATCAGATCCAGCGCGGGGTCGCGGTAGACACACATCAGGGCCGCGTCGCTGAGCGGGTCCCCCAGCGTGGACAGCTCCCAGTCCACCACCGCGCGCACCTTCGTCGGGTCGTTGGCATCCAAAATGGTGTTGTCGATCCGGTAGTCGCCGTGCACAATCGAAGTTCGGCTTTGCTTCGGAATCGCTTGCTGCAGAGCCGAATGCAGTCGCTCGACGTCGTTGTCCCGGAGGTCATCGGGCAGCCGCACCAGCTCCCACTGGGAGCCCCAGCGGCGCACCTGCCGTTCCAGGTAGCCGTCGGGTTTGCCAAAATCGCCCAGCCCGACGCCGTTCGGATCGATGCTATGCAGGTCGACGAGCACCCGGATCAGCGCGTCGACACAGCCGTCGATGACGCGGCTGCCGAACGCTTCGAGTTGGGCGCGCCGGCGCACCACCTGTCCGGCAACGAACTCGACGATCTGGAAGGGGGCGCCGAGCACCGAGTCGTCGGCACACAACGCGATCGTGCGCGCCACCGGAACCGGCGTGTCCTGCAGCGCGGCAACCACCCGGTACTCGCGGGCCATATCGTGCGCCGACGGCGTCAGCCCGTGTAGTGGAGGGCGGCGCACCAGCCAACTCGTCGCGTCGTCGTAGACCCGGAAGGTGAGGTTGGAGCGGCCGCCGGAGATCAGCTCACCACGTAGCTCACCGGCGCGCTCGATGCCGAGCGACCGCAGATATCCGTCCAGTGCGGCCAGGTCGAGGCCGTCGAGTCCGTGAGCCGAAGTCACCGAACTTGTTTACCACCTGTCGATTGCCCGACTCCTTCTCAGCCCGCAGCACGGCCCGCATCGTCACCGAGCAGGCGCTGATTCCGGGGCAACAGGTCCCACACGTGTTCGGTCGAGTTGACCGTCACCACCGTCGCCTGACCGGACCGGGAGAACAGCAACCGGGTCACCGAGACGTAGTCGATGGGAAAAGACAGCAGTCGCGCCGTCCCCAGGATCTCGTGCAGTACCACGTTGATCACCCCACCGTGGCTGAACGCCGCGACCGTCTCATCCGGATCCGCGGTGACGACCACGTGGTCGACGGCCGCGCGGACCCGGGCACGGAAAGCATCCTCGTCGACGGCGCTGGGCAGCCGCCCCTGGGCCATGCGTGCCCATTCCTGCGGATTTTCTGCGCGGATCTGCTCGACAGGTATGTACACCGGAAGGTCACGGTCGTACTCGGCGAACCGGTCCTCGATCTCGACGGGTAGGTCGAGTGCGGCTGCGACCGGTTCGGCGGTCTGGATGGCGCGGCGCTGCGGGCTGCTCACCACCCGTGAGATGGGAAACCTGGCCAGCGCCTCAGGTAACCGTGCGACCTGCGCAAAGCCGGTCTCCGACAGCTCCGGGTCCGACCCTTCGCCGTGTTCGCTGCGCATCGGCAATGCATGCCGGACCAAGAGCAGTTGCATGGGGCTCAGCCTTGCATGCGGCTTGCCCGGCGCTACCATGCCGCTTGAGAATGTAATTCTCCGAGCCGAGAGCGGGGTGTGCAGCCAATGGCGACTGCCGGCGGAACTCAGCTGGACGCCGGTGTGATCGGTCGTTGGCTCGACGCCAATGGCGCACCGGGCGGCGGTGCGGAGCCGGAATTCGAGCACCTGGTCGGCGGGTCGCAGAACACCCTGTACCTGATCCGGCGCGGTCCCGAGCGCATGGTGCTGCGAATGCCCGGACCCCGGCCCGACGCGGCCCGCATCGACGGAATGCTGCGGGAAATTCGCCTGGTGCGGGCGCTGTCGGGCACCGACGTGCCGCATGCTGAGTTGATCGGCGCCGACGAGACCGGCGCCGTGCTCGGCATGCCGTTCTACGTAATGCAGGCCATCGACGGGTGGAGTCCGATAAGCGACGGGTGGCAGACGCCGTTCGACGCCGACCTGGATACCCGGCGCGGGCTGGCGTTCCAGCTCGTCGAGGGTGCCGCGAAACTGGGCCGCGTCGACTGGCGCGCCCAGGGTCTCGACGGGTTCGGCCGTCCGGACGGCTTCCATGAGCGGCAGGTCGATCGCTGGCTGGGCTTCCTGGCCGCTTACCAGGTACGCGAATTGCCCGGCCTGCTGGAAGCCGCCGACTGGCTGCGCCGTCACCGTCCCGAGCACTACACGCCGGGCATCATGCACGGCGACTATCAATTCGCCAACGTCATGTTCGCGCACGGGGCGCCGGCTCGGCTGGCCGCGATCGTGGACTGGGAAATGACGACGGTGGGAGATCCGCTGCTGGATCTGGCCTGGGCGCTACTGGGCTACGACGGCGACGAGCCGCGCGCCGACGGGTTCTATCTGGATATGCGCGGTATGCCCAAGCGCAGCGAACTGCTGGCGCATTATGAGGCCGTCAGCGGGCTGTCCACAGAGAACATCGACTACTACCTGGTGCTGGCCAACTGGAAGCTCGGGATCGTTCTGGAGAAAACGTATGCGGCGGGGGTCCGCACGGGGCAGGTCGACACCACGCTCAACCAGGCCTTCGCAACAATGATTCCCCAACTCATTACCACCGCCGCCGAACTTGCTCAGGCCCACTGAAATGAGTTATGCGGACCGGCTTTTCGACCTCACCGGCCACGTGGTGCTGATCACCGGCGGCAGCCGCGGGCTGGGCCGCGAAATGGCTTTCGCCGTAGCCCGCTGCGGCGCCGACGTGGTGATCGCCAGCCGCAACCTGGACAACTGCGTTGCCACCGCCACCGCGATCGAAGCCGAGACCGGTCGCACCGCTATGGCCTACCAGGTGCATGTCGGCCGTTGGGATCAGCTCGACGGGCTGGTCGCGGCGGCCTATGACCGGTTCGGCAAGGTCGACACGTTGATTAACAACGCGGGCATGTCACCGCTGTACGACACGCTCACCGGCGTCACCGAGAAGCTCTTCGACGCTGTCATCAACCTCAACCTCAAAGGGCCATTCCGGTTGTCGGCACTGGTCGGCGAGCGGATGATGGCGGCCGGGCGGGGGTCGATCATCAACGTCAGTTCCACCGGGTCGCTGCGGCCCGGCGCCGACATCATCCCCTACGCCGCGGCCAAGGCGGGACTCAATGCGATGACCGAAGGTTTCGCACGGGCGCTCGGGCCAGCGGTGCGGGTCAACACATTGATGGCCGGACCGTTTCTGACCGACATCAGCAAGTCCTGGAATCTGGACCAGGCGACCGAGAACCCGTTCGGCCATCTGTCACTGCGGCGGGCCGGTAATCCATCCGAAATCGTCGGCGCCGCATTGTTTCTCGCGTCTGACGCATCCAGTTTCACCACCGGTTCGATTGTCCGGGCCGACGGTGGAATCCCGTAACAGGTAGGAGCATCGCATGTCTTGGGACTTTTCCACCGAACCTGAATTCGACAAGAAGCTCGCGTGGATCCGCGAATTCGTGCGCGAGGAGGTGGAGCCGCTCGAAGTGCTGTTCCCAGGCTGCGAATTCCTGCCGCTCGACGACCAACGCCGCCGGATCGTCGATCCGCTCAAGCGGCAGGTTCGCGAGCAGGGATTGTGGGCACCACATTTGGGTCCCGAACTCGGCGGGCAGGGATTCGGTGCGGTGAAGCTGACCCTGATCAATGAGATTCTGGGACGCAGCCCATGGGCGCCGATCGTGTTCGGAACGCAGGCACCCGACACCGGCAATGCGGAAATCATCGCGCGGTTCGGCACCCATGAGCAAAAGGACCGCTACCTGCAGGGGCTGCTGTCCGGGGAGATCTTCTCCTGCTTCTCCATGACCGAACCGCAAGGCGGTGCCGACCCGCGCGTCTTCACCACCCGTGCCGTCCGCGACGGCGACGACTGGGTGATTACCGGGCGTAAATACTTCTCCTCCAACGCATCCGTGGCATCTTTTTTCATCGTCGTGGCGATCACCGATCCCGATGTGCCCGTACACCGGGGCGCCTCGACGTTCCTCGTTCCGGCCGAAGCCGCGGGGCTCACCATCGAGGCCAATCATCACCTGGTTGGCGCGCTTCCGCACGAGCCGGGCCATTCCCTGGTGCGCTACGACGGCGTGCGGGTAGGCGCGGACGCGCTGCTGGGCGAGTCCGGTCAGGGCTTCCTGATCCTGCAGACCCGACTGGCCGGTGGCCGGTTACACCATGCGATGCGCTCCATCGGGATGGCGCAGCGCACCATCGAAATGATGTCGCGCCGGGCGAAAAGCCGCTTTACCCAAGGTAGTTCGTTGGCCGACAAGCAACTGGTGCAGGCGTTCATCGCCGACTCTTACACCGAGCTGATGCCCTTCCGGCTGGCCGTGCTGCATGCGGCCTGGCTGATCGACACCGCCGGTGAGCATGCGGCGCGCGCCGAGATCGGAGCCTGCAAGATCCTGGCGTCGCAAGTGCTCAAATCGATTGGACTGCGGGCTATCCAGGTGCACGGAGCGTTGGGCACCACCAATCAACTACCGCTGGTCAACGTGTTGCTCGGCGGGGTGGCACTCGGCCTGGCCGATGGGCCCACCGAAGCGCACAAGGTCAACTTGGCCCGGCTACTGCTGAGGAACTACGACGCCGAAGACGCCGAGCGGCCCAGCGAAATGCTCGACGTACGCCGCGAGGCCGCCCGAGCCAAGTATGGCGATCTTGTGGACCACATTCCCGCCCTTCCCTCTTCGTCGTGACCGCGGCCCGTTGATGCGTGCGGTCGTCTGCCGGGCATACGGACCGCCCGAGGATGTGGTGCTGGGCGACGTTGCCGAGCCCGTCCCGGGGCCCGGTCAGCTACTGGTGCGGGTGCACGCCGCCGCGGTCAACTTTCCCGATGTGCTGTTGATCGCGGGCAAATACCAGATCCGGATTCCGGTGCCGTTTACACCGGGCAGCGAGCTCGCCGGCGAGGTGCTGGCCGCCGGTGCGGGGGCGCCATTTGCGCCCGGGCAGCGGGTTTTCGGGGCCACGGCCGTCGGCGCTTTCGCTGAGCTGGCGCTCTTGGACGCGGCCTCGGCGACGCTGGTTCCCGACGACGCCGACCTGGCTTCGGCTGCCGCCTTCGGGGTCACCTACCGCACCGCGTATCACGCGTTGCGCTCGGTTGGACAAGTGTCGGAACGAGACTGGGTGGTGGTTCTGGGCGCCGCCGGCGGTGTGGGTCTGGCGGCCGTCGATCTGGCGGTCGCCATGGGCGCCCGCGTGCTGGCCGCCGCCTCCAGCCCGGAGAAGCTGGAGTTGTGCGCGCAGCGGGGCGCGCAGGCGACCGTCGACTACGACCGGCAGGACCTGAAAGCCCGCATCCGGGAGCTCACCGACGACAGCGCGCGCGTGGTGATCGACCCGGTGGGAGGCCGCTACTCGGAGCCGGCATTGCGTGGCCTGGCCCGCGGCGGAACGTTCATCACCCTCGGCTACGCCGCCGGTTCCATCCCGGCGATCCCGCTCAATCTCGTGCTGCTCAAGGGCATCACCGTGCGCGGCATGGAGATTCGCACCTTTGCCGCTGATCACCCAGTCGAGGCCGCCCGCGACCTCGACGAGTTGACGCAGATGTTTGCCGCCGGTACGGTCCGGCCCTACATCAGCGCACGTTTTCCGTTGGCCGACACCGCCGCAGCCCTGCGCTATGTGGCCGAGCGCAAAGTTCTGGGCAAGGTGGTCATCGACGTCTTCTGACATCGCCGTGTTCGGCTGTGCCGCAATAGTTTTAGCCACTGTCCACGCGCCTCATTTACAATTTCACGAAGGCGGCTGGTCAACGATGTCCGCGAGCGCGGCCTTAGACTTAGACCATCCGGGTTGGCGTTCGTTTCGACACGCCGCATCTCGCTCAAATCTCCTTTGTGATGCCAGGAGCTCGGGGGACAGTATCGAGTGCTCACCGAGTCGGCCCTCCAGCCGACGTATCCAGTGTGCGTTGGGGGCGTCGAGTGTGCAGTTGCGGCTCTGAGTGTGTATGTAGGGCTGAACATTTGCGATCGGACCGCCCTGACGGCACACTCGACGCCCCCGACACACACTCGAGGCCACCAGGGCACGCAGCGACAAGCTCGGTGATCCCGCATACCCGCAGTTGTCGCAGCGAGGTGGCGACGGGACACCGAGTGATCAGGCGCGGGCTACGGCGTCACGATGTTGAAAGCCGGGTTGGGCTGATCGAGGACGCTCAGGAACGTCTGCAGCACCGTCTCGTCGCCGGAGACCTCGAAGCCCGGTGAACTGATGTCACCCAGCGCCGCGGTAATCAGCCGAACTTTATTGCCTACCGCCACAGTCGCGTTCGCCGTCGACGGGTCGGCAGCAACCTTGCGATGGATCAACACACCATTGCGCAGAGTCAGCCGGTAATTCTCCGCCGGCTCGGTAAAGCTGAAGTCGATCGCGAGGTCGAGGTCCCACGCGCGCGGTCCGTTGATGCTGATGGCCACCACATCGAAAATCTGATCCAGGGTCAGCTGGTCGAAGAACGTCGACGACGGCGCCTGCCCCGACGTGCCGAGGTTGCCATCCCGAAGCTCCGTCGCGCCCGACAAAAAGAAGTTACGCCAAGTCGCATTCTCCGCACCGTAGGCGAGCTGTTCCAATGTGTCGGCGTAGAGTTGCCGGGCCGCGGCGTGGTTGCTGTCGGTGAACACAGCATGGTCCAGAAGTGTCGCGGCCCAACGGAAGTCGCCATCGGCGACGGCTTTGCCGGCCAGCTCGACCACCCGGTCGATTCCGCCCATCGCCTCGACGTAACGGGGAGCGATGGCCTCCGGCGGGTAAGGCCATAGCCGGCCGGGGTTGCCGTCGAACCAGCCCATATAGCGCTGGTAGATCGCCTTCACATTGTGGCTGACCGACCCGTAGTAGCCGTGGGTGTGCCATGCCTTCTCCAGAGCCGGTGGCATCTGGAACATTTCGGCGATCTCGACACCGGTGTACCCCTGGTTCAGCAGCCGCAGCGTCTGGTCGTGCAGGTATGAATACATGTCACGCTGCTGCGACAAGTACTCGACGATGTTGTCGTGCCCCCACGTCGGCCAGTGGTGTGAGGCGAACACGACGTCGCTGCGATCACCAAAGGCCTCGATTGCCTCGGTGAGATACCCCGACCAGGCGCGCGGGTCGCGCACCAGCGCCCCGCGCAGCGTCAACAGGTTGTGCAGGTTGTGGGTGGCGTTCTCGGCCATACACAGCGCGCGGAAACGCGGGAAGTAGAAATGCATTTCGGCGGGAGCTTCACTGCCCGGCGCCATCTGGAACTCGATCTCCACCCCGTCGATCGTGTGCACCTCGCCGGTCGCCCGGATGTCGACGGTTGGCACGATCAGCGACACCTCACCGGTCGAAAGTGTCTGCCCCAGACCGCAGCCCACCTGTCCCTGAGGGCCGCGCGGCAAATAGGAGCCGTACATGTAGCCCGCGCGACGCATCATTGCCCCGCCGGCGTAGATGTTCTCCTGGACGGCGTGCGCCGTGAAACCCTCCGGAGCCAGCACCGAAACCTTGCCGGCGTCGACGTCAGCCTGCGACGTGACGCCCAGCACGCCGCCGAAATGATCGACGTGGCTGTGGGTATAGATCACGGCGACCACGGGGCGATCACCGCCGCGGTGGGTGCGATACAGATCCAGCGCGGCAGCGGCCACCTCGGTGGAGACCAACGGATCGATGATGATGATGCCGGTGTCGCCCTCGACGAAGCTGATATTGGAAATATCGAAGCCACGGACCTGGTAGATACCGGGCACCACTTCGAATAAGCCTTGTTTGGCGGCCAGCGTCGATTGCCGCCACAGGCTGGGATGCACGGACGCCGGTGCGGACCCACTGAGGAATGCATAAGCGTCGTTGTCCCAAACCACGCGGCCGTCGGCCGACTTGATGACGCACGGAGACAATGCCGCTATGAATCCTCGATCGGCATTGTCGAAGTCGGTGGGGTCATCGCTCGGGGGAACATATTCGCGATGGGCGGACTCGATAGCCGCGGAAGGAGGTTTGGCGTTCACCGGCAATACATTGCCTTAGCGTGGCGCTCCCCGGAAGGTCCTCTCAAGCGACTAACAGGAAATATAGAGGATAGAAATAGTTGCTTAAGCCCCTAGACCTCGGTTCAGTTAACTTGCATACTGCCGGGGCGGTCCTCAAAGCCAGGGGACCGCTACGACGGCAAAGGAGCACAGGTGAAGCGTGGACTGACGGTGGCGATAGCCGGAGCGGCGATTCTGGCCGCGGGTCTTTCCGGATGTTCTAGCAACAAATCGACCAGCAGCGGCGGCAGCTCGAGCAGCAGCGCCGCATCGGCAAGCACGGGCGGTGGCGGGGCGTCGGGAACCAAGGTCACCATCGACGGCCAGGACCAGCACGTGACCGGCTCGGTCGTCTGCACGACGGCCGCCGGCAATGTCAACATCGCGATCGGTGGCGCAGCCACGGGCATCGCCGCCGTGCTCACCGACGCCAACCCGCCCGAGGTGAAGTCGGTGGGTCTGGGCAACGTCAACGGCGTGACACTCGGATACACCTCGGGTACCGGCCAGGGCAAGGCCGAGGCGAGTAAGAACGGCAGCAGCTACAAGATCACCGGCACGGCGACCGGGGTCGACATGGCCAACCCTATGCAGCCGGTGAACAAGCCGTTCGAAATCGACGTCACCTGCCCCTAGCAGCAAGGCACTGAGCGCGGGGCAATTCAATCCGATGACGATGCGGGCGGTTGCCACCCGTCGAGTGGCAACCGCACCGCGAACTCGGTGTAACCGGGTGAGCTGTTGACGCTGATGGTTCCGTTGTGCGCCTTGACCACGGCAGAGACGATCGCCAGGCCAAGCCCGGTGCTACCGCCCTTGCGGGAGCGAGAGGTGTCCCCGCGAGCGAACCGCTCGAATACCTCCGACTGAAGTGCCACCGGAATGCCGGGGCCGTTGTCGACCACTTGCAGCAGGGCGTGCGCCGGCTCGACACTCAACCGGGCGGTCACCACGGTGCCGGGGCCGGTGTGGATGCGGGCATTGGCAAGCAGATTGGCGACCACTTGATGCAATCGGGCGCCATCGCCGGTCACCGCGACCGGCTCCGGCGGTAAGTCGAGTTCCCACTTGTGATCCGGGCCCGCAATGTGTGCGTCACTGACCGCGTCAACCGCCAAGCGCGACAGGTCAACCGGTTCGCGTTCCAGCGGCCGTCCGGAGTCCAGCCGGGCCAGCAGTAACAAGTCCTCGACAAGACGAGTTATCCGCTCGGTCTCCGAAGCCACTCGGCTCATGGCGTGAGCCACCGCTGCGCGGTCGTCGCTCATGCGCTGCGCGAGTTCGGTGTAGCCGCGAATCGCGGCCAGCGGGGTGCGCAGCTCGTGACTGGCGTCGGCGACGAACTGGCGTACCCGGGTTTCACTGGCTTGCCGCGTCGACAAGGCGGCCGCGATGTGGTCGAGCATCCGGTTCAGGGCCGACCCGAGTTGCCCAACCTCGGTGGCGGGGTTCGCGTCGTCGTCGGACACCCGGACCGGTAACGCGACTTCGCCCCGATCCAACGGCAAATCGACGACCTCGGTGGCGGTTTGGGCGACGCGCCGCAACGGCGCCAGCGCTCGCCTGATGATCACCGCCCCGGCGGTCGTCGCCGCGAACAGCGCGACCGCGGTGACGATCCCGAACATGGCCAGCATCCGGAACATCGTTGCGTCCATGTTGGACATCGACAGCCCGGTGACGATGACGTCGGTGCGGTTTCGGCTGGGAGCCGCGACCACCCGGTAGCGACCCAAGCCGTCGAGGTTTACGGTGACCGGGGTGCGACTGCCCGCAATCGCGGCCAGCTGCGCCTGGGCCTGGTCGCTCAGCGCGGCCCGGGCACCGCTGCCGGTCAGGTAGCCGGCGTCGATCGTCTTGCCGTTGCTGACCACCGCCGCGACCAATCCGGCCGGCTGGCCGGGCGCGTCCAGAAATTTGGGACCGGGGCCGGCCCGCACGTAACGCGGTTCGTGCCGGCGCGGCGGTTCGGGGTACAGCAGCGATGAACGATATGAGGCCCCGCTGAGCTGGCCATCGAGCTGCTTCACCAAATGGTGGCGCAAGGCCAGTTCGGTTGCCGCGGTGATGCCGACACAGACCAGGACCAGAACCACGACCTGTCCGACCAGGAGTCGCAGCCGTAAAGACCAGGGCCGGCGGGCTTTAACGGGCCGGCTTGAGGACATAGCCGGCGCCACGCAGCGTGTGGATCATGGGTGCGCGACCGTTGTCGATCTTTTTGCGCAGGTAGGAAATGTACAACTCGACGATGTTGGACCGGCCACCGAAGTCGTAGCTCCATACCCGGTCCAGGATCTGGGCCTTGCTCAGCACCCGCTTGGAATTGCGCATCATGAAGCGCAGGAGCTCAAACTCGGTGGAGGTCAAGGAGATCGGTTCGCCGGCGCGGGCCACCTCGTGACTGTCCTCGTCGAGCACCAGGTCTCCCACCACGAGTTGGGCACCGCTGTCGACGGTGGTGATGCCGGTGCGGCGCAACAGTGCGCGCAGCCGCAGCACGACCTCCTCGATGCTGAACGGTTTGGTCACGTAGTCGTCGCCGCCGGCGGTCAGCCCGGCAATGCGGTCTTCCACAGCATCCTTGGCCGTCAACAGCAGCACCGGCAGGCGGGGGTTCTCCCTGCGCAACTTGTGCAGCACCTCCAGGCCGCTCATGTCGGGCAGCATCACGTCGAGTACGACGACGTCGGGCCGCGCGGTACGGGCCGCGGCGATCGCCGATGCGCCGTCCTGCGCCGTGGTGATATCCCAGCCCTCGTAACGCAACGCCATCGAAACCATTTCGGCGAGAACGGGTTCGTCGTCGACCACCAGGACGCTGATCGGCAGTCCGTCGGCACGGCACATGACGACTCGCTCGACCGGAGTTCGCGGGCTCGTCACGACTCCCAGTATCGGCGCCGCACTGGGCCGACGCTATGCCTTGGCTATGCGCAAGCTGTGAAAGGTCGCGTGAGCCGCATGGCCACTGGGGCCACGGGGCACGCGACCTTTCGGCGGCGGGCGCTAGTACCAGTACCGCCGGCCGGCGACCGGGCGGCCCATGGAGCCCAGCGCCCACAGCACGGCGCCGATCACCAGCAAGATGATTCCGAGCACCGTCAACAAATGGATGCCGAACACGAATCCGAGAATGAGCAAGATGGCGCCGACGACGATCATGGTGACTTCCTTTACATTGAGGGGCTGTGATCGACCAGCTGCATGGAGCTAGGCTGCGGCAAATGACAATTTGTTACTTTCGGGTTCACACCGAGGTAATTCAGGGGTCCCGCGATCACCGTCACCGCAACGGTTCCCGCTGAAGCGCAACTTGTTTGCTCACCTTTGAAGTAGCCTCGCTGCCACGTCGCGAAGACTCCGATGAGTAACCACACGAGCACAATCGCCCCGACAACTCCGCGCCCACGCATGGTGACCTCCATTGTGTTTCGAGATAAATCCCGTGGACCAGAGATACCCGTTGCACCCGTGTTTAAACATGTTCCGATGCAAGCGTCGAAACGAATTAGCAGTCGGAATTTGTGCGGGCGGCTAACTACCAGTTATGGGCGGCCAGCCACTGCGCCGCGCGTCTCTTCGAGGCGCGGCAGAGCCAAGCGTCCTGGATCATCTCGGTCAGTTCGGTGATCCCGATTTCCGCCAATCGGCCGGCCCGCACAAGCACCGACAGATGCCCGTCGAAGTGGGGGGTAGTGAAAAACGGTGACTTCGGATCCTGGGTCAGCGCCAGCTTGTCGGCCTCGGACTCCACCCACATGATGATGACGTCGCTGTAGCGCTCCCCGGTGTCGGGGTCGGCCGCGTCCGGCCGTGGGGTGCGAAAGTACACGAACGATTTGCCGCCCACCTGGTAGATGGGGTTACCCTGCGGCCCGGCCAGCCGCTTGACGTGTGGCATCGACGCGGCGATCCGGTGCACGTCATCGACCGTTGCGGGTCGCTCAGCCATGATCCGGACAATACCCGCCCGGCCCGGCCGATACCCGTGAAACGGATCTGTACCATGGGCGACAAGCATTGCGGTAAAGGGGGATTGGGAGGGCTCTAGCTGAAATATGGTCGATACATTGTTCGCCGACGTATCCGAATATCAAGTGCCCGTTGATGACTCATATCCCTACCGGGTGCTTTCCATCCGCGTTTGCGACGGCACCTATCGCGATCACAACTTCGCACGAAACTATGCGTGGATGCGGGGCGCATTGAACAGCGGCCGAATGACATTCGGGATCGTCTACACCTATGTCCGTCCCAATTGGCTGGCCAACGCCAATACCGTGCGTGCCATGATCGATGCCGCAGGCGGCTTGCACCGACGCGTCGCCTTGATGCTCGATGTCGAGTCCGGCGGCAACCCGCCGGGTGACGGCTCGGCGTGGATCAACCAGTTGTATTAGAATCTGGCCGAGTACGCCGGGTCAGCCAGGCGAATTATCGGCTATGCCAACGCCTATGACTTCTGGAACATCTGGCGGGTGCGCCCGCCGGGTCTGCGGGTGATCGCGGCCGGCTACGGGTCCAACCCCCGCCTGCCCGGCCAGGTCGCCCACCAGTACACCGACGGCTCGGGTTACAGCCCGAATCTGCCGCAGGGCTGCCCGCCTTTCGGCCGCTGCGATATGAACTCAGCTGACGGACTGACACCACGGCAATTTGCCGCGGCCTGCGGCATCACAGTGAACGGAGGACCGCTGATGGCGCTCACCGACGACGAGCAAGCCGAGCTGCTGACCAAGGTTCGCGAGATCTGGGATCAATTGCGCGGGCCCAACGGCGACGGCTGGCCACAACTCGGCCAGAACAGCCAGGGCCAAAGTCTCACCCCCGTCGACGCCATCGCGGCCATCAAGGATGACGTCGCGGGGATGCTCGCGGGGTAAGCCGAACAGCAGCCCGTCGACGCCTCACCCAGCAGGCCGCTGCGCGGACACGTAAAGCGTTGGCGGCATGGAATCTTCGAGGCCGCTGGGCACGCCGCGGCCGTAACGGGCCAACACTTCCGCCGCGGTTTGCGTCGACACCTGCCAGGCACGTTTGCGTAGCCAGTCGGCCACCGGGGTGCGTTCCTCGGCGTACCAGAGCTCATCGAGGTCGGTCAGCTCGACCTTGACCAGCCGGGCCGCCGCGGCTCGCATGCGTTGCATATCCTCGCGCTGGCGCCGAACCAGATCAGGGTCCAGGAAGCCCTCGGCTGGCACATTGCAAGCAAGCCAACTGCCGGCGGGGCTCATCGCGTCGATGCGCGCGAACAACAGGTCCTGGGCTGTGGCCGGCAGATAGCGCAGCAACCCCTCCGCCGACCAGGCACACGGCTTGGAAGCATCAAATCCGGCCTTCTGCAACGCCGTTGGCCAATCTTGCCGTAGGTCGATCGGGACGTTTACCAGTTCTGCCGTCGGGAGCGCGCCGTGTTGTCGCAACGTGGTGGTCTTGAAGTCCAACACCTTGGGCTGGTCCAACTCGTAGACAACAGTGCCGCCGGGCCAGGTCAGCCGCCAGGCGCGGGAATCGAGTCCGGCCGCCAAAATCACCACCTGCCGCACACCGGCGTCGGCGGCGCCGAGAAAGAACTCGTCGAAAAACGCCGTCCGCGTGGCCATAAAGTCGATCATCGCCCGAACCCGGTGCCATACCCCGGGTTCGCTGTCGACCGCCTGGTTCAGCAGCCGGGGATCGGCGAACACCGACCAGATGCCCTCCCCCGCGGCCTCGACGAACACCCGCGCGAACGGATCCCTGATGAGCGGGTTTTCACTTTCGGTCTCGGCGGCCCGAGCGGCCGCCACGCCTAGGGCGGTAACGCCCACGCTCTCGGTGATGTCCCAGGAATCGTCGTCCGTTCGCGGCATTGGCCACACCTCGCCGGCTAGAAGAGTCAGGTTCCCGACCTATTCTTCCAGCGGGCGCGGGCTTACGATCGCTCGCTATGACTCGCATGCCCAAGGAAGTATTCGCCCATCACGGTCGAGCGCTGGCCACCGGTGACCTCGACCAGATCGTGGCCGACTACGCCGACGACTCCGTGGTGCTCACCCCGGCCGGCGTTGCGCGCGGCAAAGACGCCATCCGGCAGGTATTCGTCAAGCTGCTAGCCGATCTGCCGAATGCGGCATGGGACTTGAAGACTCAGATTTTCGAAGGCGACCTGCTGTTCTTGGAGTGGAGCGCCGATTCGGCGGCGAGCCGGGTCGACGACGGCGTCGACACCTTGGTGTTCGCCGACGGCATGATCCGGGCTCAGACGGTTCGCTATACCCTGCGCGCCAAGTCTTAGGGCTGCGCCAGCAGTTCGGCCATTTTCGGGATGAGGGCCTGCAGAGCTTTGACCGGGCGAATCATCACCTTGACCGACACGATCTGCCCGTGGTCGTTCCAGTGGATCATGTCGATTCCGTCGACGAAGATGCCGCCCATGTCGGCCTCGAACTCAAGGACCGCCGAGTGCGCACTGTGCCACTGCTCGACGTAGTGGAAGTTGCTGTCGGCGAACACCTGCAACGCCGCACTCAGGTAGGCAAGGACGTTGGCACGGCCTCTTTGTGGGGTGAACACCGCGGGCGAAAAGAACACCGCATCCTCGGCGAGCAACATGTCGAGACCGTCGATGCGGCCGGAATCGACAATCTCAATCCAACGTTGGAGTACCGGCGACGTCATTGCACCAGAGTAGTTTTTGACAGGTGGACCTGGAAGCGGTGGCGGCATGGATGTCCGAGCGCGGACTCGGCGACGGCCCATTGGAGGACGTGTCCGCGGTCACCGGCGGAACACAGAACCTCATGCTGCGATTCAACAGGTCCGGCCGGCCCTATGTGCTGCGGCGCGGGCCGCGACACCTGCGCCCGCGCAGCAACGCGGTGATCCTGCGAGAGACCAGGGTTCTGGCCGCGCTGGCCGGCTCCGACGTCCCGCATCCGCGCTTGATCGCCACCTGCGACGACCCCGGCGTGCTCGGCGACGCCGTCTTCTACCTGATGGAACCAGTCGAAGGTTTCAACGCCGGTGAAGGGCTGCCGCCGCTGCACGCCGGGAACGCGGCGGTGCGGTTCGGGATGGGCCTGTCGATGGCCGACGCACTGGCCAGGCTGGGCGCGGTGGACCATGTGGGCGTCGGGCTCGCCGACTTCGGCAAGCCCGACGGCTTCCTGGAACGCCAAGTGCCGCGCTGGCTTTCCGAGCTGGAGTCCTATCAGCAGTACGACGGCTACCCAGGGCCGCAGATCCCGGGAATCGAGCAGGTGTCCGGGTGGTTGCAGCGTCACCGGCCGACCGCGTGGACCCCCGGCATCATGCACGGTGACTACCACGCCGCCAACGTCATGTTCTCCTGGACCGGGCCGGCCGTGGTCGCCATCGTGGACTGGGAAATGTCCACGATCGGCGATCCGCTGCTGGACCTGGGATGGCTGCTGGCGACCTGGCGCCAGCCCGACGGGTCGAGCGTGTTCAGCCACGCCCTGGGCGGCCAACGCGGGCTGGCCAGTACCGACGACCTGCTGCACCGCTACGCCGCCAACTCCACCCGCGACCTGTCACACATCACCTGGTACACCGTGCTGGCCTGCTTCAAACTCGGCATCGTGATCGAAGGCACGCTGGCGCGCGCCTGTGCGGGTAAGGCGGAGAAAGAAGTCGGCGATCAGCTGCACGCGGCCACGGTGCACCTGTTCGAGCGGGCGCTGACCATCATCGAGTCGCCGCACTAGTTGACTGAAGTTCCCGGAGCGCCAGGTGCCCGGTGGCTCCTGGAAAAGCTAGCGGCCAACCAGGTCGTGAGGGCGCAGCGACGGGTCCCGTGGGCGGACGACGAGAAATCGAGAAATATGCCACGCGACGAATCCGCGCATGACGCGGGAGGGCCGTCCTGGGCGTGACGACATCATGACATATGACGGCCGCACCTATTGCCGACGCCGTGATTCACGGCGCCCATCAACCTCGTGTTCGCACCTATTGTCGGGGACAATGGCCATGATCGTCCCAGCGACCGCTGAAGGAGGCCACACATGACTGCGCTGCAACCCGGAACCACCAACGCAGAGTGGGTTCGGGAGGTGTTTCGCCGTGTCTTCGACCAACGTGACTTCTCCCAGGCACAAGAATTCTGGAGCGACGACTCGGTCGATTACTTCCTCGCCACCGGTGAAACCGTGCGCGGGGCAGCCGCCTTGACGCAATGGTTCAGCAGCCTGTTCGCAGCGGTCCCAGATTGGCGGCTGGTGATAGAGAATGTCGTCGATGACGGCGCAGGCCAGGTCGTGGTCCAGTGGAAGGGTGGCGGATCGTTCACGGGATCGCCTTTTCAGGGCATCGAAGCGACCGGCCGCCGAGTCGAGATTCGCGGCTGCGACGTCATCCAGCTGGCATCCGACGGCCGGGTGGCCAGCAATACTGTCTACTACGACGGCGCCGGATTTGCTCGTCAGATCGGGATGCTGCCGACGATGGGCACCCGCGCCGACCGCCTGGTCACCCGTGGGTTCAACGCGATCACCAGGCTGCGTCGTCGCATCGGGCGGTAGGCCGCAATAGGTGTAGCGAAATCTCTAGCGAAGAGTTCCCCACTGGCAGTAACCGCACCCGAAGAGATTCGAACTCTCCACCTTCTGCAGTAAATCACCCGTCCCGCAACATATTTCGCTGCTTGCTCGCGCCTGTCCGGCACTTTCCGACGTGCGCCGCAGCCGTTACCCGCCCTGCGATCCGTCTTACGCCGTATGCGGCCGTCGCGGGATCATCACATGTTTTCGAGGGAAAGGCGATGGGTTTACCAGTCTCAGACTCCATGCGTTGCACCGCCACACCGCCTGATACACCGCTGACGGTGACTGCCGTCCGAGCGCATTCACGATGCGCTGCATTTATCAAATATCCGCGTCTCGCGGCGCGCATACTGGTCGCCGTGAACCCCGTAACCCGTTCATTTCGCGTCGGATTCCACGGTGTGATTACTGCTGCCGTTGTTTTCGCAAGTGCTGTCGGCTGCGGGGGCGACCGCAACCGTGCCGAATCCACACCAGGACCGACACCCGCGCCCGTCACCCGGTCGAACCTTGCATACGACAGCACACCAGGCGTTGCTCCGGCGCAGGAGCAGAGTTTTGTCAATGCCACCAACGGTTTCGGGCTGGATCTGTTCCGGCGCATGTCGGCAGCCAGTGAAAAGAACTTCGTCTTGTCTCCGCTGAGCCTCAGTGTTGCGTTGTCGATGGCCTATGCCGGTGCCGCCGGAGCTTCCGCCACCGAAATGAAAGCCGTTCTGCGCGATCCGTTCGGCAATGACACTTACTACCGTGCCATGAACCAACTGCTCACCGATCTGCGTTCACGCAACCGCGCCGCGATCTCCGCCCAAGATCCGAGGAGCATCGAGCTGGCGATGGTCGACGCGGTCTGGCTGCAACGTGGCATGTCGGTTCGCGCGCCGTTCCTCGACATCCTCGCTACCCAATACGATGCCGGCGCACACCTCGCCGACTTCAAGGCCAACTCCGAGGGCGAGCGGGTCACGATCAACAACTTCGCCAGCAACGCGACCAAGGGGCAGATCAAAGACCTGATCCCGCCCGGCATGTTAGATGCGTTCACGCGTGTCGTGTTGCTGAACGCGGCCTACCTCAAGGCGAGCTGGGAGTACCCGTTTGCGAAAGAGCTCACGGCCGACGGCAGCTTTCGGGTGGCGCCCGGTACACAGGTCACCGTGCCGATAATGCACAAGATCACCGGGGCGCTGCGCTACGCTGTCGGGTCGGATTTTCAGGCGGTGGAACTCCCCTACGTCGGTGGCGACCTCAAGATGCTGATCGTCCTGCCGGCCGAGGGACAGCTCCAGGCGGTTCGCAACAGCATGGACGACGCTTGGTTCCGCAATGTGGCCTTTACGGATGCGGCGGTCGACCTCAGTTTGCCCAAGTTCCGTATCACCTGGGGAACCGAGGAATTCAAGGAGACCCTGGCGGCGATGGGAATGTCGCGTGCATTCGACCGCGATCGGGCGGACTTCTCCAACATCACCGCCGACGAAAAGCTCTACCTCACGCACCTAGTGCAGAAGGCCTTCGTCGGGATCGACGAGTCCGGGACGGAAGCGGCGGCCGTTTCCGTGTCGCCCGGGGGCGGGCTGGGCGCGCCCGAGAATGTGGACGTCGATCACCCCTTCCTGTTTGCCATCGTCGACAAGACCGGCGCCGTGGTCTTCGCGGGGCAGGTGATGGATCCGCGCTGAGGTACGGCGGTACACCAGGCGACGGGCGTGCAAACCGAGATGCCTGAAGGGCCACGAACCCGCGCACGCAATACTCGCGAAATCGGGGGCTTCTGCTTACGCAAAGCACCCCCGTGCCTTCCCAGCTCGTCGGATGTTTCTCGCTAGCATCGGCAACAGCGGCTTTGGTTCCCTGGCTGGTATCGCAATGAGGGCTACGCCAACCTCGGCATCGCCAACAGCGGCGGCAAACGGCAACGTCGGCCTCCCCGGCACAGGTCTCCAGCTTGCATTCCCCCGCCGAATTTCTTGGGTAAATGCGGCCCAGGTCGTAGCCGCCTCGACGGGCAACGCCTAGGCGCACTCGAACACCCTCCAGTGCCGCTGCCGGCGCCGGGACACTGCCGCACGCCAAATCGAACGCCCGTTGAGTCGCGGTTGTTGTCAACGCCGCGCACTAGCGGCGGCCCCGGGCTGCTCAAACAGCCTCCGATAATCAGCGCGCCCGAAGAGATTCGAACTCCCAACCTTCTGATCCGTAGTCAGATGCTCTATCCGTTGAGCTACGGGCGCTTGTCTTCAGTTGTGTTCCCCGGAAGGATCCTGCGGAGGCGAGAGGATTTGAACCTCCGGTCCCCTTGAAGGGGGACAACTCATTAGCAGTGAGCCCCATTCGGCCGCTCTGGCACGCCTCCCATGGACTTCATGAGGGTACCCGATCCGGGTACCCGGAGCCGCCGGAGGCTTAGAGTACACAGCCGCAACATATGCTGTCGACGTGACTGCCCGTCTGCGACCCATACTCGACGGGCTGCCGGTCTATGTTCCCGGCAAGACCGTGCCGGGTGCAATCAAATTAGCGAGCAACGAGACGGTGCTGGGCCCGCTGCCCAGCGTCCGCGCAGCCATCGAAACGGCCGCCGCGTCGATCAACCGCTACCCCGACAACGGCTGCCTCGAGCTCAAGGCAACGCTGGCCAAGCACGTGGGCTTCGGCCCCGAGCACATCGCCGTCGGTTGCGGTTCGGTCAGCCTGTGCCAGCAGCTCGTCCAAATCACCGCGTCGGTGGGCGACGAGGTGATCTTCGGCTGGCGCAGCTTCGAGCTCTACCCGCCGCAGACTCAGGTCGCCGGCGCCACGGCCGTTCCGGTCCCGTTGGCCAACCACACCTTCGACCTCGAGGCGATGCGCGCCGCGATCACCGATCGCACCCGGCTGATCTTCGTCTGCAATCCGAACAATCCGACGTCGACCGTTGTTCCGCCGGATGCCCTCGCCGAATTCGTCGAGGCAGTTCCGGCGCACGTCCTGGTCGCGATCGACGAGGCCTACGTGGAATATGTCCGCGACGGCATGGCCCCCGACAGCCTGGAGTTGGTCCGCTCCCATGACAACGTGGTGGTGATGCGAACGTTTTCGAAGGCGTACGGGCTGGCCGGATTGCGCGTCGGGTACGCGATCGGCCACCCGGACGTGATCGTCGCCCTGGACAAGGTGTACGTGCCGTTCACCGTGTCGAGCATCGCCCAAGCGGCGGCCATTGCCTCGTTGAATGCCGCCGACGAGCTGCTGGCCCGCACCGATGCGGTGGTCGCCGAGCGCGTTCGGGTTGTCGCGGCGCTGCGCGAGGCCGGGTTCGATCTGCCGCCGCCGCAAGCGAACTTCGTCTGGCTGCCGCTGGGCGCACGCACTCGCGACTTCGTGGAACAAGCGGCGGCGGCGCGCATCGTGATCCGCCCCATGAGCACCGACGGTGTGCGCGTCACCATCGGTGCACCGGAAGAAAACGACGCCCTGCTGAGATTCGCACGCAGCTGGATCACCGCCGAGGGTCAGCATCGGGGTGGGGCTGATCACGTCAAGCGAATCGACGGGCACGCGGTAACGGGCGGCACGGGCGTGCCGGATGGCGCCTGTCCAGTTATCCGCCCGGGTTGCGGCCGGTGAACGCGACGAGCCGATCCAGTGCACTGGCGTGCTCGGGAACCTCGACCGGCGCGTCGAACCCGGCGGCGCTGCGTTCATGCGGCTTGATCAGCGTGCGCGCCAATCCCAGCACGTACTCGGTCAACGAGTCGGCCACGCGCACCTCGCTCCCCACTGCCGTCGCGTAATCCCAGGCGTGGACCAGGAATTCGATCGAAAAAACAGACACCGCGACCCTGGCCGACATCGAGCCCGGACCCAGCGACACCTCACCTTCCAGGCCGTGGCGGTGCCAGGCATCCAGCGCCGGCCGAGCGGCGCCGATCACCAGACGCTCCACCGAGTCGGTGTCGTCTCGCATGCAGAATTCCGCGTCGACCATGCCGCCGAGAACCATGATCGAGTTGAGCAGATGCCCGGTCAAGCCCTTGACGTCATACTCCGTGCACGGCGTCTGCTTGGCCCTGTCGTCGGCGCGGATCGTGTGCAGCACCTGCTGCAAGACCCCGAGTGCGGCCTCGGCGCTTTGCAGCTCGTCGGTCGGTGGAGAATCTGGTCCGGGTCGCAAATCGGAGGACATACCCGCCACGCTACGGTCTCGGCATGGGCGAAACATACGAATCCGTCACCGTCGAAATCAAGGACCGGGTCGCGCAGGTGACCCTGATCGGGCCGGGCAAAGGCAATGCGATGGGCCCCGCGTTCTGGTCGGAGATGCCGGAGGTGTTCGCCGCCCTCGACGCCGACCGTGAGGTGCGCGCCATCGTCATCACCGGGTCCGGCAAGAACTTCAGCTACGGCCTGGACGTCTCGGCGATGGGCGGTTCGTTCACCCCGCTGCTGTCCGGCGAGGCCCTGGCGGGCGCGCGCGCGGAGTTCCACGCCGAGATCAAGCGCATGCAGAACGCGATCAGCGCCGTCGCCGACTGCCGCACCCCCACCATCGCGTCGGTGCACGGCTGGTGCATCGGCGGTGGCGTCGACCTGATCTCGGCGGTGGACATCCGCTACGCCAGCGCCGACGCCAAGTTTTCGGTGCGCGAAGTCAAACTGGCCATCGTCGCCGATGTCGGTAGCCTCGCCCGGCTGCCGCTGATCCTCAACGATGGCCATCTTCGCGAACTGGCGCTGACAGGCCGCGACATCGACGCCGCCCGAGCCGAGAAGATCGGCTTGGTCAACGACGTCTACGCGGATGCCGACGCCACGCTGGCCGCGGCGCACGCCACAGCCGCCGAGATCGCCGCGAACCCGCCGCTGACCGTGCACGGCATCAAGGATGTGCTTGACCAGCAACGCATTTCAGCCGTCTCGGAGAGCCTGCGCTATGTCGCCGCGTGGAACGCCGCGTTCCTGCCGTCGAAAGACCTGACCGAGGGCATCTCGGCGATCTTCGCCAAACGCCCGCCGCAGTTCACCGGGGAGTAAGCCCTGCCGCCTGGTACAGCGGCGAGATAACGCCCCGTACCCTCGCGAAGATGGCAGAGATGACCCCCGACGGCAAGGTCCGCGTCCCGGCCGACCTGGACGCCGTCACCGCGATCGCCGACGAAGACCACGCCGACATCGACAGCGCGGCCATCGAACGGATCTGGCAGGCCGCCCGGCACTGGTATCGGGCCGGAATGCATCCCGCTATCCAGGTGTGCCTACGGCACAACGGCCGCGTGGTGCTCAACCGGGCGATCGGCCACGGCTGGGGCAACGCGCCGATCGACCCGCCCGACGCGGACAAAGTCCCCGCCACCACCGACACACCGTTCTGCGCCTATTCGTCGGCCAAGGCCATCACCGCGACGGTGGTGCACATGCTCGCCGAGCGCGGCACCTTCTCCCTCGACGACCGCGTCTGCGAGTACCTGCCCACCTACACCAGCCACGGCAAGGACCGGACCACGATCCGCCATGTGCTGACCCACAGCGCCGGTGTGCCGTTTCCCACCGGCCCACGGCCCGACGTGACCAAAGCCGACGACCACGAATACGCCCTGCAGAAGCTCGGCGACTTGCGGCCGCTCTACCGGCCCGGGCTGGTCCACATGTACCACGCGCTGACCTGGGGTCCGCTGATGCGCGAGATCATCTGGCGAACCACCGGCAAGGAAATCCGCGACATCCTGGCCGCCGAAATTCTCGACCCGCTGGGCTTTCGGTGGACCAACTTCGGCGTCGCCAAGAAGGACCTCCCGCTGGTCGCCCCGAGCCATGCCACCGGGCGGCCGTTGCCCCCGGTGATTGCGGCGGCCTTCCGCAAGGCCATCGGCGGAACCGTGCACGAGATCATCCCCTACACCAACCAGCCGCTGTTTCTGAGCACCATCGTCCCGTCGTCCAACACCGTCTCCACCGCAAACGAGCTGTCACGCTTCATGGAGATCCTGCGCCGCGGCGGCGAACTCGACGGGGTTCGCATCATGCGGCCCGACACCGTACGCAACGCGGTCAGGGAATGCCGGCGCCTGCGGCCCGACGTCGCCACGGGTCTGATGCCGCTGCGCTGGGGCACCGGATACATGCTGGGTTCGACGCGGTTCGGCCCGTTCGGGCGCAACGCGCCGGCCGCTTTCGGCCATCTCGGCCTGGTCAACATCGCCGTCTGGGCCGATCCGCAGCGCCGCCTGGCCGCCGCCGTGATCAGCAGCGGCAAACCCGGCAAAGACCCCGAGGCAGGCCGATACGGCGCGCTGCTCAACACCATCACCGCCGAGATCCCGTCGGATTGACCTCACCGCACGGCGGGAACCCTGCCGGCATGTCTACCTACCGAGTGATCAACCCACACGGCGAAGTTGTGGCCACCAAGGACATCGGCAACGCTGACGACGCACATGCGTGGTTCGTCGATACGGAGTTCGCGGGGAAGGCCGACAAAGCCGAGCTTGGCTGGCGGATGGAAGTCGATATCGACGGTGACTGGCGATTCTTCGACCAGACCGACGGGGACCGGGCTTAGCGGGTTTGTCGGGTTTGCTCGCCGACCGGTCCGGCAACCCGAAAGGTATGCAATCCGACCGCTTTCGCCAATTGCTGGATACGCCAGGACCCTTCGCGTCGATCTATTTCGAGGACTCACACGACACGCACGACGCCACCGACCAGCTCGAGCTCAAATGGCGTGGGTTGCGTGAACAACTCGAGGAGCAGGGCGTGGCCGACTCTGTGACCGCCGATATTGAGCAGGCCGTGCTGGATCTGCGCCCACCGATCGGCCGAAGCGGGCGCGCGGTGATCGCCGGCGCGACGGGGGTGGTGGTCAACGAGCACTTGTTGCGCCCCACCGCAACGCCGCTGGTGCGAGTCTCCGAGCTGCCCTACATCGTGCCGATCGTGGAACACGGCTTCGACCCACCCAACTACGTGCTGGTCGAGGTCGACCACACCGGTGCCGACATCACCGTGCGCAGCGACGGCACCCTGCGCTCGGAAACCGTCGACGGGGGCGGCTATCCCGTCCATAAGGCCGCCGGCGCCGAAACGGCGGGATACGGCGATCCGCAGTTGCGCACCGACGAGGCCGCGCGCAAGAACGTGCGCGCCGTCGCCGACCGCGTCACCGAGCTGGTCGACGAAACGGGCGTCGAGGCGTTCTTCGTCGTCGGCGAGGTGCGGTCGCGCTCGGACCTGCTGGCGGCCCTGCCGGAGCGGGCGCTCGGCCGGGCGGTGCCGCTCAAAATCGGTGCCCGCCACAGCGGATACGACCTCGACGAGGTCCAGCGCGCCATCGAGTCCTGGTTCGTCCGGCGCCGACTCCGCGTCATCGACGAGGCGGCCGAACGCTTCGGCGCCGAAATCGGCCGGCAGTCCGGACGGGCCGCCGAGGGGCTGGGCGCCGTCTGTTCGGCATTGCGGCAGGGGGCGGTCGACACGCTGATCGTCGGCGACATCGGAGACGCCACCGTGGTCGCCGACGAGGGGCTGACCACCGTTGCCCCCAACGCGGACGTGCTTTCCGAGCAGGGGGCCGCACCGGCGCAAACGCTGCGAGCCGACGAGGCGCTACCGCTGCTGGCGATCTCGGTGGGCGCCTCGCTGGTGCGCACCGACGAACGGATGGCTCCGACCGACGGGGTTGCCGCGGTGCTTCGGTATGCGCCGACGCTGCACTGAACGGCGGTGCCCGGGATGTCCGGGATGTCCGGGTCTGGGTTCACCACATCGTTCGCAGCAGGCGCCGTAAGCGCAGCGCCAGGTGAAGTTCGGTTGCCGAGGCGGTGGTGTGCAGGTCGACGCCGAGCAGCGTTTCGATCCGTTGCAATCGCTGCTGGACGGTGTTGGTGTGGACATGGAGGTGTCGGGCCGCCGCCCGGATGCTGCGGTCGCGGTCCAGGTAGGCCTCGAGGGTCGGGATGAGACTCGTGTGACGATCGGTGTCGTGCTCTTCCAGTGCACCCACGCGGCGGTGCACGAAGTCGCTCAGCTGGGCTCGGTCGGGGTTGGCCAGCAGTAGTCCGACGAAGCCGAGGGTTTCGATGGTGGCCGGGCCGTGTCCGGTCAGCTTGTCCTGGGCCGTTGCGCAGTCCAGTGCTGTCGCGTAGTGGTGCTCAATGTCGCTCGGTCCGGTTGCGGGACCCGAGGCGCCAACCGCTACGAGCAGTCCGGCCTCGTGGAGGGCGGTGGCGACATCGGTTGCTGCGGCGTGTGGGTCGGCCAGCGGAAGGATGGCGACGAGGTGGCCGTCTATCTCGCCGGGAAGCCCGCCGACCCGGTGCGCATGTCCGCGAAACAGTGAGCGGGTCTGACGTCGGCGATCGGTCAGCGTGGACGTGACGAGGACGACGTTCGGCGTGCTGAGCTCCAGGCCCAGGCTCGCAGCCTGCCGCTCCACAGTTTCGAGCCGTCGACCGCGGACCAGGTCGGTGACCAGGTCGGCAGACGAGCGGAACTGGGCCTCGGAGATGGCATGCCTGGTGGCCAGAAGCAGGGCGGTCGCGGTCGCCGCGCGCTCCAATAGCAGGCGTTCCATCTCGAGGAGATCATCGCGTTCGACGACCAGCACCGCGAGCGCCTCACCGCCGGAATGGGCAGGAGCCGCCCACAGCGACGCCCCGCCCTCACCTGTGACATGCCCGGCCCGGCCGCCGGCAGCGATTCCGTCGAGGACGCCGCGACCTATTACGGGCCGCCACGACAGAGGCGCCGCGGCGAGGATCACACCCTGCGGGTCGAGGACGGCGGCCTTCGCTCCCAAGAGTTTGTTCATGGTCTCGGCGACCGCGTCGGTCCGAGTTCCGGGCAGCAGCAGGGCCAGCAGCCGGTCATGAGCCTGGGCACCCCATTCGAGCTGAGAGTTCGCCCGTCTGAAATTTTCGTTCGCTTCCTCGAGCGCGATGCGGGACCGGCGTGCCTCCTCGTGACGGCGGGCCGCAGCGACGGCCACGGCTGCCAGCGAAGCCAGCGATGTCAGCAGGTCGACTTGCTCGTCGGTGACGGTGACGGGCCGCCGCCAGCTGACCATGAGCACTCCGAGCGGCTCCCGGTTGTCGAGCATCGGCGCTCCGGCCATCGTGACGAGACGGTCTGCGCGAACTGAGGCGTCGCCAGACGGATCGTGGTCGATGGCAGGGTCGCTCAGATAATCCTTCGTGACATAGGGGCTCCGAAGACGCAGCACTAGTCCGGTGAACCCCGCTCCGGCGGGCGTGTGCTGAAGACGGAACGTCTCCGTGCGGGCGCCGGTGGTCGCACGGATGGTCGAGAACTGCTCGTCGCGATCCACGAGGTTGAGGTGGGCAACCTGGCTGCCGATCAGATCACGAGTCGCCTCGACGATGACGCCCAGCAATTCCTCCAGGGCAGCGGTGCCGAGCAGCCGCTGCGCCGTCTGCAACAGTCGGTACAGCTCGGTCTCCCGGCGCAAATAACCGGCGTAGTCGGACCTGATGCCCTCGATCGGTGCCTGCAACGAGGAGAGGTCCGCCTGTTCACCTGTCTGGGCCAAGCTGTCGGCCAGTCGTGCGATAGCCCGCGTGGAATCGCTCGCCGCGGCTCCGGCCCGGCAGGAATGCAGAAGTGCAGCAATGTCCGCCACGATCCTGGACATGGGTTCAAACCTATCAAGATCCATTGAATAATAGTTTGGCAACTATATTGCCGGCATCATGGCCGCCGTAAGTTTGTGCGTCATGACGCATGACAGTTCGCATGGCCAACCTCTTTCGGCAACCGGTCCCGCCAAGCGCCTTCCGCTCGAGGGCATCCGCGTCCTGGACCTCACCCGGGCGCTGTCGGGCCCGTTCTGCACCACGCTCCTCGGCGACCTCGGCGCCGACATCATCAAGGTCGAGCCAACCGGCGGCGACATGATCCGCCATTGGGGGCCGCACGATCGGGGCACCAGCCTTTACCACGTCTCGGTCAACCGCAACAAGCGCTCTATCTCCCTCGATCTCCGTTCCGACGACGGCAGGGCCGTGCTGCTCCGGCTGGCCAAGCAGGTCGACGTGATCGTGGAGAACTTCCGTCCCGGGATCTTGGCGGACATCGGCCTCGACGCCGACTGGCTCGACCAGCACGCACCGGACGTCATCGTCGCCAGTGTCACCGGGTTCGGGAACCGCGGACCGCTGCACGGCGAACCCTGCTTCGACCAGATCATCCAGGGCATGGGCGGCCTGATGTCGCTTACCGGCGAACCGTCGCGCATCGGGGTGCGGGTGGGCCTGCCGATCGTCGACCTGCTCACCGGGATGTTCGCCGCCGTCGGCGTTGCGGCGACGCTCGCCGGGCGTGCCCGGGGTGTCACGACCCGCACCGTCGGCACCTCCATGCTCGAGAGCGCCTTGGCAGTCCTCACCTTCCAGGCGCAGAACTACCTGTCCAACGGCACCGTGCCCGAACGCGTCGGCAATTCCCATCCGGTTCTGGCGCCGTGCGGCGTGTTCCAGACAGCCGACCACGCGATCAACATCGCCGCAGGCACCCAGGCCCATTTCGAGCGGCTCTGCCGACTGGTCGGCCGCGAGGACGTTATCAGCGATCCGCGCTTCTGCGACAGCCCGAGCCGGCTGCGCCATCGCGAGGAACTCGACGCCGTCATCGCCGGGGCTCTGGCCAGGGCGGACTCGAGCCACTGGGTCCGGCTGCTGCGTGAAGCCGACATCCCGGCCGGGCCGGTCCACGACATGGCGGGCGTCTTTGCCGACCCGCAGGTGCGCGCGGTCGACGTCGTCGACAGCGTCGACCACCCCAGCCTCGGCACCGTGCACCTCGTCCGTGGCCCCCTGCACATCGACGACCAGCCGTGCTCCGTGCGGATGGCGCCTCCCCTGCTCGGCGAACACAGCCGAGAGATCCTGCGCGAATTCGGAGTGTCCGAGAGCGAGATCGCCGGTCTGGTCGCCGACGGTGTGCTGCTCGCGCACAGCGAGATGGTCGAGGTCACCCGATGAGTGAGGTCCTGTGGAAGATCGACGGTCCGCTCGCCACGGTAACCATCTCGCGCCCGAATAAGCGCAACGCCCTGACCTCAGCGATGTGGACCGCGATCGCTGAAGTGGTCCCGGAGCTCGCCGAGACCGACGGGGTCCGGCTGATCGCGCTGCGGGGGGCCGGCGGCTACTTCTCCGCGGGGGCCGACCTCGCCGACGTGCTGGCCGCCACCACTGATCTCGACGCCGCGACCGCGTACTGCCGGATCGTCGTCGGGGCATTGGCCGCCGTCGCCACCTGCCGGATCCCGACGATCGCCGCCGTCGACGGCCTCGCGGCGGGCGGCGGCGTCGAGCTGGCTCTGGCGGCGGACAACCGGATCGCGACAGCGCGGAGCACGTTCCAGCTGCCGTTCGGCGCGCTGGGGGTTGTCCCCGACGGCATCACACTGCGCAGGCTGACCACTATCGTCGGCGACGCGACCGCCCAATGGATGATGCTGACCGGCCGCCCGATGGACGCGGCGAACGCGCTGCGTACCGGGCTGATCGACGACCTGGTCACCAACGTGCCGCTCGACGCCGTGGGTCGCATCGCCGAATCCGTGGCCAACCACTGCTTCCCAGCTCTGCTGCGCACGCGGGAACTGGTCAAACCCGCCCTCGGCGCCGCGCAGATCGAGCGCGACGCCGAGGAGATGGCGCGCTCATTCGTGTCCGGACACGTCCGGGAAGCCGTTGCCCGCTTCACCGAGGAACGTTCCCGCTCCGTCGAATCCGCCGCGAGCTAGGAACCGCCATTCAGTCCCCCCGGCCGAACGACCCTGAGCTCCTGGCGCCAAACTCGCAACCGCCCCAACGGCGGTGGCGGAGGGCGGTGGCGGAGGGATTTGAACCCCCGGACGGTTTTAGCCGTCTCTCGCTTTCAAGGCGAGTGCATTAGGCCGCTCTGCCACGCCACCGCTGCTTAGGGTAGCGGTTGTAGCGTGACCCTCATGCGTGCCATCGTCGCCGAATCGGCGGAGCAACTGGTTTGGCGGGAAGTCCCCGATGTCTCGGCGGGCGCGGGCGAAGTGCTGGTCAAGGTCGCCGCGGCCGGTGTCAACCGTGCCGACGTGCTGCAGGCCGCCGGAAAATACCCGCCGCCGGCCGGAGCCAGCGAGACCATCGGGATGGAGGTCAGCGGCACGGTGGCCTCGGTGGGTGCCGATGTGACGGATTGGTCTGCGGGACAAGAGGTTTGCGCGTTGCTGGCCGGCGGCGGCTACGCCGAATACGTCGCCATCCCGGCCGGCCAGGTGATGCCGCTGCCCCCGACCGTCGGCCTCGTCGACGCCGCGGCACTGCCCGAAGTCGCCTGCACGGTGTGGTCGAACCTGGCGATGACCGCCCACCTGAGCCCGGGTCAGCTGCTGCTGATCCACGGCGGCGCCAGCGGCATCGGCACCCACGCGATCCAGGTCGCTCGCGCGTTAGGTGCCCGGGTGGCGGTCACCGCCGGGACGCCGGAAAAGCTGGAACTCTGCCGCGGTCTCGGGGCGCAGATCACCATCAACTATCACGACGAGGACTTCGTCGCGCGCCTCAAAGAGGAGACCGACGGGGCCGACGTGATCCTCGACATCATGGGCGCGGCCTACCTGGACCGCAACATCGACGCCCTGGCAACCGACGGGCAGCTCGTCGTCATCGGCATGCAGGGCGGCGTCAAGGCGGAGCTCAACCTGGGCAAGTTGCTCACCAAGCGGGCCCGGATCATCGGCACCACGCTGCGGGCCCGGCCGGTGACCGGTCCGAACGGCAAGAGCGCCATCGCGTCGGCGGTGACGGCCTCGGTATGGCCGATGATCGCCAACGACCGGGTTCGGCCGGTCATCGGTACCCGGCTGCCGATCCAACAGGCGGCGCAGGCGCATCAGCTGATGCTGTCGGGCAAGACGTACGGCAAGATCCTGCTGACCATCTGACCCGCGACGCAACGCCACGGGCCTATCGGCGCTTGAGTCCAAAGCCGAAATTTCGCCCGGGCGTTACGGTCGCTAGCGGTTGGCTCAACTCAGCCCAGCGAAGCCAACGCACGCACCAGCTGGTCGACTTCGGCCATCGTCGAATAGTGGGCCAGCCCGACGGTCACCGCGCCGCCCACATCATTGGCGCCGAGCACGTCGAGCACCCGGGAATTGGCATTGGCGATCGCCAGAATTCCGTTGTCGGCCAAGCGCTGTACCACCCGATCGGCCGGCACGTCGTGAAATGCGAAGCTCAGCACCGGTATCCGCGCTTCCGGGCGGCCGATCAGGATCACCAGAGGCAGCGACCGCAACGACACCATCAGGTAGTCAAAGATCCGGTTCAGGTACGCCGACGCCGAATGCATGGACACCGAAAGGCGTTCACGTCGGCTTCCGCGGGCCGACTCGTCTAGCGAGGCGAGGTATTCGATGCTGGCGACCACCCCGGCCAACAAACCGAATTGGTGCCCGCCGATCTCCAGCCGAGCCGGCCCGGTGGCATAGGGGTTCGTCGACACCGAGGCGAAGGTGTTCATCAGCGCCGGCTCACGGAAAACCATCGCGCCCACCGGCGGCCCGCCCCAGCCGACGGCGTTCACCGCCACCACGTCCGCCTCGGTTTCCTTGATGTCGATCAGCCGGTACGGAGCGGCAGCGGAGTGGTCGACCACCACCAGACCGCCGACGTCGTGCACCAGCTTGGTCATCGCCCGCAGGTCGGTGACCGCGCCCAGGGTCCCCGATGCCGAGGTAACGGCGACCAGCCGAGTGGACTTGCTGATCAGGCTCTCCCACTGCCACGTCGGGAGCTCGCCGGTCTCGATGTCGACCTCGGCCCACTTGACCTTGGCACCGTAGCGGTGTGCCGCGCGCAGCCATGGCGCGATGTTGGCCTCGTCGTCCAGGCGGCTGACGATCACCTCGTAACCCAGGCCCGCCCGCGACGACGACGCCTCCGCCAGCGACCACAGCAGCACCGCGCGATCGGCGCCCAGCACCACGCCGCTCGGGTCACCGTTGACCAGATCGGCCACCGCCGCACGCGCCGCATCCAGCACCGCGGCGCTGCGCCTCGCCGAAGGGTGCGCCCCCGCGGTACTGGCGGCGGATCTGCGGAACGCCGTCGAGACGGTGGTCGCGACGGAATCGGGGATCAGCATGCCGGCCGGCGCATCGAAGTGCACCCATCCGTCACCCAGCGACGGGTGCAGTCCGCGCACCCGGGCGACGTCATATGGCATGCCAGCCACCCTAGTGATCTCGCTATATCTGCAAATTGGTGCCGGTAGCGGGTGTCCCATCGACGTTGCAGCCGGTTCGGCTTCGCGGGCCAGGACACCCGGCCAGCCATACTAGTCCAGTGAGCTTGTGGTTCGGAACGCTGATCGCATTGATCTTGCTGATCGCGCCCGGGGCAATCGTCGCACGCATCGCTCAGCTGACCTGGCCCACCGCCATTGCGGTGGGCCCGCCGCTGACGTACGGCGTCATCGCCGTGGCGATCCTGCCCTATGGCGCGCTGGGCATCCCGTGGAACGGCTGGACTGCGCTGGTGGCCCTGGCCGTCGTGGCCGCGGTGGCGGTCGGCCTTCAGCTGTTGTTGGGCCGCTTTCGGGACCGCGACGCCGAGGAGCGGTCGGTCGGTCGCGGTCCGGCGCTGACCGTCGCGGCCGGGGTGCTGCTGGGAGCGCTGTTCATCGCCTGGGCGGCCTATCGAGGTATCCCACACTGGCAGTCGATTCCCAGCACCTGGGACGCGGTGTGGCATGCCAACACGGTGCGCTTCATCCTCGATACCGGTCAGGCATCGCCCAACCACATGGGCGAGCTGCGCAACGTCGAAACCCATGCACTGCTGTACTACCCGTCGGTGTTCCACGCGCTGGCCGCGGTGTTCTGCCAGCTGACCGGGGCCGCGGCCACCACCGGTTACACGCTGAATTCGCTGGCCGCGGCGGTCTGGCTGTTTCCGGTGAGCGCGGCGGTGCTGACCTGGCGAGCGGTACGCACCCGCACCACGCAGTGGCGCACCGCGGGCGCGGCGGCCACGGCGGCGGCGTTGTCGGCGTCGTTCACCGCCGTGCCCTATGTCGAGTTCGACACCGCCGCGATGCCCAACCTGGCGGCCTACGGGGTCGCGGTGCCCACCATGGCGCTGATCACCTCGACGTTACGGCACCGCGACCGCATCCCGGTGGCAGTGCTGGCGTTCGTCGGTGTGCTGTCGGTGCACATCAGCGGCGGCCTCGTCGTCGTGCTGTTGGTTTCGGCCTGGTGGCTTTTCGACGCCTTGTGGCATCCGGTCCGCGGCCGGCTGGCCGACCTGCTGACGCTGGCCGGCGTGGCGGTGATCACCGGGCTGATCATGCTGCCGCAGTTCCTCAGCGTCCAGCAGCAGGAAGACATCATCGCCGGGCACTCGTTTCTCACCTACCTGAGCAAGCGGCGCGGTGTATTCGATGCCGTTTTCCAGCACTCCCGCCACCTCAACGACTTCCCGGTGCAGTACGCGCTGATCCTGCTGGCCGCCGTCGGCGGTTTCATTCTGCTGGTCAAGAAGATCTGGTGGCCGCTGGCGGTGTGGTTGCTGCTGATCGTGATGAACGTCAATGCCGGCACCCCCCTGGGCGGCCCGATTGAGGTCGTGGCCGGCGGGCTCGGCGAATTCTTCTACAACGACCCGCGCCGGATCGCGGCAGCCACCACGCTGCTGTTGATGCTGATGGCCGGCGTCGCCCTGTTCACCATCGTCATGCTGGCCGTGGCCGGGGCCAAACGATTGACCCAGCGCTTCAAGCGTTTCGAGACCCTGCCGCAGCCATTCTGGACCTGGGTCACCGCCGCGCTGCTGATCGGAATCTGCCTGGCCAGCACCTGGCATTACTTTCCGCGGCACCGCTTCCTGTTCGGCGACAAGTACGACTCGGTGATGATTGACCAACGCGACCTCGACGCCATGGCCTACCTGGCGGCGTTGCCCGGCGCGCGCGACACCCTGATCGGCAACGCCAACACCGACGGCACGGCCTGGATGTATGCCGTGGCCGACCTGCACCCGCTGTGGACCCACTACGACTACCCCGTGCAACAGGGCCCCGGCTACCACCGGTTCATCTTCTGGGCCTACGCCCGCAATGGCGATGCCGATCGGCGGGTACTGGAGTCGATCAAGGCGCTCAACATCCGCTACATCCTGACCAGCAGCCCGACGGTCAGGGGGTTCGCCGTTCCCGACGGGCTAGTCTCTCTGGAGAAATCGCCGTCGTGGAAGAAGATTTACGACAACGGCGGGGCGCGGATTTACGAGTGGCGCGGGCAGAGCGCGACGCCACACTCCTAGTCGACACGTAAGAGGATGGTGACTGGATTGACTACCGGCAACGACGACCAAGATGTCGAGGGCGTCGAGATCATCGGTGGCGAACCGCGGTTCATGGCGATAACCGACGACGACTCCGACGAGCGGTCACTGACCGACCTCGTCGAACAGCCCGCCAAGGTGATGCGAATCGGCACGATGATCAAGCAACTGCTCGAGGAGGTCCGTGCCGCGCCCCTGGACGAGGCCAGCCGCAACCGATTGCGCGACATCCACGCCACCAGCATCCGCGAGCTCGAAGACGGCCTCGCACCGGAACTGCGCGACGAACTCGACCGGCTGACCCTGCCGTTCAACGAGGACGCCGCACCTTCGGACGCCGAGTTGCGCATCGCACAGGCGCAACTGGTCGGCTGGCTGGAAGGTCTGTTCCACGGCATCCAGACCGCGCTGTTCGCCCAGCAGATGGCCGCCCGCGCGCAGCTGGAACAGATGCGCCAGGGCGCGCTGCCTCCGGGCGTCGGCAAGCCGGGCCACGGGCACGGCACCGGACAGTACCTGTAGACCGTGTCCACGGGTCCGCACATCGAGACGCGCGACGCGTGGGTGGAGTTTCCCATCTTCGACGCCAAATCGCGCTCCCTGAAGAAGGCATTCCTCGGTAAGGCCGGCGGCGCGATCGGCCGCAACAGCTCCAACGTCGTCGTCATCGAGGCGTTGCGGGACATCACGATGTCGCTCGAACTCGGCGACCGGGTGGGCTTGGTCGGCCACAACGGAGCCGGGAAATCGACTCTGCTGCGCCTGCTTTCCGGCATCTACGAACCGACACGCGGCTGGGCCAAGGTCACCGGCCGGGTGGCGCCGGTCTTCGATCTGGGCATCGGCATGGACCCCGAGATCTCCGGCTACGAAAACATCATCATCCGCGGCCTGTTCCTGGGACAGACCCGAAAGCAGATGCAGGCCAAGGTGGACGAGATCGCCGAGTTCACCGAGTTGGGCGAATACCTGTCAATGCCGCTGCGCACCTATTCGACCGGAATGCGGGTGCGGTTGGCGATGGGCGTGGTGACCAGCATCGACCCGGAAATACTGCTGCTGGACGAAGGTATCGGCGCGGTGGACGCCGATTTTTTGAAGAAGGCCCAGTCGCGGTTGCAGAGCCTGGTCGACCGCTCCGGAATCCTGGTTTTTGCAAGCCATTCCAACGAATTTCTGGCCCGGCTGTGCAAGTCCGCGATGTGGATCGACCACGGCGTCATCAAGCTCACTGGCGGCATCGAAGAGGTGGTGCGCGCCTACGAGGGCGAGGACGCGGCCCGGCACGTACACGACGTGCTGGCCGAGACGACGAACACCGTTGTGGCGCAACAGCCGCTGGCACAACAAGCGTCCGGGGATGAGTGAGTTCGTCGTTGCCGTCGTGGTCACCCACCGGCGCCTCGACGAACTCGCAACGTCACTGAATGTGCTGAGCACCCAGACCCGGGCACCGGATCACCTGATCGTCGTCGATAACGACGCCGACGGCCGGGTCCGGGATTTGGTTGCGGCCCAACCGATCCCCACCACCTACTTCGGTTCGCGCCGAAACCTCGGCGGCGCAGGCGGTTTCGCGCTCGGGATGCTGCACGCACTGTCGCTGGGCGCCGATTGGGTGTGGCTGGCCGACGACGACGGGCACGCTCAGGACAGCGGGGTGCTGGCGACGCTGCTGGCGTGCGCCGAAAAATACGGCTTGGCCGAGGTGTCGCCGATGGTCTGCAACGCTGATGACCCGCAGCGGCTGGCGTTTCCGTTGCGGCGCGGTCTGGTATGGCGCAGGCGCACAAGCGAATTGCGCACCGAAGAGGGGCAGGAACTGCTGCCCGGGATCGCGTCGCTGTTCAACGGGGCACTGTTTCGGGCCGCCACGTGCGAGGCGATCGGCGTGCCGGACCTGCGGCTGTTCATCCGCGGCGACGAAGTGGAGATGCACCGTCGCCTGGCTCGGTCCGGCCTGCCGTTCGGCACCTGCCTGAACGCGGCATACCTGCACCCGTGCGGGTCCCAGGAGTTCAAGCCGATCCTGGGTGGCCGCATGCACACCCAATACCCCGACGATCCGGGCAAGCGGTTCTTCACCTACCGCAATCGTGGCTACGTGTTGTCGCAGCCAGGTCTGCGTAAACTCCTGCCCCAGGAGTGGCTGCGGTTCGGCTGGTTCTTCTTGGTGACCCGCCGCGACCCAGGCGGTCTGCTGGAGTGGATTCGGTTGCGGCGCTTGGGCCGTCGCGAGAGGTTCGGGCGGCCGGGAGGTTCGACATGACGTTCATCGACGCTCAGGCCAGTTTCAAAGCACAGTCGCGGACCCTGGCCCGGGCTCGGGCCGATCTGGTCGACGGGTTCCGCCGTCATGAGCTGTGGCTGCATCTGGGCTGGCAGGACATCAAGCAGCGGTATCGCCGCTCGGTACTGGGGCCGTTTTGGATCACCATCGCCACCGGGACTACCGCCGTGGCGATGGGCGGGCTGTATTCCCAGCTGTTTCACCTCGAACTCTCGGTGCATTTGCCCTATGTCACGCTCGGGCTGATCGTCTGGAACCTGATCAACGCCGCCATCCTGGACGGCGCCGACGTATTCGTCTCCAACGAGGGGCTGATCAAGCAACTGCCGACGCCGTTGAGCGTGCACGTGTACCGGCTGGTGTGGCGACAGATGATCTTGTTCGCGCACAACATCGTGATCTATCTGGTGGTCGCGGTCATCTTTCCCAAGCCGTGGTCGTGGGCGGATCTGTCGGTGGTTCCCGCGCTGGGGCTGATCGTGCTCAATTGCGTATGGGTGTCACTGTGTTTCGGCATCCTGGCGACCCGCTACCGCGATATCGGCCCACTGCTGATCTCGGTGGTGCAGCTGCTGTTCTTCATGACGCCGATCATCTGGAACGACGACACGCTGCGTCGGCAAGGTGCCGGACGGTGGTCGCACATCGTCGAACTCAACCCGTTGTTGCATTACCTCGACATTGTGCGGGCGCCGCTGCTGGGTGCGCACCAGGAGCTGCGGCATTGGGCGGTGGTGCTGATCCTGACCGCAGTCGGGTGGGTACTGGCAGCGATTGCCATGCGCCAGTATCGCGCCCGGGTGCCGTACTGGGTGTAGCTCCCGGACGGGTGAACGGTTGGCCGCCTGCTCGTCGTCGCGGCACCGCAGCCACGGTTGTCGTGTCATGATGCGGCGGTGAGTTCCTGGCTGCGGGTCCGGACCTCGACCCAGCCCGTGCAACCGACGCGCGGCGCCCGCGCCGTCATCGGACGATTGGTGCTGGGCAGCTCGGCGATCCTGTTCATCGAGCTCGTGCTGATCCGCTGGCTGGGATCGAACGTGCTGCACCTGTCCTACTTCACCAACTTCGTGTTGCTCGGCTCGTTTCTGGGAATTGGCATGGGCTTCTTGATCTCTCGGAAGTCCTGGTCGATCCTGCCGCTGTCCAGCGCGCTGCTGATGCTGCTGGTGCTCGCCGTACACCTGTTTCCGATCAGAGTGAACCGCAGCGGCGGCGACGTCATTTACTTCACGTCGCTTCGTCCCAGCGGCCTGCCGCCCTGGATCGTGCTGCCGGCGGTCTTCGTCGTCGTGGCGGCGCTGCTGGCCGGACCGGGCGAGGCGGTCGGCCGCTGCTTCGGGCAACTCGATGCGCTCACCTGCTACCGCTGGGACTTGATCGGCTCGCTGCTCGGCATCGGCCTGTTCACGCTGCTGTCATTCGTGCGGGCGCCGTCGGTGGTGTGGGGGACGATCGCCGCCGTCATGCTGGTGGTGCTGAACCGGCGCGGATTCAAAGTGGTTACCGCGATCTCGGGTGCCGGGCTGATCCTGGTCCTGCTGGCGGAGTCGATCACGCCCGGCGTCTCCTGGTCGCCGTACTACAAGGTGCAGACCTGGGAACACCGGTCATGGGACGGCGCGGCGCTGGTGGCGATCTCGGTCAACGGCATCCCGCACCAGGTGATGGCGCCCGCGGACTGGATTCTCATCCAGTCCGCTCCGACATACCAGCAGTACCGCCTGCCCTATGAGCGGACGACCACGCTGCGCCTGGATAGCGTGCTCGTCGTCGGGGCGGGGTCGGGGTCCGATGTCGCCATTGCATTGTCCAAGGGGGCCAAGCACGTCGACGCGGTGGACATCGACCCGCGGCTCGTGCAGATCGGCGTCAGGCGCAACCCCGACAACGCCTACTCGGACCCGCGCGTCAGCGTGCATATCAACGACGGCCGGGCCTTCCTGCAATCGACCGAGGCCACCTACGACCTGATCCTGTTCGCGCTGCCGGACTCGCTGGCTCTGGTCAACGGCGCCTCGCAGATTCGCCTGGAATCGTTCCTGTTCACCGATCGCGCGCTACGGACGGTCTACGAGCACCTCAAGCCGAGCGGTGTCTTCGCGATGTACAACGCCTATCGCCAGCCCTGGCTCATCGACCGGCTGGCCGAGACGGCGGCCGCTGCGTTCGGACATCGGCCATGCGTCGACCAGACGGCCAGTCACCGTGCGGTGATCACCGTCGCGGTCGATGCGGCCAATCAGAAGTGCGCTGTGCCGTACGCACCGCCTAGCGAGGTCGTCGCACCCGCCACCGACGACCGCCCGTTCCTCTACTACAAGGGCGGCGCGATCCCGGCCATGTATCTGTGGGCACTGGCCGGAATCATGCTGATCACGCTGCTCGCGATCCGGCTGCTGGGCGGGTCGTTTCGATCGATGCGGCCCTACTTCGACCTCTTCTTCATGGGAGCCGCGTTCCTGCTGCTGGAGACCAAGAACATCGCTACCTTCGCGCTGTTGTTCGGCACCACCTGGCTGGTGAACGCGCTGGTCTTCGCCTGCGTGCTGGTGATCGTCCTGGCGGCCGTCGAGACCACCCGGAAATTCCGAACGCCACCGCTTCCCGTGGTGTGGTGGACCATCGTCGCGTCCCTGGCGATGGCGTACGTGATCGACCCGGCCTGGTTGCTGAGTTGGCCGTTCTGGCCACGACTGCTGGTGGCCTGCGTGATCGGGTTCCTGCCGATTTACCTGGCCAACATCGCCTTTGCCAAACGCTTCGCCGCCACCGAGCACGCACGGTCGGCGTTCGCCATCAACCTGCTGGGTTCCATTCTCGGGGGCTGCCTCGAATATGGCGCCCTGGTCACCGGCTACCGCAATCTGCTGATCGTCGTCGGAATGCTCTACCTGCTGGCGTTCGTGCTGACCCCGAAATACGATGGGGCGCTGGTCAGCGTCTGATCGCCGCCCGCCACGCCGCATCTGCGAAGGGCACGGGGTCGTTCTCGGCGCACGGGCGGTGCGGGTCGCTGAAATCCGTTGCGCCAGCAGCGGTAGCGGCACGGTCCCCCGCGCGTTCCCGACCAGGCACCGCACAACCCGGCGGTCAACCGACTCCGCACCGGCCCGCCGTCGGCTCGAGGGCCGACGCAACAATCCCGGTTTCCAGCGTTTCCGGATGCAACTCCCCGCCGGCATCTCACTTGGACACGAGCATCGGATTCGAGCTGGAGATCGACATGTGGGCCGGGATCGACCGCTACCTCAAGTGGGCGAAGCAGCAGCCGCAATACGCTGACGAGCAGGACGATTCGCCGGCGCGTCGATGTAGACGGCGTTGCCCGACCACAGGAGTTCGGTGATGGTGAAAGTTCTTGCCGCGGTGTTGCTCGCGGGTGTTGTGTGCCTCGGCTGCACGACGGCGTCCGCGACTCCGACGCTCGACTCGTTCCTAGCCGATCTGCCGTCGGACCTCGCCGCCGCCGAATCAACCGACCAGGTGCGCGCCGTCGTTGCGACGGCACCTGCCGAGGTGTCATCGACCGACACCGGCGGGGTCCTGCAACTGCAGTTTCCGCCTCGGGAGGTGTCCTGGTTCGTGACGACGTGGCGCCTGGTGCGTCCATATGCCGTCGCGGCAGATCCGCATCAGCTCAGCTGGCGCGTGGTGCTCTATCAGCAGCAAGTATCGGATCCGAACGGCTCGCGCATTGCGACGGTCCCGATCAGGTTCGGCACGTGGACGATCACCCTACGCCTGGAAGGGCGACCAGCCGGCGACATGCCGGATGTCGTGTCCGGCGCGTCTGCTGCCTACGACCTCACCCGCTATGCGGCCCGGGTGGTCGGGCTCGAGATCGCCGGACCCGGTTCCTGACCGTTATGAATCCGAATCGACGGTGACGGTGCACGGCGTGGCCGGGCGGGTAGCCGAGCGGCAATTGCCAAAGACCCCCGCCCGACGACTCGCTACGTCGTCCCGGTCTTGCCGGTGGAGCCGGTCTTGCCGGTTGCTCCGCCAGGTCCGCCTTGGCCGCCGCTTCCGCCTTTCCCGCCGGTGGCATTGCTGGATTGCTTTGCGTACGCGCTGCCGCCGTTTCCGCCGTTTCCGCCCGCGGCACCGGCTGTTTGGCTGTCGCCGCCGTTACCGCCGGAGCCGCCGCCGGCAGTTCCGCCCTTGGTGTAGGAGTATGCGTCACCGCCGGCACCGCCGTTCCCGCCGTAGCCTCCGGTGCCGCCGGCACCGCCGGTTCCGCCGGTGGCGGCGCCCGTAGAGTAGCTCGACCCGGTGCCGCCGGAGCCGCCGGAGCCGGCATAAACGGTCCCGGCGCCGCCGGTGCCGCCGGCACCGGCGTAGGCGTTATTTTGGTTACCTGCCTGGATGGTGGCGTTGCCGCCGCTACCGCCTTGGCTGTGGCCGGGAGTCGCGTTGTAGCCGGTGCCGCCGTTACCGCCGGCTCCGGCGACAGCGTTGTTCGCATTATTAGCGTTATTGATGGTCGCGTCGCCGCCGGTGCCGCCGTTGCCGCCAGTGCCCGTGCTGCCAGTACCGTTGCCGCCCCTGCCGCCGTTACCGGCGGTGGATTGTCCGGTTCCGATGGTGGAGGCGCTACCGCCGTTGCCGCCGTTACCGCCGGCGGAAACACCGTTACCGCCCGACCCGCCCCGGCCCGCAATGGCGTTACCGCCCGAGGCGCTGTTGCCGATGGTCGCATCACCACCGTTGCCGCCGGCACCGCCGAACCCGCCGGAGCTGGCGGTACCGTTGACCCCGACGGCCCCGGTGGCATTGCCGGTGCCGTAGTTGTAGGCCGAACCGCCGTTGCCGCCGGCCCCGCCGTTAAAGCCCACACCACCAGCCCCCGCGGTCCCGCCGGTGGCATTGCCGGCTCCGTA
>NZ_UPHT01000167.1 GCF_900566085.1 Mycobacterium attenuatum
CGAATCCACACCACCAGCCGAGCCTACCGACACAAATTAGTGCCTAACGAGTGCACTAAGCCGAACCATCACCCCAGCTCAGCGCATTGCAACCTTCAGAAAATGTCCAAAGTGACCCAACTCAGGTCAAACGTGACCGCCCGAGTCGAACGGATCAACCCGGCCGATCCGACTCGGCAGATCAACACCATCCAGATGCAGCTACCGTCAAGGATCAACAAACCAGCAACGCAGCAAGGCCCCAGGGTGTGCGACTACCCGGCCTGCACACCCGGAACGTCGTCCTCGGCGCCCCCTGCGACAGCACCACCTACTACGTCTTCGGAACCGCCGACTACTACGTCTCGTTCGCCACCGAGCCGGGGCGGCTGATGTTCTGCGGTTCGCCGCGGCGATACGAACCCAGATGGTCCCGAACACCCCCGATGGCCGGAATCAAGGACGAAAACTCCGACTGCACCAGCTACCCGGAGTACTACGTCGCCCAGGCGCCCGACGGCCTGTTCCTGGTCTGCGTGGCGACACCTAAACCCAGAGGGGTTTCGCGGTAGAAGGTGCGCCGCTGTACCGGCGTGGGCAACTGCAGTTCGGCTGGGGTCGTTACCGCGACCGAGGATTGCCGGAGTTGCCGGAGTGTCGTCACCCAACCTCGTACTGCCCTCAATCGGCTTCAGGTTCAATGACCATTTTGTTCGGATTGATTCGCTCGACCTTTCCAGAGGGAGGGGAAGGCGAAGGATCTGTCGTTCCGACGGCATTCGGCGGAGAGCTAAAGAGTCTACCCGATGGCACTCGACCCGCCGCCGGCAGATCGGATCTCGTAAGCGCCTCGATTTGGGCGGTGACCCGCCGACTGATTCGAGGATGCTCCTGAAGAATTCGCAGGAAGGTTTCTTTGTCCAGCATCGCAAGTTCACATTCGCGTATTGTCCGCACAGTCACGGCCCGACGCTCATCATAAATCAAACTTCGTCCGCCGATAAAGCTGCCTTTCTCCATGATGAACAGGCTTTGCCATCCGTTGTTAGATTCGACAGCGCCATCGATCACGAAGAAGACTTCACGCCCTACCTCTCCCTCTTTCATGACAGTCACGCCGCTTGGATAGCGCTGCGTGCGCAGTGACAGTGCCACCTGATGCTGAAATTGAGCATCCGTACCAGCAAATAGTGGGATGGAATTCAATAAACTATTCCGCAGGTTGTATCCGTCAATATGAGTTCCTTGGATCGTGATGGCAGGCTTACGGTCCTGACGCCCATAGAGCAGAACACATAACAACAAATTCGCCGAGATCAGCGCCAGGGGGAGATAGTCAAGGATGCGTTCAACGGCGAATCCCGTATTCCACCCCCACACGGCGGTTAGGGCTACCAGGAGCGTTGCAGCGAGTGCGACGGCATAGGAGTTTCGGTATCCTTCCCGCCGCCACCCGGTGCGTTCCTCTGAGCCCTTAACAGCGCTTTGCCGGCTTTGCATGATTTCGACAAGAAAACCGAAGAAGGTCCGTAGCTCGACCGACAAGACGAATGTGTTGATCAGAAACACGCCGGCGAATAAGTCAAATGCCTTCTTTGCTCGGGATATCCTCAGCGCGTTTGTGTAGCGTCGGCGTACTGTCCATGCGGAAATCAGAGGAGGGGCAACAATCATCACAAGCGCCAAGGCTCCCGCGAGGAAGGATGGAAACACCAAATACCATAGAATACTGATCGGGAAAAAGAGCGGGATGAGCGCATAAGAGCTCACTAAAGTCAATAGGTCGATACGCGCAAGGGGTGATAGTCCTTGAGGGGCCAATATCTGACGGCAGTTTTTGAATAGAATCTGCAAGCCGCCGTAAGTCCGTTGCATCCATATGCTTTCTAGTGCACCAAGTGAGCTAGGGACCCATTCACCCGTCGGCGAGTCCAGGTAGCGAATCGTGTAACCATGAGCGTAAGCGCTGATCGATTTCAGCAGATCCTCAGCCGCAGGGGCGGTTCCGCAGTAAGGCTCAAGCCATGGACCGTTGATGTCGAGCAGCGTCCGTCGCCACATTGCGTTGTGGCCCTGAAACGCGGCGAAGCCGCCGTTGGCACGGATCAATTGTTCAATGCGCAAAGCGCTCTGGGCTACTGCAACCGGTCCCGTTAGGCGATTGAAGTGGTCATTGGTAGCGACCGTGTGGAACTGCAATACGCCAAGGCGATCATCTTGTTCGAACTCGTTGACCGCGCGTGCTAGAAAATTATTGTGTGTGGAGATTGACGAAGCGGCTTGGAGAAAAACGGTATATTGAGCGGCCTCGACCAAAGTTTGCACAAGATTGATGCGGTCCGGCTTCGGCCCGCTCTGCCAACGATTGTGGTGGAATAATACGCGAATGTTGTCGTCTTTCTCCGCATGCGATTCGACGTACTGCTTCCAGAGGTTGAAATCCTTGCTGGCTGTATCCAGTGAATCGTCGACGACGATGATTTCACGGGGACCGTGATAGGGGGTCAAGTACGCACAGTCAAACGTCATCTTTGCCACTTCAAATATTTCATGGCGGGAGGTGATTATGATAGCCACGCCCGGGCCGCCTTGGGAATGCCCAGAATGCCCTGGTGCCAGGGGCGCCTGGCGTGCCCACTCTTTATGAAAGAGCATCGCCTTAGTGAAAAGTGCCGGCTTGTAGATAATCACATAAACCGGCGCGATGGAAACACTTACCAGTATCCAACCCGACACGGCGTGGTTGCTTTGCAGCAGGATGGCTAAGCACGAAAGTGTCAGAATCACTGCAACCACTAGAAACCACGGATCGACGATTCGCGTCATCCGGTCAGCGTTGTTACTCAATGATCATCTCCAAGATTATCAGGGCCCAGCCGCATCCCAGCCGGTTTCGAGTGGGGAATTTAGCCATAGTAGCCGAACCTGCAATGCGCTGTGTCAACTTTGAGTCATACACTCCGAATCGAGATGTTTCTAAGCCCGAGAGAGAGTGCGTAGAGACCGAGGCTGAGTAACAACAATACGGCTGCTACTACGTGCTACCGCCGCCGTAGTTTGTGTTGAATTTGCAGCGTGTCGGCGCTGGCAGAGCCCGTGGCCGGGGGCATTGTTCGGGCTTTGAATACATTTGAATAGATCGCGGGCCCCAACGGGGCACTGTGTAGGCCCTGACCGGCGGTGCGTGCAGTTTTCGGCGGTGATCGACGCTGATCGCGCTACATTCTACCTTCCATGAATCGTTGCAGCCTATCGGTGCGCTGATGTTGACCCGCTTCGGGGTTGGATCGCTTAGCTAATGGTCGCGCCCGTAAGTTCGTCGGGATGGCGTGCCCTGCTGTTGCTGATGTGGCTAAGGCCCGCCCAACGTGCACTCACGGTGGGTTTCCAGCCTTGAAGTCAAGTGTTCAGTGCGACATCGGTGGTTGAGGCGGCGTGGTTGAGTAGCGCGGCGAGGCGCTGGGCGGGTGTGTCGAGGCCCAGGGTGGGTCGGGATCGTTGGTTGAGGGTCCTAGACCAAGACCGAGACCCCCGCCGCGCGCCTCATCGACCGGGCAGCATTGCAAGCGTCAATCAACCGATTGGCCAAGACGAAGGTCACGCAAGCTCGCCACGCGCTCACTATGCGTCAGGCACCAGCTACCGCTTCGCGCTCACATTTACATGAGGCACCTCGATCATGAGCTACCACCGAGCCGCGCCCGCAGCGGTGCCGGGCAAACCCATGCCCGGCAACCTCGGCTGCCGGGCATGGTGACCGGCGGCGCCGGCCGCCCCGCGGCACCCGCCGGCGCAGCGGTCGTTTCAGAAAGCGCCACCAACCCGTTCAATCCGCCAAGCCGGCATCGAGGAACGGCATACGATGCGTTCACGTCGGACGTGCCGGCTACCAGGGCCGTCATGAAACCGGGGAAGGATGTCTGATGTCATTTGTCATCGCGGCGCCGGATACAGTTGCGGCGGCGGCATCGGATCTGGCGACCATCGGCTCGACGATCGGCGCCGCCACCGCGGCCGCGGCCACGCCGACCACCAACCTGTTGGCCGCAGCCGAGGACGAGGTGTCGGCGGCCATTGCAGCATTTTTCGGCGCCCACGCCCAGCGCTATCAAACCCTCAGCGCCCAAGCCCAGGCTTTTCATCAGCAATTCGTCCAGGCCCTCGGCATGGGCGCGGCGTCCTATGCCAGCACCGAGGCCGCCAACGTGTCGCCGCTGCAACAGCTGCTCAACGCGATCAATGCGCCGGTGCAGAACCTCACCGGACGGCCGCTGATCGGCAACGGCGCCAACGGAGCGCCGGGCACCGGTCAAAGCGGCGGTGACGCCGGGTGGCTGATCGGCAACGGCGGAGCCGGCGGATCCGGCGGAATGTCCGGCAGCGGTACCGGATTGCCCGGCGGCAACGGCGGGGCCGGCGGGCTGCTGTTCGGCACCGGCGGCGCCGGCGGGGCAGGCGGCTTTTCGTCAACCAACGTTGACGGCGGCGCCGGCGGAACGGGCGGGGTCGGCGGGCTGTTCTTCGGTACCGGCGGCGCCGGCGGTGCGGGCGGCTTCGGTGCGGGTACCGGCGGTATCGGCGGCCAGGGCGGATTGCTGTTCGGCAATGGCGGCGCCGGCGGCACCGGCGGGTTGGGTGACACCGGCGGTACCGGCGGCGTCGGGGGAACTGGCGGGCTGTTCGCTACCGGCGGGGCCGGCGGCGCCGGTACCGCC
>NZ_UPHT01000181.1 GCF_900566085.1 Mycobacterium attenuatum
ATCATAAACGAATTCATTCCGCACTCGGCTACCGGACGCCGCACGAGGTGCGCACCGAGTACCTGAATTCACAGCTCGCAGCGTAATGAACACGAAATTCCCAGTCCGGGAAACGCGGGGCACCCCACTTAAGGAGTTCGACCAGCAATTCGGCACCCAGTACCCAGGCGCAATTGACGTCTGGCGCAATGCCTGGCCCGAATTCGTGCCGTTCCTGGATTATCCGGTGGAGTTGCGCAAGATCGTCTACACCACGAACGCGATTGAGTCGATCAACTTCCAGCTGCGCAAGATCACCAAGAACCGGGGTCATTTCCCCGACAAGGACGCCGCGATGAAGTTGCTGTACCTCGGGCTACGCAACATCTCCAGCGAGAGAGGAGGCTATTCAGGCACCGGAACCCCCAACTGGACTGTGGCGCTCAACACACTGTCCAGACTGTTTCCGGGACGAATTCCGTTGTGCTAGAATACAACTCGTACTCAAATCATCTCTGACTTACACAGAATTCGTGACAGGCTCGTAATGACCCAACCGCGTGAACGGCGCGACCGTGTGTGGCACTTCGTGCACCGGCCGACACACTCGGCAGCGGTGTGCACCGTGACTATCCGCACGCCGTCGTCGTTGCGAGACACCGTGTCGACGACGATGCCTTCAAGACCGAGTAGCAAGGTACTACCGTTGGACAAGCTCGCGCCCTTCTGTGATCTGGATGCGTGAAGAACACCCAGTTCACAAGGGCGCGAGCCCTCAATCAGTCACCGACACGATCCGAGTCGATCACACCAGACCCCCGCCAAGTCGGAAGAGCCGGATAAGAACTACCCGGGCCCGGCCGCCTCACTGCGTGAAGGCCTCCCGACTTGGGCCAAGTTAGTGCGCATCGAGGCTGCCGATTTTGGCGAGAGTTTCGCGGATGTCGTCGGGCAGTGGGTCGACTGCGGTCAGTATGTGCTTGCCGGCCCGGATCTGCACCGTGCGGTAGCGGCGTAAGGTGCGAACGAATTGCTTAATGCTCCAACCGGTTCGGTGCTCGATCCAGTGTGTGAGGGCCATCGCAGCGAACACGATGCTCAGGTGAGCGTCGATAGATTCCCGTTTGTGGTGGTAATCGGGCGAGCCTGCAGATCGTGCTTGGACATTCGGAAGGCCTTCTCGATACGCCACAAGTGGTGGTAGGCGCCGATCACGAACTCAGGGGTCTTTCCGACGAGGTTGGTGGTGTACCCTTTCCAACCGGCCAGGGCGCGGGCCTTGGCCTCTAGATCCCGGTCGATCGCCTTGGTTTCCCCGGTCAAGGTGATGAACCGGTTGCGTTTGACCGGGGCTTTCCCGTCGACCGCTTTCTGGGCTTTGGCGATCTGCTCATCGATGCCGCGCAGGGTGCGCCGGGCCCGATCTGCCCGGTACTGGTAGAACGTCACCCGATCCGGGATGCCTCGGGTCTTTTCCCGGCCGGTGGCCGGCCACGGCTGGGTCAGGATCAGCTCGTCCGGGATGGCCTCGTCCGGATGCTTGTCGTGCCACTCGCGCACCACATCGGGCAGGAACGGGAGCCGGGCGCCCAGGATGTAGGTCAATCCGGCTGCGGCGATGTCGATCTGGTTGGCCTCGGAGATCATCCCGGCATCGGCGACCACCGTGACGTTGGACAGGTGGTGGGCCTTCTTGAATGCATTGATCACCGGCAGCATCGTGGCGGTCTCAGCCTTGTTGCCCTCGAACGCTTCGACCGTCAATGGGAACCCCGACGCGTCGGTGAGCAACCCAACGGTGATCTGCGGTTCCAGGCGGCGTTCTTTGGAGAATCCGGGCTCACGAAACCCGTCGGCGGTGTCGGTTTCGAAGTACAGCGTCGTCACGTCATACAACACCAAGGTGGCCGGACCCAGAGCGGCGTGCTTCGCACACGCTGCCGATAACGCTTGGCGCACAACAGGTTCAGCAATCCTAGGCAGACGCCGCTTGATGGTGCGATAAGAGGCCGAACCGACCCCAGTCTCAGCGAGTACCCGCAGCGAATCGGACTTACTGGTCGGCTCAATGATCCGCGCACACACCAGATCCCGCAGTACCTCATCACCGTCGAGCACCCAATCAAACCCCAGCGCCCGGTAGCTATGACACAACGCGTCCCACAAATACGCGGCCCGCGAACCCACGATCTGCAACGGTTCACCAGGACCCGGCGCGGCGCCTACATCGAAATCCAGCGTCTGCTGCCCCTGCGACAACCGCGTGGCAGCAGCCGTCTTCAATGCCTCTAACTGCTCGACATCATGAGCCGACCCCAAATGCTCGATCGATCGCGATCCCCGCCGCGACGACCACACGATCTGCACCGCCGTGGCCCCCGAGCTGGTCTTCACGGTCCGCACATAGGCCACCGCCGCACCCTACGACCAACCGCTTAGTGCACACATTCAGCCCCAAAGCCAACAAAAACCGCAGATCACAGGGTTGCTAAACCCAGCTAAACAAAAAGTTGGCCCAAGTCGGGTCACTGCGTGAAGGCCTGGAGGAAATGTTCACCGTCATCCGGCTCGGCATCGACGGGCGCCTGGCCAAGACCCTCACCACCAGCAACCCGATCGAGTCGATGATCTCGATAACCCAAACGACCAACCGTAACGTCACCCGCTGGCGCGACGGGCAGATGGTTCTGCGCTGGACCGCGGCCGGCATGCTCAACGCCGAGCGATCCTTCCGCCGCATCAAGGGCTACAAGCAGATGCCCCAGCTCGTCGACGCCCTGCGTCGACACGCCAACCCCGACACCGAATCTGTCGGTGCCGCCGCATAGAGTTCACCGTGGATCGTCACCGAAAATCCACGCGACTCGGGACATGCTCGGAGGCACTGCCCGCCGGGATTACGAGCCTAGGGAGTTGTTTGCGCCCTCATGTGAGCGGCGTTGGTGCAAACGTAGCTGGAAGCCGGCTGGTTTGAGGGTCAGGGGCTCAGACACCGAGAGATGGTACCCGGGGGAAGGTTCCAAATCGAAGTGGTGCAGTACCGCCGCCAACGTCAAAAGAATCTCATGAAACGCGAACTGGCGGCCGATGCAAGCGCGGGGACCGGTTCCGAACGGCTTGTAAGTGTGTGGTGGGAGTTTGCGCAGGTTTTCGGGCAGGAAGCGGTCGGGGTTGAACTCGTCTGCGTCAGGACCCCAAGCGTCGGAGCGGTGGGCGGCGAGAAGAAAGACAATCACGAAGTCCCCGGTACGGAAGTGGTATTTCCCGTTGCCGATGCTGGTGTCTTGGCGGGCCTGACGGCTATAGCCGGGCGCTACGGGCCACAGCCGTAGCGTTTCATCGATGACACGGCGCAGATACCTTAGTTTGGGGACATCGTCGAAGTCGATGTTGGGCGCAGTTGGGTCGGGCCAGAGTTTGTCAACCTCGCAGCGGGCACGTGCTGCGACATCGGGATAGATGGATAGGAAATGCAGAGCGAAAGCGATTGTGTTGGCAGACGTTTCGCTGCCAGCAATCAGCAGCGTCATGATCTGGTTGATGATGTTGTCGTTGTCGAGTCGGTCGCCGCTGGCGCGGTCGACGCTGTGCAGCATGATGTCGAGCATGTCGTTGCCCGGTTCTGGCGTGAGGTTAAGGCGCCGGGCTTCGATGATGTCGGCCACCCGTGAGCGGGCATATCTGAGGTCGGCGTCGTGTTGGTATTTGCGTTTTCGTCCGAACAGCGTTTCATAGCCAGGGATACGGCGGACAAAGCGAGCGTAGTGGAGTTCACGTTGGATGGCAGCGATGAGCGGGTTTTCGCCGGGCTCGGTGAGCTTTCCGAAGGAGTAGCCTACGCCGGCGCGGCCGATCATTTCGATGGTGAGCCTGTTGGCTTCGGCGGGAATGTCTATCCACATTTCGTCCGTGGTGTTGGCTTTCCAGGCCCCGACGAGTTCTGCTGCAGTTGCCGCCATAGTGTCGTGATAACAGCGCATCGAGGCTCTGGTGAAGGCTGGCATCAAAATGTTGTGCGCCTTGAGCCAATTAGGTTCGTCGTTATGGGCGGTGAACAGGCCATCGCCAATGAGCGCGCGCAGGTTGTTGAGCGAGGGTCCGATCTTTTTTTCCCAACGGATTTCGTCGTTGACCTCTTCAATGAGGGCAGCGTCGGCAAGGCCGACGATGCGTATCTTTCCGGCGAGCAGTTCGATGATTCCGGTGTTGAGTTCGCGGAATTGAGTGTTGCCCCACTGACTGAATTTTTCACGGTCGATTGTGAGGACGTCGCCGAGAATCGGGAGGCGAAATCGCGGATGTGGGATCGGGGTTGAGATGTGCGGGGTCATATTGGCAGGGACTCTTTCGTGTCGTTGGCTGCGCAAGCTAGTTCCCACCATTTCGCGAGCCCCAATAAATTGGCGATTTCTTCGTCGAGAGTTGTCGCTCGAGGTGGTGGCTCCTTTTCCGCTTCGGTCGATGCCGGAGTGGCGCCGACCGTCTTAGCTTTGACGGCGCGGGAAACGCGCAAGGCGGAGATGGCGGCAGTATGTTCGCGGGGAGGGACGGAATAGGATTCAAGAAACTCGCGCAGATCGTCTGGCGCTATATTAGGGCAATACGGTTGCAGGCGCCAGATGGCATCCCGCAATTCGATAACTGTATGCTGCAGTTGCAGCATATTGTTTCTTGGTCCACCCCCGTCGACTACATCAGTATAGAAAATACTGCTCGGAACGGCAGCGGTGAGGGATGCTCGCACCGGCTGTAATTTCTTCCAGGTGCGGCTGGTCGAGTCCAGCCCAAATTTGGTAAGTACTAATATTCCCAAAGGTATTGCACCGAGCGCAGAAACCACGACTGGAATGAAGAAACAAATTATGCGGTTTGTCATCAGCCGGTAGTCGGCTGTGTCCGTCCAACCGAGCCTGTCAAACAGCGGCAAAACGAACCATTGAGTACCCACCACAATAACGGATCCGGATGCTATTAGCATCCCTACGAGGGTTACGAATTCATGAGCAGCAAGAGCGGTTTTCTTCAGCTCCGAAACGCACAATTTAAACAGTTTCCCACACATAATGAATACCATTGTCAGGTAGCATCCCCATGCTACGACTTCGTCCCAGCCGCCGGCTTGTTCAAGTGTCTTACCGGCGATGCGGGCGTGACTTCCTGCACTCAAAAATGCTAAGGACAAAATGGCCGCGGCCACACGATAGCGTCGCATCCGGTAACGCACATCGTTCAGCGGGAGCTGCGACCATAGAAAATTGAAGCCAATTAATTCCGTACATCCAATAATCGCCGAGACTAAAGATAATTGTTGAGCGGTAGCAGGCGCTATAAATGCGCTTTTAGATAGAACATCTTCTACGTTCGGTATGCGCAGCAGTACCGCTAGCAGCATGGAAGCAAGGAAATTATTGTAGTAGAAGCTGAAAAGATTGGCGTTGCACCGTCGGTAACGTCCGGCTACAACGATCGTCATAAAAATCGCTAAGGGCCACTCAATAATATCTGGAGCTGAATAGCTCATGAGCGTCGGAAGAATGTGCTGCGGAGCATCGAGGTCTGTGCGCCAGCTTCGTCAGCAGCGAACATCACCATCGATGCGAACATTTCTGCATCACGTTCTTGGTCATTGCCGCTGGTTCGTCCTAGCACAGCGCGTATGACTCCTAGGTCGAAACCAGGTAGCAGGTCGCGAAAAGATTCGCTTGCTAGATGTGAGTCGGCGTGAAGCTGCCGAGAGCTGCTCCGGTGACCGAGCTGCATATGTGCAATCTCGTGACACACGATCTGATCGATGTGGTACTCAGTTGTCCCGGCTTCGTGCACGATGATGTCGTCGTGGTCGCGCAAAAGCCATAGGCCACATGGGCAGTCCAGGTCCGTCAGCGCGGCTAGCGCACTTATCTTGGTTTTGTCGGCCGGAACCAGTGTGATCGGTTTGCCGCGCATCTGAGCAACATTCTCCACAAAGACGTTTCGGTCCCAGGGCACCGGAATGGGCATCTTGCGAGCCAACGCGAGTAGTTCAGTATTAGGGATTGCCACTAAGACTGGCCCTTAGGCGTAATGGGAGGTAGATGCTCTAGCTCGCGTATATGGTCGATGATCGCCGCCAAGTTGGCGAGCGCCTCAGGCGTCAGCCCTGAGGCGCGCATCGCCAGGTCGCGTACATCGGCGTCCCGCATTGCTCGGATGACACTAAGCCGCACGTCGATCGACGGATCGGGATCGTCTTCGATCAGATAGGACTCTGGTGCGCCAAAAAACGTTGCGATCGACCGTAACTGCTGAACTGTGGGGTTGGTCTCCTGTACCCCGTTCCGTAGCTCCCAGAGATAAGCCGGGCTGATCGGGATACCTGTTTGGCGCGTGATCGCCTCAGCGGCGGCTTCGTTCGACAGTGGTGGATCGGATTTCTTGTGCATGACTTCGAACAGTTTGTTTAGTCTTGCCGCTAGGTTGGGTGACACGGCCACGACAGGGGTGTTGGATGCCACCTCGTGGGTAAGTGAACCCCCGCTAAGGATTCGTGAGGCGGTTCCGGGTTCCCACTGCATGCCGGTGTCGATTTTTCGCAGGGTCTCGTCAACGCCACGGGATGGACGCCATTTTCCTTGTTCAATATGTGTTTGAAGGGTGTCGGATGGGCCGCCTTGGGTAGTGACCGTGGCCTGCGACCAGCCATAGCGTCTCCTGCGCGCGACAACTTCGTTGCCGAGGCGCTCCCATTGAGGTTGCGGCTGATGCTCCACAGAGCCAAGGATGTCACAACCTTTTAGCAAACAAAAGCCGCGAGTTCTTGAGGGATGGCCATGAGGTTGGTGGCGAAGTGGATGACCGCTGCCAGGAGGCTCCGGGTAGCGTAGCCTCGATTGCCGATATGAGTCCGGCGTCAGCGTCGCTGGTGACCAGCCCCACCCCGGACGGACTGCGGGCGGTCAGTGATCGCGAAGACGTCAGCGAGCCCCACGCAATCCTCGGCGGTGGTTACGTCCGGGCCGAGGTTCGCGCGGTAGCCCTCGCCCTTGACCCCGACCGGGATTAAGGCGTGCATGTTGACCACTCTCCCTGTTCTCGCACCTAAAGGGGTTCTTCCGACTTGATGGGGGTCTGGTGTGACCGATTCGGATCGTGTCGGTGACTGATTAGGCCGAAGTTACGTCGGCGCGTCGCCCAAAAATGATGCTCTACCAGGAGATTATCCGGAACATGGCCGAAATTCGTAGCCAGAAGTTCTGACCGCAGGCGCTGCGTGATATCTGTTGATCGCAACCGACGCTCACCCACATGCCGCATACCACGTGGCGGTGATGGGCTATGTAGCCAGAACATCGCACCATGCGCTAAAGCGTTCGCCCAGATCAGCATTGGTCTTCGTCACCGTGACACCACGTAACTTCGGTTTAGGGCAGCGGGTCCGGCGGCAACGGCCAGGTCTCGGCAGGACTGGTGCGGATCGCGGTAACGCGGGGTCGGGGGTCGCCCGCGTCCGGCGTAGGGGGCGGTCTCGGGCATTGCGTCACCAGGATAGGCGCTGGTGGCGCCCTTGACTGCCACGACGTAGCCGATCTCACGCTCGGTTAGCCCCTGGCGGAATGCGGTGGTGTCTCCGTATCCGGCGTCCGCGGTCACCACGGGCGGGGTGGGGCCCCATTTGATCAACTCGTCGATCATCTCCAGAGCCATCTGCCATTTCGGCCGGTGATGCTCGGTGTCAGGAAGCGCGCACCGCTTACGGCGGACCGCGACCGCGGCCGCCTCAGCAGGCTCGTGGGCGCACTGCTCGTCCCAGCGTTCGGGCACATACAGTCGCGAATCCAGCGGCGCGGAGGCCGCATCGCAGGCGGCGTGCACGCTGACCGCGACCTGACAGTTGCCGACCTTGCCCAGCGTTGCTGAATACTGCCGTGCCACGCACGCCGAGGAATCCCCATCCTTGACGAACCCAGTGTCGTCGATCACCCATGCATCCGGTTCGATCAAGGAGCATGCCTTGCGGGACAGCGTCTTACGGACCGGCTCCACGTCCCACGGCGAACTGGTCACGAACTGCTGCAACCGCTGGTGATCCACCCGCAGTCGCTGCGCCATCGGCTGCATCGACTTGCGTCGGCCGTCCAGCATCAGCCCCCGCATATACAGCCCCGCCGTCGCCTGCCGATCCTTGCGCGCTAAAGATGAAAACAACTCGCTAACAAAGGAATCCAACTGCGCGTTGACACGTACAAGACTTGCTGCATCCACCCCCCGATTCTCCCAGAGATGACACCGAAAACCGTTGCGAAACACCAACCTAACAAAGTACTACTAGGCGCATGGCGGCGTCTAGGCCGGAGTCGCGGGCGCGCCGGGCCGCTGAGCTGGTGTCGCGGCGGGTGGCCTCATCGGCGAGCACCATGCTCGAGAAATGCCGCATGGGAGAGGTGTTGTTGGCGGGCCAAGACGAGCCGTTCGGGCAGGGTGTCGAGCATGGGTCCGAGTTTGAGTTGGCGCATCACACGTTTGAGGTCAGCCGAGATGGGATCGGTGACAATGGGTTTGGTTGGTTTGGTCATCACAGCCCCTCCTGCTCGTTGTGGTGGCCGGTGACCGCGACGCCGCCGTCGATGACGCTCATCCAGTCCGGCTTGGGCCTAGATGGGCCAGTGCGGTATTCGCGCGGGTCTCGGGCAAAGCGGGCCGGGGCCAGCCCCGAAGCCGCCCGTGGCGCCTCGCTGGGGGCCTTTTCGGTGGCTTTTTCCAGCATGGCTGCGATCTTGGTCACCGAGATGACATCGAGTTCCAAAGCGCGTCCGCAGGCGGTGTTGACCGGTGTGGCGCCGTAGCGTTTGACCAGGCCCAACATCCGATAGACCTGGCGCATCTTGGTCCAGGGCAGCTCATGGTCGAGCAGGCGCTCGGCGTAGATGGCGATGTCGGGTCCATGGCCGGCGGCGGTGGCGATGAGTCGGGTCAGATCCCGCATGGCGTAGGCGGTCTTTTCGACGGGTAGATCCCCCGGGTCGGTCGAGCGCCCGCCCGCCGGTTGGCGGGGATGGGTTTTGACCAGCTGGCCGCGGTGATACATTTTGACCAGCTCAGCATCGGCGCGGACCCAAAGTGTTTGCCCGCGAAGGTGTTCGGGTATCGAATAGAGGGCACTTTTGATCTGGACGTGGTAGTCGCGGTGGACTTTGACTTGCGCGTAGATAGGCAGCTGGTAGGCCGCGGTGGGCGCGGGCAACAACACAGCAGCCTCACTCTGGGCGAACACCACCGCCGGCTGGGCGCAGGTGGTGCCATGGATACGTAGCCCGGCTTTATCGGCGCACCAGGTTTGGGCGCGGGCTTGGGCGTCGGCCAAATCCACGAATTCCTCACCGGCGAAGAAGTTTCCGCGTACGTATTGCACTATCCTTTCGACCCGGGGTTTGTCTTGGGGCGAACCAACGCGGGCCGGGTCGGTAACAAAGCCGCGGGCCTGGGCGTACTCCAACCACCCCACAGTGAATCGTGGGTTTGTCGCATCAGCCTGGGCCACAATCGGTTTCATGTTGTCGGGGATCAAACCCTTAAAGACACCACCGAAAAATGCCCAGGCTGCCTCGCAGCCGGCGAGGATCGCCTCCAACGTCTGGGAGAACGTCAACCACACGAACATGTGCCGCGAATAGACCGCGGTGAAGATCAACGCATGCGCCACCCGCGGCCGCCCAGCCGCCGCATCGAAAATCATCCCCATCCGGGCGAAATCGATCTGACACTCCACCCCTGGATCCCCGTCGGCCACCGGCACCGTATCCCCCCGGCCCCGATACCCGGTGCGCTCAACGCAATAACGGTGCAAGGTGCGCTGGGGCACCATCACCCCCTCGCGCGCCAGCAGATCGGCGATCTTGACCACGCTCAAACCCTTATCGACCCACTCGGCGATCCGATCATGGTTGTCGCACAACAAATCCCACGCCATACCACGCCCGTTCGGCCGGTCCGGGCGCACCGCCTCCACCATCTTGCCCGATCAACTCATCGGTGAGCTGATCAGTGTTGCCGTCACGATCCAACCCCGCCGCCACCGCCGCATCTCTATAGCGGCGAGCGGTCTTGCGATCCACCCCGGCCACAGCACCCACCCGGCCCAGCCCAGCGCCCAACATCCACACCCGCAACATCTCGCGCACCTCGATCACGGAAACCTCCCGATACACAAAGCGGACTCCTTCACATCGATTGACGTGAAGGTGATCCGACCCAGTAATCGAGCAACCCCCGACGCGACACGCGGGTGGTCCCATCACTGGCAAACGGGTGGTCCCATGACCGTGGCTAAACCCTGCTCAAACCGGTCCCATCACCGTGGCGGTCGACAATGATCACGAGCGGTCACAGTAGAAACGCCACACGCCATCATGCAACAACCAAACGCGCGTGTCGCCTGCCCTTTTCGAGCTAATCGCAACACGGGAACTAAGCAGGGACAAAGTGACGTAAGCAGTGCAGGTCCAGGCAGGGATCGAGTTTCGCTGCGTCTCGAGCGCGCACAAACGCGTCGTTGATGCTGCGCCGCGACAGGCGACTTGCGCGTTCGGTCACCCACAGCGCCGATTGGGCTCGAGCGCCGAAGGCCAGACGAACCTCCTCGCGCCACTGTTCGAGCACGGGTACAACCCAATCCATCTCCGGCACAGTTAACACGGTGCGACGCTTGGGCGCGCCGCCCCGCGATGACTTGCCCCACCGGACGAACAAGCCGCCATACCTGCCGAACGACGGGATCTTCGGATTGTGTCGCAGGTCCGCCAGATCGAGGCCCCAGGCCTCCCTGCGCCTCAATCCAAACGCATAAATCGTCTTGAGCAATGACGCGTCCCGCATCGCCCCCAACGATCCCTTGCGGCCGCGTGCACGAATCTCCTCGGCGAGCCCGTCGGCCGCGTCGAACAACGCCTGCACTTCGTCGTAGGTCAACGGCCGCCGCCGCGCGTCTCCTTCGTACTCGCTGACGTGCACGATGGTGTTCCACTCGTGCAGCACCTGACGCGGTGCCACCCCGAACCGTTCCAGGCATTCCGCCGACCAGCCGTAGCGGGAATCAGTCACGTAGTCCAGGAACATCCGCAACGTCGTCTCGTACAACCGCGCGGTCGTCACCACGATCGGTTGGTCCTGCGTACGGCACGCGTTGATGAACGCTTCGATGTCCTCGGCTTCCCACTGCCACGGATACTCGTTGCAGAACTCGACAACGCGGCGCACCAAACGCAATCGCGAAGAGACGGTATCAGACTGCAGCTTCGCCAGCGTCATCGTCGTGTCAGGATCGAAGCCGAGACACGCATTGGTTGCTGCGCACCGTTATCGGCAAGCGGCGCAAAGCCTCAGCAGATGCAACTCCGCTCAGTCGCGACCGTATCCGTCCTTGCCGATTGCTCTTACCCAGATGTCGCAGTCAGCTGCGTTCGGCCCTCGCACTACCCCGGCGTCAAAGCGCGCACACTCGCGGCCGTACACGACCGGGTCGACCCACAATACCCGCGGTGCTGTCATGCACTGCGCGCTGTCGTCAGCGCGGCCGCATGCGACGGCGCTGGCGGTTCGCTGTCGACGGAAGCAGCGCCCCTCGGCGACGGTGGTGATGCGCGGTGCTCATCGGCGCTCGATTCGTCCGCCGGCGCCGCCGGACTGTCGTGGTTGGGTCGAAGGTATTTGCGCACTTGACTTTCGGACATATCGGCGAGCAGTGCGATGGTCTTGATCGAATCACCGCGTGCTCGCATCCGTGCAACGGCTGCCGCTGCGGTCTTGTGATGCTCCGCCCGTTTGCGATCGGCTTCCACCGCCACGGCGCCAACCCGCTCCGATTCCCACTCATCAACTTCGCCCACCCTAGTGCGTGCGCGCATCACCTCGGCAGCGTCATCAACAGATTTGCCCTCACGCTCGGCGCGCTCCTGCTGGGCCTTCGCTAGCCGTTCGCGGGCTTGCCGGCGCGCCTGCTCCAGTGTCTTCCGGTTCGTCATGTGAGCAGACCGTAGCGCCGTCCCGGCCGGCGTGCCCACCATCCACCACCAGATTTCTTCCCCCACACCCGTTTCGGCCCACCACAGACCAACCGGCACCGCTGCTGACCCGTTCCCGCTGCCCTCCGGCCTACCCGGCCACCACCAACCAGCAGCAGCCACCCTTCCCTCGTCTCGCCTACCGCCTCGCCGCCGAACACACCTCTTGCATCTTGGCTAAGAAAACGCTAAGAGCCCGGCTTGGGTGCGGGGCTGCCGAGCGGTCGAGTTTTTACGGTGCGGCCATGTGAGGGCGTCAACGCCGTGACGGTGAGCATGCACAAGATCAGCGCCGGGGACGGCTACCTGTACCTGGTGCGCCAAGTCGCGGCCGCCGATGCGACCCATCGCGGCCGCAGCAGCCTGGCCGACTACTACTCCGTCAAAGGCGAAGCCCCCGGCCGCTGGTATGGCCGCGGACTGACAGCCCTATCCGACCCCGCGGGGCTGCGCAAACCACCCACCAGCACCCTGGCCCAGCTGTGGGCGATCACCGAAGGCACCCAGGTCACCGAAGACCAAATGAAAGCCCTCTACGGAGAAGGGTTGCACCCCAACGCAACTGAGATCACCAAACACCTAACCCGCCAGGGCTTGGGCCACCAGCAGGCGATCAAGGCCACCAGACTGGGCGCCAAATTCCCCATCTACACCAACCCTCCGTTCGTTGACGCCTTAGCCGAGGCCTACCGCCAGCACAACATCGCCGCCGGACAACCACCCCGAGCCAAACTGGATCCCGCGGTCAAAGCCAGGATCAAAACCGAGCTCGCCCGCGCCTGGTTCGCCGAAGAATTCGGCCGCCCACCCGGCGACGATCGCGAGCTGTCGGGCTTCATTGCGCGCCGCAACCGCCCCGCGCGCACCGCGGTGTCCGCGTTCGATCTGACCTGCTCACCAGTGAAATCGGTCAGCGCCATGTGGGCGCTGGCGCCAGTGCCCACCGCGCAGATCATCGAGGAATGCCACGATGCCGCGGTCGCCGACGTGCGAGCGTTTTTCGAGGACTCGGCCGCGCTGACCCGACTCGGCTCCAACGGCATCGCCCAGGTCGACGCCGAGGGTCTGATCTTTACCGCATGGACACACCGAGACTCGCGCGCCGGCGACCCCGACCTACACACCCACCTCGTCGTCTCGGCCAAAGTCGCCACCATCGACCGCAACGGTGTGCGACGCTGGCGCGCCCTAGACGCCCAACCGCTGCACCGGCTCACGGTGGCCGCCTCCGAGCTCTACAACACCCGAATCGAACACCACCTCAGCTCCCGACTGGCGTGGGTGTTCGCTGAAATAAAGCCTCCCGAACGCGGCAAACGCCCGGTACGCGAAGTCGTCGGCGTACCACAAGAACTGCTCGCGCTGTGGTCCTCGCGGCGCGCCGAGATCGAGGCGCGCACCGCCGCGCTGGCCAAACAATTCCAACATGAACACGGCCGCGAACCCACCGCGCTCGAGCTTGTCGACCTCTCTCAACAGGCCACGTTGGAGACCCGGGAAGCCAAGCACGAGTCCCGGGCGGTCGGCGAACAACGCGCCACGTGGCGGACCCAAGCCATCGAACTACTAGGGCATCGCGGCCTGACCGCAATGTTTCACAACGTCGGCGCCGCCAAAGCCCAACGCCTGGCCGCCGTCGACGAAAACTGGGTCAATAACGCCGCCAAGGCGGTGATAGGCGTTATCGAAGAAGACCGCGCAAGCTGGTACCGCCACCACGTGCTGGCCGAAGCCCAACGCTACATCCGCACCCGCGGATACGCCGCGCACGCGCCCGCAGACTTAGCCGATCGCATCACCGCCGCCGCCCTGTCCGACTCGCTGTCGCTGCCGCACGCCCGCATCGATGACGACGACCTTGGCGAACCCGCGGCGCTGCGCCGCCGCGACGGAACCAGCGTGTACCGACGCCACGGCAGCGCCCAATACACCTCCCAAAAAATCCAGGACGCCGAGAAGCGCATACTGGCTGCAGCTCGTGCCCGCGGCGCCCGCCTCACCAGCCGCCTCGACATCGACTTAGCGATCCAAGACTCAGCCGCACGAGGCAAACCCCTCAACGCCGGCCAAATCGCGCTCGTCGACGAAATGGCCGCCGGCGGACGAAAAGTCACCCTGGCGCTCGCTCCCGCCGGCTCAGGCAAGACCACCGCGATGGCCGCCCTAGCCCATGCGTGGCGCTCCTCCGGCGGCACCGTCATCGGCTTGGCCCCCAACGCTTCAGCTGCCATCGAACTCGGCGGCGACCTGGCCGCGCCTACCGACACCCTTGCCAAATACGTCCACACCGCCAACGGCGGTCCCGGCGCGGTCCCCGCATGGTTCCGCCGCATCAACGCCGACACCATGGTGATCATCGACGAGGTCGGCAAGGCCGGCACCCTCGAACTCGACGCGGTGATCAGCCACGCCAAATCAAAGGGCGCCTGCATAGGTCTCGTCGGCGACGACGGGCAGATCGCCTCGATCTCCGCGGGCGGGATCGTGCGCGATATCGCCGAAGAAACCGGCGCACTCACCCTGTCGGAATTAGTGCGGTTTCACTCCAAGTCCGAAGCCGCCGCCACCCTGGCGCTGCGTGCCGGCGACCCCACCGGGCTGGGCTACTACATCGACCACCGCCGCGTCCATGTCGGCTCGGATGACACCGCCGCCGACATGGCCTACACCGCCTGGCGTGCTGACACCCTGGCCGGACACGACAGCCTACTGCTGGCCCCCACCAACCCAATGGTCAACGAACTCAACGCCCGCGCTCGCCGCGACCGCCTCGCAGATGAAAACGTCACCCGCATCGGCCGCGAGGTGACCCTCGCCGACGGGCTCGCCGCCAGCGCCGGCGACATCATCCGCAGCCGAAACAACAATCGCTGGCTGGTATTAGGACGCGGTGATTTCGTCCGCAACGGCTACCGGTATCGGATCAACCGGGTACGCGCAGACGGCTCGCTGATCGCCACCCACCTGGCCACCGGCAAGCGCATCACCTTGCCCTCCGATTACGTCGCCGAACACGTCACCCTCGGCTACGCCTCCACCGTCGACCTCGCCCAAGGCCTCACCGCCAAGTTCGCCTGCCACATCGTCGGTGCAGCCACCCTGACCCGCCAACTGCTCTACGTCGCGCTGACCCGCGGCCGCGCCGAAAACCACATCTACCTGTCCACCAGCGAGCAAGACCCCCACAAAATCAACTCCACCAAAGCCACCCACCCCGAGACCGCGGTCGAAGTTCTCTCCACCGCGCTGGCCCGCGACGGCGCCCAGGTCTCGGCCACCACCGCCGAGCGTCTTGCCCGCGACCCAATCGCCCGTCTCGGGCCAGCCGCCGACATGTACTACGACGCGATCAGCGCCCTAGTCGAACGCGCCCTCGGCGCCGACGCCATGAAAGCCATCGACGACGGCGCCGAGGCCGCAAGCCCCGACGTCACCGACTGCCCGGCCTGGCCCGCGCTGCGCGCCCGCCTCGCTTCCATAGCACTCGATGCCAACTCCGTATCGATCGCCCTGAGCAAATTCGAAGCCGCGGTCAACCGCCGCGAACTACGCAGCGCCGAGCTGGTGGCCGCCGTATTGCACTGGCGCCTCGAAGCCGCCGACCCCCAACCCCCCGGACCGCTGCAATGGCTGCCCCACATC
>NZ_UPHT01000036.1 GCF_900566085.1 Mycobacterium attenuatum
GTGCCGGCCGGACGGCCTCCGCAAACAACGCCGATACCGGCGGCGGAACCGGTCGAGCAGCCGGGTGGGTGCGGCGCGGCGCCGCCGGTATCGGCGTTGTTTGCGGAGGCCGTCCGGCCGGCACCTCGGGGCGTCCCACCTCGAAGGTCAGGCAGGGTCCGTCGGGGCTGCCGATGTTGATCCGCTGGCCGGGGTGGATTTCGACGGCGTGTACCCGCCGATGGTCCACGAACGTGCCCTCGTGCGATCCGTTGTCGATCGCCATCCACCTGCCCTGATCGAAGCGCAGTAGCAGGTGTGCCCGGGAGACCGACGGATGGCTGACACGCATGTCGGCACGCAGGTCGCTGCCGACGATGATGTCGTGACCTGCGGCGAAAGTACGTTGCGGCCCGAGCCCAGACACTGTCAGCACGGGCGGCGCCACCGTGTTCATCGAAACTAGCTGTAGCCGCTGGCGCCGGCCTCGAAACCTCGCGAACCTGGGGCGGGCTTCGGGCCGCGTCAGTGGCGCCGGAGCCGGATGCGCCACCACACCAGGCCTGAATAGGCCGCCGACAGCGTCGCCAACATCGCCATGTCGAACAGCCACGCCGGGCGCGAGTGCGTCCAGTGGCTGTCCTCGGGACTGTACGAGCCGGGCACCAGCTCGCGCAGGTTGACCGTTGCCGCCGACGCGGCGTAACCCCACCGCGCGGGCACCGCCCACGACAACTGGTCCAGGAAGATCCGGTTGGTCACCGGGACCAGTCCGCCGGCCAGTACCAGCTGCAGCATCAGCGACACCACCAGCAGCGGCATGATCTGCTCACTGGACCGGGCGACCGACGACAGCAGCAAACCCAGAATCGCCGAGGCCACGCAGGTGGCGGCGACCGTGGTGAACAGCTCGAAACATGGGTTGCCGAGCAGCAGCGCCCGCTGGGTCGGCACCCCCTTGCCCAGCAGCACGACGCCGGTGGTGATGGCCGCCTGGGTGATGGCGAACATGCAGAACACCGTGATCTTGGCGCCCAGATAGGCCCTCGTCGACAAGCCCACTGCCTGCTCGCGACGGAAGATGGCGCGCTCGCCGATGAGGTCGCGGATGGTCAGCGCGGTTCCCATGAAGACCGCGGCGATGGACAGCAGCGTCAGAATTTGGGCCGCTTCGTCGGGGGTCTGGCTGGTCGGTTGGGCCATGCCGAAGCCGGTGTCTCCCGGAACCGTCAGCGACAGCGCACCCAGGACGAACGGCAAAACCGCCAGGAATGCGAAGTAGGCCCCGTCGGCGACCACCAGCCGAACCTGGCGGCGCGCGATGGTGGAGAACTGGCGGCGCACGCTGGTGTGTGCCGGTGCACCCAGATCCGTAGGCGTCTCGGTCAACGCCGGCGCGGGGGGCTGGTTGCGGGCCAGAAAGCGGCGGTTCGCCTCGTCGGGGTCGGCGCCGACCTTGGCAAAAATATGGGCCCAGTTGGTGGTTCCCATGGCCTGGCCGATCTGGTCGGGCGGCCCCAGAAACGCGGTCTTGCCCCCCGGGGCCATGAGCAGCACCTGATCACAGACGTCGAGGTAGGTCAGCGAATGGGTGACCACGAGCACCACCCGGCCGGCGTCGGCGAGTTGCCGCAGCATTGTCATGACCTGCAGGTCCAGCGCCGGGTCCAGGCCTGAGGTCGGCTCGTCGAGGATCAGCAGGGAGGGGCCGGTGAGCAGTTCCAGGGCCACCGAAGCGCGTTTGCGCTGGCCGCCGGACAGCTTGTCGACGCGGGTGTCCGCGTGCTCGGTGAGCCTCAGTTCGTCGAGCACCCCGGCGACCACCGCGGCGCGATCCTGTTTGCTGGTATCCGGCGGCAGCCGCAGTTCGGCGGCGTAGCCGAGCGCCTGGTTGATGGTCAACTGCCGGTGTACAACATCGTCTTGCGGCACCATCCCGATCCGGCTGCGCAACGATGCGTAGTCGGTATGGATGTTGTGGCCCTCGAAGGTCACGGTGCCCGAGCTGGGGCTGAGATAGCCGGCGATCAGCCGCGACAGCGTGGTCTTGCCGGCGCCGGAGCCGCCGATGACGGCGGTCAGCGTGCCGGGCCGCGCGGTCAGCGACACGTTGTCGAGCAGTGCGGCGCCGTTAACGGCATAGCTGACCCCGGTGACCTCCAGGCCTCCGGTGCGGGTGGCCGCTTCGGTGCGACGAACCAGGGTGGTCCCGGTGAATGCCAGGTCGACGTTGCCGATGGTGACCACGTCACCCTCGCGAAGGATCGCCGAGCCGACCCGGATCCCGTTGACGAACGTGCCGTTGATGCTGTGTGCGTCGTTGACCTCGGTGCCCACCGGCGTGGGGGTCAGAAACGCGTGGTGGCGCGACGCCAGCACATCGGCGACGACGATGTCGTTGTCGAGCGCCCGGCCGATCCAGGAAATGCTTGCCCCGGGCAGCGTGTGGCGGGAGGCGGCCCGCGCGACGTTGACCGTCGTGGTGCGTCCCGCCGGCGGGGGCGGGGGGGACATCGGTAAGACGGTGGTCCGCTGCGCCCCGGGGTTGTCGGGTGCGCCCGGTGCCGGTGCCGGTGGCGTGGGGCCGGGCGGCTGTGCGGGTGGCCGGCGCTCGGTACCTGAGGCTGGAGCACCGGGCGGCGGAGAGCCGGTCTGCGGCAGCAAGCCGACGATGCCGCGGTGATGCCCTACTTCGAAGCTGATGCGCGGCCCGTTGGGCCTGCCGAGATTGACCACCAGGCCGTCATGGATGTCCGTTAGCGGCACCCGGCGGCCGGCGACGAACATCCCGGTCCGTGAATTGTCAATGGCGATCCAGTTGCCCTGTTCGAAGCGCACCACCACGTGTGCCTGAGCCACCAGCGGGTGGGCGACGCGCAGGTCGGCACGCAGATCACTGCCCACGATCGCATCAGCGCCCGGAGCGAAGCTGCGTTGTGAGCGGTCCGACCGAACCGTCAGCACGGGCCGCTGAGCTCGGGTCATTGCTTCACCCTAAGAGTTGCGCCCGCGTCAGCGCCGTCGCAGCCGAATCTTCCACCACACGATGGCGGTATAGGCAATCGACACCACCCCGAGCATGGCCATGTCGAACAGCCACGCGCTCGCTTTGTGGTCCCAGTGCTGGTCTTTCGGGTCCGTCGGGCCCGGAATGAGCCGGTGGGTATCGATCGTGGACGCCGACGCCGCGAAACCCCACCGGGCGGGCGTGGCCCAGGACAACTGGTCGAGCACGATCCGGTTGGTCACCCAGATCATGCCGCCGGAGAACACCAGCTGGGACATGATCGAGACCACCAGCATCGGCATGATCTGATCCTGCGATTGGGCCAGCGCCGACAGTGCCATGCCCAGCATCGCCGAGGCCACACAGGTCGCGGCCACAGTGACGAACAGTTCGAACCGAACGTCTCCCAGCAGCACTGCGTCGGAAAGCGGCTTGCCCCAGCCGATCACACAGATGGTGGTGGCGATCGCCGCCTGGGCGATCGCGAACGCCGAGAACACCACGATCTTGGCGGCCATATAGGCCGCGGTGGACAAGCCGACCGCCTGCTCGCGCCGGAAGATGGGACGCTCACCGATGAGGTCGCGGATCGTCAGCGCCGTCCCCATGAACACCGCCCCGACATTGAGCATGACCAGAATCTGGTCGGGCTGGGCGGGATTGTTGCCCATTGGATCCGACATCCCGAATCCGGTTTTGCCTCGAACGGTGAGGCTCAGCACGCCGATGAGGAACGGCAGCAACGCCAGGAACACGGTGTAGCCACGGTCGGAAACGACCAGGCGAACCTGACGGCGGGCGATGGTGGAGAACTGGCGAAACACGTCGGTGTGCACCGGTTCGCCCAGGTCGGCGGCGGGGCTGGCCTGGGACGGAAACGCCGGCTGGGCCTGCTTGTCGGCCAGGAAGCGGCGGTTGGCCTCGTCGGGGTCGGCTCCCACCTTGGCGAAAATGTCGGCCCAGTTGGTGGTTCCCATGGCCTGACCGATCTGGTCGGGCGGGCCCAGGAATGCCGTCTTGCCGCCCGGGGCCACCAGCAGCAGCTGATCGCACACGTCCAGGTAGGACACGGAGTGCGTGACCACCAGCACCACGCGGCCGGCATCGGCGAGTTGCCGCAGCATCATCATCACCTGCCGGTCCAGCGCCGGGTCCAGACCCGTCGTCGGCTCGTCGAGAATCAGCAGCGACGGACCGGTGAGCAGTTCGAGTGCCACCGACGCGCGCTTGCGCTGCCCGCCGGACAACTTGTCCACCCGTGTGTCGGCATGCTTGGTCAGCTCGAGTTCCTCGAGGACCTGGGCGACCACCTGATCGCGGTCGGCCTTGCTGGTGTCGGGCGGCAGCCGTAGTTCGGCCGCGTACCCGAGGGCCTGGTTGACGGTGAGCTGGCGGTGCACGACGTCGTCTTGGGGGACCATCCCGATTCTGCTGCGCATGGATGCGTACTCGGTGTGGATGTTGTGGCCCTCGAAGGTCACAGTTCCCGAGCTGGGGCTGGTGTAACCCGCGATCAGTCGCGACAGGGTGGTCTTGCCGGCGCCGGAGCCGCCGATGATGGCCGTCAATGTGCCGGGGCGGGCGGTCAGCGAGATGTGGTCGAGCAGTTGCTTGCCATCGGCTTTGAAGCACACCGATTTCACTTCCAGGCCGCCGGTGCGGGTGGCCGCCTCCGTGCGGCGAATCAGTGTGCCGCCGGTGAACACCAGGTCCACGTTGCCGATGGTGACAACGTCGCCATCGCTCAAGATCGCCGACCCGACCCGCACCCCGTTGACGAACGTCCCGTTGACGCTGTGGGCATCGCGGATTTCGGTGCCCAGCGGTGTCATGGTCAGGAATGCGTGGTGACGCGACGCCAGGACGTCCTGGATGACGACGTCGTTATCGGTGGCGCGGCCGATCGTGACCGATCCCGCCGGCATTTCGTTGGACCCGGTCCGCGGCAACAGCGCATGGATCATCTTGGTGGCCAGGTTCGCCACCTCGGGCGGCTTGGCGGCGCTGGGCTGCATCTGCGTGGGCGGCGACGGGCGCGGCCCGGCCGGTGCATAATTCGACGGCTGGCGCGGCGGCCCCGGGGCAAATCCGGACTGCCGAGACGCCGAGCTGGGGTACATCGGCTGTCCCGATTTCGGGGGCGGGCCGGGATGCGGTCGCGCCGGCGGCGGTGCGGTCCAATTCGACTGGCGTGCCGACGGCGGGGGTCCCGGGTGACCGGCAACCTGCGTCGCCGCCGGGGGCCCCGGGTGGCCAGCAGCTTGTGTCCCCGGCGGCGGCCACGGCGACGATTGGGTGCCCAGCCGCATCGACTCGGTTTGCGGTGGCCGCCCGGCCATCCCTACATGGCGGCCGACCTCGAAGGTCAGCAACGGGCCGTCGGGATTGCCGATGTTGACGCTCTGGCCGTCCTGGATGTCGACCATCGGCACCCGGCGGCCGTTGCAGAAGGTCCCGTTCAGCGAATTGTTGTCGATCGCCAGCCACCGGCCTTGATCGAAGCGCAGCAGCAGATGCGCCCGGGAGATCAGCGGATGCGTGATGCGCATGTCGGCGCGCAAGTCGCGGCCGACTACCACGTCATGGCCGGGCGCGAACGTGCGTGCAGACCCGTCGTAGCGAACAGTCAGCGCGGGCGGGGCGGATTGAGGCATTATTCCAACTGTATCTAAGGCCGAGGTGAATGCTGCTCGGCGGCGCAACAGTCGCGTGGCGAGGTGCGCACGCGCAGTTCAGCCCGGCTGCCCGCGTATCTGCGCGAGCCACCGCACCCCAAGTGGCGAGCAGCCGCAATAGCCCCCGCGCGCTCGGCGTGTCGGGGGCTATTGCGTCTGCTCGACAGGGGGAGCGCATCATTTTTATAGCTAGCGGCTACTATTGCCTACCGTTACAATTTCGCATGTTAAGTAACGCGCCAGTCGGGTGCAGCTTTGACACGAAACGCGGCTGGCTAGCGCTCGTCCGCCGAGAGGAGGTGATCACATGGCCCATGAACTTCTGTTTATCGAAGACGAAGCAACGTATCGGCTCCACTACGTTTGCTACTGGTTCAACGCGGAGTGCATCGACTGAAGAGGACCCGAAGAGGACCCGAAGAGGACCCGAAGAGGACCCGAAGAGGAGATGTCGCCCGTGGAGGCGGCGCTGGTGGGGGTTTGTCCTGCAATGAACCCCCACCAGCGGTCTTCACTGTGTTCCAGCGCCAGGCAGAGCTGCACCAGCCGCCGACAGCAACCGCACTCTTGTGCAATCCCCGCAACTAGAGGACGTGAGTCCATGTCTGAATCATGCGCTGCGGCCACCACCGTGTCCGTGGGCCCGGATTGGTCGCAGTGGCCCACCCGGGTGCTGGGCCATGCCGATCCCACCTCGATCGCCCATCGGGCGGGCAGCTACCGCATCATCTCTCCCGAACAGACCTGGCATGCCGTGCAACCGATGCTGGAATTGGCGGGCATCACCCGTGTCGCCGACCTCACCTGGCTCGATGATCTCGGCATTCCCACGGTTCAGGCAGTGCGTCCCGCCTCGGTGACACTGTCGGTCAGTCAGGGCAAGGCCGCGACCTACCGCGCCGCCCAGGTTTCTGCGGTCATGGAATCGCTGGAAACCTGGCATGCCGAAAACGTCACGCCCGACCTGTTTTCCATGCGGACAACGGACATCGCGGCAGCACTGACCTACGATCCGGCTCATCTGCTCCTGTCGGCCCGAAGCATCTATCATCCTGGCGCCAAGCTCGACTGGATGACAGCGACGACGCTGATGACCGGCCGCCAAACCTGGGTGCCCTGGGAGGCGGTCCTGGTCAACGCGGCGGTCGAAAACCGCTGGGACCCGCCGATGTTCTCGATGGACACCACGGGGTTGGCTTCGGGCAACAGCTACTGGGAGGCCAGCCTGCATGGCCTCTACGAGGTCATGGAACGCCATGCCATGGCCGCCGGCGAACCCGGAAGCACCCTGTTCGAGGTGCCACTGGACGATGTCGCCGACTCCGGCTGCGCCGAATTGGTCGACATGATCTACCGGGCCGGCAGCGAACTGAAGATAGCGCGCACCGACACGTGGGACGGTTTCCCGTGCTTTACCGCCGAGATATGTTCGCCCATGCTGGGGGTCCCGTTCAGCGGCTTCGGGTTGCACCACGATCCCAACGTGGCGTTGTCCCGGGCGATCACCGAAGCCGCGCAATCGCGACTGACGGCTATCAGCGGAGCACGCGAAGATCTGGCGCCGGCGTTGTACCACCGCTTCGCCCGGGTGCACGCCTACGGCCCGTTGCGGCCAACCATGCTGCACTTGCCTACCGCCGAACCCACACCGTGGCACGTTCCCGATACCGACTCGCTGAGTGAGCTGTTGGCTTCGGCCGCAACGGCGGTGGCGGCCCGGTCGGGCACCGAGCCGCTGGCGGTTGTGTGCGACATTGCTGGCAGTTGTGTTCCGGTGGTGAAGGTCATCGCGCCCGGCCTGACGGCCTCACACGGTTCTCCGATGCGCACCCCCCTGCAGGAGTCGGCATGAGGGCTGCCGGTCGGATCGTGGTGACCGCTGGGCCCACCATCGGCGCCGCCGATATCCATGCGGTGGTGCCCAACGCCGAAGTGGTACCCCCGATTTCGTTCGGTGACGCCCTGCGGTACGGGCTGCGGCCCGGCGACACGCTGTTGATTGTCGACGGGTTGTTCTTCCAGCACGCTCCGGTGCGGCACAAAGAACTGCTGACCTTGATCCAGGACGGAGTTCGTGTCGTCGGCTCGTCGAGCATGGGCGCGCTGCGCGCCGCCGAACTGCATCCCTTCGGAATGGAAGGCTACGGCTGGGTATTCGAGAGCTACCGCAACGGATATTTGGAAGCCGACGACGAGGTCGCCATGGTCCACGGCGAGCCCGAAGACGGCTATCCGGTCTTCGTCGACGCGTTAGTCAACATCCGCCAAACGCTGGCACGCTGCGTCGAGACCGGTTTTCTGTCAGCACAATTAGCGGCTGATCTGGTCGAAAAGGCGCGCCGCACACCGTTCACCATGCGCACCTGGGATCGCATCTTCGACGCGGTCGAGCCCGAAAGCCGTTACTTGGCAAATCAATTGCGCGCCCTGCGGGTCGACATCAAACACCACGACGCCATTGTGGCATTACACAACGTGCGCGACGGCCAGTGTGGCACGGTCACCAGTCCCGCGCCGCCGCCAACGATCTGGTCCCGGCGCTGGCAACAACGCTGGGCGCCAACCACTTCGGTGGTCATCACCACCGACAGCGGAACCAAGGCCACGGTCGAGGTCTGCGACACCGATGTCCTGTCGCTGCTGAGTGTCGCCGCTACCGACCGCTGGGCCTATCTACCGGCCCTGGAACAGGTCGCCTCGTGGCATTGGGAGTTGACGCACCCCGGACGCAGCGGCGAGGTTGGTCAACAGGCGTCTCTGGCCATTGGGCGGGTCACCGCACAGACCCGTCAACGCGCGTTGGAGACCGTCGCCCACCGCTACGCCGTAACCATCGGACTCGCCGACGAGTCCGGCTTCCCAGAGCCGGTCAGGTCGCAGTGGTTGACCCCAGCGGAAAACGAAACGTGGCGCGATGACCCGATTGCCGTCTCGGCCCGCCTGATCACCCGAACCTTGTTCGTCACCCGGGCACTGCCAGCCATCGAGCATTTTCTGCACCTGCTTCGTGCGGATCCGCGGCTGCCCCAGTGGCGTGCCGCGGCGGCCCACGCGCTGGCTAGACGCGACGAATTAGCCCGTCATAAGCCACATTTGAACCTGCACCGGCCCGACCCCACACAACTGAAGAACCTTTTCGCTAAGCGATGGGGCACCGAGATCGACCGGATTGAACTGGCCCGGCGCGGCCTGATGAGCGAGGAGGCCTTCTACAGCGCTGCCGTCCCGTTCGCCGTCGCCGCCGCCGATGATCAGCTGCCGTCGATTCACGTCGGCGCCCTGGGGGCTGCCAAGCCGTAGCCGTCGCCTTGGCTGCGCAGGGCTCAGCCGCAGAGAAAACCCCGTAAACCCCATAGGAAACCCCAAAGCAACGCCATCCGCCTGGGCTACCGTGTCGGCCTTGTTCTAGCGTGCTGATCCCGCCGCTCACCTGCGCTCGCCTCAAGTGGGTCTGCTGGTCAGGTTGCGGTTCGGCGGTCGCGGGTCCAAGGCGTAGCCGGCGCCCTATGGACCAGCACTCACAAGAGCTTGCGCCATCAGCCTGCTCGACGGCAGCGACGACTCGGTCTACCTGACCGGCTACGACCTGGACCGCACGGCGGGGGATATCGGCGTCCGCCGATTGGGGGACCGTGACTTTGACCCGTTCGGGGGATGGGATGCGATTCGTTGCAATAGTTATGATCGCAGCGATTTTTAGTCGCGGTTCGAGTTGAAGGTTCGAAATATTTGGATGCTTTGAAAGACCATGTGAGTGATTCAGCAAAAATATTTCGGATGGCTCAAGCGCGGATTCGGCTAAGCTTCCGTTTGGTATTTTCACATGTTGCGTTTGATAACGATGTGGTTGACTGATCGATAACTAGGGAGTATTCCATGTCCAAATCGTCTGGCGATCTCGAATCAAAGAATAATCGCGGCGCTGCCGAGTCCGGGTCTAACGCCCGCTTGGAGCGCACCCGATCTCGGCGCCGCCAACGCGTCGCCACTGCGGCGCTGGGGGCACTGACGGTAACCGGCGGTATCACTTCCGCGTTTGACGGCACCGCCGAAAGCTCCGAGGTGAACGTGGGCCGGCTCGCCATCAGTCTGGCCGCCCATGATGGGTTGAAACTCGATACCTGCGAAGGGTCTGGCAATCCATTCAGCTACGATAACGATAATGGCAGTCTATTCACGTACAATAGCGGTACCAGAGATGATTATCTTGACGTGACAGGGTTGCCGCAATCGGACAATAACGGCAACGAGAATAACAATACCGTCGGTCCTGCCGATAGTAATAATGATGTCAGCATTCCTGCGAGAATTTTCGAACGTAATGACATAACGTGGGACGATATTATCTATTCAGATGAATCGAGCAACGAAAACTAGTGGTCCGTGTTTGAAGTTGGTTGACGGTTTGCTTTCTTGAGGATTTCGTCGGCGGTCTTGGTCCAGACGAATGGGTGGACGCGTTTGTTCCAGCTGGTGATGTAGGTGCGGATCGCTTGAGTC
>NZ_UPHT01000182.1 GCF_900566085.1 Mycobacterium attenuatum
GGGCGGTACCGGGGGCGACGCCGGGGTGCTGGGCTTCGGTGGGGCCGGTGGCGCCGGCGGCCCGGCGCTGGGCGCTACCGGTAACGGCGGCGCCGGTGGCAACGGCGGAAAGGCGGGCGCGCTACTCGGCGACGGGGGCGCCGGCGGTGTCGGCGGCGACGGCGCAATTGCAGCGGGGGCCGGTGGGACCGGCGGCAACGCGGTTCTCGTCGGCAACGGCGGAAACGGCGGTAATGGCAGTACCGTCCCCACGCCCGCCTCCGGCGGCATTGGCGGCCTGAGCGGTCTCGTGCTGGGCACCGACGGGGTCAGCGGATTGCCGTAGCGCAAGCGATCCCCAATCGGATTGACGCTCAACGGAATTGGTGGTCTCACGAGCCGGCGAACGGCGTCATGCGAGCTACCCGGGAATCAAGGGGATATCCGGCGGATGGCGACCGACCCCTCGACGGTCGACCTCCACCGATCTGCACGTCCTCGCGGCCGAAGATGTGCCAAGCGCGGCGGGAGCTGGGTAAAACCCGTCCCGGCAGTTACACATGTGCAGCTGAAACTACCCGCATGTGAGCAAGGTGTGCAAATCATCGATGTGCTTGACCTACTTTGAGCGCGTAGCCGGTCGTGGTGCCTCATTAATTTTGAGCGCGTAGCGCGGAAGGCTTGCCCGGCGTGGAGGGCAAGATCGATATGGCCGCCAGACGGCAAGTAACCAACAAACTACGAGGTCGGTACCGCAAGGCGTCCAGGGCGGACACGGGCAAGATTTTGGATCGGGTGCTGGCCACCACGGGGATGGGCCGCTCGACGCACCGCTGCTGCGGAATTCGATCACCATCGGCACCTGCGCCGACGAGGCACCCAAGGAGCCGGGGGTGATCGAGGCCGACACCGTGGCGCACTGCGGCCCCACAATGATCGGCGAGTTCGCCCGCACCCTGACGATGACCGATGTGGTGAGCGGGTGGACCGAAAACCACGCGATCCGCAACAACGCCTCCAAGTGGATCCTCGAGGGCATCGAGCAGCTACAGCAGCGCTTCCGGTATCCCATGGTGATCTTCGACTGAACTGGGTTTGATACCCCTTCCCACCCACGAATAGCCCCTGCTACCTGCGGCAACGAGACACCGCCGGGGTTGTTGATTCTTCAGGTTATCTCCTGAATAGTCGGGTGCTGCCTGAACAATCAAGGCGGGATGGAGGTATGCGGTGGATGGGGCAGGTCTTCATCTGGTCGCCTCGACTCCGGCGACCGCAGTGGCCGCGCCAGCGGATCCGGGAACATATCAGGCCCGCTGCATCGAGGACCACCAGTCCACGCAGGCCGCGCGCGGTTTCAGCGCGCTGACGATCGACAACGGCACCGCGACCCTGGAGCGGTTTCTGGCCGCATGCGGGCGCCCGGCCTGGGAGGTGACCTGCGAGGACATCGACCGGTCGTGGGCGGGTTGGCGGCGGTCGGGATGGCGACTTCGACTCGTCGCGGCTATGTGTCGGTGTTCAAGGGATTCTTCTCGTTCCTGTTGGAGCGCAAGGCCGGTCAGATCGAGTCGATGTTTGGAGTGCGGCTGGTGGACCCGGTCGACGCGTTCAAGGCCGCCCGTCACGTCGGCAGCGATTCCCCGTACGTGGCGCCGCCACCGACGCCGCAGCGGATGGAGACGTTCTTCGCGTTCTTACGCGAGCGGGTCGCCACCGCAAGGGTGTTCGCGGCGGCCGGCCGCGACTACGCGCTGTTCCGCGCCCTGTATCACGCCGGTTTGCGAACCGAGGAGGCGGTGATGCTCGACGTGGCCGACGTGCACTTCGACCGTGGGCCGTTCGGCAAGATCCACGTGCGATACGGCAAGGCGGCCAAGGGTTCCGGGCCGCGGCCGCGGTGGGTGCCGATGCTGGACGGGCTGGATCTGATCCTGAAGTGGTATCTGGCCGACGTGCGGGCGCGGCTGGCGGCTGGGCCGGTGCTGTTCTGCGACCAGTCCGGGGACCGGCTGCACCGCGGCAGCGTGCGCAACCGACTCGCGCATCTGCTCGACCTCGAGCGGGCACCGGCGCCCGAGCGGTTCAGCTCGCACGCGATCCGCCGCGCCTGCGCCACCTACAACTACGAACGCGGCATGGATCTCGTTGCGATAGAACAGCTTTTAGGACACTGGCAGGTAGGGACGACGATGACGTACGTGCGCCCGTCGGCCACTTTCATCGAGGACGCCTACCGTCGCGCCGTGTCGGCCACCCTGGGCACGCTCGAGGGAGAACCGCGATGAAGGCTACCTGGCGGCTGCGGATGGCCGCCGCGCAACGCGAGGTCTGGACCGGCGCACAGCTACGTCGCCTGCTGGCCGACAAGGCCGGTCTGCAGTTGTCGGCGGCGTCGGTGTCGGCGCTATTGACCAAGCAACCATCCCAGCTCAAGCTCGACACGCTCGCCGCGTTGTGCACCGCGCTGGAGTGCACCCCCAACGACCTGCTCGACATCGACACCACCCCGGTCGCCGCTACGCCCACTCCGTCGGTCACCCGAGCAGCAGCCTCCGCGCGTGCGGGTCGGTCCATGCCGCCGCTGTGATGGCCCGTCCGCGCCGCATCGTGGCTTGCGCGACATGCGGGCAGCGAGGTCCGCATCAGGCTCGTGGGCAGTGTTCCCGCTGCTACCACAACGATCCGGCGCTGGTGCATCGCTGCGCGGAAACGCTTGCCGCACAACTCGATCCCGAGCCGCAGTGGTGGGCAGGGTTCGGTGAGTTCCTCGCCGCGCGGGTGGCGGCCACCCGCGCGGTCTCCATGCTGTACCGGCTCGCCGCGGCACTGGCCGACCTCCCCGGCGCTGGCCCGACCGCTGTCCTTCAGGCGATCCGCAGACCCGGCCCGGCCGTTGGCGAGCTGGCGCGGGCGCTGCAAACCTACTTCGTCGGGTCCCGGCACGCGCTGGCCCTCGACACCAGCGCGCAGGCCGCGGCCGACCGCCGCGCCCGCCGCATCGCCGAGATACCCGGCCAGTTCCGACCCCTGGCAACGGCATTCGACGCCCACCAGCTGCAATCGCGCGAGCGGGCGCGGCGCGAGGGCACCAAGCCCCGATCCGACCGCACCCTCGAAATCAACCTGGCCGCCGTCCGCGACCTGGCCCGCTCCCTGAGCACCCACCGTCCCGCCGTCACCGACTGGGCCCTTGTCGGCATCGGCGACGTCGAAGCCTTCCTCGCCGGCATCGACAACCCGGGCTACCGAGCCCGCCAGCTGCACGCGCGACCGCTGGCACAGCACCGGACCCTGGCTGCTGGTCAACCAGAAGAGCAAGACCGTCGGCAAGCAGGTCTCCCTGGACTACCTCGCCATGATCCTTGCGCCCGCCCAGGTCACCGTGCAGATCCTGCGGGCGACCCGGCTCGCGCAGCTGGTCACCACGATGGATCCGGTGTTGGTCGCGGCCGTCTTCGGCATCCGCCGTGGAACCGCCCTGCGCTACCTCGCCGACACCGTCGACGCCGCCCGCCTGCCCAACGTGTAAACATTAGGTACCACCTGACATAGGTTCGGGCGAACCTATGCGCTTTGGACTGCGGGGCTGAGTTCATCAATCACGAGGTCGCCGCGTGGCTACAGGCCCAAGACAGCACCCAGACCCGCCCGCACCAGAAAAACGACCAGGCCCATGTGGAGTCCAAGAACAACCATGTGGTGCGCAAAAACCCGTGCTACTGGCGTCACGACACCCCTGACGGACTAGAGCTACTCAACCGGCTCCGGCAGCTGGTGTCGCTGCCCCTAAACTTCTTTACCCCGACGAAGTAGCCCGTCGGCCACACCACCACCACCGCAGCTGGCCGCCGTAACCGCATCTACGACAAACCGGCCACCCCGTGACAGCACCTGCAAAAATCGGGACTAGCTGACACACAACAACTCTCAAACCCGAGTTGGGTCATTTGGCTTAGTGCCTTGAGTTTCCGGTCTGCAGGGCGTCGAGAATCACCGTGACCTCGGGTTCTATGGCGGGTGGGTATGTGGCGATGACGCCGTTGATGTCGATGGTCGCC
>NZ_UPHT01000185.1 GCF_900566085.1 Mycobacterium attenuatum
CACACACCCACCCCACCCGACCTTGACCCGCTGCTGACTCAAGCAGCCCGCCTACACCCCGACGTGCTCAACGACCAACTGCGCCAAGCACTTACCACCCGCCAACACCTACGCGAGGCCAACCAATACGCCTACCGCCGCCACCTCAACATCACCAGCGTCTACGACAGCGGACTCAGCATCGAGGACAACCGCTCTCCCGACCTCCCCCCACCGAGCTGAACGACGAGCCCGTCGCCGAACGCACGGGCGAACAGAGTCGAGCAGGTGGCTGCAGGTCGTGAAACGCCCGGCGGTGTAGGGCAATCGTGCCTAACCGCCGATACGGTAGCCCCGCATGACCTTCTCAGAGCCCTACACCCCCTACTGCGGGCTGGAGTACAACGACCACACACAGCCTGTTCGGGTGAGCACCGCTCCCCACGTCGCGATCACCGCCCCGACGCGCGCCGGCAAAACCCGCAAGATCCTCGGCCCAGCTGCCGTGCTGCACCCCGGACCGGTGTTCTCCTGCTCATCCAAACCCGATCTCGCCCAACTGGTTATCCCCCACCGGGCCAAAGGCCCCATCGGTGTCCTTGACCTGTCCCCCGTCAAAACCGAGACCTGGCCCTCCGACGTCAAATCCATGGTGTCCGATCCCACTACGGCGATCACCACCGCCGACGAAGCGCTCACCGTCGCCGAGACCATGCTGGCAACCAGCGGCGTCGGATTCGGCGGGGCTACCGCCGGGGCCTCGGTCAGCTCCGGCGGACTCTGGGAATCCACCGCTGCCCCACCACTAGCCGCCCTGCTCTACGCCGCCAGCCCACGGGGCAACAACCAAGGAATGCCCTGGGTACTCAAAGCCGCCGAAAACTATGGCCTCCCCAACCCCCAAGACCAAGACGACGACTCCGGTCCTGCGGCCCTGGCGCCGCAAGTCCCCCCCGAGTCCTGGATGAAAGCCTACGAGTTATGCCCACACCCAGAGCTTTCCGAGCCGCTGCTGGCCATGCTCGGCATGGATCCCCGCATGCGCGACAGCGTCGCGATCACCGCCCGCAAAGCCATCCGGCCCTGGCTACGTTTAGGGTTGGCCACAGCAGCCAAGCTCGAAACCCTCAGCGCTGTTGAACAACTCGACGTCCACAACTTCGACTTCAGCCTCCTCGACGACCCCGACGCAACCATCTTCTTGATCGCGCCCAAACACGGCACCGTGGCCGGAGTGGCCGTCGCGCTCATCGACTCCATCATTCAACACTTCCGCCGCAAAGCAGCCAATCACCAGCTCACCCACCGTCTACTGCTGCAACTCGACGAAGTATGCAATGCCAGCCCGCTGCCAAATCTCCTCGACTACTGCGGTGAAAGCGCCGGACTCGGCGTCAACATCCAAATGACAGTGCAAGCCTCCAGCCACTTCGACGTCATCTACGGACCCAAATACGCTGATGCCCTGCGCGACATGATCCCAGGATGGGTCATCATGTACGGCTCCCACGAACGACACCTGCTCGAACAGGCATCACACTGGCTGGGCCTGTCCACCCGACGCACCGAATCCTACGAACCCAACAGCGGCCACCGCGGCCAATCATCGGTATTCGGCCAAGAAATCGAATGGCAAGAATTTCTACCCCAGGACCTCACCGAAGCACGACTGCTCACCCGCGGCGCCCCCGGCAAAAAAGTCCTGATCCCTGACTTCGACGACTTCATCGACATCTACCGCCAAGCCGTCAACAAACGCATCCAACGCATGTCGGCTACCGCGACCTAGTTGAGCCCGCCGTCAGTGGCCGGCGTGCAACTACCTGTTCCGATATTAGGATACCCTTACTAACGTGGCCGGGGCCTGTCAGAACTCCCGTATCGCTTTCGGTGGGCGATGTCTGCGAGATCGCCCAGCCAGCCGGCAGCGTCGACACGGCCGTGGACTTCGGGATCATTCATCATGTGCCCGACTGGCAGCAAGCCGTGGCCGAGGTCGCCCGCGTGCGTCGCCCTGGAGGATTACTGCTCTTCGAAGAGGTGCCGCGCCGGATCCTCGACAGCTGGGCATTCCGCACGTTCACTGTGCATCCGCGCGAAAACCGCTTTGAGTCAGATGAATTCGCCGCCGAACTCGCCCGCAACGGACTGCACGGGACTGGGCGAATCGAAAAGCACCTCGGCGGAATGTTCTTCGTCGGCGCCGCCCACAAGAGCTGAACCTTCTCCGGTGCACACCTTAACCACGTCGAATCCCCCGGCCCCGGGAAGGACGTCAATCTCTGCTTTACGCTTGTGAGCGCTCACGCCACCCCCGGAGACCCCGGTCTGACTCTGAAAGCTCAGATCGGGGTTCTCTGTAAGCGGTCCGCGGTTCCGGGCCAGTCGCGCCAAACCCTCTCGCCATCTGGCCGCCGATTCATCGGAAACTTGGCTCGGGGCCGCACCGCACATTTGGCTCGCACTCGTTGCTCGCCGCGTCGAGCCGGCACGGTCAGTAGTCGAGGCTGATCCCGCAGTCATGGGCGAGGTCGTCTGCGAGTTCGGCACCCCGTTGCTGGGCGACCTGGCGTAGCGCGTAGCGCAGCCGCGCGGCTCCGTCGCGCACATCTCGGTCGTCGTGTGGGTCGAAGCCCTCGGCTTCGCGGGCTTGACGGCGGATCGACTCTTCTTCGACGTCACTCAGATCTGTTGCCGTGCGGTTGGTTTCAATTCGCGGTTGTGTCAAAGCTGTTCCTATCGTCAGTCGATGAGATAGCGCTATCTGCATTGCCCACGGTGGCCTCGATGACTTCTGCGGTAAACCACAGCGTGCCGGCACCCGCGAGGATCAGTCCGCTCACCAGCGGCAGCCAGGTGACCTTGGGCGGCGTGCGGCGTGCAGTCAGTGCTGCCGGTCGGCGTTTGACAGGCGCCGGGTCCAACAGGGTCGGCATCGTCGATTCCATGGGGCCCAACAGCAGCCTGTCGTCGATGTCTGGTTCTTTGGGCGCCATCGGCCACCAATGCGAGGACCCATCGACGGCCAGCCAGCCTTCCAGGATTCCGTACATCCCTGCGGCCAGCAGTATCGCGGGCAGCTGGGCACCAAGCCAGGGCACGACCAGCGATGACCATAGCGAGGGCGAGGGGTCCAAGAGCAGCAGCGGCGCTCCGCAGATGATGGCCCCCCACACCAGCGCGGGAATCGGATAGGCGCGCAAGTTATCTGGGATCAGCCGCCGCGTAATCCACTCGTAGAGCAGGCGCCCGGCTGGCCAGCCGATCGGTGCGGCGAGCGCGGCGATCACCGCGATCGCGGTTTCCAGTGACCCTGTCGGGGTTGAGGCAGTGCGCAACAGCAGCGGTGCAGTGACCTGGTCGTCATGCGGATCAGGTCGCGCACCGGTGCGGTTGCGGTTTGCCGCGCGCAACCGCTTCCCCAATAGCTCGGCGCGGCGCTTCTGGAACAGGAATACCCCGGCGTGTGCGGCGATCCAGGCTCGGCGTTGGTCGTCGAATATGTGATCAGGCATTGGCGTCCGCCCGCGGGCCAAGTCGACAGCTGAGCTGGCCCAGCAGCTGTGTCAGCTCGGTGAGTTGCGTTTCGATGCCCTGCAGTCGGGCGTCGACTTTGACGTGATGAATCGCTTCTTGCGGCGGGGTGCCCCCGTCGATGACGTGCGCGCAGGTGCCGATCGGCCAGTCCAGCGCGATATCGATCTTGGTCAGGGTTTCTGGCCGCATCCGGCGGGCTTGCTTGACCGCGCGGTACACGGTGTCCTTGCTCAGGCCCGCGGTCCTGGCGAGCTCGGCCCAGGTCATTCGCTTGGCCGCCAGTCGCTGCCTGACGAACACGTCAAGCCGAGCCGCGCCTTGCTGGGGAATCTCCACGCCAGAAACATAACTAAAGACGACGCTCACTGTCCACCGTTGTAGGCAAAAAGACGACTAAAGAACTACGCTCACGCTTATACGTCGACCCTGGTTTCGGTTGGGGAGGAGAAACAAGCGTGAAGATGATGCTCGCGCTGGTCGCGGTCGCGGCTAGCGCCGCCGCGATCACGTTGCTACTGATTGTCGAACTCCTGCGGCGCCTGTTGCCGGTGCTGGCCCTGGCGGCAGCATGCTGGGTTGCCCTTGCGATCTGGCGGCGCACCCACAGGCCGCGTCACCTCGCCGCGCCCAATCAACCAGCTAGGACGCCAACCCCGCCGCCCGCCACGTTGCCTGCGCTTCCTCCGGTGACTCTGGCCGCCCAGCGCCGCTACGTGGTGGCCGGCGCCGACACCGGCTTCACCGCCGACCGCGACGACGGCTACCTACGACTCGATCCGCCACATGTCGGTGGGCCCTCATGCGCGCGCCGCCAGCCCCACTCCGTGCGGCACGTCTCGCGGCGCCGCCCCCAGCGTGAACGGAGCACACGCCCATGAGCAGCAACTACGTCATGCCCGCTGACGCCGAGCAGTGGTTGTCTGGCATTGGCGCGCGCCTGCCCCACATCAACAACCGGCAGACAGCTCAGCGCATCGGTGAGGAGGACGGGGTCGTCGACCTTGACGACGCCGATGCCGCCGCCGATGACGACACGGAGCGCGACAACCGTTGTGCTCAGCAGCAGGCCAGCAATGATCCCCAGCGCACTGTCGGCTCCGACCCGGACGCCGCCGCTGATGAGCCAAGCCCACAGCCACAGACCTCGGCGTTGGACGCCGGCACCGCGGAGCCTGCGGCTCAATCCGATGATCCGGACCGGCCATCGACGCGGCGCTACAACCCGTGGGTGGTCGGCGCACTGGTGGCCGTCACGGCGGTGGCCACCGTGATCACCGCGACACTGACGTTCGTTAACACCCCGTCCCCCAATCCGGTGCTGTCCTCCCCGACGACCACGACAGCACGGACAGCTCCCCCACCGCCGCGCGCCGCGGCAAGTCCGGCGCCAGTGAATGAAAACGCCGACGGGCCATTGCCGTTCACCGCATCATCGGACTGCGATAATGCCGGATCTACCCCGGCGCAATCGGTGGCTGAACCCGGCACGGACAACCCGTGGGTGTGCGTGCTGCACGGCGCCGGGCAGGTCCTCACACTTCAGCTAGGCCAACCGGGAATGCCGCAGGCCTATGTCATCACCGGCGTCAGCATCATCCCTGGAGCCATCGGCCCGCAGGGACGCCGCCCCTCAGACCCAGATCCATGGCTGGCCCATCGTGTCGTCACCCTCCTTCAGTGGCATTTCAGCGACCCCGCCAACCTGTTCTTGGACCAAAACACCTTTAACCACCGCGGGGATGTCCCCCTGGCAGTACCCCGGGTGCTGGCTTCCAAGATCATCATCATCATCCGCCAGACCAGCCGACCACCCACCGATGCCACCCCCACCCCCAGCAGCGACGCCGGCATGACCGAGGTGCTGGGGCCCCCGCCGATGAGCACCGCCGACCCGACACCATCGGGAGGTGACAGCGGGCCTCAGACAACCGACCCCAGCGATGGCACCTTCGCGGTCGCCAGCATCAAAGTCTTTGGCCACAAGGCGGTTTGATGAAGATCACCAACACGTGGAAGCGCCGCCTGCACACCGCCGGCACCGCCGGGCGCCACATCGGGTTCGCCGCCCTGGTCGCTACCTCATCGATCAGCGGAGTCAGCCAGGCATGGCGGTTCTTCTTCCCTCCGCCGCCGCCCCCGATCGCCGCGATCAGCCGCGCCGAGATCAACGAGACCGACCGCGTTAAAAGCTTTGCTGCCCAATGCGTCGAGGCGCTGCTGACCTCCAACACCAGTGCCGACATCACGCGCTGCTACCCCGACGGGCACAAGTACACCCTGCCGACCACCGCGGCCATGACCGTGTCCAACGCCAAACCCCAAGCCACCAAATTCGGTCCGGCCACCGCCACCGTCAGAATCTATGCCGTCAAGGTCGACGTGGACGAGCAACCCTACCCCGGGGCGGCGAAAACCCCTGCCAAATACCAACTTCCGGTAGCGGTATACCAGAACTCCGGCATGCAGGCCCTCGACAAAATCGCCCGCCTGCAGCCCGACCCCCCCGGCGCCTACCTACCATTGGGCTACTCGGTCGCCATCGACAAAAGCCCGCCGAACTCCACCGAGCTCACCCCGCTATTCGCCTTACTGACCGGGTTCGCCAACGCCTACCTCACGTCCGCTGGTGGCTTGAACCGATTCACCACCACCGATGCAGGCATCAGCGCGGTCGGTGACTACGCCGCCGCCACCGTCACAGCTGCCCAAGCCGCCGAGACCCCACCAGAAAACCCCGCCGACAACACCCAACTGGCCGTCCACATCGACGTTGCCGCCCGGCGCCCCGACTACAGCCAAGTTCTGTTGGCCTACCCCTTGACGCTGCGTGCTCTCGGTGGCAGCTGGTTCGTCGCCCGCATCGACGCCCTGCCGGTGGTGGCCGACACCACACCCACCCCCGCGCCTCCACCTGTCGCCAATACCCGTTAATTGCAACCATTTTGACCGAAGAAGGATCGCCATGAACATCACCTATCTGGCAACGCTCGACCAGGGAACCGCAGCCGGCGGCGCGCACCAATCTGCGGTGGCCGCCGGCGCCGGCATCATCAACATGTCTCACGAGATCTACTGGATCGTGGCCGCCGTCGCCGGGGTGGGATTCTTGGTCATCGGCTTGCTGCGCGGCCTGCGCGACCATCACAAGCGCGGTACCGGCTCAGCACTGTCGGCGATTGGCGGTGGCATTCTGCTCGCCGTGGTTGCCGCCCACGTGGTGGGCATCTATAACCGCGGCAACCAAGAATTCGACGACCTCGACCGCGGCGGACACGGCACCCACCTGCCTTCTGGCAACCGCGGCTGGTGAGCGCGCCCACCACCGCGGCGCCGGCGCGGTCTAACGAGGTCGCCCAAGCATTCACCGGCATCCGCGATGTCGATATCCACGTCGGCGGTGAGGTCGGCAAAGGCCACCGTTGGCCCGGTGGCCCCTACCGCAAGATCGAACTGGCCGCCATCATCGGCATCGCCGGCCCCACCATTTGGTGGGTCGACGAGCATCCCGCAGGCACCACCTGGCCCGTCGCGCTGGCCGGCGCGATTCTGACCGGCCTCACCGTCGTCGCAATGCGCCTGCTGCTGCCCAAAGGGCGGCCCTCGCTATCGACCCGCATGGTATTCGCGCGCAACACCCTGCACCCGCCCCACGTCGTGACCTCGGCACCCCGCGGGCAGCGCGACGACCTGTACCTGTCTGTCGACGACACCTTCGACCCGCCCGAACGCGTCGAGGGCAACATCGTGTTCACCAAAAAAGGCGGCGTCTACGCCGAGTTCCTGCTCGACGGGCTGCCCACCCATATGCGCTCGCTTAGCGTGCACCAGTCCGCGGCCAAACTCACCCGCAACCTCGGCCGCTACCTACCCTCGGGCGCGCAGCTGCGCGGGCTGCTGGTCGCCGACGACACCAACGCGATCCTGCGCAACATGGTCGGGCAACACCTGGACAAACCAGCCTGGATCGACCAGTGCCGAGCCTGGGATCCCATCATCCGCCGCCCTTCCAAAACGTTGACCACCGGCTACACGGGTCCGGTGCGTCCACGATTTTGGCTCACCGTGCCCGTCGATGCGGGCCTGCAAGGACGCACACCGTTGGGCCAGGGAAAACGGGCGTGGGATTGGATCAGCGGCCGCGACAAAGACTCCCGCACCTCCCTTGAGCACTACAACACCACCGCACGCGCGATCGCCCGGGCACTCCCCGATAAGTTCAACGTTCGCCCGGCCAGCCCAGCCCAAATCCGATGGTATCGCCGCCATCGCGCCATGCTCGGCGTCATCCACGAACCGATGCCGCCCACCGGTGCGGGGCCACAATCGTTGAGCACCAGCGAGTTTGCCCGCATCGCCTTCGATGAAGGCGACAACGCCCACCGACCCTGGTGGCGCCCCAGCCTCAAACCCCTGCTCCGGGTCTATGACCCGTACAACCCCCACGCCCCGGCCAGCTACCAGACCTTTTTGACCGTCGAGCACTTCCCCGACAAAGGGGTGCGCTTCCCCCGCGCGTCCTACCTGCACGGTCTGCTCAACGTCCACACCGACGCCATCATCGAATGGACCCAACACCACGACCTACGCACCCCCGATGAAGCCAAGGCCGTCAACAGCCGCAACACCAAAAACATCAAAGACCAAATGGGCCAACGCGGGCCGAGCGCCGAAGAGGACGACGAACTACCCAAAAAACTCCACCGGACCCGCGCCTACAACACCCACCTCGGTGCCAATCCCGCTGAGCGCGAACTCGACCACACCGTCATCATCGCGGTCGGCGCCCACAGCCCCGACGTTCTCGATGACGCGGTCAAACAGATCCGACAAGAACTCGACACCGTCGGCATCGCCGTCAAACGCCGCCGCGGCGCCCAAGCACTGCTGTGGAAAGCCTTCAATACCGGAAGCGAAATCTTTTGCCCGCTCGATGAATTCCGCAACCCCACCACCGCTCACCTGTGGTCACTGTTTTTGCCGCTGATCTCCGGGCGGGTCGGCAACGTCAAGGGCAGTCCGCTGGCCGTCGACCAGACCACCATGCGCCCCGCCGTCATCCTGCACGACCCCGAGGGCACCGCACGGCGCAGCAAAAACACCGGCCTTGCCATCGTCGGGGATCCCGGCGGCGGCAAATCCAATCGCGCCAAACTCTCGGCGCTGGAACTCATTTTGCGCGGCGGCCGCGTTGTCGTGTTCGAACCCGACACCATCGCCGAATGGAAACGCGCCCTCACCCCAATCGAGGGCGTGCGATTCATCGACCCCACGACCTCACAGTATTGCTATGACCCGCTGGTGATCTTCCCGGCCCACCTGGCCGGTCGCATCGCCGCCGCCCACATCCTGCCGTGGATCGGACTCTCCCACGACAGCATTCTGGCCAAACGCTACCGGCGCCTGATGCGCCCGGAAAACCTTACCCGCCACGGCATCACGAGCCACCGCGCACTGCTGGAGCACCTGCGCGCACAGCCCGACGCCGACAACGACGAACTGCTGCTGCGGCTCGAAACCGCCGAAGAAGACTTCCCCGGCCTTTTCGAGGACCACCTGCCACCCTATCGACCCGAAGACTCCCCGGCGACGGTCTATTTGACCGGCAACCTCGCACTGCCCGGTGCCGACGACCTCACCAACCCCGATCTCTACGCCCACCTCACCGGGCCCCAGCGCGCCGGCATGGCCATCTACGGCCTGCTGATCGAACTCGAGCAGCGCTACATGTTCGATCGCACCGAGGTCTTCGACGCCATGATCTTCGAAGAATGCGCCGAGCTATGCGCGTTTGCCACCACGGCCCGCATCGCCCACAAGATCACCCGCCGCGGCCGCAAGCACGCCACCGGGATCTGGCTGATCACCCAAGATTTCCGCGACCTTGCCCGCATGGGCGACAAGTTCATCGTCCAAAAATGGATCTTCCGGGTCCAAGACCCCGAGCTGGCCCATGCGACGCTCAAGTGGGCGCGCATCGACCCCGACATGTATCCCGAGCTGGTCGCCGCACTGTGCGAAGACACCAGCCCCGGCAACACCCGCGACGAAGACCTCATCGACGACGACGAGCACTGGGACAGCCCGCAGCTCATCGAAGCCGGCGCCGTAGACCCCGACCGCGTCGGAGAAGGATTCCTCGTCGACGAACTCGGCCGGCCAGCACGCGTCCAATTCTTCGGCGCCCCAACCGAAGAACAGGCCCGCGCCTTCGACAGCACCGCATTGGTGGCGACATGACCCACACCGAACACGTCGTGGCCTGGCTGTGCGATCACCCGCGGCTGCGCCGAGCGCTCATCCTAGCCGGCAGCGTCCACGTCCTCTGCCTGTGGGCTGTGGCGTGCGCCCCGAACGCGGCCGCCGAAACCGGAGCGGCAGCACTGGGGTGGACCGGTCTCAAAGACACCTACGGCGTGCCGCTCAAAGACTATTTCCTGTCCGTCGTCGACACCTCCGAAGCCATGACCAACAACGGCCAACACATCAGCGCCATCGACCCCAGCACCTGGCTGCCCTGGCTGGCCGACGCCACCCAGATCGGATTCACCCACAGCCTTGTCGCTTTGATCCTGACCACTGAGACCGGCGCACTGGTGTTCATCTTCGCGACGTCGTTTTGGTTTTTACGTTTCGCCAACTCCAGCGCATGGCTCGGCACCCTGGCCACCCTCGGACGCCCCCTGTGGCAGTCCGTCAACACACTCATCAACGACATGTGGTTAGGACCCTTGGCCCTGCTGTTGTGCACGTGCGTGGCTGGCTACCACTACATGCGCGGGCGGGTCGGCCGCGCCTACAGTGTGGCCGGCAACGCCGCGATGCTGACCGCCTTATGGTGGACCGTGTTCCGCAACCCCATCGACGACCTGACCAGCGAGCACGGGCTGTTGGGAACCGCGCGATGGACAGGCTTTCACCTCGCCCGCTCGGCCAGCACTACCAGCTACGCCCCCGGCCAGTCGCTCGACAATCAACTCAACGGCCTGATCTCCCAACTCATTTCAGCCACGGTACGTCCCATGGTGCAGCTGATGAACTTCGGCATGGTCATCGACGACGCCCCAGGATGTGCCGCGGCCTGGTCCCGCGCTGTGATGAACGCCAACGGTCAAGGTGCGGGCCCGGCGCACGCGATGAAGGGATGCGGCGCCGTTGAGGCGCTCGCACACGCCCAGCAGCTCGGCGCCAACGACATCGGTTTGGGTGTGGTCTTCATCGTGATCGCCCTGGCGGTCGCGCTATTCATCTGGTACGCGGGCATCACCACCTTGCTGGTCGGTGTCAAGGCGACCTACTACGGCATCGTCGTGGTGCCCGCCTTCCTCGCCGGGATGATGGGCTTCGAACGGCCCAAACGCTTCGCCGCTCACGCCGGATCTCAACTGCCGCTGCATGCCGTGCAGATGATCATCTTCACCACGTTCCTGGCCGTCAGCAGCGTGGCGATGAGATGGGCGCTGACCACGCCGCTATATGGGCACGGTCAACTCAGTGTGGTGCCGCGCCTGATGCTCATCGCCATCGGCTCGATCGTGGCCCTGCTGGCGTTCCACTACATCGACAAACACTTCTACACCGACAGCCTGGGCACCATCGGCCACCAGATTTCCGGGGCCTGGCATTCGGTGCGCTCCGGCGCGCAGGCGCAATACGGTGACTTCCACGACGGCCTCGACAAGATGCGCGATGCCCGCGACCGCTACCGAAGCTGGCGCAACCGCGGCAACGAAGGCGACGACGACACCGAGGCCACCGAGGAGCCACAGGGACAAGACGTTCCGGGTTTCGAGGTGGTCAAACCACGGCCCAGCCGTACCATGGGCGCCCCCGCCGGCCAAGCCGCCGCCGAGACGGCTGCCGAATCAGCCACTGTCGCCGGCGAAGCCAGCCAAGCGGCCACCGTCGCCGAGGCCGCCGGCATGGCGGCCGCCCCCGAAGTCGCTATCCCGGCCGCCGCCGTGGCCACCGTCGCGCACCATGCACGCGAGCACCCCAATCACAACACATCACCCGATGGCCAACCTGATCACCCTAGTACTCAGCCACCCCACTCCGGTGCCCACCGCGCACCCGAGCCTGCCGCACCGGACGACGCTGCCGGCCAACCACCCGCAGACGCCGACCTCTTCCTCCCTCCGGTCGCAGCTCGACCCGTCTACCGTCCACCACACCACGACGACCCCCCTTTAGAATTCCCAACAGCACCCCCTCGCCCCACCGCCCGAAAAGGTGACCGTCCGTGAACGCCCAGAAATCCTTCGCAGACGCCATCGCCGCCCTCGGCATGACCCACGCAGCACAAGACCTCGCCGCGGCCCGCCAACACTTTCAGCGCGCCGCTGACGCCGACCCCACCATGTGCGACGCCTGGCTCGGGCTGGCCATCGCAGGCCAACCCACCCCCCACATCCTGGCGCGCGCCGCCGCAACCAGCGCCACCCTGCACCGAGAAACCCGCCGCCTGGGCTTGCCCGACTCCACCCTCATCCCCACCGTCGCCGCACCCGCATTCGTCGTCATCTACCCCCAAACCCGCCTCGGCCTGGCCGTCGCCCACATCATGGCCGTCCTGGGCACCGGCGACTACGACACCACCGAAAAGCTGCTCAACGACATCAATCTCGAAGACCACCCCACCCAAACCCAGATCCACCAGTTCATCGGCGCCAGCCTGCACTACGTGACCCAGCGCTGGCCCGATGTCCTGGACTGGACCAGCCGCACCGCCCCCGCCCCCGACCCGACCATCGCGGCCGCTAACCGGCTGCTCACCGGCATCGCCGAAACCCGCCTCGGCCGCGCCGACACCGCCTACGCGACCTTGATCGCCATCAATAGCCCCGTGGAAGCCATCGCCGCCGAAACCTCCCTCTACCTGGGGTTGTGCGAGCGCGTCCGCGGTAATGAAAAAGCGGCGCGCACACACTTCCAAGCCGCCACCATCGCCGGCGCCCTGCGGCCCGACGCTGCCGCCGCGCTCGCCGACCCCACCTACGCGGCCCTGACAACCACTGCCGAGGCGATCGCTGCGCGCACCGACCGCTGGGACCCCGCATCAGGGCCCAGCCTCACCGAGCTTGAACGCGAGCACCAACGCGCTGGCGACCCCGACATGCTGGCCAAGGCCGAAGCCCACATCCAGACCTACATCGGACTGACCCCGGTCAAAAAACGCCTCCATCAACTCAAAGTTGCCCGCCAATGGGACGCCGCCATGAAAGCTGCCGGCCAAGAAATCGGCGAAATCGAAAGCCTCAACATGACTTTCGTCGGACCACCCGGCACCGCCAAAACATCGATCGCGCGAGACGTCGGCAAACAATACTGCGGACTAGGCTTGTTGAGCCGCCCCGACGTCGTAGAGGCATCCCGCAAAGACCTCGTCGGAGCCCACATCGGCGAAACCACCCAGCGCACCGAAGCCTTCCTCGAACGAGCCCGCGGCGGGGTCGGCTTCATTGACGAAGCCGGCGAACTCTATAAGCCGCACACCGCCAACGACTTCGGTATCGAGGCCCTCGACACCATCATGAAATTCGCCGAAGACCACCGCCACAGCACCATGATCATCATGGCCGGCTACAAACACGCCATCGCCGCCATGCTCGACGCCAACCCCGGACTACGCGGACGATTCCCCATCCAACTCGAATTCCCCTCCTACACCGGCGACGAAATGCTCCAAATCATCGACCGCATGGCCACGAGCAGCGCCAAAGTGATCCTCAGCGACGACAGCCGCACCTACTGGCATCGCCTCTGCACTCACCTGGCCACAACCTACGAACCCGCCAGCGACGACCCCAGCACCCAACCACGACGCCTCATCGACCGCGCCACCAACGGCCGCTTCGCCCGCATGGTCATCACCGAAGCCGCCGTCCTGATGAAAAACCGCGTCATCGACTCCGGCGCCCTCGACCTCACCACCCCCGCCGGCATCACCGCCGCGCGCACCATCACCCTCGACGACCTCCGCGCCGCGACCCGCACCATCCTGCCCGCCCAACGCCTGGACCCCAGCCTCGCCGATCTCTAACCTCGATTTTTCGCGCCGGTGGGGTTCGGGGGTGCTGAGCCACGAAAAGTGCTGAGCGGTAGCTATTTTGGGCTTGGGGTGTGTTTAGCCTGCCCGTGTCGCCGGGGTGGGCGGGCTTTCCGGGGGCCGGTTGGTCTTTCGGGTCGTCGGGACGGGGTTGTGGCGGT
>NZ_UPHT01000143.1 GCF_900566085.1 Mycobacterium attenuatum
GGCGCGCCGGCGACACTCGGCGGCGACGGCGGGGCGGGCGGCGCCGGCGGCGCCGGCGGATTGATCGGCATCGGCGGCGAAGGCGGCCGCGGTGGCGCCACCATTGTCCCCGGCACCACCGGCGGCTTGGGCGGCGCCGGTGGCGCCGGCGGAATCCTGCTCGGCTCCGGCGGGGGCGGCGGTGCCGGCGGGGAAGGGTTAGTGGCTGGCACTTCCGGTGGTACCGGGGGGACCGGCGGTCACGGCGGATTCTTCACTGGCATCGGGGGCACCGGCGGCGTCGGTGGCTTCGGTCCCGTCGGTGGTGCCGGTGGGGCCGGCGGTGGCGGCGGCACGCTGTCGGGCTCGGGTGGCGCCGGTGGCGGCGGCGGAAACGGCGGAGGCACCGCCGCAGGTGCAGGTGGTGTCGGCGGCGACGCCGGCTTGCTATTCGGCGACGGCGGCGCGGGCGGCGCGGGAGGAGGCGCCAGCGGTGCTCCCGGCGGGGCCGGCGCCACCGGTGGACGCGCCGCGTTGCTCATAGGTTTCGGCGGAAACGGTGGCAACGGCGGGCCTGGGGCACCCGCGGGCGCCGGCGGCCAAGGCGGCGACGGTGGGCAACTGCTGGGTGTGCCCGGCAAGCCGGGCACACCGTAGCCGGCCTTGGTGCGAGCAGCCGCAAAAGCCCCCGCACGCTCGGCGTGTCGGTGGCTTTTGCGGCTGCTCGCGCCAGCTAAAGAGCCTGCAATATTTCGCGGGCGAGGGCCGCGGTTTCCGACGGGGTTTTGCCGACCTTGACGCCGGCCGCCTCGAGCGCCTCTTTCTTGGCGGCCGCGGTGCCCGACGAGCCGGACACGATGGCGCCGGCGTGGCCCATGGTCTTGCCTTCCGGCGCGGTGAAGCCCGCGACGTAACCCACGACCGGCTTGGACACGTTGGCCTTAATGAAATCGGCCGCACGCTCCTCGGCATCGCCACCGATCTCGCCGATCATCACGATCAACTTGGTGTCGGGATCCTTTTCGAAGGCCTCGATCGCATCGATATGCGTGGTGCCGATCACCGGATCGCCACCGATCCCGATCGCAGTGGAGAAGCCGAGGTCACGCAGCTCGAACATCATCTGGTAGGTCAAGGTGCCCGACTTGGACACCAGACCTATCGGTCCGGGTCCGGTGATGTTGGCCGGGGTGATGCCCACCAGCGCCTGGCCGGGAGTAATGATGCCCGGACAGTTCGGGCCGATGATGCGGGTCTTGCCGCCCTTCTGCAGGTTGTAGGCCCAGGCGTAGGCGGTGTCCTGCACCGGTACGCCCTCGGTGATGACCACCAGTAGCGGGATTTCGGCATCGATCGCCTCGATGACCGCGTCCTTGGCGAACTTGGGCGGCACAAAGATGATCGAGACATCGGCGCCGGTCTTTTCCATCGCCTCCGCGACACTGGCGAACACCGGCAGTTTGATCAACCGGCCGCCCTTGTCCTCATGGGTGACGGTGGTGCCCGCCTTGCGCGCGTTCACCCCGCCCACGATGTGGGTGCCCGCCTTGAGCATCCGGGCGGTGTGGACGGTGGCCTCAGAGCCGGTGATGCCCTGGACGATGACCTTGTTCTCTTTGGTCAGGAAGATAGCCATTGTCGTGCGGTCCTTTCAGGCGCTCGCCAGCTCGGCGGCCTTGTCGGCGGCCTCGTCCATCGTCGACACCAGCGTCACCAGGGGGTGGTTGGCCTCGGCCAGAATCCGCCGGCCTTCGTCGACGTTGTTGCCGTCCAAGCGCACCACCAGCGGCTTGTTGGCCTCACCGCCCAGGATTTCCAGCGCCTTGACGATCCCGGTGGCCACCGCGTCGCACGACGTGATGCCGCCGAACACGTTGACGAACACGCTCTTGACGTCCTCGTCGCCCAAGACCACGTCCAATCCCGCTGCCATGACCTCGGCCGACGCACCGCCACCGATGTCGAGGAAGTTGGCCGGCTTGACGCCGCCATGCTTCTCACCGGCATAGGCGACGACGTCGAGGGTCGACATCACCAGCCCGGCGCCATTGCCGATGATGCCGACCTGTCCGTCGAGCTTGACGTAGTTGAGGTCGTGTTCCTTGGCCTTGAGCTCCAACGGATCGGTGGCCGCGCGGTCCTCGAACTCCGCGTGATCGGGATGGCGGAAGTCGGCGTTGGCGTCGAGGGTGATCTTGGCGTCCAGCGCCAGGATCTGGCCGTCGGGTGTACGGACCAACGGGTTGACCTCCACCAGGGTCGCGTCCTCGGCCACGAAAAGCTCCCAGAGCTTGGAAATGGTGACCGCGGCGGCGTCGAGCACCTCGGCCGGCAGGTGACCCTGCTCAGCGATGGAACGCGCAAACGCCGAGTCGACGCCGTTGACGGCGTCCACCGGCACCTTGGCCAGGCGGTCGGGCTTGGTGGCGGCCACTTCTTCGATGTCCATGCCGCCCTCGACGGAGCACATGGCGAGGTAGGTGCGGTTGGCGCGGTCCAGCAGGAAGGAGATGTAGTACTCCTCGGCGATATCGCTGGCCTCGGCGACCAGCAGCTTTTTGACGATGTGGCCCTTGATGTCCAGGCCGAGGATGTTCTGGGCATGCTCGTACGCGTCGTCTGGTGTCGCGGCGTACTTGACGCCGCCAGCCTTGCCGCGCCCACCGATCTTGACCTGCGCCTTGACCATCACCGGGCGACCGATCTCGGTGGCGATCGCCTTGGCTTCTGCAGCGTTGTCGGTCACCCTGCCGGGCGTACTGGGTACGTTGTGCTTGGCGAACAATTCCTTGGCTTGATACTCGAAAAGGTCCATGGGCTCACTGTCTTCGCTGGGCTAACTGCTGGGCCTATAGGCGGCGAAGCCGGATCCGGCACACCGCACGGTTGGAACTGTAGCGAGAGGCCAAACGACCCCCACGAGCGCATCCCACTGGTGTGGCGCGCGTCACCATATGCCACCCTGGGCTCAAACGTGATCCGGATCACATTTTCCAATGGGTTATTGTTCTGAGGTTGCCAGCCCCATTGATGAGCGGATACCGTCTCAGGGTCCAGATAACGTTATGGTCACGATACGAGGACATTTCAGCATTGTCCCAGCACAGATTCGCCCGCTCTGCCGCTGCAGGCGGGCTTTATGCATCCCGCGATCGCCGGCCTCAGCACCGTAACGAAATCACCGAAATCATCCCGTTGGACGGATTCGACGGGCTCGACCAGCCGGAACTGGCCGACCTCGACGAGCTGGATTTCGGCGATCCCGATTTCGGCACTGACGTGCAGTTGCTGCACGCACCCGAGCTCGACGACCTGCATGAGACCGACGACCTCACCCCGGCGTGGCTGGCCGGCCCCACTGAGGTTTTGACCGGTCTGAGCGTCGACTGCGCCAGCCAAGCACCGCCCCAGCGTCCGCACGCCCCGAACATCACCCCGGTCCCGCGCCGAGGCGGGCAGCATCGCAAACAACCCACCAGCGCGGCCAAGGGACGCCTGCTGATCTCGGCCATGGCCGCAGGTGCCGCCGCGGCCGCTGCGCACACGGCAACCCATCAATCCCAAAGCACCACGGCCGACACCGTGTTGAGCGCCAACGCGTCGGCGCTTACTGGAGGGTCGGGCGGCGCTCCCCGGGGGGTCCAGGTTATTGCCGCGCAGCCGGCGGCAAGTGCGGCAGTGCACAACGCGGAACTGGCCCATGGTGTGGCGTTTGCGCAGGAACGCGCGCAGCGTGAGGCACGACTGCAGCAGCCGCTGTACGTCTTGCCGGCCAAAGGCATATTCACCTCGAATTTCGGGTATCGCTGGGGTGTGCTGCACGCGGGAATCGATTTGGCCAACTCCATCGGGACGCCCATTTACGCGGTGTCTGACGGTGTCGTGATCGACGCCGGCCCTACCGCCGGCTACGGCATGTGGGTCAAGCTGCGCCACGCTGACGGCACCGTCACCCTCTACGGGCACGTCAACACCACGCTGGTGAGCGTCGGTCAGCGCGTGATGGCGGGCGACCAGATCGCCACCATGGGCAACCGGGGCTTTTCCACCGGCCCGCACCTCCATTTCGAAGTGCTCCTGGGCGGCACCGAGCGGATCGACCCCGTGCCGTGGCTGGCCAAGCGCGGAATCTATGTAGGCAACTACGCCGGCTGACCGGTGACCGCAGCGAGCCGTCCCCCCGCGCCTGAGAACCCGTCCGAGCCCACTGGATCTCTCGAAGAACCGCGCACCCGCATCATCCGTCGGGCCCCTACCGGTCCGCTGCCTGCGATAGCCGATGCTGCGGCCACCGAGATCTCGCACCACCCAACAGCATTGGAGCCGACCGGACGGGCGGACCAGTTACCGCCCCTGCCAGCCACTATCAGCCACGAACCGAGCCCCTGGACGGCCGTCGCGGCCGCTGCGGTAAGCATCGTCAGCGGCTGGGCCACCTCGGTGGTGGCCACCGACTTGATTGCCGGATGGTGGCGGACCGATCAGCTGTTCTGCATCGCGGTGGGATTCTTGGCTCTGGTGTTCGCCGCGGCGACCGTCACCGGCGTGATCATGCTGTTGCTGCGTCGGTCGCTGGGGCGCTATCTGATCGCCGCGGGCGCGGTGGTCGCGGTGTTGACGTACGGCGGCGTGTTCATCGCTGGTGCGCGCGTCGGGTGGATAGTGCACACCCTACCGTTGCTGCCGATCGCCAGCGCGGTGTTGGCCCTGCATCCAGCGACCAAACGCTGGCTCGTGGAGTAGCTGAAGCGGCGCCTTCGCCGGGCATGTTTCCACCGCTTGAATCCAAGCGATGTTTTCGCGCCGAGTTCACGCTCGACCACGCCCCTAGAGTTTGGTGACCGGGGCGTGGTTGTGCATCAGCTTCACCCGCCCCGAACTGCCGAAGTCGATCAGCGACATCGCCGACTCACCGACACCGGAGACTTCCTCGACCCGGCCCAAACCGTACTTGTCGTGCGTCACCCGATCGCCGGGCTGTAGCACCAGCAAGGGGCGCTTGCTCGCGCTTCCGGAGCGGGCGGGCGCCGCGCGCGGGGTACCGAACCGGCCGGCCCCGCTCACCGGCGCGCTGAACGAGGGCTTCGGCGCGGTGCGGCGCCAATCGATGAGCTGCTGCGGAATCTCGCGCAGGAAGCGGGATTCCGGGTTGAGCATCGGCTGTCCCCAAGAAGAGCGGACGACGGCCCGGCTGACGTACAGCCGTTGCCGGGCACGTGTGATGCCGACGTATGCCAGCCGCCGCTCCTCGGAGAGTTCGGTCGGGTCGTCGAGCGCCCGCATGTGCGGGAACATTCCGTCTTCCCAGCCGGTCACGAACACCACCGGGAACTCCAGCCCCTTGGCGGTATGCAACGTCATCAGAGTGACGACACCGGCACCGTGCTCGGGGATCTCGTCGGTGTCGGCGATCAGCGACACCCTTTCCAGAAACGCCGCCAGCACGCCGGTGTCCGGCACGTCTTCGTCGTCCGGTGCCAGCGCTGCGGCATCGCTGGCTTGCAGCGCTTGGTCGGCGCTGAATTCGTGTGCGACGCTGACGAGTTCGTTGAGGTTGTCCAGCCGTGCCAGCTCCTGGGGGTCGGTGGAGGCTTCCAGCTCCCGACGGTATCCGGTGCGCTCCAATACCGCCTCGACCAGCTCACCAAGGTCGTCATCGAGACGGCCCCGCAGGCCGTCGAGCAACTCCACGAAGCCGGCGATCGCCTTCTCGGCGCGGGTGTTGAGCATCGGCACTTTGCCCTCGGCGGCGGCTTGTAGCGCGTCGGCGAAGCTGGCGCCGGTGTTCTCGGCGTAAACCGCCACGCACGCCTCGGCCCGGTCGCCGATGCCGCGCCGCGGCGTATTGAGAATGCGTCGCATGCTGACCGCGTCGCCGGGATTGTCCAGCACCCGCAGGTAGGCGATGATGTCGCGAATCTCCTTGCGCTCGTAAAAGCGCACGCCCCCAACGACTTTGTAGGGAATTCCGGCGCGGACGAACACCTCTTCCAAAGACCGCGACGAGTTGTTGGTGCGGTAGAAGACAGCGACGTCGTTGTAGGTGATCTCGCCGCGGTCGGCCAGCGCGTCGATCTCCTCGGCGACAAACCTGGCCTCGTCGTGTTCGTTGTCGGCGACATAGCCGACGATCAACTCCCCTTCCCCGGCGTCGGTCCACAATCGCTTCTCCCGGCGCCCGGCGTTGCGGGCGATTACGGAGTTGGCCGCCGACAAGATGTTCTGTGTTGAGCGGTAATTCTGTTCCAGCAGAATGGTTGTCGCGTCGGGGTAGTCGCGCTCGAAGTCTTCGATGTTGCGGATGGTCGCACCGCGGAATGCGTAGATGGACTGATCGGCGTCGCCCACGACGCACAACTCCGCCGGCGGCACCTCATTATCGGGATTATCGGGATTATCGGGATTATCGGGATTAGCGCCGTTGCCATGGCCGACCAGTTCCCGCACCAAGACGTACTGCGCGTGATTGGTGTCCTGGTACTCGTCGACCAGGACGTGCCGGAACCGTCGCCGGTAGTACTGGGCGATGTCAGGGAAGGTCTGCAACACCGCGACGGTCTCGCCGATGAGGTCGTCGAAGTCGAGCGCATTGGCCGCTCGCAGCCGCCGCTGGTATTCCGCGTAGACGGATGCGACGGTCCGCGCCAAGTCGTCTGAGTCATCGGAAAGACCGGACAGCGCCTCCTGCGGGTCGATCAGCTCGTTCTTCAGGTTGGAAATCGCATTGGCCAGCAATCGCGGCGAGTAACGCTTGATGTCCAGTCCCATGTCGCGGCCGATCATCTGCAGCAGCCGCCGCGAGTCGTCGGCGTCGTAGATGGAGAAGTTGGAATTAAGGCCTTTGATCAGCGACGCCTGGTTGCGCAGGATGCGCACGCAGGTCGAGTGAAAGGTGGACACCCACATGTACCGGGCCCGGCCGCCGACCAGGCGCACCACGCGTTCCCGCATCTCGGCGGCGGCCTTGTTGGTGAAGGTGATGGCCAGGATCTGACCGACCGCCACCCCACGCGCGGCGATCAGGTAAGCGATCCGGCGGGTCAATACCGCCGTCTTACCCGAACCCGCGCCCGCGACGATCAGCAGCGGCGAGCCCTCATGCAGCACCGCCTGGCGCTGTTGCGGGTTGAGACCGTCGAGCAGGTGATCTGTCTCGGACTTCGCATCGGTTGCGTGCACACTCATGTCGGTCCAAACTTACCGCCGCCCACCGACAGACGCCGGGAGCAGGCGACCCCCGCGTCGCAACGCAGCGACGCGACCCAGTCATGAGCCTTCAACAGGCGATCCAGGCGCGAGGGCTGCGCCTTATCGATAAGCCAGGCCAATGTCGCCGATCAGTCAGATGTCACCGATACCGAGTCGGAGATGCTTGAACACCGCGGTCCCGTCGTCCCTCCCGCCCTGCAGGTCGCTTGTATTCTTTACAAGTCGCATGTATCGTTCTTGGTGGAGCTGATGCCGTTAACTACCGCTCACCAGGGCAATCTCGTCAATGATGATGGAATTTGTGCAAATGCAGCGTCTTATGCCCGATATCAGGAGAATATTGACCGATAGCGACTTGAACATCATCGATCTCGGTTAATCGATGCGAAGGCAAAGAAATAGTGTCACGTGTACTGCGGCCAATGCAGTACGAGCCATTTCGGAGATTGTAGTGTAGCCGATCTATCAACGATCGAAGCCGAGGCGCTGGCGGCATTATCGGCAAACTTAGGGCCAAAGATCAATGCCTCGACGTCGTAACGAACTCTGCGAACTCGACCACGTTGCGGCTATAGCCAATTGGGCTCATTTGGCAAATTAAGGGCCTGAGATCCAGAAGAGAAGAGGTTCCGTACTACATGTCCAAACTACCCCATATTCCGAAGCTTGATGCTCACCGCATAGCCATCGTTGCGGAATCCGAGCGGGCGACCGGCTCGGCTCGAGCTACGAGGCCGCGGCGACGCAAACGTGCCGCTGCGGCGGCGCTGGGAGCGCTGGCTCTTACCAGCGGAGTCACCGGCGCCCTTGATATCGTCAGCCGTCCGACTGCCAGCGCCAATGGCTCCAACCTCGGCGTCGGCCGCCTCTCCATCACGTTAACCAGCCACGGCGGGTTCAAACTCGATACTTGCTCAAGCGATTCGCACCAAAGTTCTACCAGCGATGAAGGCGACAACCGCGGCGCCACCAACAATGACGCTAACTACACGGAGACCGTTTTCTCCGGCGGCCGTACCTTGACGATCGAGTATGAATCCGAAGAAGACTACTACTACACACATTTCCTACCGGTCGAGTCCAGTAACAACAACGCCAACAATCAGACCGGCGAGACCGTCTCGAGGCCGAACATCCCCGGGATTAATTCGCCGAACGAATCCCTTAGCGTTTGGGCTGGCGACGACGGCGCAAATCCGTTCATATTAGAATACGGATTGAACGAAAATGAGGATGCCGGCGTGGAACTTTCTCGGTTAAACCCAATGACAGCGGAAGAAAAGCGGGAACAACAAACACGTGTCTTTGACATCATCCAGGAAGCATTAGAGCGATATGATTATTAATTTCTGGTCTTGGTTCAGGAAGTTTTGGCCAGGACCCGGATACGATTGTGCCGAGGTTGTGCAAAACCTGTGGCTCTGGCCCCGGCATTTCGGGTGGGGTGATTTCAGTGAGGCATTCGATGAAGATGCTCGCGGTGCACTGGACCACAACGCCGTTATATGAGCGCGAGACATGCGACGTGATGGGGACACGGCAGTCAGTCACTGGATAGGCATCGGCATGACAGCAGCAGAGCCCACGCATATCGACCCAAGCTTACGGAAACCCATCGCAATCTACTAAAGTTAGACATGAAAAGCAGCAAACTTGCAACCTCATCATTGTAGTATCGGCGAGATGCCGCTGATAAGTGATGAATATAGAAAGCTGTACTCGGGATTTTGCACTGTCGAGAAGGCAGAGAAGTGTTTTCTAGCTTATTGAATCCTACGCACTCTGACCCAGTCAATAATAGTTCAATAATAGTAGCCCGATCTTATTCGGCTCTACAATGGCCGGACATCTGGCTTGGTCAACCGGATAAAAACTTATCAAGACTGTGCTCGAACATGCAAACCTTTGATAGCGAGCAGCATTATCGCACAAGTTAGCGTCAAATAAATAGCATCTCGACGCTCATAACAATCGGTTGCGGCATCGACTTGCTACAGCAACGGACGCAGTTGAGCTCATTTGCAAGTTCAGGAAGTTCGAAATCTAGGGAAGGTTTCCGCACCGCATGTCCATGCCGACCCATATCCCGCCACTTGAGGCGCAACGCAGCGCGACCGTTGCGGCAAACGACTGGGTCCGGTCCGTGCGGCTGTGTCGGCGCAAACGTGCCGCCGCGGCTCTGGGCGCGCTGGCAGTCGCTAGCGGAGTCACCGGCGCCATCGATATTCTCGGCAACTCAACTGCCGGCGCCAACAATTCAAATCTCAGCGTCGGTCGACTCACCATCGCTTTAGCCAACCACGACGGGTTCAAACTCGACACCTGCACAGGCAATTCGCCTGATAGCTCCGCCAACGGCAAAGATAACACCGGCGGCTCCAATGACAATGACACTAACTACACCGACACCGTTGCCGTCGACGACCGTACCATTACGATCAGCTATGAAGACGAAAACGACTATATCGATGTCACAACTTCCCTGTCCAACAACAACGCCAACAATCAAAATATCGGGACCCGATCGGACGAGACCATCCGTGGGATCAATGTCCCGAACGAGACACTCAGCGCTTGGACTGACGAAGACCACGAAAATCCGTTCCTGCTGAAATATAGATTGAACGAACGCGAAGACGATGACGTGGGGCTGCCTAGATTAAACGAAATGATAACCGAGACTGTCTTGAGCGAGGCCATCCCTGGGATCAATGCACCGAACGAAACCATCGACTCTTGGATTGGCGAAAACGGCGGAAATCCGTTCATACTAGAATACAGATTGAACCAGGATGACGGTGTCGGGAGGCTGCTTTTTAGGGTAGATGAAATGACAGAGGAAGAACAGCAGGAGGAACAAGCAGCACGCGAGATAGAAATCATCCAAGAAAACATCTGGCGATTTAGTAACTAGTTCCTGGTCTCCGATGAAGAAATCGTGGTCAATAGTGGATACGATTGTCCCACTGCTGTTCAGAATCTTTGGTCTATTCAGGCTTCAGCATTTTTTTGGGGCACGTCGGTCTGCAGCTTCCCTTGTTGTTAACGGATGACATTGCTGTCGACCTGCCGGCTCGGGCGGCGTCCAGCTCGATGAGCGCCCTATGACGAGGCGTTGACCTGGTTGCGCTAGATCCGCTGCCGCCGCGCTCGCCTCAAGGGCGCCATGCTGACCGCGCATACCGCACGTGACGCTGTCGGCGACCGACCTGGCCGAACCATCCGCTATGCCTGACCGAAGAAACTCACACTGGCGAATTCCGTTGTCTAAAGCCTGTCTAAACCACCAGAGCCTGCATTGCCCGCCTATGCAGCCAACCCGGGCCGGGTCCGAGCAAACCACACCAAGCTGCCCGACGCGGCCTGGACCAACCAACCGCCGAAGCACACATCGACCCAAACCGAGCAGTCTGACGCGTCTTAATCGGTTTGACAGGTTCGGGTGCTAGAAGCCAGAACGGACGCTCGGAACGGCGAGCGCACTGACGCATGGGTTCGTCGACCGGGTCGGCACCGGTTTCCGAGGTTTTGCGCAGGCGCGGCCCTTGGTGGCACACTCGGTTGGTGCTCAACAGGCAGCGCCGATTTTTCTACGGGTACCGGCCAGCGGTGCCCGTGGTCTAGCTGCTTCGCAGAGCCCCGTGGTCCGCTTCGGCGATTCGGGGCTCGTCTCTTGTGTGAGGCCCGATACCGGATGAGACCAGAATCCCCACATCACGAGAACGCGGAGTCAGCGGAGATGAACACCGATACCCAACAGCTGCCAAGCATCGAAGATCTGCGCGAAGAGATCGACCGGTTAGACCGCGAAATTCTGGCCGCGGTCAAACGGCGCGCCGAGGTTTCCCAGGCGATCGGCAAGGTCCGGATGGCCTCCGGCGGCACCCGACTGGTCCACAACCGCGAGATGCAGGTCATCGAGCGCTACAGCGAACTCGGGCCTGACGGCAAAAACCTGGCAATGTTGCTTTTGCGGCTAGGCCGGGGTCGTCTCGGTCACTAATGGATCACGTTTCCGCTGCTTATCGCGTATACGCTGATTTCTGCGGTACATTCCGCCGAAATGGTTACAGCAAAGTCGGCTGGGGCTCTGCGACTGCGCCGTGCGTTGGTCGTTTCGGCGGCGGCATTGCTTGCCATGCTGGCAACGCTGGCCGCCAGTTCGGCCACCTCGTCGGCGTGGTCGCGACGCGGGCTGCCGATCGAGTATCTGATGGTGCCGTCACCGTCGATGCACCGCCAGATCAAGGTGGAATTTCAGGGCGGCGGCCCCCACGCGGTGTACTTGCTCGACGGCATGCTCGCCCGGGACGACTACAACGGCTGGGACATACACCTGCCGGTATTCGAGTGGTTCGACCAATCCGGGCTCTCACTGGTCATGCCCACCGGCGGCGAGGCCAGTTTCTACTCCAACTGGTACCAACCGGCGGCCGGCAACGGCGGGATATGGACCTACAAGTGGGAAACCTTTCTGACCCAGGAACTGCCGCTGTGGCTGGCAACCAACAAGACGGTCAGCGCCTCCGGGAACGCGGTGGTGGGCGCATCGATGTCCGGATCGGCGGCGCTGATCCTGGCGGCCAAGCATCCGGAGAACTTCGTCTACGCGGCGTCGATGTCGGGCTTTCTCAACCTGTCGGCCGGGCAATGGCCGTCGCTGGTCAGCGCAGCGCAGCTGGGGGCCGGCGGCTTTCACTCGGAGGCTATGTGGGGCCCGCCCACCGACCCGGCCTGGGCGGCCAACGACCCGACGGTCAACGCGGCCAATCTCGTGGCCAACAACACCCGCATCTGGGTGTATACCGGTAACGGCGGCCAGTCGGATATGGAAACCGAAACCAAGCTGGATGCCAGCCTGCTGGAATCGGCCACCCGGCTCAGCAACAAGGTTTTTCAGGCCAGGTACAAGGCCAAGGGCGGGCACAATGGTGTGTTCAATTTTCCGGAGAACGGCACCCACACCTGGTCTTACTGGGGCGCGCAATTACAGGCCATGCTTCCCGATCTCCAGCAGGTGTTGGGCGCCGGTTAGTGCTTGCGGCGGCGCGAACCAGTGCCCGGGCCGGCGCCACACGCCGATTCGACGTCCCGAGACGGCTCCCGCTACCCCACGGCCGGAGCACTAGCCTCGATTTTGCATCGAATTGATGCTGAGGGCGCTCAGTCGTTGAATTGTGTTGCTGGGTAGGTATTTTCGCGTGCTGGCATGGAGGGGTGTCCCGTGTCGCGGGGTGGGGCGGGCTTTCCTTG
>NZ_UPHT01000188.1 GCF_900566085.1 Mycobacterium attenuatum
GTTGTTGTGGCCGGTGGTGGTGCGGGCTGATCAGTTGTTGTGGTCGGGGGTGGCGGCGTCGGTGGCTGGGTTGTTTAGTGAGGGTGCGCGGGCGGGTTTGCGGCAGGGGTTGGTGGGGCAGCTCTCGCGGTTGTGTGCGCCGGCGTTGTATGCGTTGTTTGATACTGCGCGGGCGGGGTCGTCGAGTTATGAGCAGTTTGTTGTGGATATGCGGGCGTGGGGTTTTCGGCGGTTGTTTGAGGCTAAGCCGGTGTTGTTGCGGTTGTTGGCCACGCTGACTCGGCAGTGGATGAATAGCACTGCGGAGTTGGTGGTGCGTTTGGGTGCGGATTTGGCGGTGATTGGTGCGCAGTTGGTGGGGGCGCCGCTGATTGCTCGGGTGGCGCAGGTGGTGGGTGGGCTTGGTGATGCGCACAATGGTGGCTGTTCGGTGCATGTCGTGGTGTTCGAGGATGGCACTCGTATTGTCTATAAGCCCAAGGACTTACGGGTTGATGTGGCTTGGTGTGAGTTGGTGGAGCGGCTCAATGGGGTGGCGCCGGTCAGGTTGCGGGCGGTGCGGGCGTTGGCGCGGCAGGGTTATGGGTGGACCGAGTTCATCGAGCATGCCCCGTGTTCTGATCAAGCCGATGTGCAGCGTTATTTCACCCGGGCTGGTGCGTGGCTGGCGTTGCTTTACTGTTTCGCCACCGGCGACATGCATCAGGAAAACATCATCGCCGCCGGCGCTCACCCGGTACCCATCGACATCGAAACCATCCTGCAGGCCACGATCGACCGGCCCGATGCCGATGACCCGGAAAGTGACGCGCATCGGGCTGCTGTGGAGACCATCGCCAACTCGGTGATGATGGTGCGCCTCATTCCCTCTTACCTGCGCTATCCCGACAACGAAGTCGGGGCGATCGGCGGGTTGCTGTCGGATTGGGCTGCGGCAGAAGGAATCTGCTGGACCGACGTCAACACCGATGCGATGCGCCCGGCCAGAGCGCGCGAAACCGACAGCACCACACCGAACCTGCCCCACATCGCCGGTCACTACGCGAAATTCGCTGACCACGTCGAGGCTTTCATCGACGGCTTCCGGGCATATGCCGAATTCCTGGCCAGATGGCGCGCCGACGCGACGACGGGCGGACTGCTCGACGGGTTCGCCGGCCTTCCAGTTCGAAAGCTGCTGCGGCCCACCAGGTTCTATGCCATGCTGCTGCAGCGGCTGAAAGATCCACGGACCATGGACGACGGCATCATCTGGTCTGCGCAGGCCGACTTCGTTGCCCGACTGTCCGATTGGGACAAGGACATCGACCCGCAGTCGCCGCTGGTGCGGGCGGAACGGTCGGCATTGCTGGCGTTGAACATTCCGTATTTTGTGATGCCCAGTGATACCACCGAGATCTGCGATGTCACAGGGATTTCGGTTCGTGCCGCCGGCGTTTCCGGTCTGGGTCACGCGACCGTCCTGGCCGACGGTCTGGACAGCTCGGGAATCGAGTGGCAGGTCACCATTATCCGGCAGAATATGGAGTCCTTCGCGCGGGGGAGCGCACCGGCGGAAGCCGTCGCTACCCAACCGGCGCCGGGTCCCGTCTCTCACCGTGCGCCGGCGATCGAGATGTTGCGCCGCGAGGCGGACCGGATCGCTGAGGACTTATCGCGCTACGCGCTTCGCCGTGGACCCGGCGCAGCATGGATCGCGCTGGACTGGCTGGGCGATACCGACCTCTTCCAGCTGATCTGCCTAGGTCCTGGCCTTTACAACGGCGTGTCGGGTATCGGGATCTTCCTGGCCGCGCACGCGACCGTGACGGGTTGTCCCGGCTCGGCGGAGCTGGCGGTGGCCGGGTTGGCGCACCTTCGCAAGGAACTCAACAGCGGCAACTCGGCCCGCTTCGCCCGCTCGTTGGGCGTGGGCGCCGGTGGCGGCCTGGGATCGGTTATCTACTCGTTTGCCGTGATGTCGACGTTCCTGCAACACGATGGGTTGCTCGCCGACGCGCAGGCCGCGGCGGCGTTACTCACCGACGATCTGATCGCGGCGGACAATCAACTCGACGTCATCGGCGGCAGCGCCGGCGCCGTCCTCGGGCTACTGCGTCTCTACCGCGACACCGGATCACCCGACCTGCTCGAGCGCGCGACCCGATGCGGCGAGCACCTGTTGCGTCAACCGCGTATCGGCGTCGCGGGGCGCCGCAGCTGGAGCGGACAGGGTGCGGGGTCACTCGACCGCAACGGCATATCGCACGGCGCAGCCGGCTACGCGTATGCACTGGCCTCCTTGGCGCAGGCAACCGGTATCGGCGAGTTCGCCGAGGCCGCCGCGGAATGCCTTGCGTTCGAAAACGCCAACTTCGATCCGCGACGGGGGGCCTGGGCTGATCTGGACAGCAACGGAGAAAAGGTGTGGCCGTGTAAGTGGTGTCACGGATCTCCGGGCATCGGTTTGGCCCGCATCGCCATGGCCGGACTGCTCAACAGCGATACCGCGTTGCTGCACCACGACATAACCAACGCGCTGACAGCGGTGGAAGACGGCTGGGCCGGCATACGTCGGGACACGCTGTGCTGCGGCACGCTGGGCAGTGTCGAATTCCTCAGCGAAGCCGGAACGCTTTTGGGCCGAGACGATTTGCGTGATCTGGCAGCGCGGCGTGTGGCGGGCGTGATCTCGGCCGCGGCCACGCGCGGCGACTACCGATGGAGCGGCGGCACCAGGCGATTCAACCCCGGAATGTTCCAGGGTCTGGCCGGAGTCGGCTACACGATCCTGCGCCGGATCGATGACTCGCTGCCCAACGTCCTGGTTTGGGAGTGATCGATCACGGCGCTTCGACCGGCGCTGACTGTGTGTGCTGTTTGGGTTTTATTCTTTGCAGGGGTTGCACAGGGTGGTGACGGACCAGGTGCATTAGGTGGTGTCTTCGATGCCGTTGCTGATGCCGGCGGCTGTTTCGATGGCTTCGTCGGAGAAGTTGAAGGCGAAGATGTCGCCGTCGAGTTGGGGGAATTCGATGGTGGTGGTGTGGTTCATGGGGGTTGTCCTTTCCGGTTGGGTTTGTCGATTTTGCTGTCTGTCGTGGGGTTGTAGGGACTTTGGTCTTTAAAGTCGGGGCTAATGCCCGTTGAGGTGTCTTGGTAGGTGTCGTTGTCAATTATGTTGGTGGGATTGGATTCACGTCGGGTTGCGGCGACACGGAGTTGCGATCTCATCCCGAATCCCTACTTGCTGAACCGTTATTGCGACGCTACGCGGTTTTCCGCGATCGGAACCGCTCGAGCAGATCCCGTCACTGCGAGGCTTGCAATGCTGCTACACAATCGGTTTCGCCACTGTACGGTGATCAGGAAACGGTCTGCCACCGTCAGTCGAGGGCCACCAGCATCAACGGCTCGATCGACGACTACACCTCGCCAGTCAACACGTGCACCGGCAACATGCCCCGAAAATGTCAGCCACACCATCAAACAGTTACGAGCATCACTCCATAGATCAGCGTGCCGAGTTGGAACGCCGTCGTAAGGAAAGGTCTGAATTGCGTTTGTAACGTCAGGTTTTGAAGCGGCCATGGCCTTCTCATCGTCGAACAGGACCGTACACGTCTGCCGGGTGATCGAGGCGGAGAAGGCCGCCGACACGGCAGCGGCGCGTCGAGTTGGACGCTAAGGTCGCCGGGTCCCAGGCAATCGACGAATACCTGCGCACCGATCTGGCCCAGGCGGTGCTGGAGATTACCATGGCCCCGCCAAAGGCGTCGGACGTAAGACTCGACTTTCCTTGTTGGGGAGCCTGCAATGTTTGCGCCGCATTGTGGTGCTGGAAAGCGTGAAATCCGATGGGAGTCCGCTTCCGTCGCCTCGATCAGATGGGCGGTGAGAGGCCCAGGCCAAGACCGTGATGTGCGGGCTGGGCGATGCCACCTCGGGTAAAGCTGGGTACCGACAGATCGCAGTGCCCCGTAGTGATCGGGATCTCGCCGCTGGTCCCAAATCTGTTCCTGCACTGTGTAATCGATGTATGGATGGCTCGGGAGTTAACCGATCATCGAGGGTACGTCGACACGTGGTTGTGCACTGTGTCCGCGAGCGGCAGGCGCACGAGGTGCCGGCCGCGGTTGACGCACCATGGAGTGGGTCGCGTCGCAGTTACATTGCTGATCAGATTTGGATCGCTTACTGCCAAGACGGGCGACGGCTCGGCTCGCATGGGCACGCGTCGTTTACGTCCCCCCGGGCATCAGTTCCGCAGCGAGCAGCGCCGAACAAGCACGGGCAGCGCTTCACCGCGTTCTTGCCTGCAATCAGCAAGCAGCCCTGAAGAAGATTAGTGCGGCGGTGCGGTCGTGGCGACTGCACCATCGCATTGGCCGCACCTTCACCGACCTTGCACGAGAGATCAATCCGATCGTGAGTGGCTAGCTGCAGTGCTAAAGAGGGTTCTACAGTTCCATTCGGTATCAACGCCTCTCGTTCCCAACGCCCAATTTGTGCGCTGAATCCGTTGATGACACAAACGATTGCGCGCCGAGAGGAAGGCCTTTGACTGCTGGCGGGAGATCACCGTGAGGTATCAGCCTGCTAGGAAATGGGAATCGGTTCCCGTCGCGCCGGATCTCGGCAGCCCCGGGGGCCCGATGCCCCGAGCCGCCCGACCAAACGGGGTGAAGCCCAACGCGTGCCTCGAGGCTGCTTGAGCTCGGAGTGCCGTGACGAGTGGCATGCACGGTTCTTAGCCTCGATCCACGGATGGACGTTGTGGCGTGAATTGTTGATTTTTGATCTTGATTTGTGGCGTGGTAGGGATGCGACGACCGCTGGTCTGCCCAGCTTTTCCTGTTGGCTTCCGGTCGTCGGGTCG
>NZ_UPHT01000128.1 GCF_900566085.1 Mycobacterium attenuatum
TCACGGTGGTCTCGATGATCATCGGCCTGCTGATCTCGGCGATGATCGGCAACGCCGACCGGGGCATGCCCCTGCTGGTGCTGGTGGTCATGGCCCAACTGGTGCTCTGCGGCGGAATGTTCGGCGTTCACGGCCGCCCGCCACTGGAACAACTGGCCTGGCTATCCCCGTCCCGATGGGCCTACGCCATGGCCGCCGCCACCGTAGGCGTGAACTTCCTGCACCCGGGTGCGGAAGACCCGCTGTGGGAACACAATCGCGGTAACTGGCTCACCGCTCTCGGTATGTGCGTAGCGCTGGCGATTGTCCTGGTGTTGCTGCTGGCGGTGCGGCTCAAGCGACTCGACCCCCAACGCAAGGGCCGCAAGTAAGCCGATTGATCAACACGGCGGCCAAGGCGGCCAAGGCGGTGGCGTCGGGCCAACCTTGGCGTGCGCGCAGCGACCGCTTCCCGCTTTGCTCCGGGGGGAATCACGCCCTGGGCACCGAGACGGACGAAAGGCTAGTCAAGCCAATATCGGTGGGTTTACGCTAAGTCGCCTGGCTTTGGTGCTGCCTCCAGCTGAGTTTGCCCGCGGCAACGTGCCGTTGCCTCAACGAAGGAGTTGTCTATGAAGCTCTGGTCTCGAGCTGCTGTTGCGGCCGTGTCCGCCGTCGCCGCGACGGCTCTCGTGCTCACCGGGTGTTCCGGCTCGAACAAGGGCGCAGGCGGGTCCAGCACCCCGAATGTGGACGCGGTGAACACCGTCAAACAGGCCGCCGATGCCATGGCCAAGGTCACCGGCATGCACGTCAGCCTCACGGTCCAAGGCTCGGTACCCAACCTCGCGGTCACCAAGCTCGAGGGCGACGTGTCCAACACGCCGCAAACGGTCGCCACCGGGACCGCGACGCTGATCGTCGGCAAGAACCCGGTTGATTCGAAGTTCGTCTACGTCGACGGCCATCTCTATTCCGACGTCGCCGATCCCGGCAAGTACGCCGATTACGGCAACGGCGCCTCGATCTATGACGTTTCGACCCTGCTCGACCCGAACCGGGGCCTGGCCAAGCTGCTGTCCGACCTGCAAAACCCGAAAGTAGTTGGCAGCGAGCAGATTAACGGCATCCTGACGACCAAGATCACGGGCATGTCTCCAGCCGACGACATCACGACGCTGGCGGGCGCGCGGCTGAGCGCCAAGGACGCGCAGAGCACACCCACCACCGTCTGGATCGCCTCGGACGGTTCGAATCACCTCGTCAAGCTCGAGATCACCCCGGTTGAAAACGGGACGGTGACGATGACCATGTCCGACTGGGGCAAGCAGGTCACCGCAACCAAGCCGGCATAGCCGTGACGTACGACACCGTCACCCACGATCGTTTCAGCACTCGCCGGATCACCGAACCCCGAAAGGAACCACCATGGCATTGACCACTTTTCAACGCCGGGCTGCGGTTTCATTGGCCAACGTCATAGCGGTGACGGCGACCATCCTCGCGCTCGCGCCGGCGGCCGAGGCCAGCAACTACGTGGGCGCGATCGCCTACTCCCCGACCGGAAAAGTGTTCGGCCGCGTCAAAGACGCTCCGTCGAAGGCCGCCGCCGAGAGCGCCGCGCTGAGTGCATGCGGGTACTCGGACTGCAAGGTACTGGTCACCTTCACCGACTGTGGCGCCATCGCCGAGAACAGCCGCGGTGACCACGCGGGAGGTTATGGGCCCACGCTGTTGGCTGCGGAGCAGGATGCCGCGAAAAACCTTGGCACCTCCGGGTGGATCGGCACCTGGTACTGCAACTGATCAGCCGACGCGGTCATAACGCTCACAGGCGGATCATGCGCGCGGGATGTGGGGTGCTGGCTCGGGGGGGTGGGTATGGAGGGTAGGGCCGATGCGGTGGTGATGGGTGTGCCCCGGTTGGAGTTGCGTGCTGGTGGGCGGGTTTGGCATGTCACACCGGATCGGGTGTGGAGTATTGGGCGTTGGGCCGAGGCTGATGTGCGGTTGGATAATCCGCGGGTTTCGCGTGATCATGCGGTGTTGCAGCCCACCGCGGGGGGTTGGGTGTTGGTCAACCACAGCAGCAATGGGATGTTTGTCGAGGGGGCCCGTGTTGAGCGGGTAGCCATTGTGGGGCCGGTGACGGTGATGTTGGGTTCGGCCTCGTCTGGTCAGCTGCTGCAGGTGGCACCGGCCGGCCAGCCCAGCGCGCCGGCGCCGCAGCGGGCTGCGGTGGTGAGTCAAACGACGGTGGCCCGCCCGCCCACGGCGGTGCATGCCATTGATCAGTTGGTGGTCACCATCGGGCGGGCTCCCGACAACGATGTGGTGCTCAATGATCTGCTGGTGTCGCGCCGTCATGCGATGTTGCGTCGCTCGGGCAATCAGTGGGAGCTGGTCGACAACAACAGCGCCAACGGCACCTACGTCAACGGCACCCGGATCAACCGGGCGGTGATCGGGGCCAGCGACATTGTCGGTATCGGTCATCAGCTGTTGCACCTGTCCGGGGATCGGCTGGTGGAATACGTTGACACCGGCGACATCTCCTATGAGGCCGTCAATCTGCGGGTGGTCACCAACAAAGCCAAGGTGTTGTTGGCCGATGTCAGCTTTGCCCTGCCCCAGCGCAGTCTGTTGGCGGTGGTGGGACCCAGCGGGGCCGGTAAATCGACGTTGCTGGGCGCGCTGACCGGGTTTCGCCCGGCCACCAGCGGCAGCGTGCGCTACGACGACCGCGACCTGTATGACAACTACGCCGAACTGCGCCACCGGATCGGGTTCGTGCCTCAAGACGACATCTTGCACACCCCGCTGACAGTGCGCCGCGCGCTCAATTACGCTGCGCGGCTACGGTTTCCCCACGACGTGTCGGCCGCCGAACGCAACCAGCGCATCCAGGAGGTGCTAACCGAACTGGGCCTGTCCACCCAGGCCGATCAGCGCATCGACAGCCTCTCGGGCGGACAACGCAAACGCACCAGCGTCGCACTGGAACTGCTGACCAAACCCTCGCTGCTGTTTTTAGACGAACCGACCTCCGGGCTCGACCCCGGCTATGAGAAATCGGTCATGCAGACCCTGCGCTCCCTGGCCGACGACGGCCGCTCGGTGGTCGTGGTCACCCACAACATCGCCCACCTCAATATGTGCGACCGGCTGCTGATCCTGGCCCCCGGAGGCCGGCTGGCCTACTTCGGCCCACCCCAGCAAGCGTTGAGCTACTTCCACTGCACCGACTTCGCTGACCTGTTCACCCTGCTCGAACACGACACCGCCACCGACTGGACCGCCCGCTTCAACGCCTCGCCCCTCCACGCCGCCGTCACCGCCCACCCCGGCGCCCGCC
>NZ_UPHT01000194.1 GCF_900566085.1 Mycobacterium attenuatum
CCCCCGCCCCCGCCGCCGGAGGGGGAGGCCCCGGCGTGGGGCGAGCCGGTCAAATCCGGCCCGGGCGTTGGGTTTAGCCGCGATGACCCCCCACCGGTGACCCCGAGCGGGGTCGACGGCTTCCTGGGCGGCGCCCCGGATGTGGTGATCGTCTCGGCGCGGCAAACCTCGCAAAAGTTCTCGCTGGCTGAGCCCAAGATTGAACAGGACCCAGAACGCGCCCGACGTGCCGGAGACGTCCACACCCTGGCCGAGTCCATCGTGCATATGGCCAACCTGGGGGTCAAAGTGCTCAATATCTCGGTGGTGGCCTGCCAGTCGGTGGCCAACCTGGTCAATGACGCTGAGATCGGCGCCGCGGTGCGTTACGCGGCCCAGGACCGCGACGTGCTGATTGTCAGCGCGGCGGGCAACAACGAGCAGCAGGACTGCACCACCCAAAATCCGGACCCCAGCCCGGCCGATCCGACTGGTTGGGATGCGGTGAAGACGATCGTGACACCGGGCTGGTATTCCGATTACGTGCTGACCGTGTCGGCGACCGACAACCAAGGGGTGCCGCTGCCGGGTCAGGCCGCCTCGATGCACGGTCCGTGGATCTCACTGGCGGCCCCGGGGGAAGACATCGAAGCGGTGTCCACCGACGGCCGGGTGATCAACGCGTCGGTGGACACGCGAAACAACTCGATTAAACCGTTGGCGGGCAGTTCGTTTGCCGCGGCGATCGTGTCCTCGGTGGCCGCACTGGTGCGGGCAAAGTTTCCGCAGCTCAGCGCCTACCAGATCCGACATCGCCTCGAGGCCTCCGCGCACCCACCGCCGGCCGGGCATGACACGGTGGTGGGCTACGGGGTGGTCAACCCGGTCGGTGCGCTGACGTGGGACATCCCGGCCGGTGAGCAATTCCCGCCAGCTCGGGTGACCACTAGCACCTTGCACCCGCCGCCACCACCGGCGCCGGCTGATCCACGCCCGGGCCGTGCCGTGCTGTGGGGCGGATTGGCCACCCTGGCGGGCGCGGGCGCGGTCGCGATCGCGACCCTGGTGCGGCGCCGGCGCAGGGCGGCATCATGAGTCGACTCTCGCTCGACGTTGGGCTGCCCGCACTGCTGGGGGCTGAAATCGTGGCCGCACCAGCCTCGCTGGGGATCGCCGCAGCTGCCGGAGTGGCGCCCTGGTGGGCGCTGCTGGGCGGATTAGTCGCCGGCCTGGCGATCTGCGCGCTGCGCATCGGGGATGCGGTGGTATGGCGCTGGTGGGTGCGCGCGGCGCGCCGAGTCTGGCGCCGGTCCCCGCGCACCCTGCTGGGGGAGCGCGCCCTGGGTGACGCCAGCCAATCGGTGCCCTTACCCGATGGCTCGACGCGGATCGTGGGATCGCGGGCGCTGGCGGCCGCGGTGTCGAAAGTGTTGCAGGGCGCCGACATCCAGCGCTGCTATCGGCACGCCGGAATCATGCTGCCGCCACCCGGGACAGCGGTGGCCGCGCCGGTGCTGGCCGGCGAACTGGCCTTTGGCGATGTCGGGCAATTCGGTGACCGCCAACTTGTGGCGCTGGGTAACGGCCAGGTGTATATCGATGGCGACGTGGTCGACATCACCGAGATCGACACCAGCACACCAGATTTCCTGGGCTGGTATCACCCCACGATTCCCGGGGTTCCGGTCAACGTCGAAGATCCGGACAACAATCTGGTCGGTGTGCTGCGCGACGGCAACACGTTGGTGACGATGATCAGTGTCTGGGGTCTTGAGCACATGCCGACCGTGCTGCACCCCCGGCGGGCCGAAACCCCTAATGTGTTGCCGCTCTCGGTGATCGCCGCGCACATGAGCCGCGTGGGGCTCAGCGTCGACGTCGATGTCATCGTCGAGGGCGAGCGCACCAGCGGTGATCCGTATGCGCCGCACTACGACCGATACCTCGGCGAACGCGCCGCCGCCGGACGCCGTACCACGACGCTGGTTGTCCGCATGGACACCGACAACCCGGACCACATTGAAGGCTTGGTGTGGCGGGGCAGCAGCGCCCAGGCCGCCGTCGCAGCCACGCGACGCATCGCAATCGCAATGCAGCGCGCCGGGTGCCGCGTAAAAATCCTTGAGGCCGAACATATGTTGGACACCGCACTGGCCGCCGTAGGTGGCGAGCGTGCGTTGACCGACACATTCGAGACCGGCTGGGGGGACCTACGCCAACGCGGACGAGGCTACCTGACCAGCTTCTACTTCAATGCCGACGATGTGCGCGCCGACAAACTCGACGAAGTGTGGACATACACCGCCGAACCGACGCGCCCGCTCACGCACACCACCCTGGTGGTGGCGTTGCGGCACGGCGACAACGCGATCATGGCCTCGGCGATGCTGCGCGTCGTGTCAGACCGGCCACTCACGCGTATGCCGGCATCGCACTTGAACCGAGCCACTGGTTGGCAGTGGGAGGCCCTGCAGCACACCATGATCGGCGCTCAACGCCTCCACGGGTTGCCCAGCGCGCCGGTCACTCCCGCCCTGGACAATGCTGTCGTCGTGGGCTCCTCCGGGGTGATGCTCGGCGGTGTCGGTCACGACGAGCTGTTGCTGATGCCGCTATCCGACCCGGCCCAGCCGACCCGGATTGTGCTGCGCACCAACGACGATCTGGCGGTCCGACAGCTGATTCGCCGCGCTGCTGCGACCTGTGAGCGCGTCGCAGTCTATGACATCAGCGGAAGTTGGGCGATGACCGGCGCCTCACCCTACATTTGGAACACTGCGAACCCATCGGCGACGCCGCCGTGGACACCCACATTGGTAGTGCATAACGGCCAGGTCAATCCCTACCCGGGTGCGTGGGCGTCGGTCACCGTATGCGAGCCGGCGGCGGTTTCCAACTCGGTCGCTGACATCGAGCTCGACGTCGACCTCGGAGCCGACCAGATCCTCTTGCGCACCAGGCGATTCAACCTGCCACTGATCCCGGTGACCATCCACAACGAGCAAACCTACTTACAGTAGACCCACACCGACCTTTACCAAACCCGTTGGGATAGCGGCGATCACGGAGGAATCCATGAGTGCTCAGCAGCGCCGCGCGAGGCGCTTTTTCTGGACGGTCCTGCTGTGCGCTACCAGCGTGTCCATCGCGGGCAACGCCGTGCACGCCGTCCTGAACACGACTGCGGTGCCAACGTCTTTGGCCGCCGCGGTGGCAACCGTTACTGGGAAACAGCGTTATCAATACAGTCCGAATAGCTGTTCTCCTCGGCGAGTGTTGCGAAGCCGCCCGCGTGTCAAGTCCCGCGCCCTAGTTCGGCGGCCTTCGGTCCTTGTGCCAGCTCACCCACGCCGACGTGATGTTCTTCAGGTATATCGTGAACACGTGGCCGAGGTCGAAGAACCACTCGCAGGTGGTAACGCGACCAGTGGCGGTGTCGTCCAGCGCGGCAACACCGTACGCAAGCCGTGGACCGCAACCTCTCATGGTGTGCAGGCTTATCTGGCCGCGTTGGCTGCTCACGGCGTGGCTGTTCCCCGGCACTTTGGACGTGACGCTTCGGGGCGTCAGATCATCGAGTTCGTCCCGGGGAGTATCGCGGAAGGCCAGGGACCGCTCGACGATGCATGTCTTCGTGCCGTGGGTCGGCTGATCCGCGACATACACGACGCAAGCGAATCTTTCCCGTTCACCCCCGATGCGTGGGACGTGCTGATCCCGTCACCAGAGCCTCCAAATCTGCTCTGCCACAACGATTTAGCACCATGGAATCTCGTCCTTGGTGCTCACTCGATGGTGTTCATCGATTGGGATGGCGCCGGCCCGAGCACCCGGCTCTGGGACTTGGCTTACGCCGCCCAGGCCTTCGCGATGCTCGCTCCACCGAACGAGCCGGCCGACGCGGCGCATCGGCTTCGTTGCTTCATCGACGGTTATCGGCCCGGCGACCAGCTCCGGCAGCACTTACCCCTTGCAATTGCGCACCGCACCGAGGCGATGTACGAACTACTTCGAATGTCAGCCGAGCTGGGCAGAGAACCGTGGGCATCGATGTTCTCCTCCGGACACGGCGACTACTGGGCCGCAGCCGCGCGCTACGCCTACTGCCACCAAACAGATTGGCAACAAGCCCTCACGCCTTGATCACACGACCGTCTGGATGACGATCCCTCGAGACACCTACTGTGGCGTCGAGACCACCCGATCGATCGGTGAGCCGGCGGAGCCTGGTCGTAGGCTTCTGCCATCACAGTAGTGGGCGTTGTGACCCGTTGTCGACATGGACCCGTGATGCCCCCCACGTTGGGCTGGTATCGCGCAATGGGTTTCACCGAGACCGATCACTACCTGCATGTCTTCGCCAATTACACTGTGCGCGAAGTTCTGTGGTTCAATGGTGATCTGGTCATCGAAGGGCATGGCGCGTATATCGTTGTGGCGTAACAATTTAGCGTGTCGCGAGTTAGGTCGGCCATCAGGGCAGCCGCAGGCTCAGCGGTATCTCTCGATGTGGGCCAACCAGCGCCATACCACGTTCAGCATCGGCGGGCAGCCCAAGCACGAGAACTTCCGAGATGAGTCGGGCGACTTGGCGCGGCGGGAGGTTGACCATCAGTTACGTCCAGGTGAGTGGTGTACGGGCTTTGGGGCGGGCGTGCGTGTCGTAGCCCGGGAGATGGGTCCCTGCTGGTCCTGGCTTGTTGCCGTGCCGGCGGTCCGCGAGGATTTCACCGATGACGTGGCGAGCGTTGTCGGCGAGCCGTGGGTTGGTGTCCTTGTAGTACGGCAGTGCGATCAGCGCGCCTGATAGAGCCCATCCGCGGCCGCGTGCCCAGGCGTGGTCATCGACGCCGAGCGTGGTGCGGAACTGCTCTCGCGCGGGTGGGGGCAGCAGGTTCCACGCGGGGATCAGGTCGATGCTGGGGTCTCCGACACCCATGAGACCGAAGTCGATGACGCCGCTCAGCCGACCCCGAACGGTCAGCAGGTTAAACGGGGACAGGTCACCGTGGAACCACATCGCCGGCCCTGCGTGCATCGGGACATCGAGGGCCTCCTCCCACGCGGAGATCGCCGCATCGACGTCGATGAGCCCGTCCAGGTCTCTCAGTGCGGCACGGACCTGCTCATCCTGGACCGCCAGGGGCGAGCCCCGATACGCGGGCGGCCCGCCGGTGGGGTCGATGGCGCGCAGAGCGGTAATGAAGACGGCGAGATCCTGGGCGAGCCCGATGGGGTCGGTGAGTCGGCCGACCTGCGGGTTGTCTCCTTCGACCCAACAGCAGACGGACCAGGGCCATTCGAAGCCCTCCGCCGCGGTGCCTAAGCCTACCGGGATGGGGCTGGGCACCGGCAGGTGTCCCGCGATCCGGGGCAGCCAATGCTGTTCGGTCTGCAGGCTTTCGACGGCCCAGCCGATCCTGGGGACTCGGACGGCGAGGTCGTCGCCGAGCCGGTACATGGCGTTGTCTGTCCCCGCGGAAGAGACTGGGGTCAGGGGCAGGTCGGCCCACTGGGGGAACTGGGCGCCGAGCAGGCGCCGCACCAGGTGCTCGTCGATGTCCACTTCGTCGTCGTGCATTTTGCCGATAACGGTTGTGGTGCAGTACTTTTCGAAGCGGATGCTGCCGTCGGGCAGATCGCTTACCGCGCTCCAGCCGAGCTTGCGGTAGAAACTGGGGGCGCGGCTGGCGGCGTTGGTGGTCAGCCAGATCGTCGCGTGCCGTTGGAACAGGAACACTTCCGCGCGCCCCATCAGCAGCCTTCCCAGGCCGCGGCCCTGGTAATGGGGGCGGATGAAGCAGGCGAAGACACTGCCCTCCTGTACATCGGCCATTGCGAAGCCGGCGGCTGTCCCCTCGACTTCGGCGATCCACAGACAGGGGGAGGCCTCCAGAGTGTCGCGCACCGTCTCTTTGGTGATCCCAAGCTCGGTGAGTTGCTGGTAGGACAGATGATTCTCCGTCACGCTGGTGCGGATCTCGAAGACAGCGTCAATGTCGGCCGCCTCGGCAACCCTGACCACCAGCCCCTTGACGAGGGCTCGCTCGTAGCGGTCGAAGACCGTGCTGTCGGGTTCTTGGATCCGGCCGGCGTAGGTGAAACCGGTCCGCAGCGCGACCCGGGCCGACGCCGGGTTGCCCGGCTCCACCTTCACCACCGCGGTACTGGCGCCGTGCTCGGCCGCGTAGTGACACGCCAGATCGACAGCCCGCGTTGCCAGCCCCCGCCCACGCCAAGCCGCATAAAGCCCGTAGGCGACATGGACCTTCCCTGTCGCCAGCCCCTCACCCTCAAACCGCAAATCGACTGTCCCAGCCAATATCTGCTCGGCGCCTGCCCGGATAGCAAAGGCCCGCAACGGACCACCTGTCGCCCACTGCTGCTGGCAGTGACGCAGGTAAGCCTCGACACCTTCCCGGGTCCCAGGCCCGCCCGAGTACCAGCGGATCAGCTGCTCGTCCTCCCCAGCCAGATGCGCCTCCGCGTCATCTAGACGCAGCGGGGACAAAGTCAGGGCGCCATCGGACAGGTTCTGATCACGCATCCTGGGATTGTCACGGCCGACATGTCTTGGAGGCAATCGAATATTTCTGGCGATATCTTGTCGCTGACACAGCGCCGAGCCGAGGGGGATGGGGCATGGACGTTCTGGTCACCGGTCATCGCGGCATGGTCGGTGCCGCAGTTACTCGTCTGTTGTGCGAGCGAGGCGACGCCGTTGTGGGTTTCGATCTCGTCGACGGCCAGGACGTGCGCGACCTAGCTGTGCTAGCGGCAGCCGCCCGGGGGACGGAAGTGATCGTTCACCTGGCGGCGGTCGATGACCCGGACCCACAGGCGTTGCCGGGCCTGGCCGGGCCGAACGCCGCGGATGCGTGGACGGTCTTGCAGACCAATGTGCTTGGCGCGGCGAACGTGCTGGAGGCTGCCCGCCAGGCCGGGCATGCCCGGGTCGTGCTGATGAGTACGGTGGACGTTCTCGGGGTCTTCGACGGCAGCCGTGCCCCGGATTATCTGCCGCTCGACGACGACCACCCCTGCCACCCCGCTAGCCCGTACGCGGTCTCTAAACTTCTGGCCGAGGATTTGTGCGAGGCCTTCACCACCGCCACCGGCATCACCACCGTGTGCCTGCGCCCGCCCGGGGTGTTCGCTCCCGACACCTACCGCATCATTCGGCAAGCCCGCGTGGATCATCCCGATATTGAATGGTCACCGCTGTGGCAGTACGGCGCCTTCCTCGACGCTCGTGACCTCGCCGACGCCGTCGGTCACGCTGTGCACACCCCGCTGGCCGGACACTACCGGCTGCTGCTGTGCGCCGACGATATTTCCTCCGCCTGTCTGACCAGTCGTGAGTTGGTGAACAAACTCCTGCCTAATGTCGCCTGGCGCGGCGGTGCAGCCTACGACACCGACCCGTACCGGGCATTGCTGGACTGCGCCCGCGCCCGCGCCGTCCTCGACTGGGAACCCCAGCATCGGTGGCGCTCAGATCCCGATCCTCGCGACGCCGATACCGCCCTGGTGACGATGAACGCCGCCGACGCGCTGACCGTGATCAAGGCGCTGGAAGCCGCCGGCGTGCACGTCTGGCTCGGCGACGGAGGCTGGGGCATCGACGCCCTGCTCGGCCAGCAGACGCGGCCGCACAAGGATATCGACCTCATCGCCCGTGTCGACCAGGCCCGGGACCTCGTCACCGCTCTGGGTGCTTTGGGGTACACGGTGGCCGAGGGTCGGCTAACTTCGTGTTTCGTCCTACGCGACCACGCGGGCAAGACGGTGGACGTGCACCCGGTGGTGTTCGACCGACAAGGCAACGGCAACTACACGATGGAAAACGGCGAGGTCTGGGTCTACGCGGCCCCCTGGTTCGCCGGCACCGGAACCATTGGGGGACAGGCCGTGCGTTGCTTGACCCCGGAGGGCCAAGTGCTGTGCCACACCGGCTACCCGCTCGACGACGACGATCGCAGGGACATGGCAGCTCTTTGGCAGCGCTTCGGCGTCGATCTCCTGCCCGACCAACACTGAACCGAGCGCCGCACCGTCTATGTCTCTTGGGGGAAAGAAAGTTCCACCAATTCAACAGGCGGGGCGAAGCCCACCCGGCGGTACAGCGGTGCACTGCGTTCGGACGGCCACACCACCAGCGTGTCGAACCCTTCGCTGCGGGCATGGGCGTCAAGCGCGTCCAAAAGCTGGCGCCCCAGACCACGGCCGCGATGAGCGGGGACAACATAGAAGTTGGTGACGTACCCCCACACCGCCGACCCTGGAAACGGATCGGGCACCTTCTCGACCACGTGCAAGAACACGTGGCCGCATACGCGACCATCCACCTCCGCGACCCAGGCCAGCCACGATCCGCTCGCTAGGCGCTCCCGCAACCACGCACCGCACGCGTCCACGAAGGCAGCCTCCGACACAGGCGCTGGCGAGTTGTCATGGTCCTCCCGTTTGAAGTCCCACCGCAGCCGAGCCAGCACCGGCGCATCGCCGTTGACTACACGGCGGATTCTCACGTCGGTCACCAGCTCAGGCTCGCACACCAGCGGCGGGAGATCGACGAAACCGATCGAGGCACGCCGTTGGTGCGGACGTGTCACCACGCATCAGCGGGAGCCACTCCGTGCGATCGCGGCGGCATACCGAGGATAGGTGTTGCCGGCCTCAATGTTCCATGTCACGGCGCGTTTGATGCTGAAGCCGAGCAGTTTGGCGATGACGGCGGCGGGTAGCTCACCGGCAAGTTCGATCAGGGCCGTGTTTCGGGCGATCAGAGGTGAAACGCCAATCTGCCTTAGCCGCACACCCATCCGGGTTTCAGACATGTGTTGGCCCGAACGGCCTCCCGGGAACAACCATGGATTGCTGGTTGCCGCGACGGCGGCGTATCCGCGGCGCTGCTCGACCAGCTCCAGGATGAAGCGAGCGACTGGTTCGGGCACATTGAGCGGAACAACGCCGAGTTTCAGCGTCACTGAGCAGTCTTCTGCGACGGTGACGTCGGCGACTTTCAAGGTCACCAGGCGCGTGGTCTGCTGGCTGTAGAGCAGCACCAACAGTCCTGCGACGCGATCGCGTGTTTCGAGGTCAGGGTCTTCGATCAAGTACTGAATCAGCCGCCACCGCTCATCGTTGCTAGCCAGTGTTTTTCGGGTTCTGCGGTCTTGAGGTGTTGGGGCTTTGACGTTTCGGGCGTGGCCACGGCGGACCGCCCACCCCAGAAACTGATGGATCTGCGGTCGTGTGGGGTTGCAGACCAGCCAATCATCGATTTGACCTTGCCCACAGGCTGCCAGGCAGCAACCATGTCCGTGCAGATCAGCGAGAAATGCTGAAATGGATACGATTTCGCTTCGTGCCGCTGATCCGCTGCCTCGTTTGAGTGGCCCCCTGGCGGCTTGGTCGCGCAGCCTGCGAAGGTGATGCCATTCCATAAATGCGCGCACGATGGTTCGGTCCTCACGGTTTTGAATCGTCACCAGACGCGCTTCAATAAACTGTTCAGTTCGCCGGAGACACACATCGCGAGGGGGCAACGCCCCTGCGTCCACGAGGACGTTACGCAACCATTCCACCGATTTGCTCGGCGGTAAATTGTCGAGCTCCTCGTGGTCCAAAACGTCGCCGAAGTCACGGATTCCCGCGGCGAGCGGATTGCGTAAAGCGGTGCGTTGAGCCCACCGCAACACCGCCGATGCGTCACATTTCAGTAACGCCTCAACAACTTGGGTGGCAGCTCCGCTGAGTCGGCCGTCGTCGCGAGTGAACAAGCGCCGTAGCACGCCTGGGCAGGCGCAATCGTTACACAGGCCATGGTGATACATCCTGGCGTGGGTGCCGCATTGCACGCAGTCGGAAAAGTAGGCGGGTTCTCGTTCCAGGCAGGCTGAGCACAGCGGGTCTAGTCCATCAAGACGCGCGGAGACCTGAAGGGTCTTGCCGCAGCGCGAGCAGGCTTCCCGCTTCCGGCCGCACGCACTACATAGCGGTTCACCGGTTTCAGTGCGTATGTGCACCAAGCAAAGTCGGTGACAACGGCTACACGCTTGCTTGGTGCGCTGCTTGGCCGCGCAGGTTCCGCAGATTGGCTGTCCGGTCTTGATGCGATCACATTGGCGGACGCGCCCGCACGAACTGCAGGTTGTGGTCGGCGCACGGTAGCAGCGCCGGCACAGCATCACTTCTCCGTCGCGGTGGTTGATGTAGTCGATGCGCCCGCATCCACTGCATTTTTGATGATTGACTGGGTCTCGGTCAAAGCAATGGCCGCAGATGCGTTCCCCACAACCGTCGTAATTGGTGACGTGGCGCTCCTTGCCGCATCGCGGGCATATTTCTCGGCTCCGTCGATGGTTCCAACAGCGCCTGCAACACCGCAGCCCGTCGAGGCTGGAGCTCAGCGGGACTTGACGAAAACAGAACGGGCACTGCGGACTCCGAATCCCATCAGCACCCGCGGCGATAAGCAGTCCAGCCAAGCGCACTGAGAGCACCGAGCGGTGCGGGCTTTGACCGCTGAACACCCCCGGGTCGTCATGCAAGATCCAGTTGAGTTCCCTGAGCGCCTTTGTCGTGCGGAAAGTGGAAGCGATGGTGTCGATTGCAGATTGGTCCAGACCCGTAGCAAGGTCGCTGATCCCATTTCGTACTTCAGCCGCGTGGTCAACGTTAGGTTCGGGAATGCAGTTGATGCATAGCCACCCGCCGCGCCGCGCCCTGTACACCGCTCGTCGCACTTGTCCGCAGTTGACGCACTCACCGTCAGTCTGCCGCCATCGCGAGGACGCACACGACTGGCAGATCCGCTTCTTGAGCTTCCTGGAGTAAATCTCGGACTCGTTGGTGATACAGAGCGCGCAGGAGGGCACTCTAACCGCCGTGCCGCCAATCCGCCGAACATTTCTGATCAATGGTTCGGTGTTTGCAGTGCAGTCCTCGCCAGCTGGCCCGGTGAGAACGGAGGCATCCCGGCGCAGCGTGCGGGCTAGTCGCTGGAGCTCGGGTGGGGACAACGATGTCAACTCGACCGCGCCACGGATGGCCGCCTCCGTCAAATGGGGCTCAATCTCGCGGACCGCGTCGATGATCGCTGTCACCAGTTCGTCAGTGGTCGAGCACAGACGGCTCACTCGGTGCCGTCGTCAATGATCTTGGCTCGAACCGGGCGGTGCACACCGATATCGCTGGTCCGCACTGGCTTCTTACGGCTTCGGGTCTCACCTGCGATTTTCTTCACCGCAGACTTGGCGGGCACGATTTCTATCAAATCGTCCAATGTGCAACCCAGAATCTCAACGAGGTTCGCCAGTGTCGTCAGACTCAACCGCTCCGGCTTCTCGGTCACCAGCCGGTAGACCTGGCTGGCGGACAAGTGCACCCCTCGCTCGGCGAGCAATGGGCGAAGGGCGGTGGTGTTGAACAGTCCTCGCTCGGCCATCAGCCTGCGCAGGTGCCAGTTGTAAGCGACTGCGGCGTTCACCCTTGTACCTCTCCGAAAGTTGTGACGCGCCCAAGAGCGTCTGCGAGCATCGTATTCATGAATTCCCCGCTGAGATGGGTGTAGATACCGGTTGTGCTCGCGAACCTATGGCCCGAAATCTCCTGCAGGAACTTAGAATCCACGCCCTCTTCGGTCATATGGCTGATGAAAGTATGCCGGAAACAATGCGGGGTAAGTTTAGGCTCAAGTCCGGCCATGTCGCGGATGTCTGCGAATGTTTCGGCCAGGGTGCGGACCTTGACCTGGGAGCCGCGCTCAGTCAACCAGAGTGCCGACTTATTGCCCGGTTCATACATTGGCCGGATGTTGTCGACATAGTCCAATAGCGCTTTGGCCGCCCACGGCATCAAAGTCGGTACCGATCGCCTCTTAGGTGGCGATCCTCTGGACGCCTTACCAAAACGCACGTGCAGCAAGCCGCACCGGCCGAGTTCAGGGGCATGTGGATTGCGGTACATATCGGCTACTTCGAGTCGGCACAACTCGTTGATCCGCAGGCCCCAGCCGTACATAGTCTTGAACATCGTCGTATCGCGATAGGCGGCCAGTGTGCCCTTACGCCGCGACCGAGATGCCCGCTCGACCTCCGCATCAGCACAGTCAAGGAAAGCTTGTAGCTCCTGACGAGTAAACGGCCGCCGGGCCGGGTCGCCCTCGTAATCAACAAGGTGGGCAACGGTATTCCACTCGTGACATATCTGAACCGGGTGCACTCCGAACCATGATTCACACTGCGCGGGCCAGTCGTAATAGAGCGAGGTGATGTAGTCACAGAACATCCGAACAGCACCCTGCTTATGCCGAATTGTTGACTTGGCGCAGCGCAGCTCACCTACCAGGTAAGCGCTCCACTCGTCCATCATCCGAGCCGTCCAGTTCCAGGGATACGCACCAGAAAACTCGATGAACGCGCGTATCTCCGCAGCCCGCGACTTCACGGTCTTTTCCCCACACAGCCGCCCTCCGAGCTGCTGCTTAGACCACCCAGACAACATCGCCCGAACCATGGTGTCTTCGGGATGAAGGTGCGCCACACCAGCTTCCAACTCAAGACGCGCCGAACCTGGATTGGGCTGATCAGACTTGCGTGCCATCCACCTTCCCTTCAATGCATGAATCATGCATTACTTGCATGCTTCACCGCAATGGCCCAGGTAGTGGCAATATCATGTACTCTCATGAGGCGACGGCCGGCCAGCGCCGCACCGCAAGTTCTCAGCTGAAAATCGTGCATCGGATGCAATTCCGCCGAGAAGCCTCCGCTGGTGCTGGTGGGTTCCACCGAAGGTGTCGCGATGCTGGTGCGAGCCCGACGCGGATCGTCGATGGCCTACTGGTGCGCGTTGGCCATGACCGCTCTGCTGGCGGCGTGTGCGTTCGTACTCTCCTTCGATGCGCTACAAGACTTGGCCACCCGAGCCGGGATCGACCCTCGGCTGGCCTGGCTGTGGCCGATCGCCATCGACGCCAGCATCGCGCAATGCACCGTCGCACTGCTGTCATTAACCCGAGACGGCCACACCGCTGACCCCACCCCGGCAACGCCCGAAATTCTCCGGCGTGCTGGCGAGATCGACGGCAACACAAGAGAATTAGAAGCACGCGCCGCAGCTGGCCACCGCAACGGGCACGGCGCCGACTCAGTCTCCGTGCCGGTGCCCGAGGCCGCGGCGCTGGCCGAAGAAGGCGTCACTAAACAACCCCCCGAGGTGATCAGCGAGGTGCTACGCCGACACCGAGCTGGACAGCGGGTGGGCAGCATCGCCACCGACATGAAGTTGCACCACAGCACGGTCAACCGGCTGCTCAACGCCAGCCATCGTCGCAGCACCGAAAACAGCACTTACTGAAAGCAGGCCCGAGTTGCAGGCACCGCGCGCGGGTTGGCGCGCAGCACCGACATCCGGGACAATGACCGAATGCGGGATTGGGCCGAAATTGGGCCGAAACCGATCTCGCGTGGGAGCTTGTCGAGGTGGCGATGCCGCTGATCCCGACCGCCGACCGCACCGCGATCTTCACCTCACTCGGCGCAGGCCACGCCTACCAGACCATCCGCGCGCTGCTGGAGACGATCGCGGTCGCGAAGCTGGCTATTCCTGAGGAGTTGGCGGAACGGATCGCCGAGTGGGCGGGCGCATACACGTTTCACGAGGACGCCGCCCGGCTTCAGGATGCACTGCTATCGGTGGCCGGCCTTCCCCGCACGACGAACCCATAGCCATGTGTTCGGGTGGCGGTGTGCTGGTGGCGCTTAGTGCGCGACGATGCTGTAATCCCGGCATGGATTTTATGGAGCGCGTGAAGGAAGCCATCGCTGACGCTCGTCGTGTGGTCGAGAGCGAACCGCCAGCCCGCGGCGCGCTTATCGATCGGGATGAAGCGCTAGGCATGCTGGAAGGTATCGAGGATCGGCGAAAAGCGTTGGAGAGCTTGAAAAGTGGCCAAGAGGTGCTTGCTCGGATCGCACGGATCTCGGCGCTGGGCGAACTCGCTGGGGAGGTCGCGGCCGTTATCTCGCGGTATGCCGCCTGAACGGAAACAGCGGACCTCGCGGCCGTTGTGCGACGGTCCTCGACGCGGTGATGATGAAACGTGGTCGCAGCGTTGGCGCCGCCAGCGCCCCGCGTGGGTAACGTGTCGTGTTCGACGTGCTCAGCCTTTCGGAACGAACCAGCGTGACCCAAGCCCACCAAGAGGCCCGAACGCGCGGCAACGCTACATCGGCACCGAACACCTGCTGCTCGGTGTGCTTGGCAGCGACGATGAGACAGTGTGCGCGGCGCTCGACGCTGTCAGCCTGGACCTCGTGGCGGTCAGATCGCGCCTCGAGGATGTCATTGGGCCGGTAGCCGCGCCCGAGCCGGGCCATCTTCCGTTTAGCCACAGGGGGCAGGGCCGCCGGGCCAAGTCGGCGCTGCACAGCCAACTCGCCGCAGCCGTGGCGGATGGTCGAGATCTTGTAGAGCCGGCACACGTTTTGCCGCGGTGTTGGCCGACGCGCAGTCAGGCGCGGCGAAAGTGATTGCAAGCCTTGGGATCCGCCTTGCACAGCTGGGCGACTACGCGCTCAACAGCGGCAATTGTTAGGTTAGCCCGGATTTTTCGCGGGATGGCGATGTAGCTGGGTGTTGATAAGCGAAAGTGCCTGTCCTGCAAGGAATGATTGGACTTCTTTAGGGCTCAATCATCCTGACTGGAAGGCACCTCGCAGATGAAGAGTATCGTGGCGGTGTCGCGGGTGAAAGTCTCTGCCGACGGCCGCGGGGTGGTGTCGCACGCCGGGATGGGGCTGCTGCGGGAACTGGCCGACCAGACCGGATTATCCGCGCAGGTCACGGCCGTGTTGGCCGAT